>DHNQ01000016.1:58245-267363 GCA_002409595.1 Dysgonomonas sp. UBA5412
TTCGACGGTGACCAGATGGCTGTTCACTTACCTCTAGGTAATGAAGCTATCCTTGAGGCACAAATGTTGATGTTAGGTTCTCACAATATCCTCAACCCTGCAAATGGTGCGCCGATTACAGTGCCTTCTCAGGACATGGTTTTGGGTCTGTACTACATTACCAAAATACGTAAAGGAGCTAAAGGCGAAGGTCTGATTTTCTACGGACCGGAAGAAGCTGTTATTGCGTACAATGAAGGTAAGGTAGATATACATGCATTAATAAAAGTATATGTTAACGATCTTGATGAGAACGGAAACATAGCTAAATTGATGCGTGAAACTACAGTAGGACGCGTTATCGTAAATGAAAAAACGCCGGTAGAAGTAGGATTTATAAACGAAGTGCTTTCTAAAAAATCGCTTCGTGACATCATCGGTAATGTTATCAAAGTAGCAGGAGTTGCCAAAACAGCTCAGTTCCTTGACGACATTAAAGATCTTGGTTATACTATGGCATTCCGTGGAGGTCTGTCATTTAACCTTGAAGATGTAATTATCCCAGAGGAAAAAGATACTCTTGTAAAACAAGGATATGATGAAGTAGAACAAATTATAGGAAACTATAATATGGGATTCATCACATACAATGAACGTTACAATCAGATAATTGATACTTGGACACATATTAACTCTAAGTTATCAAACATTTTGATGAAGCAACTTTCGGAAGACGATCAAGGATTTAACTCTGTATATATGATGTTAGATTCAGGAGCCCGTGGATCGAAAGAACAGATTCGTCAGTTGTCAGGTATGCGTGGTTTGATGGCAAAACCTCAAAAGAGTGGAGCTGAAGGTGCTCAGATTATTGAGAACCCGATCTTATCCAACTTTAAAGAAGGTCTTTCGGTGTTAGAGTACTTTATCTCTACCCACGGTGCCCGTAAGGGTCTTGCCGATACAGCCTTGAAGACTGCCGATGCAGGATATTTAACTCGTCGTCTGGTAGACGTTTCTCAAGATGTAATTATCAACGAAGAGGACTGCGGTACACTACGCGGACTTGTTTGTACAGAATTGAAAAACAATGAAGAAGTTGTTGCATCTCTTTACGAACGTATATTAGGACGTGTCTCTGTACATGATATTCAACATCCGTTGACTGGCGAAATAATCATCAGATCGGGTGAAGAAATCACAGAAGACAAGGCAACAATCATTCAGAATTCGCCTATCGAAAGCGTTGAGATCCGCTCGGTACTTACTTGTGAATCTAAAAAAGGAGTTTGTGGTAAATGTTACGGACGTAACCTTGCTTCAGGCCGTATGGTTCAGCGCGGTGAGGCTGTCGGTGTAATTGCAGCGCAATCTATCGGTGAGCCGGGTACACAGCTTACACTTCGTACATTCCACGTTGGGGGTATTGCATCCAATATCGCTGCCGAAAGTAGATTTATAGCAAAATATGATGGAGTACTGGAAATTGACGACTTACGCGTTGTAGATATCGTAGACGAAAGTGGTAAGAAAACTCAAATCGTTGTTAGCCGTTTGGTTGAACTTCGTTTGGTTGACCCTAACACTAAGATCGTACTCTTAACTCATAATATTCCTTACGGTTCGAAACTATACTTCAAAGATGGTGCTAAGGTGAAGAAAGATGACCTGATCTGCGAATGGGATCCATTTAATGCAGTTATCGTATCTGAAGCTACTGGACGTATCAAGTTTGAAAACGTTATCGAAAACGTAACATATAAAGTTGAGTCTGATGAGCAAACAGGTTTGAAAGAAAAGATCATTATCGAATCTCGTGATAAAACCAAAGCTCCGGAAGCTCATGTATTGGATGAACAAGGAAAAACAATCAAAACTTATACACTGCCATTAGGCGCTCACCTTGTTAAGGATGATAATGATACCATCAAGGCTGGAGATGTATTGGTTAAGATACCTCGTGCAGTAGGTAAAGCGGGTGATATCACAGGGGGTCTTCCTCGTGTTACCGAATTATTTGAAGCACGTAATCCTTCTAATCCTGCTGTTGTATCTGAAATCGACGGAGAAATCTCATTCGGTAAGATCAAGCGTGGTAACAGAGAAGTTATTGTTACTTCTAAACTTGGAGAAGTTAAGAAATATCTGGTTCCTCTATCAAAACAAATTCTTGTACAAGAAAATGACTTTGTAAGAGCAGGTATGCCACTTTCTGACGGAGCTACTACTCCGTCTGATATTCTTGCCATTATGGGACCAACTGCTGTTCAGGAATACATTGTAAACGAAGTACAAGATGTATATCGTCTACAAGGGGTGAAGATCAACGATAAGCACTTCGAAGTTATTGTACGTCAGATGATGCGCAAGGTAGAAGTGATCGATCCGGGAGATACTCGCTTCTTGGAACAACAGGTGATCGACAAATATGATGTGATGGAAGAAAATGATAGAATCTGGGGCAAGAAAGTTATTATCGATGCCGGAGATTCAACAGTTTTCGAACCTGGACAGATTGTTACACCTCGTAAACTAAGGGATGAAAACTCTATGCTTAAACGTAGGGATCTTCGTCCGGTAGAGGTGCGTGACGCGATTCCTGCTACTGCAAACCAAATACTTCAGGGTATTACTCGTGCAGCCCTACAAACTCAAAGCTTTATGTCGGCAGCTTCGTTCCAGGAAACAACAAAAGTTCTGAACGATGCAGCTATCAACGCTAAAGTAGACAGACTAGAAGGATTGAAAGAAAACGTAATTTGCGGACACTTACTTCCTGCTGGTACAGGTCAGCGTGAGTTTGAGAAAATTGTAGTGGGTACAAAAGAAGATTTTGACAGAATTGCTGCAACAAGAAAGACTGTCGTAGATTTTGATGCCGTAGAATAATTAATTATTCTTTTATATAGTGTGAAAGAGGAGCAATATAATATTGCTCCTCTTTTATTTTAAGATTAAATAGTCAAAATCAGATTATTTAAATCAGATTTTGAATCCTAATTGTAATAATATCTTTTGCTCTTCGTCCGAAGCATTTTTGATATGATATGCAAAATACTCTCTACGTAAAGGATAACTGTTTCGGAGCTCTTTAAACGTATTCGGAGCCGTCTTCAACCGAGAGAAATCAGCCATCGGGTTGTATGTATTCAGAATAGAGGAATAAACTCTATTATCGGAGACATCCAAAGGATTAAGGTCTATAATCGGATTATCAGGACTAGGTTCTTTAATCTTCGAGATAGGTGTTTTATCCAACTTATAAAAATCGGCAATAGCATCTAACGACATACGAGTCGCATTAGCTTTTCCGTCAGCAGAATATCCGGCAATATGAGGTGTAGCAATATCAACCATATTCATATATTCGAGATCAATAGTAGGCTCATTTTCCCAACAGTCTATAATAGCTCCGGAAATAGAGGAGTTTTGCATAGCTTCTTTTATAGCCTGAGTATTTATTATGCCACCACGTGCCGAATTTATGATGATAGGCCTTCGCTTCAAAGATGAAAAAAAAGATTGATCTGCTAAATAGTATGTCTTATATTGACCGTCTTTTATTAATGGTGTATGAAATGTTATAATATCTGCCTGCTCCATTATTGTTTGCAGAGAAACAAAATTATTGGTTTCTTCTAATGCTTCTCGCGGAGGATCATTCAACAGAACTTTCATTCCCAAAACTTCGCAAGCACGAGCGACCTTTTTCCCAACGTTGCCAACACCTACAATCCCGATAGTTTTGTCTTTAATATCGAAACCTTTCTTCTCGGCAATCGTAATCAAAGAGGATATAACATATTGTTGTACCGAACCGGAATTACAACCGGGTGCATTATGCCATACAATGCTATGGCGGTCGCAATATGCAGTATCAATATGGTCGTAGCCAATTGTAGCCGAACAAATTAACTTTACAGCAGTGTCTTTCAACAATGTTTCATCAAAACGGGTAACTGTCCGCACTATAAGAACTTCGGCATCTTTGATCGTCTCATGCGAGAAGGCTGCTCCATCGAGGTATGTTACATCTCCAAAAGATTCAACTATTCCTTTTAGGTATGGGATATTTTTATCTGCTACTATTTTCATTATTCAGTGTATGAAATATGTCTTCTATGGAATTAATTTCTACAATATTTTTATCTAACACAATATTCCCTTTATCTAATAATATCACTCTGGGACAGAGTTCTTTTACTTCTTGCAAAATATGGGTAGAAAATAATATCACTTTATTTATAGATAATTCTTTCAACAAGTTATTAAGCTTTTCTCTCTGATTGGGATCTAGTCCGGATGTAGCTTCATCTAGAATAAGGAAGTCGGGATCATTTATTAAAGCCTGAGCAATACCGACTCGCTGTCTATTACCTTTAGACAGAGTTCTGATCATTTTCTTGTATTCATTTTTCAGTCCGGTAAGTTCAATTACGTCTCCAACTCTATCTTTCGGTTGGTTATATATCCCTCTTATATATTCAAGATATTCCCGTACATACATATCCTCATACAAGGGATTATCTTCAGACAGATAGCCTATCATTTTCTTTACCATCAATGGTTCTGAAGATAGGGCATGACCTTGAATATGAACACTCCCTTTATCAGGAGAAATAATGCCTGATAGTGTCTTCATCAGAGTCGATTTACCTGCACCATTCACACCTAACAGCCCTATAATCTCTCCTTTATTTAGGGAGAAACTAACATTAGACAAAGCATTAAGATTTCCGTATCTTTTTGAGATATTATCTACTGTAATCAATTGAATATTCTTTTGTGTATAAAAATAAGAAATCTCCCTGAGATATTCAGGGAGATTCACTTCTATCTATTCAGATATATTTTTTCACTTATACAACCGGAGTATATACACGCGATTGCAACTCCTTGTCAAGAGTATAGATACCAAAGCCATTGTCTTTGATCATTCTCAAAGCATCAATATAACCTTGTGCAGTAGCTTCTTCTTCTACTTGCTCATCTACAAACCATTTCAACATGCTTTCTGTTGCATAGTCTTTCTCGTCTTTAGCCAATGTTACAAGATCATTGATATATCCTGTCACAACTTGCTCGTGCTTCAAAGTATCTTCGAAAGCATTTAGTGGAGATGTCCAAGAATTAGGTACATCTTTGATAGGTTTTAATTCTACCTTACCTCCTCTTTCAATCACATAATTGAAAAACTTTATAGCATGATCCTGTTCTTCTTTGAACTGGATCTGAAACCAATTAGCAAATCCCGGTTTGCCATCTGCGGCAAAATGAGAAGCCATTGATAAATAAAGATATGCAGACCAAAACTCTGCATTAATCTGTGCGTTTAACGCAGCTTCTAATTTTTTACTTAACATAATGATGATATTTATTGATGATAATCATAATCTGAACAATAAAAAACATAAAAATGTTTTTATAGATTATGTAATGCAATATTACAAATAAGTTGGCGGTTTTTCAAAAAATATAGATATTTGTTAATACAACATTGATAATAATTATGATTGAAAATTCAAGAATAGTTATTATTCAAAAGCAAACTCTTACACAAATCCATATATTTGTAGTCTTAAGAAAAGATCAATCAAGTGCCTATCGAATAAATGAAGAAATACTGGCAAATACTAAAAAAATATTCATTAAATCTCTGTCTTAGTCCGCTTCTGATCCTGATCACAGTGATGTGCGAAACAATACAACCGTTTTACATGGCGGAGGTAATAGACAATGGTGTAGTACCCAAAGATATGTCGATCGTTATAGACATAGGGTTTAAGATGCTATTCGTAGCCATCGTTGGTCTTATAGCCAGTGTGATCAATGTAGTTGTTTCATCTCGAGCATCCATCGGATTTGGGACAGACCTGCGTTCGGTTCTTTTCAAGAAGATACAACAATTGTCATTCTCCGAAATAGATCAGTTCAATTCAGCTTCACTTATCACCCGATTGACAAACGACATTATACGTATTCAACAAGTAATATTGATGGGTATGCGGCTCATGCTCCGATCTCCGCTAATGCTGATTATGGCAATATTTTTTGTTATCAAGATTAATACCAGTTTAGCATTAATACTCATAGCAGCAGTCCCCATACTTGGTATTAGCGTTTTTCTTATATTATATAAAGGATTTCCCCTTTTTATGAAAGTTCAGCAAAAGGTAGATAGCCTCAATAGTGTTGTACGTGAGAATCTGATCAATATACGAGTAGTAAAATCATTTGTAAGAGAAGATTTCGAATCAAAGAAGTTCACTAAAAGCAGTGAAGAGCTTCGCGACATGGTAGTCAGAGCTTCGAATATAGTTGTATCTATTTTTCCGGTTATGCAACTGATTATGAATATATCTATTGTAGTCATTCTATGGATTGGAGGAAGTAAAGTTATTTCGGGAGAACTAAAAGTCGGAGAATTAATATCGTTTGTAAATTATCTGGCACAGATACTCATGGCTCTCATGTTGCTATCAATGGTGATAATGAATATAGCCAGAGCATCTGCTTCTTCGCAGCGTATATTAGAAGTTTTAGATGCAGATTTATCCATTAAAAATACGGAAGAAGCACTTCACCATAATTATAAAATAGAAAAAGGAGAAGTAATCTTCAAAGATGTATATTTTCGTTATTTGAATGGAGAGAACGATGTATTGAAAGATATAAACTTTCATATATATCAGGGAGAAACAATTGCCGTTGTAGGTGCAACCGGTACATCCAAGACCTCCATGCTACAACTAATACCTCGTCTCTACGACCCTACTAAAGGAAAGGTACTGATAGACGGAATAGATGTGAAAGATTATAATCTGAATGAACTTCATGCCAAAATAGGAATGGTATTGCAAAAGAATGAACTGTTTTCCGGCACAATATTAGAAAACCTTCGCTGGGGAAAACCCGATGCTTCAATCGAAGAGATAGAAGAAGCCACCAAGGTAGCACAAGCACATGAATTCATTATGTCTTTCAGCGATGGTTATAATACAATGCTGGGACGCGGAGGTATAAATGTTTCCGGTGGACAGAAACAACGAATATGTATTGCCCGTGCTTTATTGCGAAAACCTAGAATATTGATACTGGACGATAGCACCAGCGCAGTAGACTCGGATACTGAACAAAAGATAAGGCATAACCTAAACCGTTTTCTGCAGAACACTACCGTATTTATTATCACTCAGCGAATCAATACAATGCAATCGGCAGACAGAGTGATTGTGCTTGAAGACGGAGAAATAGATGCGATTGGGAAGCCTCACGAACTAATAGAGCATTCGAAAGTATATCGGGAAATCTATAATTCTCAACAAATAGCATTTTAAGATATGGCACACGGAGATCACTACAAACACAGTGGAAAACCTAAAGAAGGAAAGAAGACTTTTCTGCGTCTAATGTCATATCTGACATGCGACAAGAAGCTGTTAAGCCTCATCGGCGTGCTTATCATCATAAGCATTATATCCAGTTTGGCAGGCTCTTATATGCTTCGCCCCATTATCAACGATTATATTATTCCCGGAGATTATGCTGGCTTGATAAAAATCCTCATCCTCCTTGCCATTATATATCTGAGTGGCGTAGTAGCAACATACATACAATATCGGTTACTCAATAAGATAGGGCAAAATACTGTGACCAGAATGCGCAAGGCATTATTCGAAAAAATGGAACATCTGCCCATCAAATATTTTGACACGCATCAGCACGGTGACCTTATGAGTCGCTATACCAATGATATTGACCAGATAAGTACAGCCCTCACCGATAGCCTTTCCGATATGCTTTCAAGTGTACTAATGCTGATCGGTATTTTCATCCTGATGGTATATATAAGCCCCATATTAACCATCGCAACCCTTATCACAGTGCCATTGATGTTTTTGAGTGCCAAATTCATAGTAAAGCGTAGTAAGAAATACTTCAAAGCACAGCAAGAAACGTTGGGCGAAGTGAATGGATACATAGAAGAAATGATAAGCGGACAGAAGGTTATCAGAGTATTCGGTCACGAGAAGAAAGTAGAAGACGACTTTGAAGGTCTTAATCAAAAGCTAAAGGGCAAATCAGAAAAAGCCCAGTTCTATTCGGGACTAATGATGCCTCTTATGCAAAATCTGAATACATTAAACTATGTGGTTATAACAATCATAGGAGCATTGCTTGCCATATTCCGTGGCTTCGACGTAGGAGGTCTGGCGGCATTTTTGCAATACTCACGTCAATTCGGAAGACCGATTAACGAACTAGCCAGTCTTTATAATAGTATACAAGCAGCCATTGCCGGAGCAGAAAGGATTTTTCAGATTATAGACGAAAAGCCGGAGCAAGAAGACTCTAAAGATGCAATCGCCCTAAATGAAGTAAAAGGCTATCTGGAAATGAAAGACGTTTACTTCGGATATAAGAAAGACAAGCTTATATTGAAAGGAGTATCTCTTCAAGCAAATCCCGATACCAAGATTGCTTTGGTCGGAGAAACCGGTGCGGGAAAGACAACCATCCTGAACATGCTACCCCGTTTTTTCGACATAGAATCAGGAGCAATTACAATAGACGATATTCCTATACAGAACATAAAAAGGAACGACCTTAGGCAATCAATGGCAATAGTACTTCAAGACACTCACCTCTTTACAGGTACAGTAAGGGAAAATATACGATTCGGACGACTTAATGCAACAGACAATGAAATAATACAAGCTGCAAAATTGACCGCTGCTCATTCTTTTATAAAACGCTTACCGCAAGGGTATGATACTCTCTTGGAGAATGACGGAGCTAATCTGAGCCAAGGGCAACGACAATTGCTCAATATTGCACGGGCAGCCATTGCAGATCCGGCAATATTACTTTTGGACGAAGCCACTAGCAACATAGATACGCGCAGCGAATTGCTGATCCAAAAAGGGTTAGACCAATTGATGCAAGGCAGAACCAGCCTAATCATTGCTCATCGGTTATCTACAGTACGCAATGCCGACAAAATATTAGTTCTCGATCACGGACGTATCATAGAACAGGGTAATCACAAAGAACTTTTAGCTCAAAAAGGAAAATATTACTCATTATATCAGGAACAGTTTGAGAACTCTTAAAAATATAAAAAATAAAGATTCGTATCTATTTATTTTTTTCCTTTGGTTTTCGAGATTTAAATGCAATCCGATATATAGATAATTATATCGTAAACATATAGAAACCCGATTCTTTACGGCTTGAGGCTACACATATCCAGAATAAATATAAATGGATATACCTTAGCAGGATAGAAACTTTATTAAAATAAATATTTTACAAGATTATATATCCAAATATCAAATAATCTTGTACTTTTGGATGCAATTTTCAATATATGAGCATATGAAAGAAAATCAAAGAGTGCAGTTTAGTGCATTGGGAGTTGTACTGGCAATCGGTATCGTATTCGGAGACATAGGTACATCTCCTCTATACGTAATGAGAGCAATCCTTAACGCGCTTCCTGCAGGACAATTATCTCGCCCCGACTATGTGTTGGGTGCTGTATCTTGTGTTATATGGACACTCACGATACAAACAACCCTCAAATATGTAATCATCACCTTACGAGCCGACAATAAAGGTGAAGGGGGTATTCTTTCATTATATGCTCTCATCCGCCAGAAATATCGCTGGGCTTATATTCTCGCCGGACTAGGAGCTGCAACATTACTCGCCGATGGTATTATCACACCTGCAATGACCGTCATGTCTGCCGTAGAAGGATTAAACGTTATAGCACCACATATACCCGTCATCCCTGTGACAATAGCTATTGTTCTGGTATTATTTCTTGTACAACCATTCGGGACAGGATCTTTAGGTAAATATTTTGGTCCACTTATGATACTATGGTTCGCTATGATGGCAGTAATAGGAGTCAGTCAAATATTAAATGACTTCAGTGTTTTCAGAGCATTCAATCCATTATATGCAATTCGTTTCCTGATAGAAGTTCCGCATACCATGATCATCTTAGGTGCTATATTCCTTTGTACAACCGGAGCCGAAGCTCTCTATTCCGATTTAGGGCATTGTGGACTCAAAAACATACGAGTATCTTGGATATATGTAAAACTGGCACTCATATTAAACTATCTAGGACAAGCAGCATGGCTGATACATACCCCACATGTAACACATGATGTAAACCCATTCTTTGCAATGATGCCCGAATGGTTTGGGCTAATCGGAGTAATAATGGCAACCGTAGCTGCAATTATAGCCAGTCAGGCATTGATCAGCGGTTCGTTTACAGTGATCAGTGAAGCTATATCACTAAATATATGGCCAAACGTAAAAATCCAATATCCATCTAATATAAAGGGACAATTATATATACCGTCCATCAACCATATGATGATGGTACTATGTATAATCATCATTCTCACAATGCAATCGTCAATGAAACTGGAAGCTGCATACGGTTTGGCAATCACTCTAAGTATGTTGATGACCAGTATTCTATTGTTCCTCTACTTTATGAAGAACAATAGACCTCTATGGTTTAGCATACCTCTCACACTCTTCTTTGTTGTGATAGAATTCAGTTTCTTCCTAGCCAATATGCAGAAGTTTGCACATGGAGGTTTTATACCTATCATTATAGCTGGCGTATTGCTTCTACTGATGTATTCATGGTATAATGGACGCCAGATCAAGCGTCACTACACAGTATATGATCAGGTAGATGAGAAATACATAAATCAAATAGTAAAGATCAGTCAAGACGAAACTATTCCCAAAACAGCGACTCACCTCGTTTATATAGTAAAGGCAAATAACAAGAACTTTCTTGAAAGCAAGATAGCTTATTCGCTATTCAAACGAACTCCAAAACGTGCCGACACATACTGGTTTGTGCGCATAAAGAGGACTGATGATCCTTATGAATTCAGCTACGAAACAACAGTTTATGTACCTAAGAAGATATTTAGAATTAATATCAGAGCAGGATTTAAACTGGGAATACATACAGATAAATATGTGACTCTGATAGCCAACGAATTGGAGCGTCATGGGCTTGTAGACCTCACATCTCGCTATCCATCTATGCAAGATGCATTCGATAAACGTGGCGATTTCTCATACATGGTAGTAGACCGTATTTTCCGAAATGTACATATGAATCCGTCTCGGCAGATTATATTCGGATGTTACAACATTATAAAGAAGCTGACTACATCCGATACTCAAATGTACGATATAGACCCATCTTTGGCGGTCGTAGAAACTGTTCCATTAAGACAATTAGACCATACGGAAGAGCAGCTTAAGGAACTACTGCAACAATCAGAAAGTGAAGAGCCGTTAGAGGCGTAAGCCATCGAGCAGCTTGACATAGAGTTCTATGCCTTCTCGGATTTCACTCAGAAGAATATACTCGTTTGCGGTATGCGAGCGAGCCGAATCTCCGGGTCCCATCTTCAAAGTGGAGAAAGGCATAAATGTCTGGTCTGATAATGTTGGCGAACCATAAGGTTCTTTCCCTACCATTATAGCACGTTGTACAAAAGGATTTTCTAATGCAATCTTTGACGAATTAAGACGGAAAGATCGAGGTTTGACCTCACAGTCAGTATGTTCATTTATTACATTAAAAAGCTCCTCGTTGCTATATAATTCGTTGCTGCGCACGTCAACAACAAACTCACACCTATCGGGTACAACATTGTGTTGAGTACCGGCATTTATCATACTCACAGTCATTTTTACCGGACCGAGCAGATCGCTTACCTTGGGAAAAGTATATGTCCTAAACCATTCTACATCTCGCATAGCTTTATATATAGCATTGTCTCCCTCATTGCGGGCAGCATGTCCCGCTCTGCCATAAGAGATACAATCCAAAACCAACAAACCCTTTTCTGCAATGGCAGGATTCATCTGAGTAGGTTCTCCTACAATTCCGAATGCAATTTCAGGAAGTAGCGGAACGATAGACTCTGCACCATCTTTGCCGGATACTTCTTCTTCGCAAGAAGCCAAGAATATAAGATTATAGTCCTGCTTTTTGGATGTAAGCATAAAAAAAGTATGCAGCAAGCAGACAAAACTGGCTCCGGCATCGTTGCTACCCAAGCCATATAAGGTATCATCTTCGACCTGAGGTTCGAACGGATCTTTAGTCCATCCCGAAACGGGACGTACTGTATCTATATGAGAGTTTAGCAAAATAGTAGGCTTCTGATCATCAAAATTCTTACTTTTTATCCAAAAGTTGTTACCCTGACGCTGAGGCTCAAAGCCTGCTTTCCGAATATGGGAAATAATCAATTCTGCCACATTATGTTCTTCTCGACTGAAAGAAGGTGTCTTTATCATGTCTTTCAGCAAATCCACAGCATTGTAATATAAAGCGTCTATATCAAGTTCCATAATAGCATTCTCGTTATTTTAACTAAAAGGTTACAAAGTTGTACACTTTT
This sequence comes from Dysgonomonas sp. UBA5412, assembly GCA_002409595.1. Taxonomy (GTDB): domain Bacteria; phylum Bacteroidota; class Bacteroidia; order Bacteroidales; family Dysgonomonadaceae; genus Dysgonomonas. The sequence continues at coordinate 70,689 of DHNQ01000016.1, forward strand.
TACCTGTTTTTGCAATTTCATCTTATTCTTATGAAATAAAACATTTCGAAGATAAGAATCTAATATATAGATAAATCATACAGATTGAGATGATTGTACGATCAGCTCTCCTATCTTCAGATCCAAAGGTGTTGTAATCTTGATATTTGTCACCTCACCTTGTACCAAATGTATATTCTCGCCCATTGCCTCAACCACAGAGGCATCGTCAGTAAATGTATCCTTAAACTCAGTCTGATATGCTTTCTTCAATAACTCTGCACTAAAAACCTGAGGAGTCTGAACCAAGCGAATTTTAGACCGATCTATAATCCTGCTTCGCTCATCGTTCAGCATCTCTCTCAAACTATCCGTAGAATTAATAACGGGAATGACTGCTCCATAATGAGTTGCACTATCGAAGCACCGTGCAATCATTTGAGTTGAAGCAAAAGGGCGCACGCCATCTTGTACGGCAACAATTCCTTCATCGACAAAGGACAATCCGTTTTTTACCGAATGAAAGCGAGTCTCTCCGCCCGTAGCGATTGTATGCGCTATATCAAACTTATATTCGGCACAAAGGCTTTCCCAATAAGAACGATGAGAGAGAGGAAGCACGAGAATAATATTAATTTGATTGTCGTAATCAAAAAAGTTTTGAATCGTATGCATCAGCACCGGCAATCCTCCAATAGGTATAAACTGTTTAGGCAAGTCACTACCCATGCGTAGCCCTTTACCTCCGGCAACTATAACAACATGTTTTCTGCTCATTCTATTTTTTCGAGTATCTTTTGAATTTCCACATTGGTCTTTTGCAATTTATCTTTGCAAAATTTAATCAGATTAGCTGCTTTTTTCACCTCTTCGAGAAGAATATCTACATCTAATTCATCATTTTCGATGCGAAGCATAATATCTTGTAGCTCTTGCATCGCCTCGCCGTATGTTTGTTCTTTCTTTGCCATATCTAAAATAATTTACTTATCAATAGCCCTATAAGTCCGAGAACAACAAGGGCAAAGAATCCGATTTTTATCTTTTCCACAATTGTATATTCTCTGGTCATAGTAAATCTGACCTCGTTCTTTTTATCAATATAATATCCTTTACGACCGCCTGCTCGAACAAAGGCTAAACCATTGGAAAAGGGGTTTGCAACAGTATACTGAAACGGGATCACTATATTGTTATTTTTATCTATAAATCCCCATTTACCGCCCGACTTAGCAGCAGCAAGTCCTTCTGTAAAGTCAAATAAGGAATCATAAGTGAACGGAATTGCAATATTGCCTTCTTTATTCAGGAATCCATATTTACCATCCAATGAAGCATATGCCAAACCGTCTGAAAAGCCGGATATATCTTCGTAGATAAAGGGAATAATCTCATTGCCGGCTCTGTCTATTGCTCCGTATTTATCATTTATCATATAGGTATATAATCCGTCCTGGAAGTTAGATATTTCCTGATTATTATACACCGGCAGAGTCAAAATTTCATTGCCCGATTGGTCGATAAAAAAGCTTTTTTCATCTTTCGACACAATGGCTATTCCATCACTAAATATTTGGACATCGTCATATTTCGGTAATACAACCATTGCTCCCGACTTGTCGATAAACCCTGCGCCTTCTGCGGTATAAACGCCACAAAGACCTTCTGAAAATCCGGTTATTTCGAGATAAGTGCAAGGAATGACCAATTCGCCCGATTTATTTATAAACCCCCATTTACCTTCGGCATCCATTACTCCGGCAAGCCCTTCCCGAAATGGATCTGCACTATCGTAGTCAATATGGATAACCTTGTCTCCCGATTTGCTGATAAATGATTTTCGTTTGTCTTTTTCAACATAAGCTAACCCTTCACTAAAGGGATAGGCGTAATTGTATATGCAGGGTATTACCAATTCTCCTTCTGTATTAGCATATCCTATTCCGGATTGACAACCAATCTGCACCATGCCATCTTCGAAATTGAAAGGAAAAAAAAATGATATCTCTCTCTTCTTTTGGTTCATTTTACTATCGAATCTGTTTCACCATCAGCAAAACGGGTTGTTATTCTATCGCCCGGCTTCAAGTCTCTACTTTGTTTTATTACTTGGTCGCCTTTCATTGTCAGAGTATATCCTTTTCTCAGAATACTATCAGGCGAAGACAATTCTATATGTTTCTCTATTGTATCGAGCTTGATTTGCTGATCCTTCAATATTTGTTTAGTCCTCCGTCGTAGGCTCTCTTCGATTTGGGAGAATATATTTTCGTGATCTTTTACAGTCTGTTGTATCTTACGTTTCAGGGCATCCTCTATTTGTAAAAAAGCATTACGATTTTCTTTATCAACTCGTTGTAAACCTTTTTCCAATACATTTTTTGCGGAAGACAACACTGTTTGCTGTTCTCTATACCAAGCTTTAAGAACTAACGTATTCTTGGTTTCAAAAACATTAAGCCTTGCATTTTCGATCTGTATTCGCTGTGAAACCAGACTTACAATATCTTGTGAAATATCGGCAAGACCGGAAGCTGCCTCAGCCATATTATTAATCAGAAATTCGGCGACAGCAGTCGGTGTTTTGGCTCTGGTATGAGCTACTATATCCACAACAGTTTCGTCGCGTTCGTGCCCTATACCGGTAATAATGGGCAAAGGGAATTGTGCACAACTGGCAGCAAGCAGGTAAGAATCGAAACAACTGAGATCGGATGTTGCTCCTCCACCACGGATAATAACAACAATATCGAAGCAGTCTTGATACTGATAAATGCGTTCTAAAGCAGAAATTATGGAATCTTCCGACCTATCTCCCTGCATAATGGCAGGAAATAACTTTGTATAGAATACAAAACCAAAAGCATTGCGATGCAGTTGGTCGAGAAAGTCTTCATATCCGGCTGCCGTAGGTGAAGATATAATTGCAATACGATTTACAGGAACGGGCAGTTCTAACTCTTTATTGAGATATAGTACACCATCCGCTTCTAATTGTTTGAGTATAGCGGCACGATTGAGAGCCTGATCGCCCAGAGTATAACTAGGGTCTATATCGTTAACGGTAAGGCTTAGCCCATATAGTTCGTGAAACTCTACACTCACCAACACAAGCACTTTGAGTCCCGAAGCAAAACTTTGCTTTGTAGCATTTTCGAAATAAGCGCGCAGCAAATGAAAAGTATTTGCCCATATCATGCCTCGTGCCTTAGCTACTAAGTTTTTTCCAGATTGATCTTTTTCTATAAATTCAAGGTAACAGTGTCCGTTCTGATTAACACGCACGTCGCTCATCTCGGCACGAATCCATATCTGTTCGGGAAGGCTTTCGTTAAGAACCCTTCTGATCAGATTATTTAATTCATAGAGTGAGATGGCAGCACTATTCATTCTTTAATTTCCGAGTTTTTTTATCTGAAGTTGCGTTTTTCAATTTTTCTTTCTGTGCAATAAGTCCCTGTCCCAATTTAAGAGCTAACTCCATATTTGGAATGCCATAACCATAATCTTTGTCAGGAGTATCATAATTATCTGACGCGCCTCGCACAATAGCTAATATTTCTATATTAGTAAGGCTCGGCAATGCTTGCCACAGACAAGCTACCATACCACACATAATAGGTGACGAAAAGGATGTTCCTGATTTACGATCTACAAGCCCTTTATCATCTACAACAATAGACCCTGCGCCTAAAGCCATAACATCGGGTTTTACACGCAAGTCGGCAGTAAAACCTCTGGAGCTAAACGGTGCAATAATGGAATCTCTTTGGATTGCCCCCACAGTCAATACATTGAAAGCATCGGAAGGAGGTGTTATTTTCTCCCATTCCGAACCGCCTGAGTTACCTCCACTAATTACGACCAACAATCCTTTTTGAGTGGCTCGGTTTGCAGCTCTGGTAATAAAAGCAGTTCTGCCATCAAGATCATCGTGAGTATAACTCGTAGCCGGACTATCAAAATTATTATAGCCTAAAGACGTATTTACGACTGATACTCCAACGCTGTCTGCATATTCCATTGCTGCCGTCCAATAATCTTCCTCGATAGGAAATTCGGATCGGGGATCTTCTGATCCTAACAACCAAAAGCTAGCTTCGGGTGCAGTACCGATAAATTGCATTGGCTTGTTTGTACCTATACAGGATAAAACATTCAATCCATGCTGATTAGCATTGCTAAACATATCTTCATTCTGGTAGACAAATCCTTTTACACCTTTTATATCTAGGTTATTAAGTAATTCGATTTCGTTCAGATGATTGAATCCGGCATCAATAATTGCAATATCCATACCTTTTCCTTTAAATCCTGCTTCATGCAAAATTTGTCCGTTATTTGGCTTTATATTATCAATTGCTCTACCATAATCATTGCCAAAGGCGATTACTTCTGAGGCTGGGTAGTTCTTAACACTATCCACCTTTGGCTCATCCGCAAGAGCCTTGCCTTTCCAGACAAACAGTACATCGGAAACAAACGGAAGTGCTTTAAAGTCTTCAACCATCGCACTATCACTACAATGTACGGCAACTGTACCCAACCATCTACTTTTGGCTACAATAACACCTCCTAAGTCTTCTATCTTTTTCAGATAGGTTTCTGAAATAGGAAAATCAGTTGAATCTACACTCAGACTTTGATTATGTCTGCGTTCTATGGCTTTGAGTGAAAGAAATTCTTCAGGGCGGTCGATCGAATAGGATGTCTGTCCTTTATCTTTTAGGGTTAAACGAAACTTATAGTTATAATCTTGTGAGAATAATGAGATTGTGAGGATAAGTAGTCCTAATAACAGAGCATTTTTTTTCATATTCGATTCATTTTATACAAAAGTAAAGATAATACTCTTAATTATAAAACAAAAAAAGCGAAGTCTTACACTCCAAAGGGGGGTAGACTTCGCGATATATTTTGATTGATACTATCTTTATACTTAACTCCTATATCAGATTGCCAATCTTAAATCCTAAGAATACTGTACGGGGAAGGCTTGGTCCATAGATGTAAGATGGGTCACGATCTATACCTTTATCAAAGTCTTTTTGATATGAATTAAATATATTTTTCATCCCGGCAAACCATTCTATATTAACATCTTTACTGATCTTCATATCATAATGAAATTTTATTCCGGCATCGAAGAAGCGTTTCGATTTTCGTAATTCGCCATCTTCCGGCACTTCGATTTCCGGGCCAAAATATGGAACAAGCATTTTGCCGGTATAGTTTCCGGTAGCAGAAACTCCAAAGTTGCGGGCAAACTCCCAATCTAAAGTAAAGAAGCCATAATTGTCTGGTGTTCTGAAAAAATTCTTTTCACCAAATGTTTCTTCTGCTGTTTTATATTTACTGGATTGTATTGTAAATCCGACAGTAGCAGTAAGTTTATCCGATGGAGTCAGCTTAGCCTCTATATTCAATCCTTTTACTACAGCTCCATCTTTAGAATTGACACGAGTATAAATAACTGTTCCGTTTTCGTCGGGAGCACCAATTTCATTACGGAAAGGATTGTGTAATTTATTATAAAACCCTTCTATCAGAATATTAGTATTTATATCGCCCAGCTTCTTGTTGAAGTCGAAAGACAAAGTAAAACTTGAGCTATTTTCTTGCTTCAGATTAGGATCATTCTTATTTATTACCTGACGAGAGCCGGAGGTTTCTATATGTAAATCTTCATCAAATATTTGTGGGGCACGATATCCTCTGGAATAGCCGAAACGAGTTTGCAGAAAAGAGGTAAGATCGTACATTACACTAGCTCTAGGTACTAGTACCGTTCCCGATTTGTCGCTATCATTACTTTGTTTGTCATTTACTGAGTAATGCTCAACTCTACCTCCTGCTAAGAATTTTGCTTTCCCTACTTTTATTTCATATTGGGCAAAAGCTCCTGTGGTAGCCAAAGACTGATCTGACACAATTCTGTTAGGCACATGCGTCACCTCTATCGCACCCTTATCGTTCAAGGCATATTCGGGATAGCCGAGTTTCTTATCGGTCAAATGAGATTCGGTACGTTCTACACCACCGATTAAAGACGACAAATCGTTGATAGAAAATTTATACTGAGCACCTAAGTTATATGTTTTGTCTTTTGTATTTCCATAATCACTCAAAGATTGATTAGCTCCATAATAAGAGTCACGATCCAAATATTGTCCCGAAGCAAATACTGTCAGCAAGTCGCTTTCACGTAAATATTGTTCGAAAGTCAATGCTCCCGTAACCATATTATGCTTTACTGATTCTGAGATATCTCTTTCATGGTCAGGGTAATCTTGTTTATTTCCACCCTTGCGTTCTTCTCTTATATTAAAGAAATCGAGACTCAGTTTGCTTCTGTAAGCAGGACGATGAAAAATACGAGCACCAATTACAGTATTTTTCATTGGGGCTATTTCAGAGAAACTATCATCGTTAGAATCAAACATCTTACGGTCACGCATATTGCCAAATACCGAGATACCTGATTTATAATCGTCCGTTACTAAAGAAGCATTGAATGTAGTATTGTAATCGGCAGCAGGCCCATTAGACCCACTAACGCCCGTTCCGATCAAAGATGTGTTAAATCCGGCTTCGAAACTATTTGATTTGGGGTCTTTTAAGATTAGATTTATTGTACCGGCAATTGCATTAGAGCCATACAATACAGAACCTCCTCCTCTTACAACTTCAATACGTTCCAACATATTGGCTGGAATCAATTCCAACCCATATACTCCGGCAAGACCGCTAAAGATGGGGCGACTGTTTATCAATATCTGAGAGTAAGGTCCTTCCATCCCATTCATTCGAATTTGAGAAAAGCCACAATTCTGGCAATCATTTTCGTAACGTAAACCGGTACAGTAGTTCAACCCTTCTCCTAAAACAACCGATTGGGTGGTTTCTAGCATCTTGGTGCTAATTGTATTTACGATAACGGGAGTTTCTGTTCGTTTCTGAGAAGATCGTCCTGCTGTAACAACTACTTCGTTGAGATTAAGGGCATCTTCTTCTATTTCAAAATTTAACTCTACGGATTTTCCTTTTTCTACTCTAACTTCTTTTTCGAGAGGTTTAAAACCAACTCCTTCTGCAACAATAATAAATTTGCCTTCGGGAAGATTCTTTAACGAGTAGCGCCCTACATCATCGGTAGTAGTTCCGATAGTTGTATTTTTGAGAACAACGTTAATGAATGATACATGTTCCTTTGTTTTCGAATTTACAACATGCCCGAAGATATTGGCATCTGTACGTACGGGATTTTCACTTGCAAAGAGGATTGCAGACCAAAGAAATGAAAAGAATAATAGAGTCTTCTTCATTTTGTAGATTTTTTATAGAAAGAACGTTTTTATATGAAGGGGCGAATTTAGGAGAAGAAGCACCTTTTCACAATCACAATATGTAGGTATTTTGAGCTTTCAAAATACCTACTTATTGTATATATCTATAAAAAATAGAAGAAATCTATGAAATGAGAATAAGTGTAATAAAAAGAATTATCCTTCTTACGCTTTAGAATCCGGGACCACGCCTGCCACCTCCTGGAGGAGGACCCGGATGTCTACCCGGTCCGGGCATATTGAAATCAGAACTTTTCGCTCCGCCTTTGAAAGATTGGAAACGAATGGTAAGACCTACCATAAAGTAACTGCTGATTGTATTTGTTGTAGAATATGATATATTATTCGCAGTTGACGAGCGTGAGATGTTTGTCTGATCCTGCAATATATCATATATTTTAAATCGTAATGTTGCCGGAAAGTTTACAGAACCGGATTCTGACTTAAATTTGATATTAAACTCTTTGGATAAAGATGCATTCCATATCCACGAATTTTCTTGATAGCCTCCTTCATAACCTGAGTTAGAAGAATAATTCAAATCACTCTCAAGCACGAAATTGAATGGTAAATACCAAGCAATATCACCATATCCTCCATAATTATAAATCTCCTGATTCTGTATTGATCGGTCTCCGCTTGCAGATAAAGAGTTGCGTGTATTTTCATACGAAATATTTCCTCGCAAGTTAAACTGGAATTTATCTGAATTGAACTTTAATCCCAGATTTTCAGTCAGACTATATGTATTCGCTGTATTTTTTTCAGCGTCACCACCCGCCTGATCTGTAATAAAAGTATTATCTCTGTCGTATTTTACAAAAGTTCTGGCATTTATAGAAAATCGCTTATTTTTTAATGGCGTATTATACATAAACATAAAACGTCCTGTCATATTTCCATCAATATTTTCATACGTTGTATTTCTACTATTTCCGGCACCTATATGAGTTACAGAAGCAATAGCATTCGTTGTATAACGAACATCCATAAAACTCATTATGGAAGCAGCTCTTTCGGGCATATATTTTTGATAACGAACATTCAAATGATGCTCAAAGCTAGGTTTCAGATTCGGATTTCCCCAAACCGTATCTGTTGCGTTCTGAGAGATGATACCATCATAAAGCTGATCGGTAGAAGCCTGACCAGTATGTCCATCATATCTTATACGCAAGTTATGCCTACGATCCCATAGATAATTAAATTCTACACGCGGAGCAAAATTCATAAAATTACGGGCTTTGTCCTTATCCTCTTCCATATTTGGCTGTATCACCGAAGTTTGAGATCGTGAAGGCTCTAAACCAACTCCAACAGTATAGTTATATTTGGGCTGACGACGTTGAAAGTTAAGTGATACGTTTTGAGTTAAGAAATCATTCTTGGTTATGCGTGTATAATCATCTGCCACAATTGTATAGTTTCCTGAAGCATCCTTGTCATAGGTTTTCTTATCCGTCTCAGAGTGATTATTCTTTATATCATAAGCAAACTCAAGAAAATTGCCTCGCCCGACTGGTTCAAGATATGATAAACGGGCACGCCAATTATAGCTATCATTCTTTTGATTATACAACTGATCTTGTATTTTAGACTTACCTGTATTGTAATAATCTGTCAAAGCATAAGTTAATCCGTCAGTACTACCATTTGACAATCCGCCCGAAAATTCGACAGTTACAGATCTACCATTCCGATTCAAAATCCTATTCATCAAGAGATTTCCGTTCAAACGTAAGGTATGCCCATCTGATGAAGATTGAGATATTGATCTAAGGTTATCGTTCGAATCCAGATCGCTACTACGCTCCGATTCTCCTACCCCCAACTGATTAGTTTTCGAATATTTAATATCAGGTCTAAATACAATATTGGTCAGACTATCCGGCGTCCATTCAAACCTAAAGCGTCCATTAATATTTTTAGTATCAGTATCATTTGACGAGGTTTTATTCTCTGTCATATCACTATTGGTATATGTTGTACTGCTGATAGTTTCTACCTTATTATCCACTCCTCTATATTGTACATCAGCATCATATTTCAACTTATTAGAAGGTTCTAAAGCCAGATTCACTCCACCCATGGTCGTTTCAGACAGTCCCCTATTTCTGCCCCAGCCTCGTCCGCCTCCACCAGATCCGGCATTATTATTATTGTTGAAGTTTCCTAAAACTGAAATCCGATTATTTCCCCGTGCAACATTAACAAATCCATTAGTCTCATAACGGTCTTTATTTCCGTAACCGCCCGATGCCGTTCCCATTACACCTTCTTTCATTCCCGGTTTTACGACCAGATTGATCACTGTCTCTTCTTCTCCATCGTCAAAACCGGTGATCTGTGCCATATCTGATTTCTTATCCAGAACTTGCAATTTTTCTATCATATTAGCCGGCAAATTCTCAGATGCTGTCTTAGGGTCATCACTAAAAAACTCTTTGCCATCAACAAGTATCTTGGATATATCTTTTCCATTAACGGTGATTTTACCATCAGCATCAATCTCCGCGCCCGGTATTTTCTTTATCAAATCACCTAAAACGGCACTCTCCTGGACTTTATAAGAAGAAGCATTGTATTCTGCCGTATCACCTTTTATTATTATTTCGGGGGCTTTTGCTTCCACAATTGCTTCTGCAAGCATTACCCCATCCTCTTTCAGATAAACAGAACCTACCGACGTTTTCTGACGCATATCTATATTGATAAATTGTTCGAGATATCCCAAAAAAGAAATATGTACTATATATTTTCCGGATTTAACTCCTACACTAAACCGCCCGGACTGATTAGTTGCCGTACCTGTAACATAGGCGCTATCGGCTTCGTTTAGGATTCGAATACTTGCTAATTCGACACCTTCTTTTGTGCCATCATCAAATACAGTACCTGTTATACTTACGGACTGTGATTGCGCATTTAATTGAAAAAACAAGCACAAAAACAGAATTACGGGGATAATTCTCTTCATCATTTCCTTTTTTGCTTCAATTTGATTTACTTGAAAAGTAAGACTATATCTTTTATAAAAGGTTTAAACCTATTTGTGTTTTTTATCAAAAAAAATAAATTAATCTCATTATATTTATTTCAGAAAAGATAAAAACAGCAACAGTATTCCTTTATAAAAAAGCGTTATCTTTGTACATTACAATTAAAATAAATAAATACTACAAGAGTATTTAACTCTTTATAAATATGGCGAAAAGGACTGTTCAGAAAAAGAAAAAACAAAGCAAGGGAGCTTTATTCTTAGAATTTATAAAAAAGGAACGGACTAAATTTCTATTGGGAGTATGTCTTGCTTTTCTGGGAGCATATATTCTACTCGGACAGATATCGTTTTTTGCAACCGGAGCTGCAGATCAGAGCAAAGTTGTCAACCGGTATTTCTTCGACCTTATAATGCACAAACAGCAGATAAGCAACTGGACTGGTGTTGCAGGAGCTTTTATTGCTGAGAAATTCATAAATCAGTGGTTCGGCATATTCTCTTTGCTGATTCCTATCTATTTCATATTGATGGGACTAAAGCTTATGCGAGTGGTACATATATCCGCCATCCGCACCTTTTTACTATTAGCTTTCGCCATGATCTGGGGTTCTATCACCAGTACATTTATTCTATCACGATTTTTCAGTGACACACATATTATTTGGGGCGGAGCACATGGTCAATATATAGAGCAGATGCTGGAGGCGACACTCGGCATACCGGGCGTCTTGATGGTAATCATATTACTACTTATCATTTTTCTGATCATTACTAAAAAGACTTCGATGGAGTTTTTCAGAAATCTCTTTAAAAACCCCTTGAAGAATAACAACGAAAACGAGATAGATCCCGAGTTAGAGAATTACTACGACGAGGAGGAAGAAATTGAAGAACCGGTAAAAGATAAAAAGCATTGGTTTGCTTTTTTTAGTAGAAAGAAAAAAGAGAGCGAAGAAAAAACCGAATTACGACCAGAGGCAAACAACAAACGAAGCTTGAACACAAAGCAGTCTGAAGATCCAATTAAGAAAGAAGTATCTCAAAAAGCTGAGAATCTAAATCCCGATCAGGATTTCGAAATTGTTGTACCCAAAGACGAAGAGTTCATACAACCGGAAAAACGTTCGACCCCTACCACTAGTTCTCCAATAAATACAACAACAAACCAAGAGGTCGATATACTACCAGAGAACATGGACGGAGAGGAAATGGAAGAATATGATCCGACTAAAGATTTATCCAGTTTTAGTTTTCCATCCACCAATCTGCTAAAGGTATATGACACTACCGGCAAAGGAGTTGACATGAATGAACAGAATGCCAATAAAAGCAAGATCATTACAACTCTCCAAAATTATGGTATTGAGATAACATCCATAAAAGCTACGGTAGGACCTACTATCACATTATACGAAATAGTACCGAAGGCAGGAGTTCGAATATCAAAAATACGTAATTTGGAAGACGACATTGCTCTTAGTCTTTCGGCATTGGGTATCCGTATTATTGCCCCTATGCCCGGAAAAGGGACTATCGGAATAGAGGTTCCGAACAAAGACCCTCAAATAGTATCCATGCAGTCGGTCATTGCCTCTCGCAGATTTCAAGAGTGTCAATACGATCTGCCCGTTGCTCTAGGTAAAACAATTACCAATGAGATTTTTATGTTCGACCTTTGCAAAATGCCTCACTTACTAGTGGCGGGAGCAACAGGACAAGGAAAATCGGTAGGGCTTAATGCCATTATAACATCGCTCTTATACAAGAAGCATCCGGCGGAAATGAAGATGGTACTTGTAGACCCTAAGATGGTAGAGTTTAATATTTATTCCCGAATAGAGAATCATTATCTGGCAAAGCTTCCTGATGCAGAAAAAGCCATTATAACAGATGTAACGAAGGTAACGCAGACGCTCAATTCTTTGACAAAAGAGATGGACGACCGTTACGAGCTACTAATGAATGCGGGAGTAAGAAATATAAAAGAATATAACGAGAAGTTTAAAAAGCGTCGTTTGAACCCTTTGAAAGGGCATAAATTCCTGCCATACATAGTTGTAGTCATTGATGAGTTTGGTGACTTAATAATGACAGCCGGAAAAGAGATAGAGATGCCGATTGCCCGTATTGCCCAAAAGGCGAGAGCTGTGGGCATGCACATGATTATAGCAACACAGCGTCCTACAACAAACATTATTACAGGAACGATAAAGGCAAACTTTCCTGCACGCATGGCGTTTAGGGTGACTTCGCAAATAGACTCGCGCACGATATTGGATATGTCGGGAGCAAACCAATTGATAGGACGAGGAGATATGCTCTTCTCGCAAGGAAGTGATCTTGTCCGCATCCAATGCGCGTTTGTAGATACACCGGAGGTAGAAGGTATAGCCCAATACATAGAAAAGCAACAAGGTTATGGTCATGCATTCGATCTTCCTGAATATGTAGGGGAAGGTAGTGATGATAAGATTGGAAACATAGATATGAATGACAGAGATCCATTGTTTGATGAAGCAGCCCGACTTATAGTCGTACATCAACAAGGTTCAACATCACTCATACAGAGAAAGTTTTCTATCGGATATAACCGTGCCGGACGATTGATGGATCAGTTAGAGGCTGCGGGTATAGTAGGACCAACTCAAGGCAGTAAAGCACGCGATGTCCTTATTGCCGACGAATACAGTTTGGAACAAAGATTAAACTCATTCTAAGAGATAAGGTGCAAACGACTTTAAACCTTTAAATAACAGGAAGGTCTAATTAAATAGAATTAAAGATATTCAACAATATGAAAACAAAACTTCTTACATGCTGCGCTCTATTACTTTTAGTAACAGGTCTATCAGCTCAAAATGCCCGTTCTATATTAGATAAGGCAAACGACACATATAATAAATCGGGAGCTATCACAGCCAGCTTTACCCTTGATGCCAAAGATCCTAAAACAAAACGGACTTCCAGCTATGATGGGACTGTATTTATGAAGGGCAATAAATTCAAGATAGATATACCAGATGCTACAACGTGGTTTGACGGAACTACCCAATGGGTATATATAAAAGACACCGAGGAGGTAAACATAACCAATCCGACGGGGCAAGAGTTGCAAGCAATAAGTCCATCCGTTCTTTTTGGAATATACAAGAAAGGGTTTAATCTTGCTTATAAAGGGCAGAATATTGTAAATGGCAAGAATGTGTCAACTGTGGAACTAACTCCTCAAAAGAAGGGTGGAGACTTTACTAAGATCATTGTTGATATAAACCAAGCGGACAATATGTTTGCAAGAATATCTCTTACAGATAAGTCGGGGATACAGAATATCTTAACAATAAAATCGTATAAGCAACAACCTACTCTCAACGACTCTACATTCCAATTCAACAAAAAAGAATATCCGGGAGCAGAAGTAGTTGACTTGCGATAACGACAAGGCTATAAATTCCATTTATCATTCGATAAAAAATAAGGAATAGATGAGCTTTGAATCAATAATCATTTTCAATATCTTTGTATAAATAATAAATAACATATATAAATCTGAGAATATGAATGAAAAAGTACGCTGCCTGATTATAGGTTCAGGACCAGCAGGATATACCGCTGCAATTTATGCTTCCAGAGCAAATTTATCTCCTATTTTATACGAAGGAATACAACCCGGAGGTCAGTTAACAACAACAACCGAGGTAGAAAACTTTCCCGGCTATCCCGAAGGAATTACAGGTCCGGAATTGATGGAAGACCTGAAGAAACAAGCTTCTCGTTTCGGTGCTGACATACGTAATGGTATAGCAACTTCTGTAGACTTTAGCAGCTCTCCCAAGAAAGTAGTAATTGATGGTGAGAAAACTATCGAAGCTGATGCCGTGATTATTTCTACCGGAGCAAGTGCTAAATATCTGGGATTGGCAGACGAAACTAAATATGCAGGAATGGGAGTTTCGGCATGTGCAACTTGCGACGGATTCTTTTACAGAAAGAAAACAGTAGCCGTAGTAGGTGGAGGCGATACAGCTTGCGAAGAAGCAATATATCTGGCAGGATTGGCAGAAAAAGTATATCTGATTGTCCGTAAGCCATACCTCAGAGCATCGAAAGTTATGCAAGACAGAGCAATGCAAAATTCAAAAATAGAAACATTGTTTGAATGTAATGCAGTAGGTTTATTCGGAGAAAACGGAGTTGAAGGTGCTCATATCGTAAAACATATGGGAGAAGCCAACGAAGAAAAATTTGACATCAAGATAGACGGATTCTTCTTAGCTATCGGACACAAGCCGAATACTGACATCTTCAAAGATCAACTTAATCTGGACTCAGTAGGATACATTATTACGACACCCGGCACTCCTAGAACAAATGTAGAGGGAATCTTTGCTGCGGGAGACGTTGCCGACCCTCATTATCGTCAGGCAATTACTGCTGCCGGAACTGGTTGTCAGGCTGCTATCGAAGCTGAAAGATATCTGAGCGAAAAAGGATTGTAACAAGAAGAAACTTATCTAATATAAATCAGGCCTGTGGTATTTTGCCATAGGCTTTATTTTTATACTTTTGGAATCATTACCTTAACATCTATACAAATGAGTTGGAAAGACTTCTTCTACTTTCAGAAACAAGACAAACTGGCAATTATACTATTACTTATCCTCATTGCAATCAGTGGAGGCATATACATTGCAACAATACCTTCTACACAAGAAGAAACAATGAATCATTATGAACCAAAGCAACAAAAGGAAGCTTCTTCCACTAAAGCAAACCTTATATCAGAGAATGTCAAAGATCCTTATAACTCTCCAAAAGCAGTTGATCAATATCCGATAAAACTAAAAGCAGGCGAAACCGTAGAGTTGAACGAAGCAGATACCTCGGCACTTAAACGCATACCCGGAATAGGAAGTGGATATTCGAACAGAATAGCAAAATACAGAGCTTTGTTGGGTGGTTATACTAATATAAATCAATTGAGAGAAGTCTGGGGAATAGACGAAGACTTATATATCAAAATAATACCCTATCTGACCCTCAATGCCCATAATAAAAAGATAAAGATAAATTCGTCAGATTTTAATACATTAAACAAACATCCGTATATTGATTATAAACAAGCTAAAGTCATTCTAGACATAAGGGATAGAAAAGGACGAATCGAAAGCATAGAACGATTAGCTCTACTCGAAGAATTTACAGAGGCAGACATAAAACGGTTAACACCATATCTGTCATTCGACTAAATATAATATTCAGCCAAATCGACCAGTCCGGCACGCATAGCATACTTTATAGCTTCGTGCATATTGTTAACTTCCAGTTTGCGGAATATATTTTTTCGGTGTGTTATTACAGTATGGAAACTAAGGTTACGCTTTGCTGCAATCTCTTTGGTAGTACGACCTAAAGCCATTTCTTTCAAAATTTCCTTTTCCGTAGCTGTAAGAATCTGGTCTAAAGACTCGACTGATACTTTTTGAGGCTGTAAAAGTTGATTGGTTACTCTGGCACATATAAAACGTTCTCCTTTAATAGCATGAAACAGTCCCATATTGATTTCGTCCAAATCGCACGATTTCAGTACCACACTATATATATCATTGCTAATCACCAGACGGCGCAGAAAGTCATAGCTCAACTCTTCAGAAAATAGCAGCCATCTTGATTTAGGGTAACGATAACCGACATTCAGCAACTCGTCTACACTGGCAAAGTCAAACAGAGCATAGTCTAATATTACAACTGATTCGGGATCGGAAGCTAATAATTTTACCAGATCGGCCTTAGCCTCAGATCGCAAAACAGAAGATACATTCCCTATACTATTAAGTAAAGACTGTATGCCTATATACGTAATATCTTGCTTGTCTGCAATAATAACATTCATTAGCTAAATTGGCTATTTGATATATATACAGATCAAAGATAATTATTTTTGATCGAAAAACTTAGAAAAAAACAACAATTGATAATCTAAAGCATTATTCCAATAATCATGGGTATGTGCTCCGGGGCGGGTTACATATTCGTGCGAAATATTGCGATAAAGCATTTCCTTATGCAATTCTTCATTTACCTGAAAGAAAAAATCGTTTACCCCACAATCAATAATGATCGACAAAGAATTTGGCTCTATTTTATCAAGAATATTAATGACAGTATATTTATTCCATACATCCACATTATCCTTATACTTTCCTAGTCTTTTTGGCATATCCCAACTATTCGGAAACGGACGTATATCCACTCCCCCACTCATAGAACCACAAGCACCAAATACATCGGGATGATTAATACCCAACCACAAACCGCCATGACCACCCATACTGAAACCGGTTACAGCCCTACCTTTAGGCGAAGATACGGTATTGTAACTCTTATCTATTTCTTTGACCAATTCGGAACTAACGTATGTTTCAAACTGAAACTTAGGGTCGATAGGGCTATCCCAATACCAACTATTCTGTCCATCGGGACAAACCATTATGACATTCCACTTAGAAGCATCTTGCGGAAGGCTTTTCTTTGTATAGCTAACCCATGTATTATACGAACCTCCATAACCATGCAAAAGGTAAAGAACGGGATATTTTTTTGTTCTGTCGCTCTTGTCATAGCCTTCCGGCAAAACAACCACATTCTTTATATTCCGCCCCATCTTTGGACTAAATACTTCGATTGTATCTACAATTTGTGCCGATAGAGTACAGCATAAAAACATAATGGAGAAAAAGAACAAGCTGATTTTTTTCATAGTAAATTTTAATTTTAACTAAAAGCTGACAAAGTTGTACACTTTTAGGGCATTTTTTATTATCATTCTATTTTTATTCAATTACACATATACCTTTACAATAGTATAGATAAAGGAATCGGGAACAAATATCAATCAAGAAACATTATCTGACCGCAGATTATTTCGGTCTTTCTATGGTTTTACTTTCTACCTTCGGATAAATTCTTATTTGCAGATTTTGTTCCAAATGATTTTTTTATCCATCCCGGCACAATCAAAGCACCGATAAATAGATAGTTGTAATAAGTGAGCAAACGCCACAACAGTATAATAACAGGAACAATACCTGCCAAAGGTATAAATTCGCTCAGATATTGTTTAAATATAAATTCGGTAAAACCACTGCCTCCGGGTGTCGGGCTTACCACCATAACAACCCACATAACAAACTGTCGGGCAAAAATAAGTAAATTATCATGTACCTGAAAAAATGCCATAAAAATAGCATTTACAACCAAATAGCGTGAGCTCCAAGAAAGAATAGTAGCGACAACAAGAGGAATCCAATAAGAGATAGTTTTGCCCCTCATTTCTTTCGAACTCACAATCAGATCATCCCCTGCCTTGGCTGCACTCTTGTGCCAACGGTTGAGGAAAGGCAGTCTGAATAGCTTTATTATTAACCATCGGATAGACTGAGGCTTGAAAAACAGACCGACAATCAATAAGGTACACAGTAGCATCTTTATTATATACGATACTATAAATAAGACCAAAACACCCGATCCGAGAGCCGTATTATCTGCAAATAGAGTATGAAAGGGCAAGAAAAGAAGAAGAATGGGAAACGTTACTACAAAAAACAATTCATCGAGGAGTAGAGTTACAAATACCATTGCCGTACTGCGCCCCACGGGAATATTCTCCTTTGCGAGAAATACAACTGCCATACTTGACCCTCCTACAACAGAAGGAGTTATAGCCGTTCCGAATTCGGCAAGCAATGTAACCTTGACCGCTTGCTTCCAAGACAGTTGCTTCTCGGTCAAATAACGATAACGTATCGTAAAACCTAAGTCGCGTCCCAACATAAAACAAAAGGCTATAAATATCCAGAAAACGGTATGACCGGTTATATCAATCTGTTTCAGGTCAGACATATTAAATTCTCTACTGAACAGATAGACGATAACTCCGAGCCCAATAAATGTAGGCAGCAGAATTTTCCAAATACTAAATCCTTGCGAATCCTTATTCATATAAATATTGTGAACCATACAAAAATAAGAAAACATTTCGTCTTTTTCTTTTCTTTTGTACTTTTACGATGGAGAAAAAGGATTCCTCATAAAACATGGCAAAGCATTACCTACAAATATTAACAGAGAAACTATCCACACTTTGGAATAAATACAAAAAAAGTAAGCGACGGTACAAGATCGGCATTCCCATCTGCCTGATATTACTTGTCTGGTATATACTTTGTCTCCCCTCCCCGTTGTTTCATGTGCCATACAGCACGGTGGTTTCTGATCGTAACGAACAATTGCTCGGCGCACGTATTGCCGACGATCAGCAATGGCGTTTTCCGACCTCCGACTCCATCCCCGATAAATATAAGATATGCCTTATACAGTTCGAAGACAGACATTTTTATCATCATTGGGGTATAAATATATTAGCAATCGCACGGGCGATGAAGCAAAATATAGCGAAAGGCAAAATAGTGAGCGGAGCCAGTACAATAACGATGCAGACCATTCGCCTCTCACGAAAAGAGAGCCGTACGTTTGGCGAAAAATTTATAGAAGCCATTTTGGCGACGCGTCTCGAATTTTCATATTCCAAAGAAGATATATTGAATCTGTACGCATCTCATGCCCCTATGGGAGGAAATGTAGTAGGGATTGAAGCAGCATCATGGCGATATTTCGGACATCAGGCAGCAACACTCTCATGGGCAGAAGCAGCCACATTGGCTGTACTCCCCAATTCGCCTACACTTATGCACTTTGGTCGAAACAGAGATAAGCTATTGAATAAACGAAACAATCTACTGAGAAATCTATATGAACGGGACATACTCAGCAAGATAGACTATGAATTAGCTATCTCCGAACCATTACCCTTTCAGCCATATCCACTGCCTCAAACAGCTCCTCATTTAGTTACAAAGCTATATAAAGAAGAAGGAGGCAAGCACATAACTTCTACAATAGATAAGGGGCAACAAGAACGCATAGAAAGCATTTTAGGACGGTGGAATGCTGAGTTTTCTCAGAATGGAATTAAAAATATGGCTGCTATCGTTTTCGATGTGGAGAAGAACGAAGTCGTTGCCTATTGCGGAAATGTAGATTTCGAAAATAGTACGTCAGGCAATCAGGTCGATATCATCCAAGCACCTCGAAGCACGGGTAGTATCTTAAAGCCTTTTCTTTATTGTGCCATGCAACAAGAAGGTCAATTATTACCCAATCAGCTACTGCCCGATGTACCCATCAATCTGAATGGATTTGCACCCAAAAATTTCAGCCTCAGATACGATGGAGCTGTACATGCCTCAGAAGCCTTGGCTCGCTCGTTGAATGTTCCATCGGTGGTTTCATTACGCAATTACAGTGTTCCTAAGTTTTACAATCTGCTGAAAAAAGCAGGTATGACAACATTAAACCGTTCGGCAGACAATTATGGTTTGTCACTTATTTTGGGAGGTGCAGAAGGCAAATTATGGGATGTGAGTTATATGTATTTACAAATGGCGCAACAACTGAATCTGTTCAACACAGAGGGTAAATATTACGATCTGAAACAGCCCGCTTATATATTAAGTGACGAAAATAATAAGAAGCTTTCCCGAAATTATACCCCAATCTTTTCTGCGGGAGCAATATCGCTTACTTTCGAAGCCTTAACAAATGTAAACCGTCCGGAAGAAATAGACTGGCAATCCATTCCTTCCATGCAGAAAATAGCATGGAAAACAGGAACTAGTTTTGGATTTAGAGATGGATGGGCGGTAGGCGTAAATCCCAAATATGTAGTTGGTGTATGGGTTGGCAATTCAGATGGTGAAGGACGTCCCGGGCTTACGGGAGCACGCACCGCTGGTATGGTTATGTTCGATGTCTTCAATGCATTGCCTCAAAGCCGATGGTTCCAGACTCCCGAAAATGATCTGATGAAAGTAGAGACATGTAGAGAGAGTGGTTATTTGAAAAGTATCAACTGTCCCGAAACAAGTGCAGATACCATTCTAATCAGTAAAAAAGGGATTAATAGTATTGTATGTCCTTACCATAGACTTGTCCATCTATCAGAAGATTTGAAATATCAGGTATATGAAGAATGTGCCGGAAGCAGGGGGATTGTACATACATCATGGTTTGTGCTGCCACCATCGTGGGAGTGGTATTATAAAGAACAACATCAGGAATATAAATCTTTACCGCCTTACTCCCCTGAATGTAGAGAGGATTCAGAGGTTAAACTTATGGACTTTATTTATCCATATCCGAATGCCATAATAAGCCTCCCAAAGCAATTGGATGGCTCTCCGGGACAATTGATATTCGAATTGGCACACCGATCTCCACAGAATCGAGTCTTCTGGCATTTAGACAGTAAATATATCGGCGAAACAAAAGATTTTCATAATAAAGAACATAGTCCGGAGAAAGGATCTCACACGTTAACTGTTGTAGATGAAACAGGCGCAAGTGTTTCGACAAAATTCACAATAAAATAACAAAATCGAAACAACCCATAATGCATTAAAAATAAAAGACATAGCAACATAATAAAAAAAACATTGTTATATTTCTTCATTTTTTTGTAATCTTGATGCAACATTTTCCAAAGTATAGCATCTTATGTATAGATAGTAAATCAACACAAAGTTTACTTACGAAATAAGACTTCTCAACCTTACACAAATTTTATTCAAGCTACACAAAGAGTAGATATTGCAATTCTGATAATATCACTTGCTTAAAAACAAAAAAAGTATCCCTTTCAGGATACTTTTTTTATTTCAGTAGAATAAGGATTTCTCCTTATTCTTTTGTTTTTGGTTTTTCTTCAGCTACCGGAGCTTCTGAAGTAGCTTCATCTACTACAGGCAATGACTCAGGAGCAGCTTCTACCACTTCTGCTTTTGCAGTACTAGCAGCCTTCTTAGATGTAGAAGATCTACGAGTTCTACCCTTAGCAGCAGTTTTCTTCTCTTTCAACATGTTTTCATTGTAATCTACCAATTCAATAAAACACATTGCAGCATTATCACCCAAACGGTTACCAGTTTTAATAATACGAGTATATCCACCCGGACGATCAGCTACTTTTTGAGAAATATTTTGGAATAATTCTGTTACAGCGGCTTTACTCTTATCACTATTTATCTGTAGGTCTTGGAAAACCAAACGTCTAGAGTGAGTTGTATCTTCTTTCGACTTAGTTATAAGTGGCTCAACAACCTTTTTCAAAGCCTTAGCTTTAGCAACAGTTGTAAAGATACGCTTATTAGGACTCATAATCAAAGAGATACACATATTTGCCAACATAGCATTTCTGTGAGCACTCTTACGCCCTAAGTGATTAAATTTTTTATTATGTCTCATGTCGCTTATTAATCTTTATCTAATTTATATTTAGAAATATCCATACCGAAAGACAAACTTAAGCTATCCAATAATTCATCAAGTTCGGTAAGTGATTTCTTACCAAAATTTCTGAATTTAAGAAGGTCATTCTTATTGAATTGCACTAATTCGCCCAACGTCTCTACTTCAGCAGACTTCAAACAGTTGAGAGCACGAACCGAAAGGTTCATATCTGCCAACTTAGTTTTAAGCAACTGACGCATGTGCAGAATCTCTTCATCGAATTCTTCGTTACCGTCAACTTCATTTTGTTCAAGAAGAATCTTCTCATCAGAGAACAACATAAAGTGATGTATAAGAATTTTTGCAGCCTCTTTCAAAGCATCTTTTGGATGAATAGATCCATCGGTTGCTATTTCTATCACTAGTTTCTCATAGTCCGTTTTCTGTTCTACACGATAGTTTTCAATCGCATATTTTACATTACGGATTGGAGTATAAATAGAATCAATAGCTATAACATTAACATCGTCGGAAAGATTGCGATTCTCATCAGCAGGTACATACCCACGGCCTTTGTTAATATTCAATTCGATTTGGAAGCTAGCGCTTTTGTCTAAATGACAAATTTCTAAGTCAGGGTTCAAAACTTCAAATCCTGATAGATGTTTGCCTATATCTCCAGCTTTGAAGACATCGGTTCCTGAGATAGTAATACTTACTTTCTCATTTTCGATTTCTTCTACTATTTGCTTAAATCGAACTTGCTTCAAGTTCAGAATGATATTTGTAACATCTTCTATAACTCCCGGTACGGTGGCAAATTCATGTTCAACACCGTCGATTTTTATAGAAGTGATAGCAAAACCTTCAAGAGATGAAAGCAGAATACGACGCAGAGCATTACCAACGGTAATACCATAGCCGGGTTCTAAGGGACGAAATTCGAATTTACCGAAGAAATCATCCGCTTCTAACATCAATACTTTATCCGGTTTTTGAAATGCTAGTATAGCCATGAATTTAATTAATTTTTAGAATACAACTCTACGATCAACTGTTCTTTAATGTTTTCAGGGATATCTGCTCTTTCAGGAATATGTAAGAATTTTCCTGTCATCGCAGTTTGATCCCACTCGATCCAAGGGTATTTGCTATGATTAAAGCCTGATAACGCTTCACTTACAACTTCGAGTGATTTAGATTTCTCACGAACACCTACTAGTTGACCTGGTTTCAGGGAGTAAGACGGGATGTTTACAACAGATCCGTCTACTACAATATGACGGTGAGAAACTAATTGACGTGCAGCTGCTCTTGTAGGAGCGATTCCAAGACGGAAAACTACATTGTCTAATCTTGATTCCAACATTTGAAGCAATACTTCCCCTGTTATACCACGAGAAGCTAGTGCCTTGTCAAACATATTACGGAATTGTTTCTCTAAAACACCATATGTGTATTTAGCTTTTTGTTTTTCACGTAATTGAATACCGTACTCTGACGATTTTTTCTTTCTACCATTCCCATGTTGTCCGGGAGGATAATTCTTTTTAGAAAGAACTTTATCAGGTCCGAATATTGGCTCTCCGAATTTACGGGCGATTTTTGATTTTGGTCCAGTATATCTTGCCATTTTTCTTTACTAATTAATAATTGATGAAAGCTGAAATTGTGCAGCCGCGATTACAGAGAGGGTATACTTGCAATCAAAATCACAATTTAAGTTCCAAATTTTAAATTTTGATTAAACTCTTCTGTGTTTTGGAGGACGACATCCATTGTGAGGTAGAGGTGTAACGTCAACAATTTCTGTCACTTCAATACCTGCTGCATGGATTGTACGGATTGCAGACTCACGTCCGTTACCTGGTCCTTTTACAAAAACTTTTACTTTTCTCAATCCTAGATCAAATGCAACTTTAGCGCAATCTGATGCTGCCATCTGAGCTGCATATGGGGTGTTCTTCTTCGAACTTCTGAAACCCATTTTCCCTGCTGAAGACCAACTGATAACTTGGCCGTCATTGTTTGTAAGCGAAATAATGATATTATTGAAAGAAGAATGTACATGAGCTTCTCCAATAGCATCCACCTTAACATTTCTTTTTTTCGCTGCGACTGTTTTTTTTGCCATATCAAATTAATTATTTTGTAGCTTTTTTCTTGTTAGCAACAGTTTTCTTTCTACCCTTACGAGTACGAGCATTATTCTTCGTGCTTTGACCTCTCAACGGTAATCCGATACGATGACGGATACCTCTATAACAACCTATATCCATCAATCGCTTGATGTTAAGTTGTACTTCTGAACGCAAGTCTCCTTCTACTTTAAACTGAGCAGCGATGATTTCACGCACTTTACCTGCCTGATCATCGTTCCAGTCTTTCACTTTGATATCTCTATCAATTCCTGCTTCTACAAGAATTTTATTAGCAGAACTACGTCCGATACCATAAATGTATGTCAAGGCGATTTCGCCTCTCTTATTTTGTGGTAAATCGACCCCAACTATTCTTATTGCCATATATTTTTTAGATTAATTTGCAAAATTAATAAATTATCCTTGACGTTGCTTGAACTTAGGATTTTTTTTGTTAATTACATATAAGCGACCTTTTCTTCTAACAATTTTGCAATCAGCGGTACGCTTCTTTAATGATGCTCTTACTTTCATATATTTGTTTTTTTATTTGTATCTGAATGAGATCCGTCCTTTTGTCAAATCATAAGGTGACATTTCTACTCTCACCTTATCTCCGGGAAGTATTTTAATGTAATGCATACGCATTTTCCCTGAGATATGAGCTGTAATTTCATGTCCGTTTTCAAGTTCGACACGAAACATAGCGTTTGATAATGCTTCGACAATTACTCCGTCTTGTTCTATTGCTGCTTGTTTAGCCATATTAATTTTAAAAGATTTTAAATACCATCATTTCCTAAAACAGCTTCTACAAATTCGAATGTAGATAGTATGTCGGCTTTTCCTTGACGAATGGCAACTGTATGTTCGAAATGAGCAGAAGGTTTACGATCGCGGGTTCTTACTGTCCAACCATCGCTTTCAAAAACAACATTCTTGCTACCCATATTCACCATTGGTTCTATAGCAATACACATTCCCTTCTTTAACAAAGGGCCTGTTCCACGCTTACCATAGTTTGGCACTTCAGGTGCTTCGTGCATCTTACGTCCAATACCATGTCCAACCAATTCGCGAACGATTGAGTAACCTCGCTTCTCACAATACGTTTGAACAGCGTCACCTATATCACCGATACGGTTACCTTCCACAGCCTTCTCTATTCCTTTATAAAGAGATTCTTTTGTTGTACGCAATAAAGTTTTTACATCTTCTGCAACTTCTCCTACACAAAATGTATAGGCTGAATCACCACAAAATCCGTTTTTTTCAGTACCGCAGTCAACAGAAATAATATCTCCATCTTTTAGAACATAGTCGGTAGGAAAACCGTGCACTACTTGTTCATTTACAGATGCACAAATTGCTCCCGGAAAGTCTACAGCTCCCGGAGCTCCCTTATATCCTAGGAAAGAAGGAATGGCTCCGTGATCCATAATAAATTCTTTTGCAATTTTATCTAGTTGAGCCGGAGTTACTCCCGGTTTTATATGTTTTGCAACCTCACCTAGCGTCATCCCGACTAATCGGTTTGCTTCACGCATCAATTCGATTTCTTCGTCTGTTTTCAGAAATATCATCTATAGCCTCCTTAATATGCTGCAATTGAACCTGAACGTCCTTTAATTCTACCTGATTTCAATAAACCATCATAGTGTCTCATCAACAAATGACTCTCGATCTGTTGTAATGTATCCAAAACAACTCCGACAAGGATCAACAATGATGTTCCTCCAAAGAATTGAGAGAACTCACGGCTTACACCAAAGTAACTTGCAAAAGCTGGTAAGATAGCAACTAAAGCCAAGAACAATGAACCCGGAAATGTTATACGGGACATAACTTGGTCAATGTAATCTGCCGTCTTTTTGCCTGGCTTGATACCGGGTATAAATCCATTATTACGTTTCAATTCATCAGCCATTTGAACAGGATTGATAGTTACGGCTGTATAAAACCAAGTAAATGCAATAATTAATATTGCAAAAACCAAATTATATGCAACGCTTGTATGATCCATAAATGAAGCCATAAATCCACCCTTGTCATCAGAAAAACCGGCAAGTGTGATTGGAACAAACATTATTGCTTGAGCAAAAATGATAGGCATTACATTAGCAGCATTTACTTTTAACGGTATATACTGACGCGCACCGCCATATTGTTTATTTCCAACAACACGTTTTGCATATTGAACCGGTATTCTACGTGTACCTTGAACTAATAGAATTGCTCCACAAATAATAAGTAGCAACAATACTATTTCGGCAAGAAACATAACCAATCCTCCGGCTTGGCTACTTAACCGAGAGGTAAACTCTCCGATAAGTGCATGTGGAAGGCGGGCTATAATACCAACAAGAATGATAAATGATACTCCATTACCAATTCCTTTGTCTGTAATACGTTCTCCTAACCATAGGACAAACATACTACCTCCGGCTAATATTATAGTGGAAGGTAATAAAAAGTCCCAAGTAGTTGGAGCTGCACTTCCAAGAGCTCCTACAAGATATGCAGGTCCTTGGAACAGTAAGATAGCAACAGTCAGATAACGGGTATATTGATTCATCTTGGTACGTCCGCTCTCTCCTTCGCGTTGCAATTTTTGAAAGTATGGGACTGCCATACCTAATAATTGCATAACAATCGAAGCCGAGATATAGGGCATAATACCTAATGCAAATATTGAAGCATTGGCAAATGCACCTCCGGAAAACATATCCAGAATACCTAGAATACCACCTGAAGTTTTAGCTCTAAGAGCTTCAAGCATAGCAGGATCAACACCTGGAAGAACGATAAATGACCCGAAGCGATAGATCACTACGAAAAAGAAAGTGATGAGGAGTCTTTTTCTAAGATCCTCAATCTTCCATATATTTTCTAGTGTTTTTACTAATCCCATCTTACTTCAGTTTTGTTACAGTTCCACCTAATGCCTGAATTGCAGCTTCTGCTGATTTAGAAAACGCATGTGCTTCTACATCTATTTTTGATGTAAGAGCTCCGTTTCCAAGAATTTTAACTAACTGATTTGCTGACAAGAAGCCTGCTTCAACCAAAGTCTGTACATCAATTTTAGCAAGATTCTTAGTTTCTGCCAAACGTTGTAGTACGTCCAAGTTAATAGCCTTGAACTCAACACGGTTAATATTCTTGAATCCGAATTTAGGAAGACGGCGCTGAATAGGCATCTGACCTCCTTCAAAACCGATCTTCTTTGAGTAACCCGATCTAGACTTAGCTCCTTTATGACCTCTAGTGGAAGTACCACCTAAACCTGAACCTGAACCTCGTCCGATTCTTTTTCTAGTTTTAGTAGATCCCCCTGCAGGTTTCAAATTTGATAAACTCATATTTTTTATATTTTTTATCTTATAAACTAATTATTCTACAACAGAAACCAAATGGCTTACTTTGTTGATCATACCTCTTATAGCAGCTGTATCTTCGTGTTCTACAACACGGTTCAACTTTCTAAGACCTAGAGCATCTAAAGTTCTCTTTTGATCTATCGGGCAGTTGATTCTGCTTCTTACTTGTTTAACTTTAATTTTTGCCATAATAAATTTCTTTGCAAATTAACCTTTAAACACTTTTTCCATAGAAATACCTCTGTTCTGAGCTACTGTATATGGATCTCTTAGTTCAGCCAAAGCTTCAATAGTAGCCTTCACAAGGTTGTGAGGGTTAGATGAACCTTTTGATTTAGCCAAAACGTCTGTGATACCAACGCTCTCAAGTACGGCACGCATCGCACCCCCTGCTTTAACCCCTGTACCGGGAGCAGCAGGACGAAGCATAACTTCTGAACCTGAGAAACGAGCGATTTGCTCATGTGGAACTGTACCTTTAAGTACAGGAACTTTAATAAGGTTTTTCTTAGCAGCTTCAACTCCTTTAGCAATGGCTGTTGTTACTTCACCAGCTTTACCTAGACCCCAGCCTACTATACCGTCTTCATTTCCTACAACTACGATAGCAGCAAAGCTGAATGTACGTCCACCTTTTGTTACTTTAGTAACACGGTTGATCGCAACTAGTCTGTCTTTCAATTCGATATCGTTGGTCGATTTTACTCTATTGTTAACTCCTGCCATGTTTATTAAAATTTAAGTCCACCTTTACGGGCAGCATCTGCCAATTCTTTAATTCTACCGTGGTATAAATATCCGTTACGGTCAAACACCACAGTTGTAATACCAGCTTCTTGAGCACTTTTAGCAATTAATTCACCAACTTTTGCAGCTATTTCTTTTTTAGGAGCTTTGTCTGTTATTTTAAGAGACGAAGCTGCAGCCAAAGTTTTACCTGTCAAATCGTCGATAACTTGCGCATAAATTTGCTTATTGCTTCTGAACACTGTCAGACGTGGACGCTCAGTAGTTCCGGAGATCTTACCGCGTACACGCAATTTTATCTTATTTCTTTTATCTGTCTTTGTTATCATGATTACTACAGTTTATGAATTATTTACCTGCGGTCTTACCTGACTTGCGACGAATAACTTCTCCCACAAAACGAATACCTTTACCTTTATAAGGTTCTGGTTTACGGAATGAGCGAATTTTTGCACAAATCTGACCGATCAGTTGTTTATCACAAGAGTCTAAAAGGATTAGAGGGTTCTTGTTTCTCTCCGATTTTGTTTCAAGCTTAACCTCTGCAGGCAACATCAAATAGATATTGTGAGTGTAACCTAAAGAAAGCTCAAGGAGCTGACCATTATTTGAGGCACGATAACCTACCCCTACTAATTCTAATTCTTTGTGATATCCTTCAGAAACACCAACAATCATGTTGTTAATCAACGATCTGTACAAACCATGTAGAGAGCGATGATCTTTTTCATCAGATGGACGTGCTACAGACAATATTCCATCTTCGACAGAAACTTTGATATCTGGGTTAACTTCTTGCGATAGTTCTCCTTTTGGTCCTTTTACTGTAACTAAGTTATCGCTACCGACTGTAATTGTTACTCCGGCAGGGATGTTTATGGGTAATTTTCCTATTCTTGACATAACTTGTTATCCTCCTCTTTATTAATAAACATAACACATTACTTCGCCACCGACTTTCAGTTCGCGAGCTTCCTTGTCTGTCATTACTCCTTTTGAGGTAGAAACCACAGCTATACCAAGTCCGTTAAGAACGCGAGGCATATCTTTATACCCTACATATTTACGAAGACCTGGAGTAGATATACGGATCAATTTCTTGATCGCGTTCACTTTATTTACAGGATCGTATTTCAAGGCAATCTTAATTGAACCTTGAGGTCCTTCTTCTACAAACTTATAGTTAAGAATGTAGCCTTTTTCTAAGAGAATTTTTGTAATCTCTTTTTTCAGATTTGACGCTGGAATTTCAACAACTCGGTGATTTGCCATGATGGCATTTCTCACTCGCGTCAAATAGTCTGCTATTGGATCTGTCATGATTAAATTGATTTAAATTAATCTCGAATATCGAGACAATATTTAATTCTATACTAAAAAAAATTTGTTACCAACTTGCTTTTTTAACTCCCGGTATCAATCCCTTTGAAGCCATTTCCCTAAATTGGATACGGGAAATTCCGAATTGGCGAATATAGCCTTTCGGACGACCTGTCAGACTACAACGATTGTGTAGACGTACAGGTGAAGCATTCTTAGGTAGAGCTTGTAGCGCTTCATAATCACCATCGGCTTTAAGTTGCGCTCTTTTTGCTGCATATTTAGCAACCAGCTTAGCTCTTTTTACCTCACGAGCTTTCATTGATTCTTTTGCCATCTTATATCGATTCTTTTTTTGCGTTCTTAAATGGTAATCCGAACTCTCTCAGTAGGGCATAACCTTCTTCGTCTGTTTTCGCAGAAGTTACAAAGGTAATATTCATTCCTAATATACGATTAATATTATCGATATTAATTTCAGGAAAGATAATTTGCTCTTCGATACCTAAGGTATAGTTACCTCTTCCGTCAAGTTTGCTTTCAATTCCTTTAAAGTCACGGATACGAGGCAATGCGACACGTACAAGTCTTTCTAAGAACTCATACATTTTATCGTGACGCAATGTAACCATCACACCGATAGGCATTTTCTTACGCAACTTAAAGTTTGAAATATCTTTCTTCGAGAATGTTGCTACTGCTTTTTGACCTGTAATAGTAGTAATCTCATTGATTGCTGTTTCGATAATTTTTTTATCGGCAACTGCTATACCCAGACCTTGATTGATTACAATTTTCTTTAATACAGGAACCTGCATTGTGGATTTATAACCGAACTCTTTCATCAAAGAAGATACAATACGGTCTTTATAGTCTGTTCTAAGAGTTGTTGTATTGCTCATTATTTAATTTCCTCCCCTGACTTTTTAGAAATACGTACTAGCTTACCATCCACTTCTTTGCGTCCTATACGTGTTGGTTTTCCTGTTTTTGGATCTACAACGTTAAGGTTTGAAATATGGATAGATGCCTCTTTCTTTTCAATTCCTCCTTGAGGACTGTTAGCATTAGGCTTAGTAGCTTTGGATACCATGTTAAGGCCTTCTACAATAGCGCGCTGTTTGTCAACGATAACTTTCAACACACGTCCTGTTTTACCTTTATCGACACCAGTATTCACATAAACTATATCGCCTTTTTTGATATGTAATTTACTCATTGCTTTTTTAGTTTAATGGATTAAAGTACCTCTGGTGCCAATGAAACGATTTTCATGTTAGTTGCACGAAGTTCACGAGCAACCGGTCCGAAAATACGGCTTCCTCTGATATCACCTGCTGCATTCAACAATACACAAGCATTGTCATCGAAACGTATATAAGAACCATCTTGACGACGGATTTCTTTTTTTGTACGTACAATTATTGCCTTTGTAACAGCACCTTTTTTAATATCACTCGAAGGGATCACATTCTTGATAGCAACCACAATCACATCCCCTACAGACGCATAACGTCTTCTTGTACCGCCTAATACGCGAATACATAAGCATTCTCTAGCTCCACTGTTATCAGTAACTACTAGTCTTGATTCTTGTTGTATCATAATTATTTAGCCCTTTCGATTATTTCGATTAATCTCCATCTCTTAGTTTTACTCAACGGACGAGTTTCCATGATACGTACTGTATCACCGATATTACACTCGTTCTTTTCGTCATGAGCATGATATTTCTTCGTTTTGTTAACGAATTTTCCATAAATAGGGTGTTTTTCTTTCCATTTTACAGCTACAGTAATGGTTTTATCCATCTTATTGCTGAAAACGACCCCGATTCTTTCTTTTCTTAAATTTCTCGTTTCCATCAGCTCTTATTTATTTTTTAGTTCTCTGTGGCGGATCTCTGTTAAGAAACGTGCGATATCACGACGTTTTTCTTTAATCTTAGTCGGAGCGTCCAACGGAGATACACTGTGGTTTAACACCAATTGGTTTAATGCTATTCTTTCAGCATCTAATCTTTCTTTCAATTCTTTGTCCGAAAGTTCTCTTACTTCTGCAATTTTCATACTTCTTAAGCGTTTTGAGTTAAGTCATAATCTCTGCGAACTACAAACTTAGTAGTCACAGGAAGCTTTTGTGCTGCAAGGCGCAATGCTTCTTTTGCCACATCGTAAGACACACCTTCAATTTCGAATAGTATTCTACCTGGTGTTACTGGTGCAACGAACCCTTCAGGAGAACCCTTACCTTTACCCATACGTACTTCGGCAGGTTTCTTAGTGATAGGTTTGTCTGGGAAAATTCTAACCCAAACTTGTCCTTGACGTTGCATGTAACGAGTTACTGCAATACGAGCCGCTTCGATTTGGCGCCCTGTAATCCATTTGTTTTCCAGAGTTTTGATACCAAATGAACCGAAAGCTAGTTCATGCCCTCTTTGAGCATTTCCTTTCATACGACCTTTTTGCTGTCTTCTGAATTTTGTTTTCTTCGGTTGTAACATTTTACTTCAAACGTTTTTAATTACTTTCTCTTATTTCTCTTGAAACCCTTACCTTGTTCACCTCTATCATTGCGACGATCTCCACCTCTATTGTTAGAGTGACCACCATCTTTAGATGTTACAAACGAAGGAGCCAGGTCTTTCTTACCGTAAACTTCTCCACGGCAAATCCACACTTTAATTCCTATCAAACCAACTTTTGTCAAAGCTTCTGCGTGTGCATAATCAATATCAGCACGGAATGTATGTAATGGAGTACGTCCTTCTTTATACATTTCGGAACGAGCCATTTCAGCTCCATTCAAACGTCCTGATATTTGAATCTTAACACCTTCTGCTCCCATTCTCATAGTTGAAGCTATAGCCATTTTGATAGCACGACGGTAAGCGATTTTACCTTCTACCTGACGGGCTACGTTATTAGCTACTATAACTGCATCTAATTCTGGTTTTTTAATTTCAAAAATATTGATCTGAATATCTTTATCTGTAATCTTCTTTAACTCTTCTTTCAGTTTGTCTACTTCTTGTCCACCTTTACCGATGATAATTCCCGGACGAGCTGTACAAACTGTAATAGTTACAAGTTTTAGTGTACGTTCTATAACGATACGTGATACGCTAGCTTTAGCCAGACGGGCATTCAGATATTTACGGATTTTGCTGTCTTCTAACAGAGTATTTCCATAACTTTTGCCTCCATACCAATTAGAATCCCATCCTCTGATGATTCCTAAACGATTTGCTATCGGATTTACTTTTTGTCCCATCTGCTAATTAATTTTGATTTTCTTTGTTTAACGTATCTACGTGAAGAGTAACATGGTTCGAACGTTTACGAATTCTGTATCCTCTACCTTGTGGAGCGGGACGCATGCGTTTTAGCATAGTACCTCCATCTACGTTTATTAACGACACAAATAACTCACCACCTTCTGCTTTACGCTCATTTTTAGCTTCCCAATTTGCGATAGCAGAACGTAATAGTTTTTCTAATCTAGCAGCAGCTTCTTTATTTGAGTATTTCAATACACCAAGCGCTTTGAATGCTTCCATTCCACGAATCATATCAGCTACTAGGCGCATTTTTCGTGGTGAAGTTGGTACATTGTTCAACTTGGCAAAAGAAATGGTTTTCAAAGCTTCCTTTCTTTTTTCAGCTGTTATTCTTTTTCTAGCACCCATTATTTTAATGTTTTCTTTTTATTAATTTATTGGCTTCTGCTCCAATTACTTTTTCTTATTACCTCCGTGACCACGGAATGTACGTGTAAGTGAGAATTCTCCCAGCTTATGTCCAACCATATTTTCTGTCACATACACCGGAATAAATTTATTCCCGTTATGAACAGCAATAGTATGGCCAACAAAATCCGGAGAGATCATTGAAGCCCTTGCCCATGTCTTAACTACAGCTTTCTTACCTGACTCATTCATAGCCAAGACTTTTTTCTCAAGCTTAACATTAATATACGGGCCTTTTTTTAACGAACGACTCATAATTTCTATTAATTAATCAGGTTATTATTTCTTTCTTCTTTCGATTATGTACTTAGAAGAATGTTTCTTAGGAGCTCTTGTTTTAAGACCCTTAGAATACAATCCTTTACGTGATCTTGGGTGACCTCCCGAAGCGCGACCTTCACCACCACCCATTGGGTGATCGACAGGATTCATTACTACACCACGGTTGCGAGGGCGACGTCCAAGCCAACGAGAGCGTCCGGCTTTACCTGATTTTTCAAGAGCATGATCTGAATTACCTACACTACCAATTGTAGCTTTACAAGCCAATAAGATTTTACGTGTTTCGCCTGAAGGCATTCTTATAATAGCATAATTTCCTTCGCGTGAAGTCAACTGTGCAAAAGTACCTGCTGAACGAATCATTTTAGCACCTTGTCCTGGGCGTAATTCGATGTTATGAATAACTGTACCGATTGGAATCTTTGCCAACGGCAATGCATTTCCAACTTCAGGAGCAGCATCAGCTCCCGACATCACTGTCTGACCTACCTGTAATCCTTCTGGAGCTAAGATATAAGTTTTTGCTCCATCTGCATAATACAACAAAGCGATACGAGCCGAACGATTCGGATCGTATTCTATTGATTTTACAGAGGCTGGTACTCCGTCTTTTGTTCTCTTGAAGTCGATAAGTCTGAAGCTTCTTTTGTGACCGCCTCCAAGATAACGCATTGTCATCTTACCTTGGTTGTTACGACCTCCAGACGTGTTCTTTCCGACTACAAGGGATTTCTCTGGTACACTTGCAGTGATTTCTTCGAATGTACCAATAATTTTGTGTCTCTGCCCCGGTGTTGTGGGCTTTAATTTACGTACTGCCATTTGTTTATTTAGATATTACTAAAAAAGTCTATACTTTCACCATCTTTCAAGGTGATTATCGCTTTTTTGAAAGCCGGAGTTTTACCGCTGATTACACCAGCTTTGGTGTAACGGCTTTTGCGTTTTCCATTGTAGTTCATAGTATTTACAGACTCAACAGTAACGCCATAAAGCTCTTCGATAGCTTTCTTTATCTCCACTTTGTTTGCACTTGGAGCAACACGAAAACCATAACGATTTGAGAATTTTTCTGAAATCGCTGTTTGTTTTTCCGTCAATATTGGTTTAATTATAATTCCCATAATACCCTCCTTATGCTTTTAATAAAAGATTATCTATAACAGCAACCGAAGACTCAGCCAACACTAGACTTGTACAGTTAAGTATTGAATAAGTATTTAAATCAGAAGCTTTTACAACTTTAACTCTTTCTAAATTACGAGCCGACAAATATACATTTTTATTTTGATCTGGCAAAACTAGAAGTATCTTTTTATCAGCCACTTGCAAACTTTTAGCTAATGCTACAAAATCCTTAGTTTTTGGTGCATCGAAAGAAAGGTCTTCAATCACTAGGATCTGATTATCTTTAGCTTTTGTAGCTAAGGCAGATTTACGTGCAAGTTGTTTTACTTTCTTATTTAGTTTGAAGCTGTAATCTCTTGGTTTTGGACCAAATACACGAGCACCACCTACTAGGATAGGAGATTTGATATCGCCACGACGTGCGCCACCGCCTCCTTTTTGTTTAATCAGCTTACGTGTACTACCTGATAGTTCACTTCTTTCTTTTGTTTTGTGAGTTCCCTGACGTTGGTTCGCAAGGTACTGTTTCACATCTAACCAAAGAACATGTTCGTTAGGCTCAATTCCATAAATAGCATCATTCAACGCTACTTTTTTGCCGGTATCTTTACCGTTTTTATCTAATACACTCAGTTCCATTATTTCTCAATTAATACGATTGAACCTTTACTTCCCGGTACAGAACCTTTTATCAACAAAAGATTATGTTCTGGAATCACTTTAATAATTTCAAGGTTTTGGACAGTTGTACGGGCATTACCCATTTGTCCAGCCATTCTTGTTCCTTTAAACACCTTTGCAGGGTATGAACAAGCACCAATAGAACCTGGAGCACGAAGACGGTTGTGCTGACCCAAAGTAGCTTGTCCTACACCACCAAAGTTGTGACGTTTAACAACACCTTGAAATCCTTTACCTTTCGATGTTCCAATCACATCTACATATTCTACTCCATCGAAGAAGTCTACTGTAAGCACATCTCCTGCCTTACGTCCTTCTATTCCTTTGAACTCGGCCAAGTGTCTTTGGGGAGCTACTCCAGCTTTTTTGAAATGTCCTGCCTGAGGTTTAGCCGTATGCTTGTCTTTCTTTTCAACAAAGCCTAGCTGAACTGCCTCATAACCGTCTTTTTCAACTGTTTTTACCTGAGTAACAACACAAGGACCCACTTCGATAACAGTGCATGGAACATTTTTTCCCTCGGCACTGAAAACGGATGTCATTCCGATTTTTTTTCCTAATAATCCTGGCATTTCTATTAATATTTATTTAAACTAGTATAAATTTTCATCAAACTTTAATTTCAACTTCTACTCCACTTGGCAATTCAAGCTTCATAAGTGCGTCTACTGTTTTTGCTGTTGAACTGTAAATATCAATCAGTCTTTTATAAGAAGACAACTCGAATTGTTCGCGAGATTTCTTATTAACGAAAGTTGAACGGTTCACAGTAAAGATACGTTTGTGTGTTGGTAACGGAATTGGACCGCTCACTACAGCTCCGGTAGCTTTTACTGTTTTAACGATTTTCTCAGCAGATTTGTCCACCAATGTGTAATCGTAAGATTTTAGTTTAATTCTAATTTTTTGACTCATTGTCTTTTTTAATTAGTTATTTAAAATTGTTATTTAAAAATATAGAAGACTGCGATTAAGAGTCATTTACTAATCGCAGTCTATAATATTATTTTATCAAGTCAACACGTCCTTTTACATCAGTTAATACCTGACGTGCAATGGATGCCGAAACTATCTCGTAATGAGAGAATGTCATTGCTGAAGTAGCTCTACCTGAAGTAATAGTTCTCAAAGAGGTTACATAGCCAAACATTTCTGCTAAAGGCACTTTTGCTTTCACAATACGTGCTCCTGAACGGCTAGATTCCATCCCTTCAACTTGTCCACGACGTTTGTTCAAGTCTGAGATAACATCTCCCATACTTTCTTCCGGTGTAACAACTTCCAGTTTCATTATCGGTTCCAACAATACAGGGCTTGCTTTTTCAGATGCGCTCTTAAATGCAAATTTAGCACAAAGCTCAAATGACAATTGGTCAGAGTCGACTGTATGATAAGATCCATCAACAAGTACTACTTTCAATTTGTCAAGGGCATATCCTGCCAGTACACCATTTTTCATAGCGATAGCAAAACCTTTTTGAACTGAAGGGATAAATTCTTTTGGAACGTTACCACCTTTCACTTCGTCAACAAATTGTAAGTCTCCTTCAAAACCTTCGTCTGCAGGACCTACTTTCACAATAATATCGGCAAATTTACCACGACCTCCGGATTGTTTCTTATAAACTTCGCGAAGCTCAACAGTTTGAGTAATTGCTTCTTTATATGAAACTTGAGGACGACCTTGGTTACATTCAACTTTGAACTCACGTTTCAAACGGTCGATGATAATTTCAAGGTGAAGCTCACCCATACCTTCGATAATTGTTTGACCTGAGTCTTCGTCTGTATGTACACGGAATGTAGGATCTTCTTCTGAAAGTTTTGCTAAACCATTAGAAAGTTTATCTACATCTTTTTGAGTCATTGGCTCAATTGCAATTCCGATAACCGGTTCAGGGAAGTCCATTGCTTCAAGAACAATCGGATTGTTCTCATCACACAATGTGTCTCCTGTACGAATATCCTTAAATCCAACTCCTGCACCAATATCACCACAACCGATAACATCTTTTGGGTTTTGTTTGTTTGAATGCATTTGGAACAAACGAGAAATACGCTCTCTCTTATCTGAACGAGGATTGTATACGTATGATCCGGCAGGTAATTCTCCTGAATATACACGGAAGAAACACAAACGACCTACGAATGGGTCGGTAGCGATCTTAAATGCCAAAGCACACATCGGTTCGTCCGGACTTGGATGACGTACTATTTGCTTGTCTGTTCTTGGGTCAATTCCTTCAATAGCCGGAGTATCTAATGGACTAGGTAAGAATTTACATACTGCATCCAAAAGAGGTTGAACTCCTTTGTTTTTGAAAGATGAGCCTAACAACATTGGATTTATCTGC
Organism: Dysgonomonas sp. UBA5412; assembly: GCA_002409595.1. GTDB lineage: Bacteria > Bacteroidota > Bacteroidia > Bacteroidales > Dysgonomonadaceae > Dysgonomonas. Next base: position 108,142 of record DHNQ01000016.1, read on the forward strand.
ATAGACAGAGTTCCTATACGAAGAGCAGTAATAATCTCCTCTTCTGTGATTGTAGACGGATCGTCGAAGAATTTTTCCATTAGAGTTTCATCACATTCTGCGATTCTTTCTAACATTTTTTCTCTCCACTCTTCGGCTTCGGCTAAAACATCAGCTGGAATTTCATCCAACTCATAGTCTGCACCCATTGTTTCATCGTGCCAATACATGGCCTTCATTGTAACAAGGTCTACAATACCTTTAAAGCCTTCTTCTGCTCCAATTGGAACTTGAATAGGACAAGGGGTTGCTCCTAATACGTCTTTAACTTGACGAACTACCTCGAAGAAATCTGCTCCAGAGCGGTCCATCTTGTTAACGTAACATATACGAGGCACTTTATATTTATCAGCTTGACGCCAAACTGTTTCAGATTGAGGTTCAACACCACCTACTGCACAGAATGTAGCAACAGCTCCATCAAGAATACGCAACGAACGCTCTACTTCTACAGTAAAGTCAACGTGTCCGGGAGTATCAATCAGGTTGATCTTAAATAATTCGTTATCAAATTTCCACTGGGTAGTTGTTGCCGCAGAAGTGATTGTAATACCACGTTCTTGCTCTTGCGCCATCCAGTCCATAGTGGCAGTACCATCATGGGTTTCTCCAATTTTATGAGTCAACCCTGTATAAAACAGAATACGTTCAGAAGTTGTAGTTTTACCAGCATCAATGTGAGCCATGATACCGATATTTCTTGTATTTCTTAACGTGTCTAAAACTTTTGCCATCGTTTTTTTTACTCCTTACTTATGTTAAAATCTGAAATGAGCGAATGCACGGTTAGCTTCAGCCATCTTATGCATATCTTCTTTTCTCTTGAATGCTCCACCTTGGTTGTTGAAAGCATCTGTAATCTCAGCAGCTAATTTATCTGCCATAGTTTTCCCACCTCTCTTGCGAGCATATAGGATCAGATTTTTCATACAAATTGATTCTTTTCTATCAGGGCGAATTTCAGTAGGAACCTGAAATGTAGCTCCACCTACACGGCGAGACTTCACTTCTACTTGTGGGGTTACATTATCTAGTGCTGCTTTCCATATTTCAAGGGAAGATCTCTCTTCGTTAGGCAATTTCTTCTTCACAGATTCTAAAGCTGTATAGAAAATATCGAATGCAGTAGACTTTTTACCGTCGTACATTAAATGGTTAACAAATTTTGTAACCTTTACATCACCGAAAACAGGATCTGGAAGGATCTGTCTTTTCTTTGGTTTTGCTTTTCTCATTTTTTGCTTAAAATTTCGTTTTTGTTTTTGGTTGCCAATTTTGCGATGTCTTCAACGATTCCGCCGAACCATTTACTCAACCCATATATAGCCTATCCAATAAACTTAAACCGTTTTAATACTTTAATTAAAAATCTCGGTTAAAGGGATTACTAATGGTTTTTATTTCTTTTTACCTTTAGCTGCTGCAGCTGGTGCTGCTCCCGGTTTAGGACGTTTTGCTCCGTACTTAGAGCGACGTTGTGTGCGGCCATTTACACCGGCAGTATCCAATGTACCACGTACAATGTGATAACGAACACCCGGAAGGTCTTTCACACGACCACCTCTAACAAGTACAATAGAGTGCTCTTGCAAGTTATGTCCTTCTCCAGGAATATAAGCATTCACCTCTTTTGAGTTTGTTAAACGAACACGTGCTACTTTACGCATCGCTGAGTTAGGTTTCTTAGGAGTAGTAGTGTACACACGGATACAAACACCTCTGCGTTGAGGGCAAGAATCTAGTGCACGAGATTTACTCTTTTCAACCAAAACAGTACGTCCTTTTCTTACTAGTTGTTGAATTGTAGGCATCTTGTTTTAATCTTTAGAACTTTAAATTCAATTTTTATTATTACAATTATTCAATTTTAAACAATACTATAAATACACGTTATCCCAATGACAATCAATATTCTGTCATCAAAATAAACCTATTTCACGCATTATTTGGGTTGCAAATTTAGACATAATCAATAAGATACACAAATAATTGGATAAAAAATATAAGAAAAAGCAGAACAAGAATAAAAGTCTTGTCCTGCTTAAGATGTATTCTAAATATTTTTGTATATCAAGTTTGCTTTACAACAGTTAACAAATTAAGTTAGAAGGTAAAGTCAACCCCTGCTGTAAAGATTTTATTAGTTCTTGTATATATATTTTTTGCATTATCACCCATAGCCTTTTCATAATTAGTATAATCAGTAAAGAAATACCCGATATTTATTTGAACGCTTTTGGATACATTTACAGCACCACCAAAACCTAATGAATACGAGTTAACAGAAAAGCTCAGATCTGATTGAAATTCATCGGTCGCACCATAACGGGTAATCTGTCCTCCGGTACTAACTAGAAACATTTTATCTATCTGATACTCCAAGCCAAACAGATATTCGTTAGTTCCACCATTTAACGCCTTTTGTTTGCCTTTATCCATGCCTGCATCTTTGTCGAAAAAGTAGTGATAACCAACGTTTGCACTCAATTGGGGCAATATTTTATAGGAAGCTCCTATTGTAAACAAAGCAGGAACGTCATGATCAGTATTGACTCCATCTCCAAACATACCGGTATTATTCTTTCCGGTATCATCTACCGAAGTTTTATTTTCTACATTCAATGATGTTTTAAACTCATATTTGGCTCCAATATTAAGATTCCCATAGCCGAAGTTAACTCCTATAATCGGAGCAACTCCCCAACCCGTTTGTTTTGAACTAAGCTGCGCCCCTCCTTCTTGTCCGGCCTTCATAAACATATAGGCGGCATTAATCAATGTCTGAGGCTGACCGGCTGCTTCCATCTTAGGTATGGCCGCTTCAAGAATCGGACTAGGGCTGGCCATAATTCCTCCTGAACCAATATTTGTTTCCAAATTGCGCAAATATCCTTCATATTTATTATTCACTATACTCAAACGAAAACCTCCATAAACTGAAAACATCTTATTTATTTCATACGCTCCGCCTAATTGAGCTCCATAAATAAAATTACTGCCAGTCATATATTGGTCTACCGAATAACGATCGGGCTTCATCGCACCTCCCGTAAGTGTAGATATGAGTGTAGGCATTTGACTTACTGCTGTTTCGAACAAAGATAAACCATCACTAAAAGTGGCTTTTCCGCCTCCTCCAGTAACAGCTATACTTCCCGACAAAGCCCATTTGCCTTTTCTATATACACCTTGAAGGCTGGGTATAATAGGAGCCGAAGCAGTTCCTTCATATCTTTTTGTTGTCTCTCTGTTATAAGATTGAATATAAGCTGGATTTGTAGCCGTAATAATACGTTTTTGGAAAGCACTCTGATTACTAAATGTAAAATGAAGCCCCTCTCCTAACTTAATTGTTCCTGCCGGATTATAATAAGCGATATCTGCTCCTTGGGTAGAAGCCTCCAGAGACATAAGACGGGCAAACCGGGCACTCTGATTAGTGTTTGTCAATATTCCCCCGGCAAAAACTGTAGCCGAAAAGCTTAAACCAAGCAAAGCTGATGCTACAAATTTTATTTTATTCATATTTTTCTAATTTGGTTAAATAAAGGGCACAAAGATAGGTTTTAAAAATTAGTTTCAAAAGAAACTATGTTAAAAATAAAGCCATATATTATTGATACACAAACAATTATTGCACATGCAACTATATTGATTAAGCATTGAATACAAAGATATTAGTTAACATAAAGTCAGAAAAGTCCAACATTTGACATTGAGAATATTATCAATTATTATAAACTAATTTTGTTAGCCACAGAATAAAATATCCTATTTTTGCACACCTAATAATTGCGCAAGCATACTAGAGACAATTAATTTATGAGTCATTGGAAAAGGGCATTTGCAATAATATGGAGCGGTCAGCTATTCTCTACACTAAGTAGTTCGGTAGTAGGATTCGCAGTAGTATTTTGGCTAAGCACAAAGACTGGATCGCCCGAAGTGTTAGCCTATGCTATGATAGCAACATTATTGCCGTTCATCGTTTTGGGATTATTCACCGGAGTATATGTAGATCGTTGGGATCGTAAGTGGACTATGATCCTTGCCGATAGCTTCGTTGCCATCTGCTCTGCAGGTTTGGGTATTTTATTTTATTTAGAGATTACACCACTATGGCTTATATATCTGTTATTAGCTTTACGGTCGGTAGGTAGTGCTTTTCACATGCCCGCCATGCAGGCTTCGGTTCCTTTGCTTGCTCCCGAAAATGAATTGATGCGCATAGCAGGCATCAATCAAATGATTCAATCCATAAGCAATATTGCAGGTCCGGCTTTAGGCGCAGTGCTTATATCATTTTTCAATATGACATGGGTAATGATGCTCGATGTGGTAGGGGCAGCAATTGCGTGTACATCTCTATTGTTTGTACATATACCCAATCCGATAAAAAAAGAGAATGTCGAACCTAATGTATGGATTGAAATAAAAGAAGGGGTAAGACATCTGTTTATGAACAAAGGGTTGGCTCATCTTCTGATTGCAGTTACAGGAGTTACTTTTTTTGTTGTACCTATCTCGGCATTGTATCCCTTGATGACGACAAGCTATTTTGGAGGAGATGCCTACCAAATGGGTATTGTAGAGACAGCATGGGGCATCGGAATGTTAATAGGAGGAGTTATCCTAAGTCACAAATATATGAAAACTGCAAACAAGGTATTGTGTATGAACATTGTGGCTATCACATTAGGTATAGCGTTTTGGCTTATGGGAGTCTTGCCCGTATCGGGATTTGTAATATTTGTGATACTGACTGCCGTTACCGGAATACAAGGTTCTATATATTGGAGTTCGTTTACCGTTCTTCTACAAACAAAGATAGACCCATCCGCTCTAGGTCGAGTATTCTCTATCTACGATAGTATAAGCCTTTTACCCACCATACCCGGACTATTGGCTACCGGTTTTATTGCCGAAGGCATCGGATTACTTAACGCCTTCATACTTGCGGGAGTTTCGACCCTTGCAATAGGAGTCATTGCCTTATTCGTACCTTCGATAAGGGAGTTGGGACGATCAACCAAAGGAAATAAAGAAGAGGTATAAATCGTTGGTTTAAACCTCTTTGAGATTATTATTCTAAACTATCTAATTCTTTCATCCATAAGGAAGCAGAAGCATCACTTGGCATGCGCCAGTCGCCACGTGGCGATAGATTAACCGAACCCACCTTAGGTCCATCCGGTAGACAAGAACGTTTGAACTGCTGTGAGAAGAAACGGCGGAAAAATACTTTTAACCACTTCAAAATCACATCATGTTCATATTCTTCTCTGAAAGCATGTTTTGCCAAAAAATAAATCTTAGACGGCGAAAAGCCAAACCGAAGGACATAGTACAAGAAAAAATCATGCAAGATATAAGGTCCTACCACATCTTCTGTTATTTGGACAATACTGCCATCTTCGGCAGCCGGTAATAGTTCGGGGCTGACCGGAGTGTCCACGACATCACTAAGTATAGTTTTTGAAGCTTTGTCCACTTGCGTATCAGCAACCCAAGCAACAAGGGTACGTACCAACGTTTTAGGCACTCCTGTATTTACTGCATACATAGACATGTGATCGCCATTATAGGTACACCAGCCTAAGGCTAATTCCGACAGATCGCCTGTACCGATAACGAGTCCGTTTACCTTATTGGCATAGTCCATCAAGATTTGTGTCCGTTCACGAGCCTGAGAGTTTTCATAAGTAATATCGTGCACATTCTCATCGTGATCAATATCTCTAAAATGCTGTATAACCGATTCTTTTATAGATATCTCTTTGATAGAAATACCTAAAGACTGCATCAATTTAATTGCATTATTGTACGTCCGATCGGTAGTTCCAAAACCGGGCATCGTAATTCCATAAATTCCTTTTCGGGAAAGATTCAACTTATCAAATGTTTTTACAAGAACCAATAATGCTAGAGTCGAATCTAATCCTCCGGAAACGCCGACAACAGCAGTTCTTGAGCCAGTGTGTAATAATCTTTTTGCCAAGCCGGTTACTTGTATTGAAAATATCTCGTTGCACCGCTCATCCAATGTTTCATCATGTATCGGAACAAAAGGTGTCGGCGAAACATAACGTTTGAGATCTACTTCGGGCTTCCGCTCGGCAGTCTTTTTAGAAAAAGGCTGAGAGAAGGATATCTTCTTAACAATATTATTTATTGTGATCCTCCGATATTCGACCGGTTCAACATTATTATACTCGCAAAGGGTAAAAGATTTATTGCGCAAACGATCGGTTCGCAAACGTTCAACATCAATATCGGCAAGAGTCAACTGACTCTGGAAAGAAAACCGCTCTCCTTCTGCCAGAAGAGCTCCATTTTCGGCTATCAAGCTACTACCCGAAAAAACAATATCGGTGGTAGATTCACAGCTTCCGGCTGCAGCATATACATATCCGGATATGCAACGAGCCGACTGTTGCACAACTAAAGACTTTCGGTAAGCATGCTTACCCGTTGTTTCGTTACTGGCTGAAAGATTGAAAATTAGTTCAGCTCCATTCAAGGCATAAAATGAGGAAGGAGGAATCGGTGTCCAAAGATCTTCGCAAATATCTATTGCAAAGTTAACATCTGCTACTTTAAATATAAGGTCAACTCCAATGTGAACATATTGTCCACAAAGATTTACTGATTGTTCTTTTAATTCGCGAGCCGGAGAGAACCAGCGTTTTTCATAGAACTCATTATAATTAGGCAGAAATGTTTTGGGAACGGCACCGCTTATGCGCCCCTCTTCCACCACAACTGCGATGTTATACAGTTTATTTGTGATCTCGACAGGCAAACCTACGATAATTGTTATAGCCAATCCTTTTGTAGCTTCACATATACGCTGCAATGCCCTTTCGGCTTCTTCGATCAGAAGTCTTTGCAAAAACAAATCACCACATGTATAGCCGGTAATACATAATTCGGGAAATACGATTACAGCAACTCCTTTATCTTTTGCCTCATATACAAGTTTCAGAATTTCGTCTGTATTATAATCACAATCAGCTACTTTCAAGCTAGGACTGGCAGCAGCTACACGGATAAAGCCATAGTTAGTCATAAGAATCATAAGTTTTTACAAACTTACAAAAGTTTTTTATTTTTCATTGAGTCTTTTGGAGTAAAGCAAACCTCTTGTTTTTAACAAAAAAGTGATAAAGTTGTGCATCTTTCTCCCTACTTTTGTATTGCAATTGTTATTTTCGACGCAGCTCATCTGTCTGATACTGATAGAACGAAAAGAAACTCTACTGATACAAAATATATTATCATTGTTATAACTCAAAAAAAATAATGCTATGGATTTGAATTTAGATGTTGTACAAATATTTAGTGCTTTTATCATATTATTTGTTCTGATCGACGTTTCGGGTTCAATCCCCATATTCTTAAGCTTTAAAGGAGAGGGGCGTGATGTAAATCCCTTGCAGGCAGCAGTCTATTCATTTATTATTATGACAGCATTCTTATTTGTTGGCAACTGGGTATTAAAGCTGTTTCATGTAGAAGCTTCATCTTTTGCGGTTGCAGGTGCGCTTGTCATATTCATTATATCCATAGAGATGATATTTGGGATAGAAGTATTTAAAAACGATGCTCCGGGCGGATCAAAAACTCTTGTTCCAATCGTATTTCCACTGATAGCGGGACCCGGTACATTTACAGTATTATTATCCATGCGTGCCGATTACGATGTTGTAAATATCATAATCGCCTTGTTTCTCAATATGATAATCGTCTATTTGGTTTTAAGGTATCTGAATGTTGTAGAAAAACTTCTGGGAATAGGAGGTGTATATGTACTCCGCAAATTTTTCGGCGTAATAGTAATGGCAATAGCAGTAGGATTGTTTATGTCAAATATAAAAGCATTACTAAATAGTCTGCAATAAAAATAAAAAAGCTTCGAATACTCTTCGAAGCTTTTTTATTTTATTTGAGATAATACATTAGCGAATTACATCTACCAAACATATCTTGAAACGAAGCGTAGTATAGCCCGGTATTGTTTGCACATAACCGCTATAAGAACCAGCCTCTTTATATCCCAACTGATAAGGTATATATACATCTACCTGCTCTCCTATCCGCATATATTGGAGCATTGTAGTAAAGCCATCTATAAGTCCGTTGACTCTGGTACGCATAACCTTGCCATTACCATCTCCTTCTGTGGAATCAAATACATACGGAGTTCCATCTTGTTTAAGAAAAGAACCTTCGTAGCGAACAACAACACTATCTGTAAAAACAGGAGGTTTTGAGTTAGGATCATAGGCAGGTACATCGTTGCCAAAAAAATTTTCGGATCTTATGTCTTTCCAATAAACAGATCCATTTTGACTAAGAGATTTACGTTCCTTATACTTCGAATCGTTTGCAATTTCCTTAAATTTTTGTTCATTGTAAGCTTTCCAAACTTCATCTACCTCATTGTCATCATCACTTCCACAAGAGGAGAAAAGAGCCAATGCACAGAAAAAGGCAATAAGAGCAAATAATTTTTTATTCATTGTTATACTAATGTTTTCAATAAGTTTTTCATACTCACCTTATCAGTAATTATATCTGATAATTTGTCTATGGCAACACGTTCTTGCTGCATCGTATCACGGTAACGGATAGTAACAGTATTATCTTCTAAAGACTGATGATCTACTGTAACACAGAACGGTGTACCAATAGCATCCTGACGGCGATAACGTTTACCAATACTATCTTTTTCGTCATATTGACATTTGAAATCAAATTTCAAAGCATCTATTATCTCTCTGGCTTTTTCAGGAAGACCATCTTTTTTGACCAACGGCAATACAGCTAATTTAATAGGTGCTAAAGCTGCCGGCAATTTTAATACTACACGACTGTCTCCACCCTCTAATTGTTCTTCTACATACGAAGCTGCCATTGTCGATAAGAACATACGGTCAACACCGATAGACGTTTCAATAACGTAAGGAGTATATGATTTATTGAGTTCAGGATCGAAATATTGTATTTTTTTTCCCGAAAACTTCTCGTGGCTCGACAAGTCGAAGTCCGTACGAGAGTGAATCCCTTCTACTTCTTTAAAGCCAAATGGCATCTCAAACTCAATATCAGTAGCTGCATTAGCGTAGTGTGCTAACTTATCGTGATCGTGGAAACGATATTTATTATCTCCATATCCCAATGCCTTATGCCATTTCATACGGGTTGCTTTCCATTTAGCAAACCAGTCAAGTTCCTCACCCGGACGAACAAAGAATTGCATTTCCATTTGTTCAAATTCACGCATACGGAATATAAACTGACGTGCTACAATCTCATTGCGGAAAGCTTTACCTATTTGTGCAATACCAAACGGTATTTTCATACGTCCTGTTTTTTGCACATTAAGGAAGTTTACAAATATACCTTGCGCAGTTTCAGGGCGCAGATACACCTTCATTGCACCTTCGGCAGTAGATCCCATTTCGGTTGCAAACATCAGATTGAACTGACGCACTTCTGTCCAGTTACGTGTTCCGCTGATCGGGCATACGATTTCGCAATCTATAATAATATTACGCAACTCGTCAAGGTTACTATCATTAAGGGCTTTTGCAAAACGGGTATGTACCGCATCTCTCTTAGCCTGATTTTCCAGAACGCGAGGATTTGTTTGACGAAACATTGCTTCATCGAAACTCTCACCAAAGCGTTTTGCTGCCTTTTCTACCTCTTTGTTTATTTTGTCGTCTATCTTTGCCAGATAATCTTCTATCAGAACATCGGCACGATAGCGTTTTTTACTGTCTTTGTTGTCAATCAAAGGGTCGTTAAATGCATCCACATGCCCTGACGCTTTCCATATAGTCGGGTGCATGAATATAGCCGAATCTATCCCGACCACATTTTCATTTAGCAGCACCATGCTATCCCACCAGTATTTCTTAAGATTGTTCTTAAGTTCAACACCCATTTGTCCGTAATCGTAAACGGCACTCAAGCCATCATATATCTCACTGGATTGGAATACAAAACCATACTCTTTACAATGCGAAACGATCTTCTTAAATACATCTTCTGACATATACCTTTGCTTCTTTAGTCTTTTATTTATATAATTGATTGAACGTACAAAGTAAACATTTTTTTTTGACATTAAAAGATAAGATATACTACATTATGAAACCCTTATCTGCTATTAATAAAAAATATGCTAAAAGAAATTCGCCAAGAAAACAAAAACGGCTATAAAAACAGATCTCATCCGATTCTGCTTTTATAGCCGCTTGATATAAATATCAGCAAATCTCTACTTATTACTTATTCCATACTCTCGGAGCAGGAGCAGGTTTGAGAGGTTGCCTATCTTTCAATTCTTTCATAACTTCTTCAATAGCTTTATTCAGCTGTTGGTCTTCACCTTCCCATTCTTTAACCGGGTCGTTGTCTATATATATGTCAGGATCAACACCATGATTTTCGATAATCCATTGTCCGGTTTTAGCATCGTAGCTGGTAAAGAACGGCACACGAATATCCGTACCGTCAATAAATGGCAGAGAACCGGATATGCCGACAATGCCGCCCCATGTACGAGTCCCGATTAGTTTTCCTAAACCTAACGCTCTGAATCCCCAAGGGAAAAGGTCGCCATCGGAGGCCGAGTATTTATTTATAAGACAAACCTTCGGCCCTACTTGTACAGCGTCAGGGACAGTACCGATACGGTTCGACCCGCGACGCATAGTAAGGCGGTATGGTTCGCGCGACAGACGTTCCAAAATCATAGGAGAAACATTGCCTCCTCCATTTGCCCGATCGTCAATAATCAAGCCTTCTTTATCCAATTGCGGATAGAAGTAGCGAGCAAATTCGTTCAATCCTTCAGGTCCCATATCGGGAATATAGATATAGCCGATTTTTCCATTCGATGCTTTTTCTACCTTTTTCAAATTATTTTGTACCCATTCGTAATGGTAAAGAGAATATTCTTCAGTCAGCGGTTTGATAACTATTTTGCGGGCTTCTGCCAATTGCGCTTTGTTATTCAACGAAATCTCGGTAGGAACTCCTGCCTTTCCAACCAATAGAGAATACATATCTTTCACAGTATTGGTTGCTATACCATCTATTGCCACCACAAAGTCACCCACCTTAGCTTCTATACCCGGCTCGGTAAGTGGCGAACGTAGGTCAGGACTCCAAGATGCTCCTTGCAATATTTTTTCGAGACGGAAGAATCCACTCTTGTCGCGTGAAATTTCTGCACCCAGCAATCCAGTATTGATGCGTTCGGGACGATCGAGTTCTCCCGGATTCACATACGCATGACCGCAATTGAGCTCTGCTATCATTTCTCCTATTATATAATTCAAATCTAAGCGATTCTTCACATAAGGCAGCAATACTGAATATTTTTGTTTTATTGCTTCCCAGTCTACTCCGTGCATATTCTCTACATAGAACCCATCGCGATACACACGCCATGCTTCGTCGAATATCTGCGCCCATTCTAAAGGATAATCTGTACGAATCTTCATATTCGCCATATTTACCGGATCTTTAAGATCTACCTTCGAAGTTGGAATATTGGTTACATACGCTTGGTTATTCTTAAAGAAAAGAACTTTCTTGTCGTAGTTATTAATATAGATGGAAGCCCCTTCGGCAATAGTTTCTTCTTTTTGAGCTTTAAGATCGTAAAGCATCGCTGTTCCCTGCTTGTTGTAATACACCTTTTCGCCATCGGAATAAAATCCCCAATAATATGACGCAGAAAGCGGCAGCTTGATAATACGATCTGTTATGCCTTCAAAATCTATTTTCACAGCATTATCTGTATTCTTCTTTTCGGAAGCTTCTTTTTTAGAATCCGTAGATGTTTTGGCGTTATCATCCTCTACTTTTACGATTGCATCTTTTTGAAGAAATGGAGATGCTGTGTCTTTTGACAACAATGCAAGATATACTCCATTAGAGTTTTGATATATATGATTCCATTCTTTTGAACCATACATCGGATTGAAGTCACGAGCCGAAGTAAATATCAAATATTTACCATCTTTGCTAAACGCAGGATTGTAAGACTCGTACCATTTATCGGTGATCGGATATTCTTTTTTAGCGGCAATATCGAGCACATATATTACATTAAATTCATTCGACTCTGCACGCGTATATGTCAACCATTTGCTGTCAGGCGAAAAAGCAATTCCTCTCGGCTCTCCGGCAGGGTCTTGCAGCAATACACTTTTTTGTTTAGAGGTAACATTCACCTGATTGATCCGGTTTTTGCGATCGGTATATACAATCGTTTTAGAATCGGGACTCCAGCTAAAACCACGAATATAAGTATCATTATCTTTTGTCAATTGTACGGGGGCTGATCCCGTTGCATCCTGAACATAAAGTTCCGTTTCGCCAGATGCATCGGATATATATGCAATCAATTTGCCATCGGGCGACCATTCTCCATCGCGGTCGTGCGCTCCGGGCGAACGTGTTATATTTTTGGTAACGCCTTTATCTGCAGGCACATCAAAAACTTCGCCTCGTGCGGTAACAACCAAGCGTTCTCCATCGGGAGAAAGGCTCACACTACGAATATATTTTTCACCGTCTTTAATATCGCTTCGGGCATATACGTTGTCGGAAGCCAAAGATATATTTACCTTTACGGGCTGCTTGGTCGCTACATCCATCTTGTAGATATACCCTCCGTTTTCGAATACGATTGTGTTGCCATGATGGCTCGGAAATTTCACGTCATATTCTGTAAAATTGGTTACTTTGGAGGTTTGTTTTGTTTTTGTATTATATACAAATACGTTCATTATTCTGTCGCGATCGGATATGAAATAAATATCATCGCCAATCCACATAGGCATAATATCCTGAGCATCGTTGCCGGTTATATTTTGTACCGACTTCGAGTCTGCATCATAGATCCAAATATCGTCTGCCATCCCGCCCTTATAATATTTCCATGTGCGGAACTCGCGCATTACACGATTGTATGCCAGTTTTTTTCCATCGGGAGAATAGCTGCAAAAACCACCTTCGAGCAATGGTATTACTTGCGATAAACCGCCTTCGTCACTTACCTTGTACAGCTTGCCGACAAAGCCATCGCTTATACGATTCCGATATACTATATTCTTACCATCGGGAGTCCATGCCATCACAATATTGTTTGGTCCCATGCGGTCGCCCAAATCATCGCGGCGATTAGTTGCCGTATATGTCAGGCGCAAAGGCTCTCCTCCGGTTGACGGAATGGTAAAAACTTCGGTATTGCCATCGTATTGTCCGGTAAAAGCAATTGTTTTGCCGTCCGGCGAAAATTTTGGAAACATCTCATATCCTACATGTGAGGTCAGACGTTGGGCTTCTCCTCCTCCAATGGGAACTTTATATAAGTCGCCGGCGTAAGAGAAAACTATTTCCTGCCCATTTGTAGAAGGAAACCTCAGCAATCGGGCTTCCTGTGCAAACATCAAAGGGAAAAACCCTACTGATATTAATAAGGAAAGAATGATTCTTTTCATAAAAACAGGTCTGTTTTGTTTAATTATAAATACTAAAAAAACAAAGTTAAGCTGTTTGAAACAAAAGAAAATTTTTTCTGTCATTTTTTTAGATTCAGTGAAGAGATATGCTACATTTTGATATTCTATCGGGATATTATTAAAAGAATCAGGTTTATTATTATTTATCTATACCTTGGGAAGAAATACACGACTGTGAAAGCGGAGAGATGAAATTCGAAAAAAGGGTAAAATCTGTACAACTTTGTCAGTTTTTAGTTAAAATCGAGACCATCAGACATGCTTCTCTTTTCAATCGTAGAGATTAAAAAAGCAAGAATACGCAATTAGTGTGTAAGCAGAGTTGTTGGTTTGCTGACATTTTATTATTTTCGCAATTCAACAAACACGAATATGATGAAGTATTATAGTACAAATAAATCAACACCTGAGGTAAGTCTGCAAGAAGCAGTTGTGAAGGGACTAGCTCCGGATAAGGGACTCTTTATGCCCGAAAACATAAAAGTGCTGCCTCAGTCATTTTATGACAATATAGGTAATCTCAGTTTTCAGGAAATAGCTTATACAGTAGCCGATGCTTTCTTTGGCGAAGATGTTGAGCCCGAAACTTTGAAGAGCCTTGTATATGATACGCTCAATTTTGATACTCCTATCGTCCACGTAAAGGATAATATATATAGCCTCGAACTATTTCATGGTCCTACCCTAGCCTTCAAGGATGTGGGCGGCAGATTTATGGCTCGCCTGCTGGGATACTTCATCAAAAAGCAGGGGCAGAAAGATGTAAAGGTATTGGTGGCTACATCCGGCGATACGGGAAGTGCCGTAGCAAATGGTTTTCTGGGTGTGGAGGGGATACATGTATATGTGCTTTATCCTAAGGGAAAGGTAAGCCAGATACAAGAATGCCAATTTACAACCTTGGGGCAAAACATTACTGCCATAGAGGTGGATGGTACGTTTGATGACTGTCAGGCATTGGTCAAAATGGCTTTTCTTGATGGGGAGTTGAATAAAAAGCTAAATCTCACATCGGCAAATTCGATCAATGTGGCTCGTTTTCTACCACAAGCGTTTTACTACTTCTATGCGTATGCACAGTTAGCAAAACAAGGAAAGGCGCATAATGTTGTATTCTCTGTTCCGAGCGGAAATTTCGGAAACATTACAGCCGGATTGATTGCTAAGCGCATGGGATTGCCGGTCAAACGCTTTATTGCAGCAAATAACAGTAACGATATATTTTACGAATATCTTCAGACAGGAGAGTACAAACCTCGTCCATCGGTGCAAACAATAGCTAATGCGATGGATGTGGGCGACCCTAGCAATTTTGCCAGAGTGGTGGATCTATATCACCATTCGCTAGCGGAGATAAGGAAAGATATATCGGGAGAATGGTATAATGATGATACGATAAAACAAGTATTAAAGGATACTTATACCGAAACGGGATATTTGCTCGACCCGCATGGAGCATGCGGATATGCAGCTCTTGAGAATGGTTTGAACAGTGATGAAACCGGAGTGTTTTTAGAAACAGCTCATCCTGCCAAATTTAAAGAGACGGTAGAGAGCATAATAGGGAAAGAGGTTTCAATTCCGACTAAGCTTCAAGCTTTTATGAAAGGGGAAAAGAAAAGTATAAATATGGATAATAATTTTGAGCAGTTTAAGAAGTTATTGCTAAACTAAGAATAAAAAATCCTCATAATTGTAATATGAGGATTTTTTATTTATCTATATTCTACCAATTAGAATTTATAGCCAACACTTAAATAAGCATTCATGTTTTTATTATTAGACTCATCATATAATTTAACTAAACCAAAGTCATATCCAAGTCCTACTCCGATTTTACCAAATTCAGCGCCAGCCCCAAGTCCAAGACCAAAGTCAAATCTTTTTGCTTTGTCATCACCAAAGAAATCCTCTTTGCCTCCTATACTGTTTTTTTCATCCTTGGTATATTCAGTTTTTGTACTTTTTCTTTTTCCACCTACTCCATAAGCAATGTATGGTCCGGTATGAAATACGAGATTTACGCCCTCTGTGACAGCTAGTTTATAACCAAGATGTACTGGTAATTGTAAATACATTGGATTTGCTGTTACTTTGTATCTTACAGCTACATCCTCTTCCATCATAATATATTCAGCTTTAGTTTTACCTCCTTTGATTGTAAATTCTAGTCCACTTAATATATATAGATTAGAAGGCAAAGCATAGTCTACTGTAACTCCGACATTAAAACCGATTTTAGAATCAAAATCTCCATCACCGCTAAAATTGGCTAGATTCATACCAGCCTTTACTCCAAAAGTAAGTGGTTTTTCTTGTGCATTAGCAGTTATGCCTAATAGTAAAGCGATGACTATTAGACTAGTCTTAAAAAGAATTTTCATAAATTAAAAAATTAGTGTGTTTATACTTATATTAGTATGTCTATAGTATGCACAAATATAGACATATTTTTCATATTTTTCATATTTTTCACATTTATTTACATATCCTATTTAATTATACAATTAATTGACATAAATAAAGGAACACAATCTTTATACAACTAATAAACAGATATTTAATTCAATTCACTTAAGTACTATTCGAGTTCCTGAGTCCTCTCCTATTTCTTCAGCACTTGTTATAACTACTTCTTTCACTCCTGCAGCTAATGACTTAAAAGCATTTTCAAGCTTAGGTATCATTCCGCCCTGAATCACTCCTTCTTCGACCAACCGCACAAAATCATCTTTTGATATGTGGGAGATGACGCTATTATCATCGTCTTCGTTCATAAGTACTCCTTTCTTTTCGAAGCAATATACAAGACTGACATCAAACATTCCTGCTAAAGCCTTGGCTGTCTCTCCGGCAATGGTATCTGCATTAGTATTAAGAATATTGCCTTCTTTATCGTGAGTGAGTGGAGCTAAAACGGGAACTATATCTTGAGATATAAGGGCATACAGCATCGGAAGATTGATTTCTTTCACATCACCAACAAAGCCATAATCAATATCTTTTACGGGGCGTTTCTCTGAACGTATAATATTGAGGTCTGCTCCGGTAAGCCCAATGGCATTTACTCCGAGAGCCTGCAATCCGGCTACGATACCCTTATTGACTAAACCTCCGTAAACCATTGTGACTATTTCCAATGTAGCTCTATCTGTTATCCGCCTACCATTGACCATGTGACTCTCAATGCCTAAACGTTCAGACAGACGTGTTGCAGAGCGACCTCCTCCATGTACTAATACTTTATAGCCGTCTATTTTAGAAAAGTCATTTAGCAATTGTATCAGAGATTTCTCTGTTTCGACAATCTTACCTCCTACTTTGATTATGGTTAACTTGTCCATATCTTATATGCTTTATTATCTTTAATACTTGAGATGTAAAGATAAACAAAAAGAGGTTGTTTCTTAACAAAACAACCTCTTTTACATTCTTTCTTTCAGTAAAGATTACTTTCTGATGCCTAGTTCTTTGATGATAGCACGATATCTTTCGATTTCTTGGTTCATCAAATAATCTAATAAACGACGACGTTTACCAACAAGGCGTCTCAATGATCTTTCTGTGTTATAATCTTTTTTATTTAACTTCAAATGTTCAGTTAAATGCGAAATACGGTATGAAAACAATGCTATCTGAGCTTCTGGTGAGCCAGTATCAGTGTTAGACTTTCCGTGCTTTGCAAAGATTTCTTGCTTTTTAGCTGAATCTAAATACATAGTTCTTATATTTAATTAATTGAGGTGCAAAGATAAAACTTATTTTATGCCCGGCAAATATTTAACTGCAAAATATGCTTTTAAAATGGAAGATCATCTCCACTATCTCCGCTAAAATCAACCGGAGGTGCTGCCGGAGCAGGCTGTCCCGGATTGCCTGAAGCTGGAGCAGTTGCGCTTACCGGATCTATTTTCCATGCACGCAAATCGGTATACCAATTGCCATTATATTCGCGACTTTCGATATCGAAAGAAACATCTAAGATACCACCTATTTGGAGAACTGATTCGTTAATCTTATCTCCCCAAAAAGTAACACAGACCTTCTTCGGATACATGCCATCTGTTTCCAACACTATACTTTGCTTTCTCCATTCTCCGTTCTTGCCCATACCTGTCTGAACAGGTAATACTTGAATTAATTTAGCTACGAGTTGCATTCTATCTTTATTTTATATCGTTCTTAAAAAAAGAGAGGTAAAGGTATGAAAAAAAAACTATTCTGCCTCAATCTTCATCGAATGGTATATTCTGTTGAGCCTCTTCGGCTGCCAACAAACGTTCGGCGGAAGTTATGAATTCCTTATAGTAGGATAATAATAATGTAGTCAGAGGTATTGCTATTATCATACCTACAATACCAAAGAGAGAGCCCCATACGGAAAGAGACAAAAGAATAATAGCCGGATTCAGCCCCATAGCTTTACCCATTATCTTAGGCACAAGGAACAAGTCCATAATACATTGTACTATAATATAGATGAGGGCGACCAAGCCCAACATAACCCAAAAGCTATCGTCAGATTGTGATGCCCTCAGCCAACAAAGGAGGATGGCGGGAGGAAAAGTAACAACCTGAAGGTAAGGAATCATGTGTACTAATCCGACTAATATGCCAAAGAGAATAGCCATAGGCAATCCTATAATCTGAAAGCCGGTAGCATACAAAACCCCCAGTATGCAGCAAATAAATGCTTGATGTCGAAAATACTTATTCATACTATTTTCTACATCTATGGTAATACGACCTACAATAGGACGGTATTTGGGTGGGATAAGAAATCGCCACAATTCATTGATCTTATCATAATCGAGCAAAATGAAAATGAGATAAAGCAATACTATAAATACTACTGTAAGTCCAAACAGAAAGGAGATTGTACTTGAAAATAGTTTTTCTACTGCAGGACTTAGATATTGTATTGTTTCCACCAAATTATCTTTAGATAAAGAAGCCTGCAATTCTTTATAATCAATATATTTACCAATCAAGTCCGCCATATTTACAGGTATGCCGGTCTGGCTAATAGAGGACAAGTCGTAAGACGCGATAAGAGTATTTATTTGCCATATCTCGTTTTCTATCAGAGGGACTAAGATGAAACCAAGCAAAACTCCGACTCCCACAACTGACATCAAAGTGAGAATCACTGCCAAAGAATGTGCTAGTCTTAGTTTTCGCTGATAAAACCGCACGATAGGATTGAGCATATAAGCCAAAAGCCAAGCTATAAAAAAAGGCAACAGCACGTCTTTTAACAAGTAAAGGAAATAAAGCCCTACTGCTATAGCTAGTACACTTATCAGCATACGAATAGTACGATCAAAGGTGAAAGGCTTGTCAAATGATTGCTTTAATGGCATAAGAGAAAGCTATTGATTAAATTTTTGCTATATCTTTACAAAGATATTTATTTTCCCGATTTCTTGATAACAATTTGTATTTGATGAAAAGACAGTTGCAACATTTATTAATATTATTGATATTAACTCCTTACGTTCTGTATGCTCAAGAGAATCGCTCTTCACTTCAGACATTTCTTAATACTCCTGAGTTGAAACATGCCTCTATCGGAATCTGTGTAAAAGACATTACGGGTAAAGAACTTATATCTTACAATCCGGACAAAGCCTATACCCCGGCATCTATCTTAAAAGTTGTCACCACAGCAACCGCTTTGGAAGAGTTAGGTCCTGACTTCCGATATACAACAACTTTATCTGTAGACAGAAATAGGGAAAACAGATTAGTAATAGAGGGTCATGGTGACCCAACATTAGGAACAAAGCATTTGAACAATAGTCCTTACGCCTTCATAGACCAATGGACAGAGAAGATAAAACAATTCTTTGATTCTGCTAAAAGTCTAGATATAATGATGGTGGACGATTATTTCGGTTATGACGGAATATCTGATCGGTGGATTTATCAGGATATAGGAAATTATTATGCTGCCGGAAGTTATGGAATAAGTGTCTTTGACAATACATACGAACTATTCTTCAATACAACCCGAAGAGATACCTGCCCCATCATCATCAAGACTGAGCCTACGATAGATTTAAATTTTCAGAATGCGATGAATTTAAATTATACGGGCAAAGACAATGGTTATATACATGGAACTCCTCTTTCAGATACTCGTCTTCTAACGGGAGATATACCGGCAGGACGCACATCGTTCAGCATAAAAGGTGATATTCCTAACCCTCCTTTATTTTTAGGAAAAGTAATTGCAGATAGATTAACAGATGAAGGTTATAAGATCGGAAATATAGATAATACGCATAAACAATACAACGATAACAGATTTCTCAAAAACAGAAATATCGTAACGGGTGATGCCTTTTACACCCATCGCTCATTTCCGCTGAAAGACATAATACGTGAGACAAACGTAAAGAGCAACAATCACTATGCGGAGCATCTAATAAGGACTATTGGCAGAATGAAGAACCCCGACATCTATGCCCCTGCTTTGGAAAAAGGCATTCAAGAAATAGAAACTTTCTGGAAAGATAAAGGATTGGAAACATCCTCTTTGATGTTGTTCGATGGAAGCGGACTCGCTCCATCAAATGCAGTAAGTGCAGCTTTTGTATGCGACTTATTAGTATATATGCAAGCCAAAAGTAAATATAGCACCGAATTTTTAGAGTCTCTGCCTAAAGCAGGACAAGAGGGAACTGTCAGAAACAGACTAAAAGGTACTCGACTAGCCGGAAAAATATCTATGAAAAGTGGAAGCATCAATGGCGTGCAATGCTTTGCCGGATATTATATTGATGGAGATAAAAAGTATGCTTTTACCATAATGGTAAATAAATTCACCGGAAACCGAAGTCAAACCATAAAAGCTATTGACAAGTTGTTCTTATCTATCTTTTAGTCAAGCTCGATCATTTACTCATCTCTCTCGACTTATCTCCTAAATATCCTCCATGATGACGTTTGGCATAATCGGACGGAGAAAATTTGATCTTTTTCATTGTCCCTACAACAAGGATGTCTCCTATCACAGTCATTACAGTTGTTGAAGTTGTAGGAGTCAAGCCTAATGTACACACTTCTTCAGGACGACCGGTGAGAATACATACGTCCGACTTCTCAGCCAACAAACTCTCCTGATCACTGGTGATAACAATAAACTTTATACCTGAAATCAGATTTTTTGCTAATGATATAAGCTCTATTATCTCCCTCGTTTTTCCCGAATTTGAGATTGCCAATACAATATCATTCTCTTGCAAAATACCTAAATCGCCATGTTGCGCCTCACTTGGATGTAAGAATACGGCAGGTGTACCTGTCGAACTAAAAGTAGTAGCAATATTTTGAGCTATCTGCCCCGCTTTTCCCATACCACTAGTCACAAGCTTTCCTTTCTTTGTATGTACTTGCTCTACAATCAAATCTATAGCTCGGCTATATGCGTCAGATATAGGGATATTCGAAATGGATGCTGCCTCATGGTCTAAGATAGAACGGATTTCTTCAATTTTCATGCGATATTATTTTTAGCAGTGGCAAAGATACAATTTTTATATGATTCTATACAAGAGGTATCAAACGTAGTCAATGTCCATTTGTTCAAACATTGGGCAATATGTGCCTATTTTCAAACTATATTCTATACCATATTATTGAGCAAATAAAATCCAGAATTGAGCATTGTTGTAAAATAAAGAATAAAAAACAACTATCATGTGCTGTTTTTTGTAGAAATTTTATAATTTTACATTATATTATCAAATTTACAAGAAGGCGACAATAATAGATTTTATAAACAATTTGTGTTTGACTTTACTTTCGTGTTTTCTACAAGTACAAATTTCATACCTTATTAGAATCAAGATACCAGACCTAGTTTCAACAGAGAAGCAAAACACGATTTAACTAGTAATAAACACATTACATATCCACTTTAAGGCTCAAGCCAAATTTAAGAAAAGATTATATATTTATAAAAAGATAAACCCATTTAAATGTGGCTTATACCCTAAGTCTAGGTTCTACATAAATAGAAATTATAAACAAATAGTTTCTACAAACAACTACAGATTTAGGAATATTTTATTGATTAAGTAACCTTAATTTTTTATTTCATTACAATGTTCAATATAGAAAAGATATAAAAGAGGAAAAAGAATACGTTACGATTGCTTAAAATTGTTTTTTTGATTCTACAAACGAATAGTTAACATTAAAATAGTAATTAGAACCCTAAATTAATTTATTATGAAAAAGATTTTATTATTGATTACTTTGTGCATAGTAACAATTGTTTTACATGCTCAACAAAGCGGGAACAAAATTTCTGACCCCTTAAATCCATTCAATAGACCTTCCGAAGAAGTTGATCGAATACACCGAGATTTTTTTAGTTTAAAAACCGAAGGAAAACCTTCTCCGATCGTATTTCAGAATTATATTAAACAGATAATCAACAGAGAGCTTAAAATGTATAAGGGAACATATCCAATGATCAATCCTAGTAATTATATTAACTATGCATATTCATTTGAAGATGAGATGCTTATTGAATTTTCTAATCGAATCGCAGAGGAGATATATAATTACCTAACAGACAATCGTATATATGCAAAGCAAGGAAGTGGTATTTAATTAATAAATAGAGGCATTTTATTAATTAAATGTAAATAGATGAGAGTAGCCCGTTATTAAAAAAGACAGGTCACTCTCATGTTATATTAATAGTATGCTTGTTTCTAGATCCATCTATCCAGAATCATCTTTAGCTATCTTTTATTACTCTTTATATTTAAATACAAAATGAACAGATTTCATCATACCCAGACTCAAAGACCAAGTCTGCAATCAAATGATGCTTTTACAAAGAAGAATCCGTACAAACAAGGCAGATACACGACAAGTCAGTGGCGGCATACAAGGCTCAAGGCTTTACAACAGGAACAGGTATCTCAACTTCGTTGCTTAATACTGAACGCGTATGGCAAGATAAAGGAGCTCCTAATTTTGGAGATGGACCTAAATAATAAGTCAATTCATTAAGAAATAAAAACCTCAGTACATTTATACTGAGGTTTTTTTATATTACTAAACAGATAAAGATAATTATGGCTAATTAAACTAGCTGTCATTCATTCAAATCACAAAGAATCAATCTAGACATAAGATCAATTCGTCTTGAATTTATACTGAACTTTGCTCAAATCTTCGTTTGCTTTTTCAATCTTGCCTTTCAATGTTTCCTTATATGCAACAAGCTTTTCATGCACAGCAGCATCTCCCGTAGCAATCATTTGCAAAGCCAAGATAGCGGCATTAAGCGAAGCATTGATACCAACTGTGGCAACGGGAATACCCGGAGGCATCTGTACGATAGCCAACAAAGCATCTAATCCATCTAAAGAAGCATCAATAGGCACTCCAATTACAGGAATAGGTGTCATAGATGCTATCACACCCGGAAGATGTGCCGCCATACCTGCGGCAGCTATAATAACCTTTATACCTCTATCGTGTGCTGCTTTCGCAAAAACCTCTACTCGTTCAGGAGTACGATGTGCTGACAAAGCATTTATTTCGAATGGAATTTCCATTTCATCAAAAAACTTTGCAGCTTTTTCCATTACAGGGAGATCGGAAGTGCTCCCCATAATTATACTTACAACTGGTTTCATTTATATTTATTTACCAATTAGTTTTTTATAATCCGCAGCAGACAACAAGCTATCTAGCTGAGATGCATCGCTGATCGTTAATTTAATAATCCATCCTTTTCCGTACGGATCTTCGTTTATCAATTCCGGTTTGTTTTCCAACTCAGCATTAACTTCCAACACCTGACCGGTAACGGGCATTAATAAGTCCGAAACGGTTTTGACTGCCTCTACACTACCAAATACGTTATTCTTGTCGATAGTTTCACCTTCGGTAGTTACATCTACGAATACTATTTCGCCTAATTCACTCTGAGCAAATTCTGTGATGCCGACAACTGCTTTATCTCCTTCAACCAGAATCCATTCGTGATCTTTCGAATACTTTAAATTTTCGGGAAAATTCATAATCTCAATTTTTTCTTTATATGGTTAAAACAATACTCTCTTAAAGAAGAACATGATAAAAGCCCAATAAGTTCCGATCCAGACACAAATATAGGAAACCACGAGCCCTATCAGAAAACTGATATAGACCTGTGCCGGAGTCTCTTTTTGTAACATCAGGCGAGAAACTCCTAAACACCCTGCTAAGATAAACAAAATGATGAATAATATGAATGGATTCAAGCCTTTAACATTATAACAAACCGACAAAGTAGTGCCTATTAATGCTCCAATCCCCATCATATGCAGGCTTGCATTCCAAGATTTGCAGTTTATAGCCCCAATAATAATCAAAACAATAGGCGTTGCCAATATACCAAGAAACCACGTATAAAGTCCGGCCGATGCAAAGTAATACAAGAGAAGGCTATATGAGAAAAAGAACAGCAAATAAGACACAGAGCCAGATTTGTGTACTTTTCTATCTGAATTTTTAGCCAAGCCTGACCTATTAAAGAAATAGAGACTGCTGGCAGGAATAATACATGTGAGGAATATAACCGGAAGCATAAACAGAAGGAATTGCCCGGCAAAAAGAAAATTGAAGTCTGTATATAGGAATAAAATTGCAACTCCATATATACCCATAAACAATGGATGGAGAATTACAGAGATGATACGAGCAAAAAGAGGTTCTTTAATTTTAGGTGGTTCATACGAAAACTGTAATTGCGGAGTCTTCTCCGCGTCGTTATCAATAACGATAAAATCATTGACCTCAGCTAAAGTCTCGTTCTCCTCTTTCATCATATCTCTTTTCTTAGTCTGGCAACCGGCAGATTCATTTGTTCTCTATACTTTGCCACAGTACGGCGAGCTATTATATAGCCTTTTTCTTTTAATATTTCCGACAGTTTATCGTCGGTAAGAGGCTTCTTTTTATCTTCATTCTCTATACATTCTTTGAGTATAGCTTTTACCTCACGAGACGAAATTTCTTCACCCGAATCGGTTTGCATCGACTCTGAAAAGAAATATTTGAGTGGATATATTCCAAAATTAGTTTGAACATATTTGCTATTGCTCACCCTCGATATGGTAGAAATGTCATATCCTGTACGCTGTGCCACATCTTTCAGAATCATTGGTTTCAACTGAGCTTCATCACCTGTGAGAAAAAAATCATATTGCATATCCAAGATCGCTTGCATCGTGCGTTGCAATGTATCCTGACGCTGTTTGATTGCATCAATAAACCAACGCGCAGAGTCTAGTTTTTGTTTTACGAACAGAACTGCATTTTTCTTATCAGACGACATGCTCTCTTTATTATCAGCATATCCTCTTAAAAGATTTGAATATTCACGACTGACTCTCAGATCCGGAATATTACGATTGTTCATACTCAATACTAATTCTCCATTGTAAGTCTCTACTAGGAAGTCGGGAACAATCGTACTCAAAGTAACAGACATAGCATCGCCCCAGTTATTACCGGGCTTGGGATTCAAAGCTGTTATTTCTTGGATTGCCTCTTTCAGAGCATCTTCATCTACGCTTAGCTGTTTTATGATCTTATCATAATGCCGTTTCGAAAATTCTTCGAAATAATCGGATATGATCTTGATAGCTAAATCTGTATCTTTCGCTTTATCCTTTCGTCTCAATTGCAACAACAAACATTCTTGCAGATTGCGAGCCCCGATACCTGCCGGTTCAAACTCATGTATAACCGTGAGTATATTTTCGAGACGAAAAACGGGTATATCTATATTTTGTTGAAAAATAAGGTCGTCTGATATAGCAGCTAATGAACGGTCTAAGTAACCATTCTCATCAATATTACCAATAATATATTCTGCTATTTTTTCATCTTCATTATTAAGCTCACATTCACCCAATTGTTCGATCAGGTATTCGTGCAAAGAAGATGCCATAGAGAAAGGAATTTCATCTTGTTTCCCAGAGCTTTGCTTATTATTATCCCTTAATTGATAATCAGGAATTTCCTCCTCATTCAGATAATCTCCAAGGGTCAACTCCTCTTGAGAAATACTGGTATCATCGTCAGAACCGAGATCATCTTCAAATTCAGAAGCACTATCAGTCGGATCCAAACCCTCTTCAAGAGCCGGATTATCTTCTAATTCTTGCTTTATTCGCTCTTCTAATTCAATAACAGGCAACTCAGTTAGTTTGATAACCTGCATTTGCAAAGGCGAAAGCTTTTGTTGTTGTTTGAGTAATAACTGTTGTTTCAGCGCCATGAATTCCGAATATATTCTATTAAGACAAAGATAATAATAAAAACAATAATTTAACCTTTAAGGTTCAATGCAAGATTGAACTGTAGACAAAAGAATATGCCATTTTTCAATCTTTTCGTCCAGTCTCATTCTAGCATTTGCAGGACTGGGCGAAGGTAGTGTTACATAAACTTTATCTTTATCGAATCCGACATATTTACGGTAGAACGCTTCTGCTTTTTGACTTGTAAAGAATATATATTTGATTTGTGGATATTTCTTATAAAGCTTCTTAAAATTATTAGGTCTTTCATTTTTAATATTACTATCGAGACTTCCCTGCCCTTCACATGATTCGAGAACATCCCATATTCCGATATTGTTTTCTTCGAGTATAGATACTTTATCGGCATAGGCTTCGGGTAATGGCTTTTCAAATAATGCAAAAAGGATCTTCCAAAACTGATTACTCTTATGTCCGTATCGCTGCTGTTTTCGCAACGATTCTTCACTCGGAATTGTGCCTAGAATCAGCACATGACATTTTTCATTTATTATGGGTTCAAAAGAAGCTTTTTTCATATTCTATTATTATGTTATACCATGCATCATTTTTATCAAACGTCTGGAAAGAAAAAATAATATAATAGATGCTGCTCCAGCCATAAAGACAAAAAGCATAAAAAAATCATATAAGTTAGAGATCTGATAACCGATAAAGGTTTTAGGGTTTTCTATCTGTTGCTGCTCCAACCGATATTGAATATCAGATTTTAATTCCTTATCCTTTATTTTATAGAATGTAACAATATCGAAAGGAACAACTTCTTTATTATCTTTAATCTTTATCTCCTTTTCAAATTCATCGGGAAGTAAAGTTAACGAATTTCCTTTCTCTTCTGCCTGAATTGCAGCCAACTCTATTAGCGGTTCGGGGTAATAACCGCTCAACGTTCCCGAAAACTTATTTGCAGCGGCAGTACTCAAATACCACGTTGCCATAAGTAAAGATGCAAAACGTATTGGCGCAAGCTTATTTACCATTGATAAACCAATAGGGGAAAGACAAAGTTCGCCGAAGGTATGTATTGTATAAAGACTGATCAGCCATAGCATGCTGACTTTTACTCCCGGAGCAAGTCCTTTGACCCCAAAGGCAATGACCAAATAGCCAACTGCCAAAAGGAACAAACCGATTGCCTGTTTGTAAGGCGATGCCGGCTCTTTGCCCTTTTTACTCAGCTTAGACCAGATGGCAACAAATATAGGTGCAAAAATGATGATGGCTACAGCGTTCACCGATTGAAAATAAGATGTAGGAATTGTCCAATCGAAAACATCCAGATGTCGATCGGTCTGTCCTTCGGCAAAATATGTAAGAGAAGCTCCTGCCTGCTCAAACGCTGCCCAAAAGAATATAACGAAGAAGGCTATAATATAGATGACCCAAATACGAGATCGCTCAATTTTGGTCAGAGAAGGATCTGAAATAATATATCCGGGAGCAACTATGGCGAGAGAAAAGATAATAGAACCAATGAGGTCAGTTTTCAATATAAAAGAGAAGACGCTGAATAAAGCAATCCATATAATACCCCAAATAGCTGCAATCTTTATTATAGACATAGCATTCGTCGGACTCACATTTTCAGTCTTTTTATCTGTCGTAGATTTAAGCTCTGTTTCATTGCGTTTTATATCCTTACTGTTAGGAATCACACCTATTGCATCACCGGAAGGTGTTTGGAGATATTTATCTTTAAACAAAACAAAGACTACTGCACCCAATAGCATACCGATACAGGCAGCAAGAAAGCCCCATCTAAAATCGGCAGGATGCCCTGTATCTCCCAAGATTCCACAAATAATAGGGGCTAAGAAAGAGCCGGTATTCACTCCCATATAGAAAATAGTATAAGCCGAATCTTTTCGTTTATCTTCAGGCCTGTACAATTGACCGACCATCGTAGAGATATTAGGTTTGAAAAAGCCATTTCCTAATATAAGAAAGCCAAGGCCCGAAAACATAAGCATTGTTGCCAATTGTACATTTTCGAAAAAAGAGCCTGACAGAAACATCAAGAATTGCCCGATAGCCATTACAATAGCTCCTACTATAATAGAGCTACGATTGCCCCAATATCGGTCAGCAACATAGCCTCCGATCAATGGAGTGAGGTACACCAATCCGGTATAACTACCATAAATCTGAGAACTATATGCTTTATCAAACAACAAAGCCTTGGTCATATACAGTACAAACAAAGCTCTCATGCCATAATAACTGAATCGCTCCCACATTTCAGTCACAAATAATAAATATATTCCTTTTGGATGTCCTTTCTCGGTATATTCTACTTTATCAGTCATTAGTATCTATTTTGCACAAATTAAAAATCCGGCTTATGATACCGGATTTTTCTAAAAAGTTTTATTATTTCTCTATATTTGGCTTTTCTAGTCCGTATCCTTTCTTCCGGTCTTCGGTTTTTAACATAAGTGCAACGCAAAAAGCCAAAACACCAAAACAAGTAAATATTGCCATTGGCAGGGCATAATCATACACCGGAGTTTCTTTTCCGTTTTCCAATACCCGAACTCCTACAATACAATATTTTTCGAGTATAACACCAATTAGGTATGGAACGCCCATCAATCCCCAGTTTTGCACCCAGAATATCAGCGCATAAGCTGTACCTAATTTATTTTCAGGAATAATTTTAGGAACGGAAGGCCACATAGCTGAAGGAACCAACGAAAACCCAATACCCAAAAGTACCATTAATGCTGTTGCAAACCACCAATAATTGAGTATAGGCACTGCAAATAACACATGTACTAATATAAGGAGTAAGGCTCCGATTATCATAATAGTAGCCCCTTTTCCTTTTTTATCATATATTCCACCAAACAGAGGTGTCAGAAGAATTGCCCCGAAAGGAAGAATGGCAGGGATATTTCCGGCAAACTCAGGTTCGATATTATACTTATTGATCATTAAATCAACAGCGTACTTTAAGAAAGGAAATACTGCTGAATAAAACAATACGCATAGGAAAGCAATCAGCCAGAAACCTTTATTTTTTACAATGAAAAGAATATCTGACACTTTGAATGGCTCTCCCTCTTCTTCGTTTGTTTCAGTTAGTGATGCGTCTAGTTTTTTATCCATCACACAAAACACAAGGAAAGCAATCAGACCGATACACAGTAATACTAAGCCGAACAAAATAGGAGCGGCTACACTATGAAAATATTTTGCGAGAGGAAATGCCGCTGCTAAAGCCAGTGTAGTTCCGATACGTGCTACTGAAACTTGTAGCCCCATAGCTAAAGCCATTTCGTGACCTTTAAACCAGCGTACAATAACTTTAGTAACAGTAATACCCGCAATTTCGACCCCCATACCAAAAATAGCAAATCCGATACTGGCAATCATCACCTGACTTCTAACTCCTAGGATTGTGCCTTCGAATGACAATCCGTAGGCTACTGAATAATATTTTAGAGAGCAACCCGCAACCATGAGTATGCATGCACCCAACCCGGTAAAGCGAACGCCCATTTTATCCAGAATAATACCTCCAAATATGAGCATAAGAAGGAATACATTAAACCAACCGTATGCGCTTGTAAAAAATCCATAGTCGGAACTTTGCCACCCAAATTCACTTTCCAGCATTGGTTTTAGCGGAGCCATTACGTCTGTAATGAAATATCCGCAAAACATAGTCAGTGCAACTACACCCAAAACTGTAAAACGAGCAGCTTTAGAATCACTGAGTTTTTGTCTTAGTATTTCGGTCATTTTTTATTAAATATAAGTGTTAGTTTTAATTTTTGATATGCAAAAGTATGTAAAAGAATTAGAAAAGTATTGTCAGCTAGTCAAAAACATAGAAATTTGATATATTAATTAAGTTTAAATATAAATTCTGACCTCTTTGGAATACTAATTTTATGATTAGATGTATCTTTGCATCAAATAGAATAACTATGACATTGAAGGATAAACATATCGTACTAGGTATAACCGGAAGTATTGCAGCTTATAAGGCAGCATCATTAGCTCGATTATTGATCAAGGCGGGTGCTGAGGTGCAAATAGTAATCACTCCGTCGGGCAAGGAGTTTATAACTCCCGTTACGCTGTCTGCTTTGACCGGAAAACCTGTTGTAAGCGAATTCTTTACTGCTAACGATGGCACATGGCACAGTCATGTAGATTTAGGACAATGGGCCGACTTGATGCTGATAGCTCCGGCAACGGCTTCTACTCTCGGCAAGATGGCAAACGGTGTTGCCGATAATATGCTTATAACAACATACATGTCGATGAAAGCTCCGGTTATGATTGCTCCGGCAATGGATTTAGATATGTTTGCTCATCCGGCTACTACCCGAAATCTGGAGATACTGCGTTCTTACGGCAATTTGATCATCGAACCTGCTGCCGGAGAACTGGCAAGCCATCTGATAGGAAAAGGAAGGATGGAGGAACCTGAAAATATATTGAAAGCGGTAGAAGATTTCTTTTTGAAGCAGGAATCTCTTTCAAAAAAAAAAGTACTGATAACAGCCGGACCAACTTATGAAAAGATAGACCCTGTTCGTTTTATAGGAAACTATTCATCGGGTAAAATGGGATTCGCCCTTGCCGAAGAATGTGCTCAACGAGGAGCAGAAGTTACCCTTGTGGCAGGGCCTGTTGCACTCAAAACAAGTCATCCGAATATAAAACGTATAGATGTAGAATCGGCAGAGGAGATGTATAATGCAGCAATAAAAGAATTTCCAAGTTCCGACATGGCTATTCTATGCGCTGCTGTTGCTGATTTTCGTCCAGCGCAACAATACAACGAAAAGGTAAAAAGAGAGGGTGACCTTCTGAACATATCTTTGGTTCCGAATAAAGATATTGCTGCAACACTAGGTAAGATGAAGAAAGCCAATCAGCGTCTTATTGGATTTGCTCTTGAAACGAATGATGAGGAAAGCAATGCCTTAAAGAAAATAGTAAAGAAAAACCTCGATTTCATCGTGCTTAATTCATTAAATGATTCAGGAGCAGGCTTTAAATATGATACAAACAAGATCTCTATTCTGGAACGCTCAGGAGCAAAAAGAGACTTTGAACTTAAATCGAAAAAAGACGTTGCGACAGATATAATAGATGCGGCTTCTGAACTAATTTAGAAGGACACCAGACTGTAAAAAAACAAAACTTTCTTGTATTTGTTATAGAAATAATGCAGTTCTAAAAAAACCTTATTGATTGATGGATAAAAAGGAAAAAAAATCCTTCAAAAAAGCTTTCATTATACTTACCATATTGGCTGTAAGTGGCTTTGGGGTGAATTGGTATCTCACCAATAAGCTGGAAGGCAAACTAAGGAGTAGACTGCAAGAGGAGGTATCGAAAGCAACCGATGGATTCTATCATTTTAGTTTTGAAAATCTTTCGATAGGCTTTTTCAATGGCGAACTATCAATCAAAGGCGTTACTCTTACTCCTGATTCTATTGCATTCGAGCAATGGCGAAGGGGTGATAGCCTACCTAATCTTTACTACAAAGTACAACTTGAGGAAATTCATTTTAAAGGGATAAATTTAACATGGCGTCGAGACTATAAAGATTTGGATTTTACTCTTTTTGAACTCAGACACCCCAACATACAAATAGTTCAGCCTCAGTTGTATTCATCACGTAGATCTCCGCTAGACCAAAAGGAGAGTTCTCATTCGAAAACTATACACGAGATAATATCTCCATATATAGATGTATTGACCGTAAGCCGAATAAATCTCAAAAATGCAACAATCTGCTATACGGTCGAAGACTCCATTTCGCCAGTGACCTATACTCTATCTGATGCCGACCTAAATGCGTTTAGATTCAGGTTGGATAAAGATTCACATTCATCAGGAAATTTACTCTATTGCGATAATTTCGATTTTGTAGCAGACAAGCCTCAACAACTTCTTCATAGCGATCAATTGATCTTAAATACAAGAAATATAAGACTGAGTACGATAGACCAGCTTGTCAAAATAGAAGGTGTACGCCTGCATCCTTCGGATAGATTTAAAGAACATATAACCGAGAAACCGGGAGGATATATTGATGCCGTAATAGAATCAGTATTGATAAAAGGCATTAAATTTAAGCGAGAAGAGGCATTAAATTATCTTGAAGCAGATTCTTTCGACATATCGTCTACCGATATAAAATATCATAATGTGAATACGCAAGAGGAGCAAACTGACAATAGAGAGAAAAAATCGGAAACGGTTAAAGCACCTTGGTCTTTGTACAGTGTATTATCTCCCATATTTCAACGCATTTCCATCGCCAAAATTGGCATTGATAAAACAAAGTTTGAATATAACATTTCGCAACAAGGGGTAACCGATACATATACTCTGGATCAGTTTGACTTTAATGCGAATAACTTTCTTGTCGATTCTTTGTCTGAAAAACAGCTAAAATTCTGGTATGTAGATAATTTTAGCATATCAGCTTCTAAAATAAATGGATTGATAGCTAGCAACAACTCTAACATCAATGTTGACAAGCTATTATTAAATACAGCAGATAAGCACTTTAGTATATCCAATATACAGATAAAGCCGATATCAACTACTAACCCATCGAACAACTATTATATAGGTTTTTTGAAGTCTATCGCAATAGACGGTTTGGAATACGATACCGGAGTGCATGCAGATCATTTAAAAATAGAATCGCCCAATTTAGAATATTATCAGGTAGTTGAAGACATTAAAGGCACACAGTCCGGAAAATCTGAAGCGAAATCGCCGGAAGATATATTAAGTATATTCAATCCTTATGCGGAATATTTGTCAGTAAATAAGATAAAACTATCGAATGCAAATATTAAGCTTAAAAATGCACTTACAAAAGAATCTTATGAGATAAAAAAGCTAAATCTATATGCAAATAACTTGTTGATAGATGAAAAGACAAGAAGAACTCAGAAGTATTTATTCACAAGTGATGATATAGGATTATCATTTCAAGACTTCGACAATCTTTTATACGAGGGAAGTTACCGATTGAAGATAAAACAAGCTAATATATCAACGCTTGCAGGCTCTTTGCACATAGAGGATGTAAAACTTATACCTCAAAAGCAAAATTGGAAGAAAAATCCCGATATATATTATGATATAGACCTTCCTCTTATAGACATAAAAGGCTTTGACAACGATAGTTTTTTCAAGGAAAACAATATAAAGATAAGATCTTTGAATATTCTCAATCCCAAAATAGAAGCAACACGACTGTATAAAGAAAATAAGAATAAATCTAAAGAAACATCTTTTGACAATTCTGTTTTATTCGGCATTGAGAATCTGATTGCAGATTCAGTTAACATAAGCGAAATTGGGGTAAAGTATATAAATAATATAGAGAAAGACAGTTTGCAAACTCATCTTGATACTCTAAGCCTATATGCTATAAAATGGCACATAAAAGAAGAATTTAATATAGATAAATTTATACTCCGATCGCCTAAGATAGATTATATAACAAAAGCA
This sequence comes from Dysgonomonas sp. UBA5412, assembly GCA_002409595.1. Taxonomy (GTDB): domain Bacteria; phylum Bacteroidota; class Bacteroidia; order Bacteroidales; family Dysgonomonadaceae; genus Dysgonomonas. Next base: position 141,569 of record DHNQ01000016.1, read on the forward strand.
CAGAAGCCGATACAAGAGGAAGAGAAAGAGTTAAAAAGAAAAGATTCATTTACAGAAATATTTGGGAACAAGATTATTTTCGGTCAAATACTCCTTTCCAACGGAGAATTAAATTTTCGGCAAAACAACACTTCGTTAAAAATAGACATAGATAAGACGGATGTAACAAAACTTAATTGGATGAAAAAGGACGGTAAATCCGATCTTGCGTTTTCATCTATCAATATAATAAAACCGTTAATTGAGATAAACGAAGATTATAACGGAAAAACACCTCCGAAAAACAAGAAGGATTCGGGAACATTCAATCTCTATTCAGCAATTGCTCCATATCTGAATAGATTATCTATCGACAAGTTTAATTTAGCTGAGGCACACATCAATTATAATCATACAATAAACGGAAAGGAACAGAATCAGCAATCATTGAACACGACCAACCTACAAATAGATGCCTTGTCTGTAAATAGTGATAGTCGAAAGATTGAGCTTGACGATATAAGATTCGACACCAAAGACTTACATTTTCCGATAATGAACGGGTATTATACTATTGGAATAGGAGATATTAATGTAAGTAAAAGGAATGCCACAATCAGCCTTTCTAACATTAGAATGACCTCTGCATATCCTAAGATGGACTTTGCATATGTCCATCCCACCCACATGGACTGGTTTGATGTAATGGCAGGAAATGTTATTCTATCGGGGGTAGATTACGAAACTTATTTCTCTGACAATGTATTGAATGCCAAACAGCTTATCGTCAAAGATGTTATGCTTAAGAATTTTAAGAATAAGAAAATATATACTCCTCCGAAATTACAGCCACTCATCTACACAAAATTATATGATCTACCTCTACAACTTAGAATTGACACTTCTTTTGTTTCAAATTTTTCGGTTATATATGAAGAATTAGCAAAGAAAGGAAATATACCGGGAAAAATCTCCTTTATGAATATGAATGCCCGAATTGATGGAATAAGCAATATAGCATCTCATCCACAACAATTTATGCACCTTGATGCAGAAGGTAAATTTATGGGAACAGGGTATTTCACTGCAAAATGGGATATGCCGGTCAGTCCGGATTATGATTGCTTCATTCTCAACGGTCATGTCTACAACTTCGATCTACGAGATTTAAATCAGATAATAACTCCATTAGCTAAAGCTGAAATAAAAGACGGACGGCTCAAAGACTTGACTTTTCGCACAGAGGCTTCAAGTACAGATGCAATCGTAGATATGAAGTTCTTATACAACGATCTGTCTATTAATATACTAAAAGGCGATGACGAAGAATCCACAAACAAGTTTGTAACAAATATAGCCAATGCGCTGATTCGTTCAAACAATCCGAATAAAGCTAAGGCTAAACCGAGAACATCAAGCTCGCTTTATATAGACAGAGATCCATATCACTCAACGTTCAACTATTTCTGGCAAATATTACAACCTCCTTTGGTCGAGTCGGTCGGTGTATCGCAGAAGAAACAAAACTTTATGAAAAAGGCCAGTGGCTTCTTCACTAAAGTAAAAGAATTCTTTACCGGAAAGAAAAAAGAAGAAAAAGCTGAAGACAATAAGTAAACTACTTATACAAGCGACCCTGCCATGTATCTCTTTCTTCGAACCTCTTCATTATTTTAGCGGTGAATTCGAAGTTTTTGAGTCCCCAGTCCGGAGCAATCAGTAACTGCTTAGGCGATTGAGAGATGAAACGTTCGATAATAAAATCAGGATTTAACCTTTCAGCAAAGTCAATACACAAATCAATATAATCATCTACTCCAAACAAGTCAAACCATTCCGGATGTTCTCTATACTGCTTTGCCATCACGGTACCTTTTATCAATTGCAATTGATGCAATTTGATCGTAGTCAGTGGAAGTTTCGACACTTTCTCGGCATGAGCCAATATCTGATCCCTACTTTCATGTGGAAGCCCCAATATAAGATGCGCTCCGGTATAGATACCTTTTTCAGCCGTTCTCATAATAGCCTCTACACTTTCGGTATGCGTATGCCCTCTATTGATAAATTCTAAAGTAGAGTCGACCGTAGACTCCAGCCCATACTCTACAATGAGGATAGTCTTTTTACTCAATTCGGCAAAATAATCTAATAATTCTTCCGGCATACAGTCGGGGCGTGTACCCACTATCAATCCTACTACATTAGGATAAGCTAATGCTTCTTCATACAGAGCAATAAGCTTGTCAATACTATCATACGTATTAGTATAAGATTGGAAATAAGCCAAATATTTCATATTAGGATACTTATAAGCAAAGAAAGCGATACCATCTTTTAGCTGATCGCTTACAGAACGCTGCTTACCCCCATAGCCGGGACTAAAGCTTTGGTTGTTGCAATACGTACATCCTCCGACAGCTTTGGAACCATCGCGATTGGGGCATGTAAAGCCTGCATTTATAGATATTTTCTGTACCTTATATGGAAAATGTTTAGAAATAAGATCGCCAAACTCTTTATAATACTTATTACTCATTATTCTATTACTATTTGGCTGCAAAGTTAATGATAAGAACATTTAATCTATATCAAAGCAACAGTTAATAATTCATATAGAGACTTCACACCTCTAATACTATTTCTTTTTCCATCAGAAAGAAAAACAAACTCATACTTTCTTAAAACAAATATGAATAAGTAGGTGTTTTAAACGTATATATCTGACTTTATAGAGCAAATGACATTCTTTTATGAAAAAAAGTAGCCTTATACCTCTCTTTATATTTTGTTTTTTTTGTATCGGCTGTACTCCTGAAAAGAAAAATGAATACAAAAAGGCCGAATCTCTCATTGTCAATCTAAAAGATGAAAATCCTCCGGTAATGATCCCCTCCGGACAAGGTATAATAAGATTAAGGATAGTCGATGGAAAGGGTAAAATAAATATACAGAAGAGAAAAAATCAGTTAATCAATCTGGAATTTGAATCGAAAGGAAACAAGAACATATCAGCAAAAATATCGACAAAAGACACTTTGGCAAATATTCGATTTACTCAAATAATACTTCCTAACGGATTGCAGGACGGCCCTTTCAGCAGAGAATTAGTATACAGTACACCTATTGATGGTATATACAGACTATTAATTGGAGAAAATATGATGGCAGGCGATCCTTGGGGAGGAATATTGGAGGTAGAAGTGCACCTATCAAAATAATACAAAAAAAGAGATTCATCCGAATCTCTATATATCTAATCTAACATCATGTCATCTTATCTCACAATTATTTTTTGAGCAATCTTCCCTACTTTTAAGATATAAATACCTTTAGGCAGATCGAGAGGACAATGCCCCATAATCGTTTTCAGATTTACACTTGTCACTTTAACTCCTAAAATACTATATACTTCGAGATATCCTGAAGCTGATACATTTTCTAACACGATCTCAATAGAATTATTTATTATCACAGTCAGATCTAATCCTCTTTCCTGAGTCTGCTGAAAATCAGAGACAAAAAAATCCCCGGACATCTCCTTCTCTTCGGCATTCATCGAAAGAGAAGTCCCTATCAGAAGTAAAAATATTAGAAATTTCTTGTGTGTAATCATCTTACTATATACCTAATATTCACAAATATAAATATTAAACATTAGAATTTGATAAAAAAAAGAAAAAAACCGCAGTCTTTTACAATTTTTCACGAAGACCTTCGTTAGCAAGTATTGTATTAGGAAATATTTTAATTGCCTCATCCAACAAAATCTTATTATCGGTATATCTTGCCGAAAAATGTCCCAACATCAATTTCTTTACATTTGCCAATTTTGCTATTTCAGCTGCCTGAGCAGCGGTAGAATGTCCTGTTTGCTTAGCCCTTAAAGCCTCCGACGTTGCAAAGGTAGCCTCGTGATACAACAGATCGACACCTTCTATTATTGGAATTATCTTTTCATTATAAGCAGTATCCGAACAATATGCGTAAGACCGAGCCGGTTCGGCAGGAGTCGTCAATCTTTCATTTGCGACTACAACACCATCCTCTGTCACAAAATCTGCTCCTTGTTTTATAGCAGTTAATTCTTTGAGCGGTATATTATAGAATTTTACCATATCTACCAATAAGTGAGCATCTTTCTGTTTCTCTTGAAATAAGAATCCGGCACATGGCACTCTGTGCGAAAGAGGTATCGTCTTCACCGTCAGTGAGCGATCTTCATAGATAATCTCACTTTTTTTAGGATCAAAAGTTTCTATTTTCACTCGAAAAGGATTGTCTTTACAGAAAAAATCTATTTGTGGACGTAACACTTCTTCAAGTCCCGGCACAGAATGAATAGTCAGATTGCCGGTACGTCCCAACAAAGCCAATGTGGAGATCAAACCAATCAAACCGAAACAGTGGTCACCATGAAGATGGGATATGAAAATCTGATTTAATCGCCCGAATCTAAGTCTGCTTCTTCTAAATTGCAATTGAGTACCCTCGCCACAATCTATCATAAAAAGCTTTTCTCTGATATTGAGTACCTGCGAAGATGGATTATGCAATGTGGTAGGAATAGCAGACCCGCACCCGAGTATATCGAGTTCAAATTTTTCCATATCTCTTATTCAATATGTATCAACTTATGTATTTGCAAACTAAGCCTCCATTGAGGATGTTTTTTTATCAAATCGACACAATAGGATACATTATCTATATTTATCTTATCTCCATCGAAAACAGGACTCAAGAAATAATTGTCAGCTTGAGGAAAAACTGTAATATCGGGAACGGAATCGCCATATGTTATAGGCATCCGTATTTCGTGTGCAAAAGGAATACGTGACTTTATCGTTTCATATTGCTGCTTGGGGCTACATGTAATATAATCAATCAAAGACGGCACTTTTCGAGTTCCATTCGTTTCGATAGCCTGCTTATATCCACGATCGCGGAAGACAGCCAAATGATCATCCTTCAACTGAATAGTAGGCTCTCCACCTGTCCAGATAATCCATTTGCAAGGATATTTACCTATTTCTTCTAATATTTGATCAAGAGACATTTCCTGCCCTTCTTCAAAGTCAGTATCACAAAAGCTACAAGCCAGATTACACTTGGTTAGTCTTATAAAAATAGAAGCTTCGCCGGCACGCCCTCCCTCTCCTTGCAGAGAGTAAAATATCTCATTTACTATAAGCTTCATAGATAGCTGTGGTCTTAGGAGTTTCCGATACTTCTACTGCATATAATTCGGGAATATCGGCTTTGAATACATCATACAGATAGCGAGCTATATTCTCGGCAGTGGGATTGAATGAAAAAATATCATTCAGATGCCTATGGTCTAACGTATCGTCTATATATTTCTTTATGCCATCCAATGCCCTATAATCTTTCACAAAGCCAATTTCATTCAGCTCTTCGGCATGCAGATGAACGGTAATTACATAATTGTGTCCGTGCAACCTCGAACAAGGATGCTCTTGAGGAAGTCCTCCGAGTATATGCGATGCCGAAAAGGCAAATTGTTTACTAATCTTATACATATCTTATTTTAAAAAATCATCGAAATAACGGGTTATATGTTCATGCAGATGAACTCTGTCTCGTCCAAGTACATTGTGTTCGTGTCCGGGATAAACAAAAAAATCGGGATGAGTTCCCTTTTTAACGGCACTATTCAAGAATTGAAGGCTATGCTGCATTACTACCGTAGGATCTTCATCGCCATGAATAAGGAGCAAACGTCCTTTCAGATCTCCGGCACGCTCTACCATGTTAGAATTTTTATAGCCCTCGGGGTTTTCCTGAGGCGAGTCCATGTAACGTTCGCCATACATTATTTCATAATATTTCCAATCGGTCACAGGTCCTCCGGCTACACCAACTTTAAACGTTTCGGGATGACGCAGCATAAGATTGAGAGTCATAAAGCCGCCAAAGCTCCAACCATGTACTCCGATTCTGTCAGCATCTACATAGGGTAAAGATTTGAGAAAATTTACACCCGACATCTGATCCTGAGTTTCCACAACGCCGAGCTGACGATGAGTTATATTTTCAAAGTCTATCCCTCGGCTCAAAGTTCCTCTATTGTCGAGCGTAAAAACAATATACCCTTTCTCTGCCATGTATATATCCCATCCGCGAGCTTGCCCCATCCAAGAGTTGTCGACAAGCTGCGAATGCGGACCTCCGTATACATACACTATAACAGGATATTTTTTTGTTTCATCAAAATTCAATGGTTTTATCAAACGATAATACAAATCTGCATTTCCATCGTCTGCCTTTATCGTACCCAGAGAAATCTGGGGCAATGTTACGTTTCGATAAGGATCTTTGGCCGTATGCCACACATAGCTTTTATTCGATTTTACATCTGCAATTGCTATCTTACCGGGATTATATTGCGATGTATATCGGTCATATAAGTATTTGCCCGAACCACTCAAGGTAGCTGTGTGAACACCTTCTTCTTTAGACAGTAATTGTTTTTTACCACTTTTCAGATTTTGTTTGTAAATATGCTTTTCTATCGGACTCTCTTCTGCGGATATATATAAAATATTCTCGCCTGAAGCATCGAAGCCCAGAAAAGAAGTCACATCCCATGCACCGGACGTAATTTGTTTCAACTGCTTACCTGCAATGTCGTAAAGGTAAAGATGATTAAATCCATCACGCTTACTGAACCACAAAAATTTTGTAGGATCGTTTTTCAAAAAAACAATCGGAGTTTCGGGTTCTACATATTTAGCATGTGTTTCGGTAAACAAAGTATTCAATAACTTGCCGGTCGAGGCATCATAATTTCTAAGCACACAAGTATCTTGTCCTCTATTTAGCTCTGCTATATAAATACTCTTTTCATCGGGACTCCAAGCTATATTTGTCAAATATTTTTCTTTAGGCGTTCCTGTTTTTAAATATATTGTTTTTTGAGATTCTGGATCATAAACCCCGACTGTCACATGATGACTCTTCATACCCGCCATCGGATATTTTATATCTTTCAGTGTTGCGATACGGGTAGATATATCAACCAAAGGATAGTCTGTTACCATAGTCTGATCCATTCTATAAAAGGCTAATTTCTTTCCTGATGGCGACCAGAAAGTACCTTTCGATATTCCAAATTCGTTACGGTGAACAGATTGCCCGACAACGATCTGGCTGTCGACTTCATTCGTCACAGCATACTCCTTGCCTTCAGGCGTTTGCACAAATAGATTATTCTTTTTGGTATAAGCCAGCATCCGACTTTTATCTGCCCAGTCGTGAAAACTCATTTTGTCAGTATTACTAAACCGAGCAGTTATTGTTTTTTTTGTGATATCATAAAAATATAGCGTATCGGCTGTTATTACTAACAGATCATTCGAACGTGGAGATACAAACTTTACCATGTTCAGACTTTTGGGCAATCGAGCCTCAAGATTAAGTCCTGCCTGCAAATCGGAAAGAGATAATAATACCTGAGGTTTATCTTTTTCTCCGGAAGGGGCTATCATTATCGAATCACCTTTCACGTATGTCAGTTTATCCTGCCACCAATCTATCTGGCGTGGTATTTCGGCACGATACTTGTTGAACGTTTTACCTCCGGGAATCAGATCTTCCAATGTTAGAGGAATTTCCTGACTATATGATTTCATTGGAAAAAGGATGCTAATTAGTAATATTAGTAAATTGACAGATTTCATATAAGATTCTTAATTTAAAGATTACAAAGATAATCATTTTATATGTTGTCTTTTTACAAAACAAAGTGCTATTAGCTTTTTAAAGACTTACAAAGTAACAAAAATGAACAACAAGCAGTTTTAGTTAATTTTTTTTAGAACAATTTCATTTTTTAAACGTTTTACAAAATAATGGCTATCTTTGTACGTTACACATAAAGGCAAGTTCTTACTATATATATTGCAAAAATGAGAAGACTCAGAATATCATTCTACACAGGATTTTTATTATTATTTATTGCTGTAGCAATATCTTCTTGCGACAGAGATAAAACCTCATATAAAATTTCGGGACAGTTGGAAAATGTTTCGGGACACTATTTTTATATGTCTCGCGAGTCGGGAGATTCTGTAATAATAGACACTGTGCCAGTCAATGATAAAGGAGAGTTTACATTCAAAGGAGTAGTAGACACCTTAACTGAGGTATCGTTATATTTCAATCAAAACACAAAGAGCACGTATATACTTGTAGACAAGGGATTAGATATAGAGTTGAAAGGAGACGTACTATTCCCCGACCTAATAGAAGTAAAGGGCGGTGATGTAAATAATGATCTGACAAGCTTCAAAAATAAAAACAAAGACCTTCTAAAAACCCGTGCCGATATATTAAACATGGCTCAAAAGGGTATAATCAATAGCGATAGCCTCGTAGTAAAAGACTATGTGGTTGAGCTGAAAAACATCAATTTTGAACTTTCCAATATTGCAGCAGCATACATTAAATCCAATCCTGACAAGATAGCAAGCGTTATGTTGATGAACACTTTTTTCAAGGATGAAAGTTCTATTCCTCGCCTAGACGAAGGGCTTGCCATGTTGAAAGGAAAAGCGGTAGACTTTTATATAACTGCTGATCTTAGGCATTTCAGAGATAAGGTAAAAATGTCTGCAGTAAACTCTATGGCCCCAAATTTTGTTTTGGAAGATACAAAAGGCAAAAAGGTACAATTCTCTGATTACAGAGGAAAATATGTATTATTAACGTTTGTAGCCACCACTTGTGAGATATGCAGAGACGAAAAAGCAGAGGCTGTTAAAACTTACAATGAATTGAAGAAACAAAAACAGAATATTGAATTTATTACCATCATTAAGGATATAGAAGAAGTTCCGGTTTCATCATATACATCCGATTCTATCAAATGGGCAGTACTACCAGTAACAGGAGGATGGGCTGCAAAACAATTTGACGCATACAATATCCGTGAAATTCCTTACAACATATTAATTTCCCCAACAGGATTAATATTAGAGAGGGATATACCACTGGAGGCTGTTGGCAAAAAGATGGAAGATCTGACCAAAGGCTCACAAAAATAAAAGAGGAGTAGCCATTATTCCTTTATTTTCTTTACATTTGCTTTACAATGTATTTAAATATTGAATGTTAGTAAAAGTTTTTGGTGCGGCCGTACAAGGAATAAGCGCTAACCTGATCACAATAGAAGTAAATTGCTCGAAGGGTATTAAATTCATGTTGGTAGGTCTTCCCGATGCTTCGGTAAAAGAGAGCCACGAACGCATAGTTTCAGCACTTCAGGTTAATGGTTATAAATTCCCGAGACAACAGGTTGTCATTAACATGTCTCCGGCAGACATACGCAAAGAAGGGACAGCATACGACCTGCCTTTAGCAATAGGGATACTTGCAGCATCAGATTCTATAAGCAACCAAGAATTAGAGAATTACATTATAATGGGAGAGCTTTCTCTGGATGGTAGCATTTTACCCATCAAAGGAGTTTTGCCAATTGCAATAAAAGCACGTGAACTGGGATTTAAGGGAATTATCCTACCGGCAAAGAATGCTAAAGAAGCCGCAGTAGTAAATAATCTCGATGTTTACGGTGTTAATAAGATCAACGAAGTAGTAGACTTCTTCAATAAGAAGAATGACTTAGATAAAACAACTGTCGACACCAGAGCCGAATTTAATAATGCTCAACAATCTTTCGAATTCGATTTTTCAGACGTCAAAGGACAAGAAAATGTAAAGCGAGCTTTAGAAGTGGCAGCAGCAGGAGGACACAATCTTATCATGATAGGACCTCCCGGCGCAGGAAAATCTATGATGGCAAAGCGTATGCCGTCAATACTACCTCCTTTTACATTACATGAGGCTTTAGAAACGACGAAGATACATAGCGTAGCCGGTAAGATAGGCAACGAAACCTCACTTATGAGCAGACGTCCTTTTCGCAGTCCGCACCATACCATCTCGGATGTAGCGTTGGTCGGAGGCGGAGCATATCCTCAGCCCGGAGAAATAAGTCTGGCACATAATGGAGTCTTATTCTTGGACGAACTGCCTGAGTTTGGACGAAGTGTGCTGGAAGTCATGCGTCAGCCACTTGAAGATAGAAAGATTTCGATTTCAAGATCAAGATTTACCGTAGAATATCCGGCTAGTTTTATGCTAGTATCCTCGATGAATCCATGCCCGTGCGGATACTATAATCATCCGGAAAAGGAGTGTGTATGTGCAAATGGTGCAGTACAGAAATATCTCAACAAGATATCAGGTCCGTTACTAGACCGCATAGATATACATATAGAAATAATACCTGTTCCGTTCGAGAAGATATCGGACAAACAGCCGGCGGAAGCAAGCAGTGCAATAAGAGAAAGAGTTATAAAAGCTAGAGAAAGACAAGCTTTGAGATTCAAAAATGAGGATGGCATATATTGCAATGCGCAGATGACGCCCAAATTATTGACAAAGTATACATCGCCTGATAATACGGGATTAAATCTTCTGAAAACAGCGATGAATACGTTTAATTTGTCAGCGCGGGCATACGACAGAATACTCAAAGTATCGCGTACTATTGCCGATCTGGATAATTCAGAGCAGGTGCAATCAAAACATTTGGCGGAAGCGATCAACTATAGAAACTTAGATAGGGAGTCTTGGGCTACAAAAAGTTAATTAATAAACTAAAAAGATATATTCAATTATGAAATTTACGGATTTAAGTAATTCTATCTTCGAGAAAACCATAAACGATTATCATAAATCGGATAATGTAGACACACCTATACAAAATCCTTATAAGGAAAAAACAATAGAATATTTTCTATATCTGAAAAATTGGATAGATACAGTGCAATGGCATTTGGAAGATATTATTCGCGATCCCAAAATAGATCCGGCAGAAGCTCTTCTTATAAAAAGAAGAATAGACAAATCGAATCAGGACAGAACGGACTTGGTAGAACTGATTGACAGCTATTTTTTAGATAAATATAAAGATATCGAAGCCGTTCATAGCGCACGCATCAACACCGAAAGTCCGGCATGGGCTATTGACCGCTTATCTATCCTTGCTCTTAAAATATATCATATGCAACAAGAGACGTTGAGAGAAGATGCTTCTGACGAACATAAAGAGCAGGCTGCAAAAAAACTTCAGGTTCTATTGACTCAACGAGTAGATTTATCGACAGCAATAGAAGAACTGCTTGAAGATATAGAGACAGGCAAAAAATATATGAAAGTATATAAACAGATGAAGATGTATAATGACCCTAGCCTGAACCCTGTATTATACGGTAAATCCTAATTTTGACTTTTACAAATTTATAAAGGACACTTTTTCTATTATGCCAAAAGTATTGGTTATACGGATTTCTTCATTTGGAGACGTAGCAATGCTAGTACCGGTTGTATATTCAGCAGCAGCTAAATATCCTCAAGTCCGCTTTTCAGTAATGACAAGAAAAGCATTTGCTCCATTATTCGAAAATCTGGGGTTTAACATCAGTGTAATACCTCTCGATATTAAGAACTATCATAAAGGAATACGAGGTTATTTCAGAGTGATGAAACGAGTTATGTCCGTAGGTTTTACGCATGTGGCAGACGAGCATGATGTTTTACGGTCGAAGGCCGTGCGCCATATGATGCAATTAACAGGACGCAAAGTCGCACACATAGACAAGGGTAGAAAAGAAAAGAAATATGCGATAGAGCATAAACAGCTATCTCCTCCTCTCAGACCTACAATAGAACGTTATCAAGACGTATTCGACAAATTGGGATTTCCGGCACCAATGACATTTAAGAACTTCTTTGATTTTATCCCGAGAGATTTTTTTCGATTGAAGGCTGTTGCGACTAAAAAAACGGGAAAATGGATAGGAATAGCCCCTTTTGCAAAGCACAAAGGAAAAATATATCCTTTAGAAAAGATGGAAAAAGTTGTAGAACTTCTTTCTAAAGATGAGGATACAACAATATTTCTATTTGGAGCAGGAAAGCAAGAAAAGGAGATTCTTTCCCGCTGGGAGAAAAAACTTCCAAGAATTGTCAATGTCACCGGAAAACTCAATCTTCAGAATGAGCTTTTGTTGATCTCTTATTTAGATGTGATGTTATCTATGGACTCAGCCAATATGCATTTAGCCTCATTAGTAGAAGTACCCGTTGTTTCTATTTGGGGAGCAACACATCCGGCGATAGGATTTTATGGATTCAGACAAGATATCGAAAATGCAATACAGGTAAATGATCTGGATTGCCGTCCATGTTCTGTCTATGGAGAATTACCGTGTATAAGATACGATTATGCTTGTATGGGACAGATCAGTGAACAAATGGTTGTTGATCGCATTCATAAAGTATTGAATAAAAAAGAATCATGAAAATCGCAATTCTTTCACCATTCTACCCTTATAGAGGAGGATTGGCACAATTAAACGCCAGACTTTTTTCCGAATTAGCAAAAAGGGATGAGGTGAAAGCCTTTACATTTACAACCTTATACCCGACATTCCTCTTTCCTGGTAAAACACAGTTTGTGACTACCGATGACACTGCAACAGTCATAGACAGTGAAAGGATATTAAGCAGTATCAATCCTATATCTTATATTCGTACAGCACGTCGAATAAATCAATACAATCCTGACGTACTGATAATTCCATATTGGATGTCATTTCTGGCTCCTGTATTTGGAACAGTATGTATGTTTCTAAAAAAAAGAATAAAGGTAGTGTCTCTCGTACATAATGCTATCTCGCACGAGCGTACTTTGATAGAGAAGCCTCTAGCTAAGTTTTTCTTTAATAAATGTGATGCTTTCATCGTAATGAGCGATCCGGTAAAGAATGACTTGATGTATTTGAGGAAAGATGCACAGATATTACTGCAACCGCATCCTATATATGATCATTATGGAGATCGCATAGACCGTACAACGGCATGTAATAATTTAGGAATCAGAACAGACAAAAAGAATTTGCTGTTTTTTGGATTAATAAGGGATTATAAAGGACTCGATATACTCATCGACTCCATGCAATATTTGGACAAAAGCTATCAACTGGTAATTGCAGGCGAAAGCTATGGCAGCTTTGAGAAATATCAGGTATTGATAGATGCTTCACCTTTAAAAGATAATATCGTGGTTATGGAGCAATACATTCCCGATAGCATGGTTCCCGATCTATTTTCGGCAGCAGACGTATTAGTCCTACCCTACCGATCAGCAACACAAAGCGGTGTAGTAGCACTAGCTTATCAGATGGAATTGCCCATGATAGCAACTAACGTCGGAGCATTGGGTAGCACCCTGATCGATGCGGGAACGGGGCTTGTAGTATCAAATATCACCGCAGAAGCTATTTCTTCGGGCATAAAAGATTTTTTCGAAACTAATCTGCAATCAGAGTATAAAGAGAACATAAAAAAAGAAAAGAAAAGACTATCCTGGAATAGTTTTGCAACATCCGTAGAATCTTTTCTTTCAGATTTATCTATTTAGAATTTACGTCATTCTTAGTTCACTCGGAACAAACCGTATTTAAGCATACAAATAAATGCTCTCAGACCATCTCTCCAGCCAATTTTCTTACCTTCTTCGTATGTACGTCCATAATAGGATATACCTACTTCGTAGATTCTGACATTAGGATGGCGGGCTACCTTTGCGGTAACTTCAGGCTCGAAACCAAAACGTCTTTCTTTCAACGGAATAGATTTTATAATGTCAGAACGGAATAGTTTATAACATGTCTCCATATCCGTCAGATTGAGATTAGTAAACATATTAGAAACGAATGTCAGCATCTTGTTACCGATAGAATGCCAGAAGAAAAGAATACGATGCGGATTTCCCCCCATAAAGCGAGATCCAAATACAACATCGGCAAATCCTGTAACAACAGGTTTTAACAGTATATTATATTCCTCAGGGTCATATTCCAAGTCTGCATCCTGAATGATTATATAATCGCCCGTAGCTTCTTTTATTCCACGATGAAGGGCAGCACCCTTTCCCATATTTACAGGCTGTTCATATAATTTCATATCTGCTTCCGGATGATTAGCAATATATGTCTTTACCACTTCGACAGTATCATCTTTTGAACAATCGTTAACGATAAGAATTTCTTTTTTAAATTCATTTATCAGATTCACCGACAGAACCTTATCTAATATCAGATGAATAGTCTTAGCTTCATTATAAGCCGGAATAACAATTGAAAGTTTCATTTTTTTAATTATGTAATAGTTTGTAAGTCTTCAGTTTAAAAATATTATTTTAGTTTTTTGTCAAAATAATCAATAGTTTTGATCAACCCTTCTCTCAGTTGAACCTTCGGCTCCCATCCCAATTTTTCTTTAGCAAGTGTAATATCAGGTTTTCTCTGCTTCGGATCGTCGCTTGGAAGAGGTTTAAATATCAGCTTCGATTTTGAACCGGTCAGTTCTAATATCAAGTTAGCTAACTCTATCATTGTAAATTCACCGGGATTTCCCGTATTCACGGGTCCGACAAAAGTATCGTCAGTAGCCATCATCCTTACCATAGCTTCCACCATATCATCTACATACTGGAAACTTCGGGTCTGCGTACCATCACCATAAATGGTAATATCTTCACCTTTCAAAGCCTGAACGATAAAATTGGATACAACCCGACCGTCATCCGGATTCATATTCGGACCATAAGTATTAAATATACGTACAATCTTTATCCTAACTCCATTCTGACGATGATAATCCATAAACAGCGTTTCGGCACAACGCTTACCTTCATCATAGCAAGAACGAATACCAATCGGGTTAACGTTTCCCCAATAAGATTCGGGCTGAGGATGCACATTAGGATCACCATATACTTCGCTTGTAGAGGCTTGCAGCACTTTTGCTTTCAACCTCTTTGCCAAACCTAGCATATTGATAGCACCCATAACGGATGTTTTGATCGTTTTGATAGCATTGTACTGATAATGAACCGGCGATGCAGGGCAAGCCAAATTGTATATCTCATTTACATCTGCATGAAAGGGATGAACGACATCATGTCTGATAAGTTCAAAGTAAGGATTGTCTAACAAATGAATGATATTTTCTTTAGATCCTGTAAAATAGTTATCCAAGCATAATACTTCATTACCCTCATTTAATAATCTTTCGCACAAATGAGAACCGATAAATCCGGCTCCTCCTGTAACTAAAATTTTTTTGCGATTCATTTAGTTTTGCTTATCTAATTGTTTGCTAGTTCGTTTGGGCTACAAAGGAACAAAAAATAATTGATTCGGAATGACTTTTTAACACATTTATTTACCCGAAACAATCTTCTTTATTTCATTTAGTTTATTCAACGCCTCCACAGGTGTTAAATTATTAACATCCAATTGCTTTATTTCGTCACGTACCTGACTAAGAACAGGATCGTCTAATTGGAAAAAATTCAATTGATAGCCTTCACGATTCTCTTTAATATCATTTATTGGTTTCGAAATACCTTGCTTTCTATTGTCAGATTCCAATTGTTTTAATATCGAATTGGCACGCTTAACAATACTTTGCGGCATTCCTGCCATTTTAGCAACGTGGATACCAAAACTATGTTCACTCCCTCCGGGCACAAGTTTACGAAGAAAAATGACTTTATTATCAACTTCTTTGACTGACACATTAAAATTCTTGATTCTCTTAAAAGACTTTTCCATCTCATTCAACTCATGGTAATGAGTGGCAAATAAAGTCTTTGCTCTGGCTTTGGGATGCTCGTGTATATATTCCACGATAGCCCAAGCAATAGAAATACCATCGTAGGTACTTGTACCACGTCCCAATTCATCGAATAAAACAAGGCTGCGTGACGACAGATTATTCAAAATATCGGAAGCCTCATTCATTTCTACCATAAATGTAGATTCGCCCAACGAAATATTGTCGGAAGCTCCTACCCGCGTAAATATCTTATCCACCAATCCGATCTGAGCCGATTCGGCAGGAACAAAGCTACCGGCCTGGGCCATCAGTGTAATGAGGGCGGTCTGGCGCAAGAGAGCCGATTTACCCGCCATATTAGGTCCTGTGATAATTATAATCTGTTGCGAATTACTATCGAGCTTTACATCATTAGCAATATAAGATTCGCCCAACGGAAGTTGCTTTTCAATCACCGGATGACGACCGTTCTTTATATTGAGTACATCCGAATCGTTGATTTCGGGACGTATATATTTATTTTCTTTAGCTACCTTAGCAAATGAGAGTAAACAATCGGTCTGAGCAATCAGACTGGCATTTACTTGTATAGTAGGTATATATTCAACCAAACTCATTACAAGATCGTTAAAAAGAGTCGTTTCCAACGCCAAAATCTTTTCCTCTGCGCCTAATATCTTCTCTTCATAATCTTTCAACTCTTGTGTGATATACCGCTCGGCATTTACAAGAGTCTGTTTGCGTATCCAATCGGCAGGTACTTTGTCTTTATGGGCATTCCGCACCTCTATATAATATCCGAATACACTGTTGAAACTAATCTTTAGAGAAGATATACCGGTGGCATCCATTTCGCGTTGTTGTATTTTCAGCAAATAGTCTTTACCCGAAAATGCAATACTACGCAACTCGTCCAAATCGGCATTTACCCCCTTATTGATAACATTGCCCCTATTCAACATTGTAGGCGGATCGGGGTGAATTTCTTTTTCTATACGGTCGCGAATAATAGGACATGGATTCAACTTCTCTCCTATCTCCCTCAAGCTGGGTTCGCTGGAAGCAAGAAAGGCTTCACGAATGGGCTCAATAGCTTTCAATGCAACTTTGAGCTGTACTACCTCGCGAGGGGTGATGCGATTGACGGCTACTTTAGATATTATACGCTCCAAATCTCCAATAAGGGAAAGTTGTTCTTCCAAAAGCTTTTTCAGTTCCAGATCTTTGAAAAAATATTCTACAACAGACAAACGATTGTCTATCGGTTTTTGATCTTTGAGTGGAAAAACAAGCCAGCGGCGCAGCATACGCGCACCCATCGGGCAGATTGTTTTATCCAATATATCAAGAAGGGTTTTCCCCCCTTCATTCATTGTGGAAATAAGTTCGAGACTGCGTACCGTAAACTTATCAAGTCGCACATATTTATCTTCTTCTATACGAGAAAGTGAAGTAATATGTCCGATCTGATGATGTTGTGTCACATCCAGATAATGCAATATTGTTCCGGCAGCAATAACTCCGTTGGTGAGATGCTGCACTCCAAACCCTTTCAGGTTTCTTGTTTCGAAATGCTTTAACAAACGCTCGGTTGCTGCGTCTTCGGTAAATACCCAATCATCTAATTCAAAAATAAAGAAACGAGAGCCAAATATTTCTTCAAAGAGTTTTTTCTTACTTCTCTCCACCAATACCTCTTTGGGCGAAAAGTTAGTAAGCAGCTTATCCACATATTCCTTAGTACCTTCGGCTACTAAAAATTCGCCGGTCGAAATATCTAACAAGGATATACCACAACTATTATTCTTGGCAAAGTGAATGGCACAGAGAAAGTTGTTCTCCTTATGGTTGAGTATATTATCGTTTATGGATACACCGGGAGTTACTAACTCGGTAATGCCACGTCTCACCAAAGTCTTGGTTTGCTTAGGGTCTTCGAGCTGATCGCAGATAGCAACACGTTTGCCCGCCCTTACCAATTTAGGCAAATATGTATCAAGGGCGTGATGCGGAAATCCTGCCAACTCTACGAATTGTGCCGAACCGTTCGCTCTGCGGGTGAGGGTGATACCTAAAATTTCGGCTGCATCAATAGCATCTTGTGAAAAAGTCTCGTAAAAATCTCCTACCCTAAACAATAATATTGCATCAGGATGCTTGCTCTTGATCTCAAAATATTGTTTCATCAACGGGGTTTCAGCTACTTTCTTTGCCACAAGCTTTTATTTTATTTAGATGTATTCTTTATAATTATTACAAGAAAACAAAGATAAAAAAAATATATCAAGTCGTTTTAACTTTCACAAGATAGATAGTCTGATCAAAACAGAATATATGTGAAAATAGATTGTCTGAAAGCAAAACATTTTATCTATAACAAGGTATAAAAGACTTCGGCAGTTAAATCAATCGCAAAGAAGTTGGATATTTTTAAAAAGCAGTCGAAATGTGTACAAGTTTGTAAGTTTTTAGTTAAAAATAAAATTTGAGTGTCGACAGATTTCTTATATTTTTCAAAATCAACAGCTGAAAAGCTTATCTTTGCAATGATTAAAAAATTATACTTAACAATATGGAAATTAGAATAGAATCGCCGGATAAAATAGAAGCAGCAGCCACAGAATTTATAAAAGCAATGGGAGATAATACGGTTTTTGCTTTCAGGGGCGAAATGGGTGCAGGAAAAACAACTTTTATAAAAGCTATCTGTGAAAAATTGGGGGTAGAAGACACAATCAACAGCCCTACTTTTGCGATCGTGAACGAATACAGATCTTCGTCGGCTGAACTGATATATCACTTCGACTTTTATCGTATCAATAAGATAGAGGAGGTATATGATTTCGGATATGAAGATTATTTTTACAGTGGCAGCCTTTGCTTTATAGAATGGCCCGAACTCGTGGAAGAACTTTTACCTAACGACACGGTAAATGTAAGTATCAAAGCTCTAGAAGACGGTAGCCGGCAGGTGGCGATAGATAAATTCTGAATAGGCGTCGGTCAATAGGCTTTTTTAATAAATAAAATACAATAAGCGGCTTATAGCTCTGTTAAATACTTTGTAAAACAACCAATTATTAGAGTTTTCCGAATCAATGGAACAGATATCGTTTTTTCATTTATTTTGAAAAAAGAACAACCGTCTTAACGATTTCTGTTTGTCTTTCACTCTATATATAGAAGATTGCTTCAATTGTCTTAAAACAACATATTCGAATGAGATATTTGTGTACATTCCTTTTACTAATCCTAAGTCTGTTTGCCGTTGCTCAATCGGGAAACAAGGATGCTAAGGGATATATACAAGGTGTGGTTTATGACAAGAAGACAAAGGAGACTGTACCTTCGGCAACAGTCAAATTATTGAACAGAAACGACAGTATTTCCATTAAAGCAGCTGTGACCAACGACAACGGAAAGTTTAACCTATCGGCTGAAAGGGGAAAATATATTCTCGAAGTATCTTTTATCGGATACAAAACATCAACTGTGGATATAGGGCTGAATGCTAAAAACATTAATTACCAGTGCGATAGCATATTGTTGGAAGAAAATTCTATACTGCTCAATGCTGCCGTTGTAGAAGCTCAAGTTCCGGACATAGTAGTGAAGGGGGATACAATAGAATACAATGCAGGGGCATATAGTTCGCAAGAAAGTGACATGTTGCAAGATATTATCAGAAATATTCCGGGAATAGAAATCGACGAAAACGGCAATATTACGGCAAACGGAAAGCCTGTGCAAAAGATTCTTGTAGATGGAAAAGAATTTTTTGGCAATGATATACCAATGGCTTTAGCCAACCTGCCTGCGAATATGATAAAGAGGCTTCAACTATACAAGGAAGAGTCTGAGACAGCTAAAGTGACAGGATTCAGAGACAAAGATCCGGAGCAGGTATTGAATCTGGTAGTAAAGGACGAACTGAAACAGAGTGTATTCGGGGATATTAAGGCAGGATATGGCAGCAATGATAAATATGCACACAAGGCGTTGGTGAACTATATGCACAACGACAACCAACTTTCATTTGTGGGAGACATGAGCAATGTGGCAGACGATCAGTATTCGATGGGGATGGATGTAGGTATAGATAAGAATAAAAACATCGGGACGAATGCATATATACAAGCTTCCAAAAAGTTTAGGATAGGGGGAAATATCCGGTATTCGGACAATGAAAATTACATGGAAACAAAGTCAAATACCCAGACTTTCCTTTCGGCGGGAGATCGCTTCTCGAAGCAGGTATCAGAATCGACAAACAAGAGAGACAATATGAATTTCGGTTTAAATCTGCAATGGACACCCGATACTTTGACCACGATTTTCGCACGTTCATATATAAGCTTTAATAATACTAAAAATGAACAAAGATCGACAAATCTATCGTATGTCTCCGAAAAGGATACAACATCAGGAAATTCGCTCAATCGTACTAAGGGTGATGGATATAGTATAAATAACTTTATTACTGTCGGACGCACTTTAAATAAGGATGGACGTACGGTTAGCCTTACGGTCAATAATTCGATACGAAAAGATAACAGTAATGGATCGAACTATTCGTTAACAACATACAGCGGAGAAATGGATAAAAAGATAATTGATCAGCGAAATAAGACCGACAATTCAAGTAACAGCTATGGTCTATCAATGTCTTATGTTGAGCCTTTGGGCAAAGATCATCGAATACAGCTATCTTATTCTTATTCCACCAACACATCTGATAGAACCCGCGATGTACGGAAAATAGACGACATGGGTAATTACACAATTATTGATACTGCTTATGCCCGAAATACTGAGAATAAATATACGAACCAGAATATAAGCCTCAATTTTCAGGCTACGAAAGAAAAATACAGATATACAGTAGGGTTTAGTATAGACCCTTCGCGTTCCCATAGCCATGTAAGTATAGGAGATTCTATAATAGACAACCTGAAACAAAGCGTAGTAAACTTTTCGCCAACGTTAAATTTCTCTTATACGCCAAAGGATAACACTAGTCTCGACTTCAACTATTCAGGATCTACCAGTCAACCGGGAATCAGCCAATTATCTGCCGACACAGTAATTGTCAATGCTCTTTCTAAGTATTACGGAAATCCGAATCTTAAACCCAGTTACAATAATAATGTCAATATCTACTATCAGAAATCGGACTATGAAACAGCCCGATTCTTGATGCTGATGGGAAGTTTCAATTATACGTTCAATAATATAGTAGACTATACTCTCATCGACGATCAGGGCAACAGTATCAATACATACAGAAATGTAAACGGAAACATGGGCGCAAACATAAACTTTATGTACAACACTCCTCTTAAGAACAAAAAGTTTACGATAGCCAACACATCTATTGTAAATTACTACAAGAATATAGGATACACTAATGGAGAAAAGGCTCAGACACACAATGTAGTATTGAACCAACAGATTTCGGCAAAGTTCAGAAACGACAAATTGGATACAAATATACGAGCAGGCATATCATATAATATGACACGAAATAATCTGACGGAGTCGCAAGACCGCAATACAACAAATTATACATTGTTTCATACTCTGACATGGAAATTGCCATATGATTTCTCTTTGACAAGTAGCATAAACTATTCTTATTATGCCGGATATGGAGACGACTTTAAAAGTAGTGAGATTCTGTGGAATGCTTCTATTTCAAAACAGTTCCTGAAAAAGAAAATGGGGACTATAAAGGCTCAACTATTTGATATATTAAATGATAGAAATAATATATCGCGCAGTGTGAGTAGCAATTACATATCAGATTCAAGATCAAACACTGTAAATCAATACTTTCTGATTAGCTTCTCTTACAAGTTCAACATTATGAAAGGAAAGACAAATACTTCTCAGCAAGACATTTATGAAGAGTCTTTATAAATAAGAAAACCTTATATCGTTTACAGTCTGAGTTAAATTATTAACTTTGTGTTCATTGTGAAAAGAAAATCATTCCCTAGAAGATGAATTTACTTATTATCGAAGACGAAATAGATTTGCTGGAATCTATAACAAAGTTCCTTACATCAGAGAATTTTGGAGTAGAGGCGGTATCTACATACAGCATGGCTGAAGAGAAAATAGAATTGTACAACTACGATTGTGTTATTGTAGACATCAGCTTACCCGGAGGTAGCGGATTGGATATTATCCGAAAATTGAAGCAACGGAATAAAGATGCCGGTGTGATTATTATCTCTGCTAAAAACTCTTTGGACGATAAATTGACAGGACTTGACATAGGTGCAGACGATTATCTGACTAAGCCTTTTCACTTACCGGAACTGAATGCCCGGATAAAATCTATTATACGCCGAAGGGGCTTGCAGGGTCAGAACGAAACGGTTTTCAATGAGATAACAATACTGTTCGATAGTCGACAAGTATTTGTAAATGGAAACGAAATTATCCTCACCCGCAAAGAGTACGACCTTCTACTATATTTCTTGATGAATAAAGATAAGGTGCTGAATAAGGAAGTGATTGCGGAGCATCTATGGGGTGACGACATGAGCATATCGAGCGACTCTTTCGATTTTATATATACGCATATCAAGAATCTACGGAAGAAACTGATAGACAAGGGTTGCAAAGACTACATTAAGACTGTATATGGAATAGGTTATAAATTTTCGGAAGAATGACGTTAATCAAACTAATAAGAAAGTATTTGCTGATAGCCTCACTCTTTGTTTTGGTTATCGGATGTTTATCTCATTTTCTTATCTTTCGTTTCTTCAGACACTACTCTGCCGATCAGACACTTATTGATCAGCAAACTAAGATTGAAAACTATGTTGCAAAACATGACACGCTGCCATTGGTGTGGAAAGTAATTTTGCAGCCGCCGAGAATAGAACGAAAACCAATTGAGAACCCGGAATTATATCCTGAGCGCATATTTAAAGACACTCTTCTATATAGTGAAGAAACCGGAAGCATAACTCCTTATCGCCAATTATATTTCACAATATCGTATAAGAAGGAACATTATCTGGTTAATGTTAATCAGCCGACAATGATCTCCAACGATTTGTTTTACGCCATCATCTCATCTCTTTTTTTACTCATTGTCTTGCTCTTGCTATTCACGTATGTCATCAGTTATCTCTTGAAAAGAAGTATCTGGATACCTCTGAATAAGAATTTGCGCAAGCTACATGAGTATGATCTCAAAGCCAATACCATATTAAAATTGAAGAATATGGATATAAAGGAATTTGACGAACTAAATGAGGTTATCATGCGCATGGTACATAAGATAAATGAGGATTATGAAAATTCCCGCATCTTCACAGAAGATGCTTCGCATGAAATGCAAACTCCTCTTTCTATTATAAAATCAAAATTGGATTTATTGATACAAGATGATTCTTTGAGTGACAAGCCTGATCAGATAGCAGCGATACAAGCCATGTCAAGAGCCGTAAATCGGTTGTCGAAGCTGAACAAATCTTTATTACTTATAACGAAGATAAACAACAATCAGTTTGATCACAAAGAAACTGTCGACATGAAAGAGCTGATAGGCGGCTACATAAAAGATTTTGAAGAACTAGTGGCAGCAAAAGAACTTAGTATGAAAGCCGAATTAGCCGATTGCCATTGTTATATAGACCCCGTATTAGCAGAGATACTAATATCTAATCTACTAAGCAATGCTATTAGACACAACATTGCAGAAGGGGAAATAAACGTAATATTAACAGATAAAACTCTATCCATCTCTAACACATGCCTAGAGGAAGTGGATGAGTCAGTTAATCTATTCAATAGAATGGTACAACGGAGCAAGACTAAAGAATCCTCGGGTCTGGGTCTGAATATTGTAAAATCAATATGCGAAAAGAACAATTTCAGAGCAAAGTATGATTATCCGCAAAACAATATTTTCAGAATAAGAATAGATTTAAAAAATTAAGAGCCAGCCTATTTTCGCTTAACAAAATTACCTTGTTTATCAAATACTAAAGTTGGAGAATCGGACAGCTCTACTTTATAGCCATACGCTTTCTTTTTAATTTGAGTAATACTACGACGAGGATAATTTTCAGCAATATACTTTACCATATTCACGGGAAGTATGTCTATAATACTTTTTGGAAGAGGATAGTAATCACTTTCTATCTTTATCCATGTTCCACCACGTTCAAAATCAATTTCATATCCATTCTTGAATTTAACTTCATAAATTCCATCTTCAGCATCGTATTTCATTTTATCTAAAGCCACATCTTTGAAATGTTTATTCAAGAAGACAGTCATCTTTTCGGGAGGATCCACTTGCTCTATATGTTTATCCTTAGCAGAAGCAGGTAACACCGCCATGCAAAAGATAATATTCATCATAAATAATAAAGTTCTAATACTTTTCATATCGTTTCTTTTAGTTAAGATTTCTTTTTCATTTATCATCTGTGGTCTAAACTGCCACAAACCAACACAAAAAGATAAAATTCGGGATACTGTGATACCGAATTATATCTTTTTTATTAGAGTTTCCTTTATTATCGATTGCTCGTATTGTGTTTTGTAAAGTTTGTAACGGTTGGAAAGTCGTCTATAAAGGAAACTAAAATAACATCTTCTCTCTATTCATATTAACTATCACCGATGAAAGTTACACATCGGCAACAGTATTTTAATTAATTATCATTATCGGTAAACCATTTAAATACCACAGAACCTTTATCTACGCTAGCATTGATACTATAACCTCCACCATTTAGATCTCCATCAACTAAGGTGCGATTATTCGTACCTTTAAAATTTTGACTATTCAGCACAGGAGCACTAACATTGGTTGTAGAACGTAGATTCAATTTTGCTTTAGTCGCAGGATTCATTGCAAACTGAACACTACCCTTGCTAAGAATAGCACTCATTGATTCTGTTGCAGAAGAATTTATAAATCCAATATGACCGGCTGTAGATGTTACATAAAATACTTTTGCTGTTGAGTTTTTATATTTTATGGCTCCCGAAGCAGAAGTTGCAACATGTTCTGTTCCTTTAAGATTTTCTGCAAAAATACTTCCCGATGCAATCTTCAAGCTTGACGAAACACCTCCGGGTGTAAATATCTTCATAGATACTCTTAACTGACGAAAATCAGGTCCATGAGCAATATTAGCCTTTTCAGTAACAGATGCATTTATTTCAGTACCATTCACACTCACTGCAACATCATAATATTTGTCCAATAAAGCAGTAATTTCTTCTTTCGATAGCTTAGCTCCATCATCATCGGTCTTTGCATACACATACACTGCCGATTCATTTTTATAACCGCCCAATACAGCAATATGTCCATTCTGAGAAGTGGAAGCAGTCACCTTTTTTATTGGATTCTGAGCCAATGAATATCTTAGAGTTTTTTGAATAGAATCGCCAAGAAAAGCTGTACCTGTTGGTATGCTTAATACATCGGAAGACGAAGGACCTTCACCTTCGCTAACATCTGATCCGGGATTCACAACATCGCCATTAAATGGATTTTCGTCATCGTCACTACAAGATGTAGCAAAAGAAAGTAGAACACCAATCATAAAAGCGGATAAGATACTTGTATATTTCTTCATTATGCTCTTTTTAAATTTTAATTAATAACTATGTAGTTTTCTAAAGTTTGTAAATCGCTATTTCATGTTTCTACGACAAAAGTAAAATACGAATCTGTAGCAAATCTGTAGAGCATTATTTATAAGATAAAAAACGAAAAAAGGTGAATCATGTCAGATTTTTCTTAGTTTTGTAATTATTGTAAATATTAGATTTACATATATATAGATAAATTAAAAAAGAAAATATATGAAAAAGAGCATTATTTTTTCACTCACACTATTAATTATAGCCCTATCTTCTTGTAATAAAAGAGGGTCTGATCAGAAAACATCAAAACCCGTGATCATAGCATATGTTGCCGGGTTTCATGGGCAAGTAGATATCAATAAAATATCGGCAAATAAAATTACACATATAAACTATGCCTTTGTAGATGTACAGGATGGCAAGGCTTTCTTAACGAATGAAAAAACTGACACTGTCAATTTCAGAAAGCTAAATGGACTGAAACAACAAAATCCCGAATTAAAGATTCTTATATCTATTGGAGGTTGGGCATGGAGCAAAAACTTTTCCGATGCAGTACTTACTCCCGAAAGGCAACAGACATTTGCCCAATCGGCAGTCGATATTATGAACAAATTTGATCTTGATGGAATAGACATAGACTGGGAATATCCTGCAATGGAAGGTGATGTTGGCAATATATTCCGCCCCGAAGACAAGCAAAACTATACACTTATGTTCGCTGCCATCAGAGAAAAATTAGATGCTTTGGAACAAGAAACAAATAAAAAATATCTGCTCACGACTGCCGTAGGCGGATCACTCGACTTTATCAAAAATACAGAAATGGACAAGGCTTCTCAATATCTGGACTATGTAAATGTGATGACATACGATTCCCAATCGACAACAAAGGCAATACATCACACAAACCTTTCTCCATCGGATAAATACTCTCCATCTAACAGTGCCGAAACAGCAATAAAAGGATATATAGAAGCAGGAGTTCCGGTACAAAAGCTAGTAATGGGAATTGCATTTTACGGACGAATTTACAAAATAAAAGAAGGTTCGGAAAAAGGACTGGGAGACCCTATTGTAAAGCAAGTGGAAGGAAAAGGCTACACATATATAAAAGACAGTTTAGTAAATAAAAATGAATATTTCAGATATTGGGATGAGACAGCAAAAGCTCCGTATCTATATAATTTTTACAAGGGCATATTTGTGACATACGATGACGAAGAAGCGGTCAGAGAAAAATGCAAATATGTAACAAACAACGGGATGGGTGGTGTAATGTTTTGGGAATACAGCTCCGATCCAAAAGAATATCTTTTGAATGCAATAAACGAATATTTAAAATAATATTTTTTAACCTGTGTAGTTTCTCTTATTGCACTTCTGTTTGTATTTTTGATTTTAACTAAAATACGATATATAATAGCAAGCTTCTTATATCAGATAAGAAGCTTGTTTTAAATAAAAATGAAACTGTAAGAAATGAGAAAAAGGCGGATACTTTGGGCTGATGATGAAATAGACTTTCTTCGTTCACATATACTTTTTCTCGAAGAAAAGGGATATGAAGTAACGCCTGTCAATAGCGGACAAGATGCCATAGATAGTTTCAAGAAAGACTCGTTCGACATCGTTTTTTTAGATGAAAACATGCCCGGGCTGGCAGGAATAGAAACCCTTGGGTTGATAAAAGAAATAGATCCTAGTA
Source organism: Dysgonomonas sp. UBA5412 (assembly GCA_002409595.1). Lineage (GTDB taxonomy): Bacteria > Bacteroidota > Bacteroidia > Bacteroidales > Dysgonomonadaceae > Dysgonomonas. The sequence goes on from DHNQ01000016.1 coordinate 168,600, forward strand.
TCCCCGTCATAATGATCACCAAAAGCGAAGATGAGGGCATTATGACACATGCAATAGGGAAGAAAATAGCCGACTATCTGATCAAGCCTGTCAATCCTAATCAGATACTACTTTCCATAAAAAAGAACCTGCACAAAGACGACATTGTCTCTGAAGCAACTTTAGAGGGTTATCGGGAAGAGTTTTCAAAAATAAGTTTATCTATAAATAGTTCATCTGATTACAATGACTGGATAGATATCTATAAAAAGCTTGTATATTGGGAACTCGAACTCAATGCGTCACAAAGTCCGCTATTAGAATTATTATATACTCAAAAACAAGAAGCAAACAGCTGTTTCTGTAAATTCATAAAACGGAATTATGAATATTGGATACAGAATCCGCAAGATGCTCCCATATTGAGCAAAGACCTGTTTACAACAAAAGTCTTTCCTCTCCTTCAATCCGGCGAAAAAGTTTTTTTTGTTATCATAGACAACTTTCGCCTCGATCAGTGGTGGGAGGTAAAAGACCTACTAGCCAATGATTTTAATATAAATGAGGACGAATATTTTAGTATTCTGCCTACTGCAACTCAATATGCACGCAATGCCATATTTTCCGGATTGATGCCTTTGCAAATATCTAAATTACATCCGGACTTGTGGATAGACGAAAATGAGGATGAAAGTAAGAATATAAATGAAGAAGCCTTATTGAAAATACAGTTAGAAAAACATAAGCTAAATTGCAATTACTCTTACAACAAACTACTTACATCATCCTTTGGAGAAAGGCTATTGCAAAATATAAACGAACTGAATAACAATCAACTCAATGTAGTTGTTATCAACTTTGTAGACATGCTTTCTCATGCACGCACCGAATCGAAAATGATTAGGGAACTAGCTTCCGACGAAGCAGCCTATCGCTCCCTTACCCGTTCGTGGTTCAAACACTCTACCACGATAGACATTCTGAAAAAGGCTAAAGAGATGGGATATAAAATTATATTAACTACCGATCATGGAACCATTAGGGTAAAAAAGCCTTTAAAAGTAATCGGAGACAAAACCGTAAATTCTAACATACGGTATAAGGTGGGCAAACAACTCGAATATGATCGGACTAAAGTGTACGATGTTCTTTCACCCGATAAAGTCGGATTGCCTTCACCTAATATAAGTACAAAATATATTTTTGCGACAAGCGACGATTTCTTTGCCTATCCTAACAATTATAATCATTATGTATCCTATTATACCGACACATTCCAGCACGGAGGCATATCGATGGAAGAAATGATTGTGCCCATTATTACCCTTACCGGAAAATAAACTATCCGAAATAGAAGATTCGGAAATAAAAGCATTTAGAGTATTTTCTCTTTATAGCAAAAGTTTATATCTTTGTGCCCCATATATTCTTGATAATAAATAACAACAATACAATATGTTTGAAAGTCTAAGTAATAGATTAGAACGTTCGTTTAAGATTCTTAAAGGTGAAGGAAAAATCACCGAGATCAACGTTGCCGAAACGCTGAAAGATGTTCGCCGTGCCTTATTAGATGCTGACGTAAACTACAAAACAGCAAAACAGTTTACCGAAACCGTAAAAGAAAAAGCTTTAGGTCAGGATGTACTGACTGCCGTGAAGCCTGAACAGTTGTTAGTAAAAATCGTCCACGACGAATTGGCTACCCTCATGGGAGGAACTGCCAAAGACATAAACCTAAAAGGCAATCCGGCTATCATTTTAATGGCAGGACTACAAGGGTCAGGTAAAACAACTTTCTCAGGAAAGCTTGCCAAAATGTTAAAGTCTAAAAAAGGCAAGAATCCATTACTTGTAGCAGGCGACGTTTATCGTCCTGCAGCTATTGAACAGTTAAAAGTGCTAGGAACACAAATTGATGTTCCGGTATATGCCGAAGATGGAAATAAAAATCCGGTTCAGATTGCACTGAATGGTATTAAACAAGCAAAACAAAACGGAAATGACCTTGTGATCATCGACACCGCCGGACGCTTAGCCGTAGACGAAGAGATGATGAAGGAAATAGCGGCTATTAAAGAAGCTGTTAATCCGGACGAAATATTATTTGTTGTAGACTCGATGACCGGTCAGGATGCAGTAAATACAGCAAAAGAATTTAACGACAGACTTAACTTTGACGGAGTAGTCCTTACCAAATTGGATGGTGACACCCGTGGCGGAGCTGCTTTATCTATACGATCGGTAGTAGACAAACCGATCAAATACGTAGGTACAGGAGAAAAAATGGATGCACTCGATGTATTCCATCCGGAACGTATGGCAGACCGTATTTTGGGAATGGGTGACATTGTTTCATTAGTAGAAAGAGCCCAAGAACAATATGATGAAGAAGAAGCTCGTCGCCTACAAAAGAAAATAGCCAAAAATCAGTTCGATTTTAACGACTTTATCAGCCAGATACAACAGATCAAGAAGATGGGTAACCTCAAAGACTTGGCATCCATGATTCCCGGTGTAGGCAAAGCCATCAAAGATTTAGATATAGACGACAATGCTTTCAAGAGCATAGAAGCCATCATATATTCCATGACTCCTAACGAGCGTACTAGTCCCGAAATACTAAACGGTAGCCGTCGCCAACGTATAGCCAATGGTAGTGGAACATCTATTCAAGAGGTAAATAAATTGATCAAGCAATTTGATGAGACCCGTAAAATGATGAAAATGATGACTCAGATGAAGGGTGGTAAAATGCCTAAAATGAGAAGATAAGAAGAAGATAACTACAAAATAAAAAGGAAACCCGCTGAAAATCTGATTTTCAGCGGGTTTCCTTTTTATGCACCATTGTTTCGGTTACATAGAGAAATACAGATTGTCAATCTACTAAAAAAAGAACCTGTAAAGCTCAAGCTCTACAGGTCATCTCTCAATTATATTATTAGCAATCTCCTTATTTAGCAGAGATAATAGACGCTCTCAAAGCATTATTAGAATTTACACCAATAAATTTAGCAGCAGCACTCAATTCTCCATCATTCTCAGAAGCAGTTTCATCAGCAGTCTCTAGTTCTGCAAATTTTTGTAGGGCAGAAACTAAAGCAGTTGTAGAAGCTCCTTTTTTAGTCAAAAGATCAAACGCATAGCTATCAGCTTTTTTATTCTGATCATCTGTGTAAGGAACTTGGATCAACTCATTGATAACTGTACCTAATTTATCTCCCGAAAAAGATAATAATTTGTCTATTTGAGCACCACCTGCATTTGTAGCATTATCTTCAGATGCAACTTTTTTCAACGCATCACGCACATCTTTATTCGCAATGTGACCTATCTGGGTAGAAATTACAGCAAGCAACTCTTCGTCAGAAAGCAAGTCCATCATACCCGAATAAACACGAATACTACCATCAGCAGTAGCCAAGATATTTACTTCAGGATTTTCATATACTTTATAATTTAAAGATAAATCATCAACAGAAATATAGTCTGTACCTACCAGATTGGCTAATCTTTTATAATATTCAGTCTCTTCGCCGGCAACAGTATTATTCTTGTCCATAAATTCTACAATCTTCACAGACACCTTATTGGCAGCCATATCCGAAGCCATATTACCAGCAGCATCCCCAACCGATTTCGAAACCGATTTAGTTACTTTTTTTAAGGCTTTACCAAATTGAGCATTAGCGGGAAGAGCACACACACACATTGCAGCTACTAGCGTAGAAGCCAGAAGTAGTTTCTTTGTCATAGATTTTTGAAAATTTGTTAAATAATTAATTTGTGTAATACATACACGTTTGTTATGTTAGTCTGTAAGTTTAGTTATAAAAAATATTGCGTAAAGGAGTAATGTTAAGCTTACTTATCCGGCTGCAAAGATATCAATTATCCCGAATTTAACAAAAAGAAGATGAATTCAAGGACGAGTTTTCGTTCTCTAATCTAAAAAGGCTGATTACTTCGATGCAAGATACATAGAGCAGACACCCAATGTATAAGTTTTGTAGATAGCATCCTGAAAGCCATTTTTCAGGAGAGTATTTACCATTTCCTTACCCTGAATAAATGCTTCGATAGATTTTGGCAGGTAAGAATAAGCAGTCTTATCTCTTGATATAATACGTCCTATTGTAGGGATAAACAAGCGGGAATACATCCAATAACCTTGTTTCATAGGAAAATGGCTCGGTGTCGACAACTCCAAGATCATAAGCTTTCCTCCGGGCTTCAAGACGCGGTGTATTTCTTTCAGACCTTTGTCTAAATCCTCAAAGTTGCGAATACCAAAAGCGACCATTGCCGCATCGAAAGAATTGTCTGCAATATCAAGATGCATACAATCTTGTTTCTGAAATGTAATGATGTCAGACAATCCCGATTTTGCCACCTTTTGGCGACCAACGTCCATCATGCCTTCGGAAATATCAACACCAAGTATAGATTTAGGTTTTAATATATTATATGCCTGAATAGCCAAATCGCCGGTACCCGTAGCTATATCGAGAATAGCATCGGGGTGAAGATCTTTGAGCATAGATAAACCTTTATTTCGCCAACTGATATCGAAATTCATCGACATCGTGCGATTTAAAGTATCATAATTCTCTGCTATAGAGTCGAACATACGTTCGACCTGAACTCCTTTGTTTTCTTCGGTTGAGTATGGAACTATTTTTTCAGCTTTATAGGTCATATATTTTTAATGTAGTAAAATATGTCTTCGTCTTGTACATCTATAATCTTCGTTTTGTTTCCTTCTGCAATCATACGGAAGGGATCGGTAGAATTGTCCACCATCAACCAATAATCGGCAATAGGGATAAACATAGAGAAGAGGTTGCGCATACCGGCATAATAACGCCTTATAACAACTTCCTCGGGTACATAATGCCCTCCAAAACGAACACGCTGTTCGACTCTTCGAATAGCCAACTCGGGCGATTCGAGCCAAAAGTATATAAGTGTTACGAAATAGCCTTCCTTCTGAGCCCTGCGTATAAAGTTGGCGTAAGACTTAGTAGCTAAAGTAGTCTCTATGGCAAAATCTTCCTTCATCCGGAGCATTTCGTTCATACGCATAAGCATAAGGCGACCGGCATCAATAGCGACTGTTTCGGGCTGAAAAGGCGACAGACCTTTTGCTATTTCGTCTGCATTTATAAACTCCTTACAGTCGAGCATTTCGGGAAACATTGCATACGACGCAGTAGTTTTCCCTGCGCCGTTGCAACCTGATATTATATAGAGATTTGGCATCGTCTAAATTTAACCTCTTTGTTTTAAATAATCGTTTATATTGGTTTCGATCCGCAAAGCAACATCACTAATGTCGGCTTTTATAAATTTCTCTCCAACTATTTTTTCATATAGCTCGATATAGCGTTCCGAAACAGAGTTGCAATAAGATTCGGTCATTTCGGGAATAGTCTGTCCCTCTTTTCCTTGAAATCCGTTATCCATTAACCATTTGCGAACAAATTCTTTTGACAACTGGCGTTGTTCTTCTCCTTTTTCAAACAGATTTTGATAGGTGTCGGCATAGAAATAACGGGAAGAGTCGGGTGTATGGATTTCGTCTATCAAATATATCTTACCATCCTTCTTTCCGAATTCATATTTTGTATCTACAAGGATAAGCCCTTTTTCGTCAGCCATTTCTGTTCCACGTTGAAAGAGAGCATAAGTATATTTTTCTAATTGCTCATATTCTTCTTTGCTTACAAGTCCTTGAGCAATAATCTCGTCTTTCGAGATATTTTCGTCATGTCCTTCATCAGCCTTTGTAGTAGGAGTAATGATCGGTGTCGGAAATTTCTGATTTTCTTTCATTCCCTCAGGAAGCGACACTCCACAAAGGGTTCTTGCCCCTGCTTTATATTCGCGCCATGCACTACCAGTAAGATAACCTCTGATCACCATTTCTACCTTGTAAGGTTCGCAACGCAACCCGACTGTAACCATCGGATCGGGAGTGACTAACTTCCAGTTTGGAACAATATCTTCGGTAGCATCCAAAAATTTGGCTGCAATCTGATTCAACACCTGTCCTTTGTATGGAATACCTTGTGGCAACACAACATCGAATGCCGAGATACGGTCTGTAGCTATCATCGCCAACAAATCGTCGCCTATTGAATAGACATCTCTTACTTTGCCATGATAAACATTTGTTTGATTCGGAAATTTAAAATCTGTTCTAACTAAAGTATTCTTCATCTGTTATCTTTAATTTTTTTTACTAATCCGTTATAATAACACAAAAGCTATGGTCAAAGTTAATAGAACTATGTTAAAATCACAACGGAATTAAAGATTGTTAGCCTTCTTTTCGCTTCAAAACCTTTTCTTCCTTATCTGCTACTTTTTCGCGTCTATCTTCTTTTTCATATGCCTCCACAATACGTTGCACCAGCTTGTGGCGCACAATATCCGTCTTATCAAATTCGATGTGCCCTATTCCTTTCACTCCTTTCAGTATTCGCAAGGCATGTTTCAGCCCCGATGGTTGAGATGAAGGAAGGTCGATCTGGGTTACATCGCCCGTGATAATCATCTTCGCATTCATGCCCAAACGAGTCATAAACATCTTGATCTGATGGGTTGTCGTATTCTGGGCTTCATCCAGTATTATCACTGCATCGCTCAGGGTACGCCCTCGCATAAATGCCAAAGGCGCTATCTGGATAGTTTTGTTCTCCACATAGTCTTTGAGTTTTGCAGGAGGGATCATATCTTCCAGCGCATCATACAATGGCTGTAGATAAGGGTCGATCTTGTCTTTCATATCTCCGGGCAGAAATCCGAGTTTCTCTCCGGCTTCCACAGCAGGACGGCTCAGTATTATCTTCTTCACCTCCTTATTCTTCAAGGCTTTTACAGCCAAAGCAATTGCCGTATAGGTCTTTCCCGAACCGGCAGGACCTATACCGAATACCATATCATTCTGATAAAAACTATCAACAAAGTTTTGCTGATTGGGTGTGCGGGCAAATATAGGTTTGCCGTTCATTCCGTATATGATAAGGTTATCTTGTTTTACGATATTCAGCGATTTGCCTTTTACAATATCAATTATATCCTCTTCCGACAGCTTGTTGCGGTCTGTGGAATATTTTTCCAGCTCTCTGATCTTTTCTTCGAAAAGAGCTACATCTTCAGCATTACCGATTACTTTTATTGCATTACCACGTGCTACAAGGCGCAGCTTTGGAAAAAGAGTTTTTAATAACTGAATATTTGCGTTGTTGATCCCAAAAAAGACTACGGGATCTATATGTTCTAAAATTATTATTTGTTCTATCATTCAATTATAAATCAACAAAGTACCATATTGTTTTAATTAGGTTTGTCGGGTCAAAATGTAATGGTTTTGTAATGGTATCTCAAAGATAGATGTTTTTTAGTTACAAACTAAGACTTATTGTCGGGAAAAGAAAAAGTTTAATTTTTTAAGAATCATCTGAGTGCAATAGCATTCTACGAAGGTAGATTTTAACTAAAAGGTGACAAAGTTGTACAGATTTTATACCGTTTCGTCATTTCATTTCCTTTTTATTCATCAAAAATCACAGCCTTCTCCAAAGTATAGATAAATAAAAACAAATCTTATTTCTTCAAGTTTTCAAATTGTTCTTCTGTGATGACAATATATTTTTTGCCATGTAGGCGGGCATCGCTAAAAGCGGATTGAACTGCACTTTCGAGGAACTTACCTCGTGAATATTCTTCTACATCATCCAAAGACACGCATATATTACCTTCCGGAATATCGTTTTCAATTACTTCTTCCGTTTTTTCAGGTTTCACGCCTACCCGATCCGATTCCACGACAACAGGTTCTACAAATATTGAATTGGGAGAGGTCGGGATTTCTTCTTCGCGAACACTCACTTCTTCAATAGGTTTCGTTACTTGTACTTCGGGTATATAAACTATCTCCTTGGGCTTAGGCTCAACAACTTCTGTTATATCCACTATCGGTTCAGCCGGAGGGACAACAATAGTTTTTTCAACCACTATTGGTTGAGCTGACTCCACATAGGGAGGAGGTACATCCTCAGAATCGGAAGTTCTTTCACTCAATATCTCACTCAATATTTCTTCTATAAGCTCTACATTTTCAAGCTCTTCTTCATACAATTGGCTGGAAGAAACAGTACTCCGATGAGAGCCTGATAGCTTTGCTAGGGCAGTGGTAGCATCGAAACATGTAATGGTAATAATCGGTTTTTTTGCAAATGTAGTCATAAGGTCGAGCCTTATTTCAGCACCCTCTTTTTTTCGAATAGAATAACTTTTCAAGTTATCATACGACAGTCTGTAAACAGCTTTAGCCTCAGTTATGAAAATAAAATCTTTCTGTGTCTCATCTACACTAAATAGATAAAAATCAAGTGGACTCTCAATAATTATATCTGCCGAAAAATCGCCATAATTAGCAAGTATTCGTTTCAAAGGACTGCCTTTAGGGTTAAAGCTTGCATTTTGAGAAGCTTCATTTTTCTTCTTGAAATAAGAACTTAAAGCTCTGACAACAATAATAATAAGTATGATATAAATAATCGTATCCATCAAGTTTTTCTAAAATTGGTTTATTCTCTTTCAATATTATTTCAACTTCAATCTACGGGATAAAGAGATTGAATCATTTTCTGATCGTTTAATTCTATTCCGAAATGATGCTCCTGAGAAAGTTTCTTTTTCTTTCTGTCCGCATAAGAAGTTTCAGTCTTCACGGTCAAGCGATGAATAAAATATTTATCCTTATTGTCTTTTATTACTTGCAACGAATCCAAGATAGGAGAATATGATATATTTCGTATTTTATTATTTTTGAGATAAGCTTTTACCGAATCGGTAATAAGTTCATTACTTTGATTCTGTGATTTATTTAAATTCAGCAGTATAGGTGTAGTCATTTTTTGTATGTCTTTACCATTAACCGAGCCTAGAGCCTTGAAAAAATTTTGTAGTCTCTTTTTAATATCTTTTAGTTCATCTCCTTCTATTGTTTTCAGTTGTGTAAGATAATTTGCTTTTTGCTGAGCCTGATCAAAATATTCGCCGGAATAACGTTCCAACTGCACATTGCTAATATATGCCTTATAAGCATCTATCGTATTTTGATCCAATGCGATAACCCATGCTAAAGAATCGATAGCATGTTTTATATCGCGTATGTAGGGCGTTTCGGGATGATCTCTCAAAAAGGCGGAAAGAGCATCTATATCTTTAGAATTACGTAAAGTCTGCCATTCCGTCTTTTCACTTTCGCGTAATTGTTTGATTCTATCCTGAGCTTCTTGAGTAAATTTACCTTCGGGATATTGCACTAAATATTTTGCATAACTGAGAGGTGTATTCTCATCTATACACCGATTCCAATATGCTACCTCAGTCTCCTCTGCATTCTTATTTTGAAGAAACACATAAGAACCGATTCCTCCTACTAAAACAAGCACAACCAACCCGACAAAAAGGAATATCAACAGCTTTCGATTGCTGGGAGGAGGCGTTTTTCGTGTACCCTCATTATTTTCAGCATCTCCATCAATCTCATCTTCCTCTAACGAGTCCGATTCGCTTATTACAGGAGCTACTATTTCATTATACAGAGTACCATCATCCTCAATTTTGCGCGACAATAATTCGTCAGGATACGCATTTTGAGCAATCTCTTGACAATCGTGACAGAAAATTTCGTCTTCGTCGGTATCTCGCCCACACAATGGGCATTTATGTTTAGAATCAGACATTATATTATTCGTTTAGTTATGCAGTTTAAAAGATATATAATTTTGTAAAACTATTCAATCATCCAGTATCGTACTAGTCCTGCGAATACAACAAATATTTTTGCCTCATTGTTTTATAATCCGCTAAATCATTTTCCCAACTTTTATAAATATCTTCCTCCGAGTATCCTTTTACAATCTGTAAGCGAAGTTGGTTTGAGCCAGACAGCAAATCCATAAACTTAGCATTGGAAAAGAAAGCATTACCTAAACCCGATTTTTTGTAAAAATGAAGCAGAAAACTTAAGTCTATTCCTTCTCTAGTTATTTTGTAATTTCTCAGATCCATCCCAAAACATTCTTTACCCGAATTTAAAGGATTCTTATTACCACTATTAGGACGAGGCGTAAAGCTGTATTTACCATATTTTGACCCCGGAGCACCTACTATCTGAAAAGGAAAATCAGTGCCTCGCCCAACGCTCACATTTGTGGATTCGAAGAAGCACAATGAAGAGTATAGACTTATAGCCTGATCGGTAGGCAAATTGGGCGACGGTTTTATAGGCAGGGAGTATGGTTGTCCATGCGACCATCCTGTCATCGGCACAACTCTTAGTTGACATTTTACCTTATTCTTCAACCAGCCTTCTTCATTAATCATATTAGCCAGCTCTCCTATTGTCAATCCATGTAGTATCGGGATAGGATGCATACCTACGAACGACTTATATTTAAGATCGAGGATAGGTCCGTCAACTACATCTTTTGGGTTGGGGCGATCAAGAACAATACATTCCTTTCCGTTTTCGGCACAAGCCTCCAGCACATAATGCATTGTGCTTATATAGGTATAAAACCGGGCACCCACATCTTGAATATCGAAGATCACGATATCTACATCGTTCAATTGAGCAGGAGAAGGCTTGTAATTCCTTCCATAAAGAGAGACTAACGGCACACCGGTTTTGGCATCTTTGCCATCTATTATTTTTTCTCCGGCATCAGCATCACCTCTGAATCCGTGTTCAGGAGCGAAAATTTTCGACACATGGACTTCGTTAGCCAACAGCGCATCGAGCAAATGTGTTCCGTCAGACAAAACAGAAGTCTGATTAACCACTAAAGCAACCTTTTTATTCTTAATAAATGGTAAGAACTGATCTAATCTATCTGCTCCCAATGTTACTTTCTGAGCAAAAATCATTATATTTGGACTACAAATAAAAATAATGAGGAGTAAAATCCAAGACCTTTTCATCAATTTTCCTTTTTAGAGAAAGACAAGTTAATATACAAACTTACATATTTTATGTAAATAAATATTTAATTCAGAATGAATACATTGGTTATTATTGAAAAATATTACAAAAAAGGTTCTGACTTATACAATATTCTAGTGCAACACAGCACCGATGTAACAAACAAGGCTGTATCTATTGCGGAATCTCATCCCGAATTGAATATCGACATTCAATTTGTGAAAGAAGCGGGTATGCTACACGATATTGGCATTTTTCAGACCAACGCCCCTTCTATAAAATGTTTCGGAACCAAACCGTATCTTTGTCATGGCTATCTGGGACATGATATGCTCAACTCATTGGGCTATCCTCGCCATGCTCTTGTATGCGAAAGACATACAGGAACAGGTATTTCTCTTGACGAAATAGTGGAACAAGACTTACCTCTACCCCACCGCGACATGCAACCGGTGAGCATTGAAGAACAGCTTATTTGCTTTGCTGACTGCTTTTTCTCAAAAACCCACATCGGCGAAGAACGTTCTGTGGAGAAAGTAAAACAAAGCTTAGCAAAATTCGGACAAGGATCAGTTAGGAAATTCGAAAAATGGTGTGCCATTTTCCTTTAATCGGATACGAATAGTAAATTACATTTGTCATAAAATAAGGCATTCGCCCTTCTTAACACTAAGTATATAAATAATAAACAGAATACCCATGAAGAAAATATTAGTTACATTGTTTTTTTGTTGTGTAATCATTACAAATTCTTATTCGCAAGATCAAGCAGGAGTATTTTCCCTAGCAGGAAATGTAAACTATGGAACAAAAGTCGAATCACTCGGTCTTGGGCTGCGTGCGCAATTAGGATTTACCGACAATCTGAGGGGCTCTGCAGAATACAAATACTATATCGACCGCCACAACCTCAGCGCATGGGGTGTAAATACAGACGGACACTATGTATTCGGAGTTGCCGAAACGGTTTCTCTATACCCGATTGCAGGGATAAACTTTACTCGCTGGACTTATGATCCGGGACGGTCTAACGGAATAGGAGATAAATACAGCAACAACCGTATCGGTGTCAATTTGGGATTCGGAGGTCAAGTGCTTATTGCAGACAATTCTTTCATACAAATAGAGGCCAAAGAGGCTCTTATCAAAAATTATTCTCAATTTACACTATCTGTAGGATTTATGTATCAGTTTTAAGAAAAGAGAGTTTACTACAGTCTGCTTTTTTTAATGAATAATATAGCGACTATTGCACATTTTTACTATTTTTGTGCGATAAAGAGTTAACAGAAAGCTATCACATAGTTTATAAATAGCTGAAAATCATAAAACAATAATAAAATGAGTAATAATTTATTAAAAGGCAAAAGAGGTATTATATTCGGTGCATTGAATGAAAAATCAATTGCATGGAAAGTTGCCGAAAAAGCCGTAGAACAAGGTGCTGTTATTACATTATCAAACACTCCGGTAGCAGTAAGAATGGGCGAAACAAAAGCCTTGTCTGAGAAGTTAAATGCTAAAGTAATTGCCGCAGATGCAACTAGCGTAGAAGACTTGGAACAAGTATTCGTACAATCGATGGAAGCGCTTGGAGGTAAAATAGATTTTGTTTTGCACTCTATCGGTATGTCTCTAAACCTTCGCAAAGGCAGAGAATACGATGATCTTGATTATGGTTTTCTGGATAAGACATTAGATATATCTGCTATCTCTTTTCACAAAATGATGCAAGTTGCTAAAAAATTGGATGCTATTGCAGAAGGTGGGTCAATCCTTGCTCTTACTCATATTGCAGCTCAACGCACATTTACAGGATATAACGATATGGCTGATGCTAAAGCTCTACTAGAATCATTCGGACGTAGTTTCGGATACATCTATGGACGCGACAAGAAGGTACGTGTAAACACTATCTCTCAATCGCCAACGATGACTACTGCCGGACAAGGCATCGGAGGTCTGGATGCGTTCTTTGATTTCGCAGAAAAAATGTCACCATTAGGCAATGCGAGTGCAGAATCTTGCGCCGACTATTGTATCGTCATGTTCTCTGACCTGACGCGTATGGTAACGATGCAAAACCTATTCCACGATGGAGGTTTCTCAAATATGGGTCTTACTCAGGCAATTGTAGAAGATTATATCGAAAAGAAATAAACAATACAATAATACGACTAACGGCTCATAAATAATTATTTATGAGCCGTTTTTTCATATAAAACAACTAATTTTGATTTCTAGGGAAATAAGAGATATAATAAATAGTAATATATGTTTATAAAATTATACGAGGAAAATCCAAATCAAAAAGAAATAGACAAGATAGTAAAAGTATTACAAGACGGAGGGCTCATCATCTACCCCACCGACACTGTGTATGCTATCGGATGCGACGCCCTCAATGTACGTGCAGTGGAACAGATTTGCAAAATGAAAGGTATTAACCCTGAGAAAAGCAATCTTGCAATCATCTGTTACGATCTGAGCAATATCAGCGAATATGCACGAGTAGACAACAGTACATTCAAAATAATGAAGAAGAACCTACCCGGGGCTTTTACATTTATATTGAACACGACCTCCTCCCTTCCCAAGATATACAAAAACAAAAAGACTGTGGGAATACGTGTTCCGGACAATAACATCGTTCGCGAGTTGGTTCGCAGTCTAGGAAACCCAATTCTAACCACTTCTGTAAAGGATGAAGACGAGGTTATTGAATATACTACCGATCCGGAACTTATCTACGAAAAATATCACGACCTCGTAGATATTGTGATTGATGGAGGATATGGAGGAATAGAAGCTTCTACCGTAGTCGATTGCACAGGAAATGAGCCTGAAATAACAAGACAAGGCAAAGGTGAATTAATTTTGTAGAAGTAGTTTTAATTTCTACATTTGCAAATATCCACAAAAAAGGGTATATAAATAAAAAAAAGGTTACAACATCTAAATATAACAAACCTTATGAAAGCAAGATATCTTTTTCTTTTACTTACAACAATTTCCACATTGGGATTTTTAGCATGTAGCGATGACGAGACGATTCCTACCCCTACTCCTAACCCAACTCCCACTCCAACAGAGAAAACAGTTAATGAAATAACAAATGAGTGGATATACGACCAGATGAAAAGAGTATATCTCTGGAATGAAGAATTACCTGCCCCTGCATCTATCAGCTATACACAAGCACCGGACAAGTTTTTCGAGAATATTCTTTATAAATATCAAGATATTAACGGAGATCGCTTTTCGTGGATAGAGGAGGATAAATCAAAATCGAAGAGCCTTTTCGCAACTGATAACTTAGGGTTCGATTATATTCCCAGTTCTTTTTTCACATCAGAATCAGAATATTCTTCTGTTGGATTATTTATTGTTTCCGTAAATCAGGGAAGTGATGCTGAGGCAAAAGGAGTAAGACGCGGACAGGTTATTTATCAAGTTAATGGAACGACAGTTACATCAACCAATTATACAACGATCTTAAATGGAACAGGCAATTATAATTTAGCCATATACAATAATAACGGGAGAAGAGAGGCATTACCTTCTTTCAGTGCATCTGCTTCTAAACCATCCCCAATATTCCTAAGCAAAGTGATAACCACCAACAATGGAATAAAAGTAGGCTATCTTATGTATAATGCCTTCGAACGCAATTCGGATGATAATGTCAACAACTATGAATATGACATTCAGCTTATCGAAAAGATCCGAGAGTTGGGCAATAGCGGAATAACAGAGTTTGTACTAGACCTTCGCTACAATCTGGGAGGATATCTTACCTCAGCAATGGATCTTGCAAGTGCACTGGTTCCCAATCGTAATACAAAAAATATATTTGCCAAAGAATCATATAATAAATATTATACAGATTCATTAACCACTCAATATGGGACAAATGCTTTTAATGAATATTTTTTGGACAAAGTGTATGGAACAAAAGTAGATATACCTCGCCTAAACTTAAACCGACTATATGTAATCGCAACAGAGAATACAGCTTCGGCAAGCGAATTGGTGATACATGGTCTAAGGCCTTATATGACAGTAAATCACATTGGTCTAACAACTGTTGGCAAGGATAAAGCTTCACAAACCGTAAAATCTGAAGATAAGCGCATCCTTTGGCAATTACAACCTATCATTTCGAGGCTTACAGATGCAAATGGAGTCGGAAACTATATCAATGGATTGACTCCAACTCATGAAGTATCTGAATGGCACGAAGGCTACAATATGGTAGATGCCTATTACGATGACGATAATGGAAACAGAGTAAAGATACAAAGCCCATATCTATCCGAATGGAAAGGTGGCTTCGGCGAACTCGGAGATCCGAACGAACCTCTCTTGGCTGAAGCCCTAGCCCAAATAACAGGAATTAAACGTGCTCAAACTACTAAATCTACAGCACAACGCAATTGGGTAGCTAAAAAAGTTCCATTCATAAAATCGGACAAGGATAAGCGAGCGATAACTATTATAGATAAATAAAAGACCATAACATACTAATGAAAGTAATGAAATTTGGCGGGACGTCCGTAGGTTCTGCAACAAATATAGCCAATGTAAAAAAGATAATAAGTAAGGTTGAAGAACCGATAGTCGTAGTAGTTTCTGCTTTCAAAGGTATCACAGACAAGTTACTTATAACCTCGGAACTTGCAGCCGCAGGGGATTATGCGTACGAGCGAGAATTTAAAGAGATCGTAGAACAGCATGTCACCGTTGTAGCCAAGCTTGATGTATCTGAAACCGAACGAGAAAAATTAGCTATCGAAATAAACCGACTGCTGGATGAATTGAAGAATATATTCAAAGGAGTATATCTCATCAATGACCTCTCGCCCAAAACATCGGACAAAATAGTAAGCTATGGCGAACGATTGTCGACACTCATTATCAGCTATGCCTTCTCCGACTATGAAGTATTGGATGCAACACAATTGATAAAGACCGACAGTGCATTCGGAAAGCATACCCCGGATATGGAATTGTCGAATCAATTGATAAAAAACGCATTCGAAAACTCTTCGCACAAGGTACTTGTAGCCGGATTTATCTCCACCTGCAAAACATCGGGAGAAATAACAAACCTCGGACGAGGTGGCTCCGACTATACAGCAGCAATATTTGCCTCAGCTCTGGATGCCAATATACTCGAAATATGGTCGGACGTAGATGGCTTTATGTCGGCAGACCCGAAAATCATAAACAACGCTCATGTAATAGAACATTTGACCTTCACCGAAGCAACAGAGCTTTGCAACTTCGGAGCAAAGGTCATTTATCCCCCTACAATATTTCCGGTATATCATAAAAATATACCTATTCGGATAAAAAACACCTTCAAGCCAGACGCTCCCGGCACGTACATTTCGCACGACGGGCAAACCAAGCACAGCAAGGCAATGATAAAAGGAATATCTTCCATATCCGATTCTTGTCTCATCACAGTACAAGGTCTTGGAATGGTAGGTATTATCGGAGTCAATTATAGAATATTCAGGGCTTTGGCTCGAAACGGCATCAGTGTCTTTCTTGTATCACAAGCCTCATCCGAAAATAGCACATCAATCGGGGTACGCTCGATAGATGCACAACTGGCAGTCCATGTACTTGAAGAAGAATTTGAAAAAGAAATATCCCTCGGCAGTATCAACCGCGTATTGCTCGAAACCGATTTGGCAACAGTAGCCATCGTGGGTGAAAACATGAAATATACTCCCGGCATTGCCGGAAAGCTTTTCGAAACTTTGGGCAAAAGTGGAATCAGTGTAATAGCCTGCGCTCAAGGAGCTTCGGAAGTAAATATATCGTTTGTAATAAAGAATAAATATTTACGAAAAGCACTCAACTCCATTCACGATTCATTCTTCTTGTCCGAATACAAAGCATTAAATCTATTTATTGTAGGGATCGGTACAGTAGGAGGAAATCTGATAGACCAGATACGCCGCCAACAACCAAAATTAATGGAACAGTATGCCTTACAACTCAATGTAGTAGGCATTGCCAGAGGGCGCAAAGCCTTGTTTTGCAGAGAAGGTATAAAACTGGACAACTACAAAGCAGAACTTGAAGAAAAAGGTACTGCAAGTTCGCCCGAGATACTGAGAGACAGCATTATAAATATGAATATATTTAATGCCGTATTTGTAGACTGTACAGCCAGCGATTCTGTGGCTCAGATATATGGCGACCTTATGTCGCAAAACATTTCCGTAGTTACAGCCAACAAAGTTGCAGCATCATCCACGTACGATAATTATATAAAACTAAAAAATACAGCTCGCGAACGCAATATAAAGTTTCTGTTCGAAACAAATGTTGGAGCCGGTTTGCCTATTATAAACACAATGAATTCGCTGATCAATTCAGGGGATAAAATTGTAAAGATTGAAGCAGTATTATCGGGAACTCTCAATTTTATATTCAATACAATAAGCAAAGACATTCCTTTTAGCAAAGCTGTCTATCTGGCTAAAGAGAATGGTTATGCCGAACCTGATCCTCGCATCGACCTTAGTGGAATGGACGTTGTACGCAAACTCGTTATCCTTACCCGCGAAGCAGGGTATAGGGTAGAGCAAGCGGATGTAGAGAAGAGACTTTTTGTGCCTCAGAAATATTTTGACGGTACATTAGACGAGTTTTGGGCTACGATAAATGAACTTGACTCCGACTTTGAAGAAAGACGAAAAAAGCTTGAAACGGAACATAAACATCTGCGCTTTGTAGCAAAATACGAAAATGGAAAATGTGAAGTCGGACTTCAGGAGGTAGGACAGAATCATCCGTTCTACGACCTCGAAGGAAGCAATAATATTATACAGATAACTACCGAACGCTACAACGAATATCCGATGATAATAAAAGGATATGGAGCCGGAGCAAGCGTCACGGCCGCGGGAGTATTTTCTGATATTATCAGCATTGCAAATGTGAGATAACCTTCATCAGACCATGAGAAACAGAGAGAAACGGATCTGTTTAAACATTTTATAAAAATATACTTTTATGAAAACAATTATAATACTGGCAGATGGTGCTGCCGACGAACCTATCGCTGCATTGGGTAACAAAACACCTTTGCAAGCAGCCCACAAACCATATATAGATATGCTTGCCGCAAAGGGCAAGAATGGAGAACTAGACACCATTCCGGCAGGCTACAAACCGGGTAGCGAGATAGCAAATCTATCTGTAATGGGATACGATGTTCCTAAAGTTTTTGAAGGACGAGGTTCGCTAGAGGCAGCAAGTATGGGCGTAGACATATTGCCCGAAGAAATGGCTATGAGGTGTAATCTCATTTGTATAGAAGACGGAAAAATAAAAAATCATTCTGCCGGACATATATCGAGTGAAGAGGCTGCTGAGCTTATCAAATTTCTGGACAAAGAGCTTAACGACGGCAAGGTAAGCTTCTATCCCGGAGTATCATATCGCCATTTATTAAAGTTGAAAGGCGGCAATAAGGATTTGGATTGTACAGCTCCGCATGACGTTACAGGTACGCCGTTCGAAGAAGTATTAATCAAAGCAACTACTCCTGAAGCTAAAGAGTCGGCTGATTATCTGAATGCTTTAATTCTCAAATCGCAGGAACTTTTAAAAGATCATCCTATAAACAAAAAACGTATTGCAGAGGGGAAAGATCCGGCAAATAGTATCTGGCCTTGGTCGCCCGGATATCGCCCACAGATGCAGACATTACAAGAATTGTACGGAATCAAGAGCGGCTCGGTGATATCTGCTGTCGATCTCATAATGGGCATCGGAGTATATGCCGGACTCAAACTGATACATGTAGAGGGTGCAACCGGACTTTACGATACAAACTATGAGGGAAAGGCGGAAGCTGCTATTGAAGCTTTGAAGAAAGATGATTTTGTATATTTGCATATCGAAGCCAGCGATGAAGCCGGACATGAGGGAGATTACAATTTGAAAACAAAAACAATAGAATATCTTGACAATAGGGTTGTACGCTTGATATATGAAGCAACTAAAGATTGGGACGAACCGATCACTATTGCCATATTGCCGGATCATCCGACTCCTTGTGCTATCAAAACACACACAAACAAGCCTGTTCCGTTTCTTATCTACCGTTCTAATGCAAAAGGCGATGCGGTGCAGGTATATGATGAATTCGAATCTCCTAAGGGGGAATATGGGCTTATAAAAGGAAAAGAATTTATGGAATTATTATTCAGTGAGAAATAAAATAATAGAAAAACAAAAAAGTCCGGAAATTAAGTTTTCCGGACTTTTTTGTTCTATATAATATCTTTAACGATTCTTCTTATTCATACTGCCAAGTAATAGTTCCTGCAACTTTTCAGGAGTTATATTTGCTTCTATTTCGCCCTTGCTGGCAAAGGAAATCTTTCCTCTTTCTTCGGATACTACGATCACTTTAGCATCAGTTTCCTGAGAGATACCGAGAGCTGCACGATGTCTTAGCCCAAAAGCTTTTGGAATATCCTGATTTTGGGATACGGGAAGGATACACCCCGCAGCCTTAATTCTATTGCCTGAAATAATCATAGCCCCATCATGCAACGGACTATTCTTAAAGAACAGATTTTCTACCAGACGGGTACTTATATCAGCATCCAACATTTCACCGGTTTCGGCATAATTGCCCAACTTTATTTCCTGCTCTATCACGATCAATGCTCCGGTGTAAGACTTTGCCATATTCATACATGCAAGCACGAGGGCTGTCACTACCGTGTCGTTCATCTCATTGCCATCTTTAGACCGGAATATTTTCGTTATAAATCGGAATGTCCTGTTAGAGCCTAGCGATATGAGGAAACGTTTTATTTCATCTTGAAATATTATGATAAGTACAAAGAGCCCAAAATCGGTAAACTTATCGAGGATAGCTCCCATCAGACGCATCTGCAAGACTTGCGAAATGAGTACCCAAAGGATGATAAATGCTAATACGCCTTTGAATATAGCTCCTGTACCTGATTTGGAAACGATTCGATATAGTTGATACATTACCGTAGCGACCAGCAATATATCAATGATATCTTTTATTCCGAAATTCTCCATCTTCAGGTTTTATTTGGTATTATGAGTACCAAAGATAATTGATTTCTTTGATAGTCAATCTACATTATGGCTCAGTCTTCTTAAAAAATATTTATTCGAGCATTTGATTCATTATCGGATGATGTTCTGCAAATAGAGACTTATATGGTTCTGACAGTTGGTTGGTCTTGTATCCGAAAAGGAGACGACAGAGAAAACGGAAGTCTGTTTCAATATCAAAATTATTCTGTCCGCCACATTTCACAAAGCCATCTGTTATTCTAAAAACGGAACTATAAGAATGGGAATCACAAGCATTTTTAATTTTCACAGAAAAAGTTTTGTCTGCATTTTCTCCGGCATATAAATTCAACAAAGTCTCCGGATCTATAATACGAGCCATGCCGGGTAAATTACATTTTGTCGGAAAGCCTTCCATTTTTTGCTCTTTTACGATGGACATAAAATCATCGAAATCTTTCTGAACACAAAAGTCTTTATCTTTGTAAATAGCATCGTATGCTTGATAAGCGTCGTGCAAATCGGGATAGGTTTCTAATATTTTTTGAATGGGGTATATTGGTTCTGTTCCCGTCTCGAATACCTGTTCGTATCCGAAACGTTCGTAGTAGTGATACAACCAATCTTCAGCAGGAATAAGTATAGCTAGTGGAATATTTCGATCTGCCATTATACGGTGTGCTTTGTGGATAAGCAATGGCATATATCCCTTGTTCCTGTATTCGGGCAATGTACACAACCCGGCTAAATAAGCGAATGGAATACGTTGTCCGTAAAAGGTTATTGTGTATGGTAACATCTGTAAAGACGCAACTACCTTATCTCCATCAAAGTAGAGCAAAGTATTTTCGTCCTTATACTTGTATTGAAAAAGAATGTCGAGAAACTCATCGGTATCACCAAAACATTCTTTCCACATATCACGTACCAGCAGCCGTGTCTGTTCGTTGGCAAATTTTATCATTATTCATAATCCGGGTTTAGAGGTTTACATAGCAAATTTAGAAATTTTTGTACAAAGAACTCTTAAACCAAAGAATAAAGAATCAATCAGACTTTTGGAATCAGGATGCCTTCTTCGAGCAAAATATCGGGATAGTAAGACAATTTTGCCTTGCGGAGGTTTTCAAGTCCCATATCTTCTTCTCTGTTGATATACATAAATTCGGAAGCCTCGTGCTCTATAAACTGTTGGTTGATGATGGTATATGCGCCATTCATATCACCAAAGGCCTTTTCTACGTGTACCACGAAACAATCGGCAGTCAAAGGCTCACCTATGGTAAAGGCGACAATCTTTCCGTTTACACGTACAGCTCCACCTCTCAGCTCCATATATTCAAAATTCTCCAACATTATTCTTGTCGCAATATAATCGTATCGCTGAGTAATGTTGATTGCCGAAGATGATTTCTCCTCCCATTCGTCAAGCATCTGCATGCACTCATCAAGATCTTTTCTTGTGACCAAAGGAAAATACTGCCAATCAGGATTGTCTGCTTTAAAACGATTGATATGATTGCGTTTACTTTGAAGTTTTTTACCCGAAAGCTTAATTAATTTTTCAGACAAGTAAAGATATTCGTCATTGTCTCTATCCGGAATATAGCGGAACTTGCCCGGCATTTCTTGTTCAATTTTTTCCCACATACGGGATGCAATACCTTTCATCTGAAAAGGGATCTTATTGTCCTCTGCATCCTGCATTATCAGAGCAAAAGCTTCGGACAAAGGCATTCGTCCGATAGGCATCATATAATATAACTGCCCGTCTGAATCTTGAAAACGCAAAAAGATAGTCCGATGTTGTATCGCAAAAACGGTCTTGAACTTAGCATTCCAAGAAAATAGATTTACAAAACAAAAGTCGCATGCTCTGTATTCATTACCTTCGAAACAGGCATCAAAATCTTTTTTATCTGATAGTGTAATTTGCTTAAAGTTGATCATAAAACGTAATCACATAATTTTATTTACTAAAACAAAGCTAATACAAATATTGTTTAATTAAGAAGTTGACTTGAGATTATAACAAGAGATAGATATATATAATCTATGATAACATTTGTTTATAAAATAATTTATGACGAAATTTGTGCTTATAAAGAATCATTCCATATAAGAAAGCTCCATACAAAATGTCAAATACGAAGAAGGTATTAGCTGTCGCAGAAACGTCTTACATCATTCGAAAAGGGTTGGTATATGTCTTATCTCAACTGTCGAGTGTGGGAAAGGTGGTGGAACTGAAAGAAATGGAAGACATCAATTATCAATTAGACATTCTTTCTCCTGATGCGGTTCTTATCAATCCCATGCTATTGGGGCATACTTCGAAACAGGATATACGTCAACAACTGAATCTGAATAAAAAAATAGCAATCATAGCTCTTGTATACAATGTGATCGACGAACAGTTTTATAAATCGTATGACGCAGTCATAAAGATCAATGATTCGGAAGCTAAAATAGAGGAAATATTATTAAACTGCCTCAACAAAGAGCAAAGTAGCCATAGCGAGCAGGAGGAACTGAGCGACAGAGAAAAGGAAATATTGATAAGTGTAGTCAAGGGACGCAGCAACAAGGAGATTGCAGAACATCATAATATATCTATCCACACAGCGATAACCCACAGACGTAATATAACCCGCAAGCTAAAAGTGCACAGTATATCGGGACTAACCATATATGCTATCATCAATAAGCTGGTAGACATATCTGAAATAAAATATCAGGACGAATAAAAAAACAACACTATGCAGAATATCACTATCATATTTAAGAAATCGATGAAAATGTCAGATCTTATAGATGCTGATTACCGCCTTTTATTGCTACTTAATCGACTGAATATTTCTTTAGGTTTTGGCGAGAAAAATGTGGATACTGTGTGTAAAGAGAATAATTTTGATACAGACTGCTTTCTGTTTCTTGCAAATTATCAGTCTAACAGGTCTATTGTAAACATATACGAAACATTCAAAACGCTACCCCTCCCTCCATTCTTACAATATCTGAAAATGTCGCACAGTTATTTTCTTGAAAAACGATTGCCGAATATTCGTCGAAAACTGGAAAAGGTATTCGCCTCGGAAGATCAACGTCTGCAAGGTGTGGTTCTTAACTTTTTCGACAATTACATGAAAGAAGTACAAGAACATATGGTGTATGAAGACGAAGTTGTGTTTCCGTATGTATATACATTGATAAACGAAGTATCAGACAAAAAATATTCTATTGATATATTCGAAGAACGCCATAATGACATCGAAGGAAAGATGAATGATCTGAAACAGATATTATTGAAATATGTACCGGGTACAACAGATCAGATGTTGATGATAAATATCTTGATGGAATTATATACTTCGGAAGAAGAACTTGAGGCACATACGTTTATAGAAGACAGTCTGGTAATTCCACGTGTAAGAGAAATAGAGAAGAATAAGAGAAATAATTGAAAGAGCCTTATTTGCGATCTCCATCCGACTTGCAACCAAACCACGTTTTAAGATCAGCAATATTAAAGATCTTCCTCAGATTATAGTAACCGTATATCAACGATACAACCATAAGAATACATTTTAGTATTATGCCCTCTATCGTATCAGCCACATAAGTGGAAACTAGGAATGTAGATATTACAAGTACAAGATTGACAAGGCTCATTATTACAACATCTCTGTTCCATCGGAATGCAGATAAGCGAAAAGCTATAATGAATACGACCGGCAGATATACCAAATATGCAATAAAGAATGCAATACCGGCAGATAGTAAGCCATATATCGGATAGAGAAGATATGCAGACAGCAAATAGACTACATAATACAATCCTTCGGAAAAAAGATAAATAGCACCCTTATTTTTAGCTAGCATAATGAATGCCATCGGCCAGCTAAGCACTTTGAAGAAAGTACCCAACACCTGCCAACGAAGGATGGAATCGGCAAAGGAAAACTCCGAAGAATAAAGAACAGATATTGCTATACTCGAAAACAATATCATGGCTACAATAATAGGAGATGCCACTACAAGCGCAACATAAGTCTGCTCATTCACCAATTCACGCACCTTATTTTCATTACCCGCAATGGCCGATAAACGAGGAAAGAAATCTGTTCCCATAGATTGAAGGACAAGACCAAGATATATATTAGTTATTACCCACGCCGACTGAAACAAACCTGCGGCCTCAATACCCAAGTTGCGAGTTATAAAAGCTCGGATAACAAAAAGGCTTACTGTACTGATAAAAGCCCCGATAACAATATAAATTCCTAATCGAAGCGGTTTCAATCCTGCAAGGAAAGCCTCTTTCCCAATCACCTTCATCCGAGGAATATGCAATTTTCGATAATAGAATTCTACACAAAGAAACGATATTAAGAAAGTAAGCAAAAAGGCAAAAACAATCGCCTCCGTTCCAAAAAAGAAATAGATAGGAACAGCAACAACAAGACTAATCAGACTGGATAATATGTTAGACTTAGCTAAATACGAAACTCGCCTCATCCCTTGCAGCAATGTAGAACGTCCCGCTGTCAATATGGCTAAGAATACACAAACAGAAAGTATTGCAAAAGCCAACGTATATCGGTCATTTCCAAATGCCCATATACTGATAGGATAGCAAAATACGATGCAAAGAAATAACCCGATCAGAGCCGTAGATAAGAACCATAGATTATATCGGTTTACTGTTTTGTGAAGCAATGTCTCATCACCTGTACTGTTTATCTCGGCAACCTCTCTCACTCCGGCCGTATCTATACCCAGTCCGGCTGCCGAACGGATCATATTTATAACAGAATAATATATCCCTATAATACCCACTCCGGTTGTACCCAATAGCATAGCAACAATCTTGGTACGGATAATACCAATAAGTATTACCATCAGTTGCGACCCTCCAAAAATAGTTGTCGATTTCAATATTTGGCTATATGACTGATTTTTCTTTTTCAAAGCTTTTTATGCTGTATCTCAGTGATGAATGGCTTTATTCCAATGCAAATCTATTATTTTTTATTCACTAATGGTGTGTTAAACAAGTGATGTACCACAATTTCTTTCCATTTTAACCCTTCAGAAAACACAGAACATAAAAAATGTAAAAAAGTAGCCGGAATTATTTTATTCTGATTACTTTAGCAAAGTAAAATAAATGCATAATCTTTTTTAATATTAAGCCAGATGAACACACTACTATTTTTAGGAAATTTAGGTACCGGAGAAATAATTATCATTGCCATAGTCGTTTTATTATTATTCGGAGGAAAGAAAATCCCTGAACTAATGAAAGGTATAGGAAAAGGAGTTAAAAACTTCAAAGACGGAGTTAATGGTCTTGAGGATGATATAAACGGTACAGAAAAAATAGATAAATAGAATCTAATCTTTCTTCGAGACGGATAGACGGACATACAAAACTCAGGCTGATACAGTCTGAGTTTTGCTTTTTTAAACAAAAGACATAAAAACTCTGTTATAAAAAACGATGGATATATGTATAGATTTTGACGGCACATGTGTGTCGCACGAATTTCCTGCCATAGGAAAAGATATTGGTGCAGTACCCGTATTGAAAGAGCTTACAGACAAAGGGCACAATCTGATATTGTTTACAATGCGCAGCGATCGCAAGAAGAAAAAGAAAGTAGACGGACAAGAAATTGTAGTAGAAGAAAACGTATTGTCGGAAGCCGTTCAATGGTTTGCCGAGAATGAAATACCATTGTACGGAATACAGAAAAATCCGAAACAACGATTCTGGACATCTTCGCCAAAAGCATACGGACATCTGTATATAGACGATGCTAATCTAGGCTGCCCTCTTATAACGGACGATCCCGAAACGGACAGATCTTATGCAAACTGGACGAAGATAAGAGAAATACTCACAGAAAAAGGAATTTTATAAAACATACAGTAATGAAAAAAATATTGATGGGATACGATTTTCTAAGAGAAGGATTTGCTCCGCTCGAAGGTAAGTTTGAAATAATATATCCCGACAAACAATTGTTTACCAAACAAGAAATAATAGAACGCGTAAAAGACGCAGACGTATTAGTCCCTAATTTTTCGTTTCAGACGGATGCCGAAATAATTGATGCCGGAAAAAACCTCCAATTAATCGCCAATTTCGGGGTTGGATACAACAATATAGATGTAGCATATTCTACATCGAAAGGTATCACCGTCACCAATACTCCGTCCGCAGTATTAGAACCGACTGCCGAACTTTGTTTTGCTCTCATTTTGGCTACAGCAAGAAAAGTAGCATACTACAATCACGAACTTCATAACGGGAAGCGACTGGACTGGAGTCTGTTCGGCGATCTGGGTATGCCCGTTTACGGACAGACTTTAGGTATATACGGAATGGGGCGTATCGGTCAGTCCATAGCGCGCAGAGCCGTAGCATCGGGAATGAAAATTATTTATCATAACAGAAGACCGTTAGACAAAGAGATAGAAAGCAGATATAATGCTACTTATGTAGATTTTGAAACATTACTTAAAGAATCGGATTTCTTATCACTGAATGCTCCGGCAAGCAAAGAGACTTTTCATCTGATAGGAGAGAAAGAACTGAGAGCGATGAAGAAAACTGCCATCCTGATCAATACTGCACGAGGACAACTGGTAGATACTCAAGCCTTGGTAAAGGCTTTGAAAGACAAAGATATTTATGCAGCAGGCTTAGATGTTTTTGAAAATGAGCCAAAGATACCCGAAGAGCTTATCGGATTGGATAATGTAGTGCTTTGCCCTCATGCCGGAACAAAAACATACGCTGCACGTATAGACATGGAACACGAAGTGGCAAAAAACATAATTAACTTTTTCGAAAAAGGAGAAATAGATAAGGTGAATTAAATTATAATTCACCTTCTTTTATCTTCTCCAACAGTCCTGCACAAGCATCTTCGAGCAGGTCGAGTACTAACTCAAACCCGTCAGCACCTGAATAGTATGGATCGGGTACATGGTCGTGTACATATTTTTTCGAAAAATCGACCATCCGATAGACTTTTTTCTGCGAATCCAGATCGGGAGCCAGACGCATAATATTATGGTAATTGCTATCGTCCATTGCCAGAATAATATCAAAATTATAAAAATCATCGGCAATGAATTTTCTCGACAATGAATCGAACTTATACCCTCTGCGGCTTCCATGCTGTCGCATTCTGGGGTCAGGTAATTCTCCGTCATGGTAACCCGACGTTCCGGCAGAATCTACCGTAATTTTATCCGACAAGCCCTCTTGTATTACCATATCTTTAAATATACCTTCTCCGGCAGGAGAACGGCATATATTCCCTAAGCAGACAAATAATACTTTATAATCTTTCATTCCTTTTTTCTTTTGATGAAAAGCAAAGATACAAATTACTTATTTCTATCAAAATAACTACAAATACCCGATCTATTTATCTATACCGAATGGAGTATCAGAAACAGTCTAGCACGAGAGAAGAAGCAATATGAAAAAAGGGGTAAAAAGTGTACAAGTTTGTCAGTTTTTAGTTAAAATAAAAGATTATAAAAGCTCGTCACAGAATCTTATTTTCTTTATAAGCCAATAATTAATTAAATTTGTATTTTACCAACTCAAAAAAATATAAACAATGACTAACAGAATAACTTCTCTATTTGGAATAAAATATCCTATCATATCAGGAGGAATGGTGTGGTGTAGCGGCTGGAGGCTAGCCTCTGCGGTAAGTAATGCAGGAGGCCTGGGACTGATCGGCGCAGGGTCGATGCACCCTGATACTTTGCGTGAACACATACAAAAATGCAAAGCTGCCACAAATAAGCCGTTCGGTGTGAATGTGCCACTGATGTATCTGGAGATAGAAACGATAATGGATATTATTATTTCGGAAGGAGTAAAAATTGTATTCACTTCGGCTGGAAATCCAAAACTTTGGACTAAGAAGTTGCAAGATAACGGAATCATAGTAGCCCATGTTGTTTCCAGCTCCAAATTTGCCGTAAAATGTCAGGAAGCAGGAGTAGACGCTGTGGTTGCCGAAGGCTTTGAAGCAGGTGGGCACAACGGACGTGAGGAAACTTCGACAATGGTATTAATACCTCAGGTGAGAAAGAGCATACACATACCTCTTATTGCTGCCGGAGGAATAGCTACGGGCAATGGTATGTTAGCAGCCTTTGCTCTGGGTGCAGAAGGCATACAGATGGGAACACGCTTTGCTCTGACTCAGGAAAGTTCTGCCGCTCAGGAATTTAAAGAGTTGTGCATCGGGCTAAAAGAGGGTGACACTATCCTTTCTTTGAAAAAACTAAGCCCTACCCGACTCGTAAAAAATGATTTTTACAACGCGGTGCAGGAAGCAGAAGACAAGGGTGCATCTGCTGACGAAATAAGGGCTTTGCTGGGACGAGGACGTTCTAAAAAGGGAATATTTGAAGGCGACTTGTCAGATGGAGAATTAGAGATCGGGCAGATCAGTTCACTCATAGACAGCCTTCCGAATGCAGAGACAGTTGTAAATGAAGTTATATCCGAATACAATATCAAAGTAGAAGATATTATAAGCGGCGATTTCAAGTTCTAAAGATATAATTTATCCCAAGCTATACCTATGAGGGTGATTCTATTCTGTTTATCTCTTTTCATTTGTTCCTTTTTTCTCTCATGCAAGAAGAAGACAGAACAATCGGTTTATGATTTCGAACAGATCAAAGAAAAAGGAGAACTGACTATAATCACCCTCAATAGTTCCACATCCTATTTCATATATAAGGAGGAACCAATGGGCTATGACTACGATCTGGCTCAGGATTTTTGTAATCATTACGGCTTAAAGCTCAATGTGAAAATTGCCGAAAATGTACACAAACTGATCGAAATGCTCAACAATGGCGAAGGCGATCTTGTGGCATTCTCCGTACCGGTACAAAATGAGATGAAAGAAAGCCTCACATATTGCGGGCTGCAACAAATCACACATCAGGTACTCGTTCAGAGAGCAAATAAAGGCGACACAATAGTCAGAGATGTTACCGAACTTCTTGGGAAGGAAGTATATGTTGAGAAAGGTACTAAATACCATCAGCGGTTGCAAAACCTCGATTCGGAACTCGGCGGTGGAATTAAGATACATGCTGTGAGTGAAGACACGATAACAAGTGAAGATTTGATAGAAATGGTTGCTATGGAGAGAATAAAGTACACCATAGCCGACGAATATATTGCCAAGCTGAACAAAACATATTACCGAAATATAGACATCTCTTTACAGATGAGTTTCGACCAACGATCGTCGTGGGTTGTACGAAAAGACAGTCCATTATTGGCAAAGGCTTTAGACGACTGGTTTAAAGAAAATGACAACACTCCGGTTTATAGAGGGATAACAAAGAAGTACTTCGAACTCAGCAAACAGCCTTTCGAGGGTGATTATGAAACACCTCGAAACCTACCTAAAGGAGCAGTTTCTATATACGACGATCTCTTTAAGAAGCATGCAAAAGGGACTAAATACGATTGGTGTTTTCTGGCGGCTATATGCTACCATGAATCGCGATTTAAGAACAACCTCACTTCGTGGGCTGGGGCAGCAGGCATCATGGGACTTATGCCACGTACAGCAGCTTCACTGGGTTTGACAAGTAAAGACCGAATGAATCCCGACTTGAGCATAGGGGCAGCCGTAGAGTTGCTCGACCGCTTGGATAAGATATTTAGAAAGATAGAGAATATACAAGAGCGTGAAAAGTTTATTCTGGCTGCATATAATGCGGGGAACGGACATATAAACGATGCTCAGGCTCTTGCTCACAAATATGGAGCAAATCCTTTTCTGTGGGAAGATAATGTAAAGAAGTATCTTGAACTAAAGGCAAACCCCGAATATTATAACGATCCTGTATGCCGAAGCGGCTATTTCAGAGGAGGACAGACTATAAGGTATGTAGATGACGTACTATCTACCATCAACAAGTTTCAGGATATAGGCAAGAAATAATCAAACAACCAATAAAGCTTATATAAAAAATAAGGGTAGCCTCTCGAAAAAGGCTACCCTTATTAAATATAGTAACAGATTAATTATTTGAATCGTTATTATCACTCTTATTAAGAGTCTTTTCTGGTCTTGGAGGACGAGGAAGAAGTACCTTACGAGATAGTTTAAATTTACCTGTTTTAGGGTCAATATCTATCAGTCTAACTTCTATTTCATCACCTTCTTTCAGTCCGGCTTTCTCTATATCTTCGATGCGATCCCATGATATTTCAGAGATGTGAAGCAATCCGTCTTTGCCCGGAAGGAATTCACAGAATACTCCGTATGGCATTACCGAACGAACTTTAGCTTTATATACTTCTCCTACTTCGGGAACGGTAACAATACCTTTTATTCTTGCCATAGCAGAATCAATAGCTGTCTTGTTGGTAGCAGATATTTCTACACGTCCGTATCCGTCTATTTCTTCTATTGTAACAGTAGCTCCTGTTTCTTCTTGAATACCTTGGATAATCTTACCACCAGGTCCGATAACTGCTCCGATAAATTCTTTGTTGATAATAACAACTTCGATACGAGGAGCATTTTCTTTCAAGTCGGCACGAGGTTCTGACAACGTTTCCAATATCTTACCCATGATGTGCATACGACCTTCACGAGCTTGATTCAAAGCTTTCTCAAGGATTTCGAAAGACAGTCCGTCTACTTTTATATCCATCTGAGTGGCTGTAATACCATCTTTAGTCCCACAAACCTTGAAGTCCATATCACCTAAATGGTCTTCGTCTCCAAGTATATCGGAAAGCACAGCAAAGTTAGTACCTTTCTTTTCTGAGATCAGTCCCATTGCTATACCTGTAACCGGTTTCTTGATCTTTACTCCGGCATCCATCAATGCAAGTGTACCGGCACAAACAGTAGCCATAGACGACGAACCGTTAGATTCAAGGATGTCAGACACTACACGAATAACGTATGGATAGTCTGTCGGGATCATCGGTTTCAATGCACGATGTGCCAGATTACCATGACCTACCTCACGACGTCCAACACCTCTTTGTGGTCTTGCATCACCGGTTGAGAATGGAGGGAAATTATAGTGTAACAAGAATCTTTCTCTACCATTATTCAATACATCGTCGATGATCTTCTCATCCAACTTAGTACCTAGGGTAACAGTTGTCAAAGACTGAGTTTCACCACGTGTAAATATAGCCGAGCCATGTGCACCCGGCAAATAGTCTACTTCGCTCCAGATAGGGCGAATTTCTGTTGTAGAACGTCCGTCAAGACGCTTGCCTTCGTCTAGGATAGAACGACGCATAGCTTCTTTCTCCACGTCGTGATAGTAACGGGAAATTAAAGATCCCTTTTCAGCCAATTCTTCTTCTGTAAGACCGGCTTTATATTCTTCAACGATTGCAGCAAAGTTATCGCCACGCTCGTGTTTATTTGTGTTGCAAGATGTAGCTACGGCATAAGCTTTATCATAGCATTTAGCCCAAACATCTTTACGCAAATCTTCGTCATTTACTTCGTGACAGTATTCGCGTTTCACTGTTTTGCCAACAGCTTCCATTAGCTCTAACTGAGCTTGACATTGTACTTTAATGGCTTCGTGTGCAACTTTAATAGCTTCAAGCATTTCAGCTTCTGAAACTTCTTTAAACTCGCCTTCAACCATCATAATATTATCAATAGTTGCTCCTACCATAATATCCATATCAGCTTTTTCAAGTTGTTGGAAAGTAGGGTTTACAATAAATTGTCCATCAATACGGGCAACTCTTACTTCCGAGATAGGACCATTAAATGGCACATCTGAAACAGCAAGAGCAGCAGAAGCTGCCAATCCGGCTAAAGCATCGGGCATATCCTCTCCGTCTGCAGAGAAAAGAACAATATTAACAAATACTTCAGCATGGTAGTCGTCCGGGAATAATGGACGTAGAGCACGGTCTACCAAACGGCATACCAATATTTCATAATCAGACGCTCGCCCTTCTCTGCGTAAGAAACCTCCAGGGAAACGGCCATAAGCGGCAAATTTTTCTTTATATTCCACTTGCAGTGGCATAAAATCAACGTCCGGCTTTGCATCTTTTGCAGCACAAACTGTAGCAAGCATCATGGTGTTACCCATGCGTAGCATTACTGATCCATCAGCTTGTTTTGCTAATTTTCCGGTTTCAATGGTGATAGTCCTTCCATCACCTAAATCGATACTCTTTGTAATCGGATTCATCATAAATATTTTTTCTAAACTTCTTAAAATCGGACAAAGGTAAGCAAAGTTTTTGAGAATTAAGGGAATGAGGGCGCGAATTATAGTGATCTATTAACAAAGAGATATTATTCACTTCATCTTAATAAAATCTTAAACTGATCGGCTTAATTTCAACCCTATTTCCTAATAGATCAAAAGCCTCTCTGTCTCATGGCTTCGAATGTCAAAACAGCAGTGGAAACTGATACATTCAAAGAATCTATCTTCCCTCTCATTGGTATCTTTATGCGGGCATCGGCATTATCGAGCCAAAAGGATGTCAGTCCATCTGCCTCTGTACCCATCACTATTGCAGTTGGTTTTGAAAAATCTGTATTCTGATACCATTGAGACGCTTGCAGTTCGGCTGCAAACGATTTTATATTATGAATCTTTAGATAAGCCAATGCCTCTTGGGAAGAGCAAACTGCCGTCTGTACAGTAAACAGACATCCAACACTGGAACGAACTGCATTCGGGTTGTATAGATCTGTTGCAGGATCGCAGATAATTACTGCATCTGCCTGAGCAGCATCAGCTGTACGCAGTATAGCTCCCAGATTTCCGGGTTTTTCTACTGCCTCGAGTATTATAATAAAAGGATTGTCGGTAAGATTAAGATCTGTCAAGTGATGAGATTGGGGCTTGGCAAGGGTTAGCAAACCATCCGACCCTTCGCGATAAGCAATTTTACTGAATACTGATTCCGAAACCTCATATAGTTTATGTTCGGGTATTGCATCAAGAACATCGGGATATTCGGTCTTTTGAAAGAGTTCAGTACATACATATATAGAATCTATTTCGTAACCGGACGATAATGCCAGACTCAACTCGCGGGCTCCTTCTATCAAAAAAAGACCTTGTTCTTTACGTTCTCTGCTTTTTGAGAGTTTCACTACACTTTTTATCCTCGGATTTTGAAGGCTGGTTATCTTTTCCATTATTACAAAATATAACTTATATATGAGTGCAAAAATAAATATTAATTATAGACAAAAGCTTGTTATTTTATACCTTTGTGCATCAAAACAGAAAAAGAATAAGATACAACTGTATATAACAGCTTCTTAGCAAACATTATACAGACGTGACATTCCCCTCCTTAAATGGTTATTTTATATATGAAATATATCTGGATATTCTCAATAAGCATTCTCCCCCTGATAAGTTGCGGATCGGGTGGACAAGACGAAAGCGGTAAAGGAGACGAAGTACCTATTCCTAAGAAATACACTCGCTTTAGTGGAAATTACAACAGGACATTCAACGATCTTCAGGAGCAGCATATAGCGGCTGCAACCATCAACGGAGTAGGTCCCTTGGTTTCGAGAGCAGATACCGCTCTTTTTGCAGACCAACTGGTACGTATTCCAAACGAACTGGAAATATATAAGATAGATAGACTAAAGCATTCTATGCCTTTTCTTGTTCCAAAAGCGGTAACTCTACTTACTGATATATGTCTTAATTTCAGAGACTCTTTGATCAGTAAGAAAATGGCTTTATACAAACCGATAATAACGAGTATCACTCGTACGGATGATGATGTCTCGGGATTATCAAAGAGAAATGGAAATGCAAGTGAAAACTCAGCACACAGATATGGAACGACATTCGATATTGCATGGACCAGATTTGATAAAGTAAATCCGACAGATTCTCGCACTCTTGACGATGGACAATTGAAAGCTGTATTGGGACAAGTGCTACACGACTTACGAGAGAGGGACAGATGTTATATTAAACATGAACGAAAACAATCTTGTTTTCATATAACGGTAAGATAAACAACAGATGAAACGCTATTTTATATATCTGGCATATAATGGACAAAACTATTGTGGATGGCAGATACAGCCTAACGGCATATCGGTGCAGGAAACAATAGAAAAAGCCTTGACTACACTTCTTCGGCTACCAACTTCTATCGTGGGTGCGGGACGGACTGATGCCGGAGTGCATGCTCGTATGATGACGGCACACTTTGATAGCGAATCGAATATTGAAACTACAGAATTAGCAAGAAGGTTAAACAGCATCTTGCCAAAAGATATTGCCATATATAATATTATGGAAGTAAGGATTGATGCTCATGCAAGATTTGATGCCAAATCACGATTGTACAGATATTATATTACAACACAGAAAGATCCTTTTCTTCACCATCTGAAATATAAAATATTCGGAGAGCTCAATCTTGAAAAGATGAATGAGTGTGCCGACATTTTGTTCGAATATGAAGATTTTACCAGCTTTAGCAAGCTGCACACCGATGTAAAGACAAATAATTGCAAAATACAGATTGCTGAATGGGGAAAAAGTGGAAATGATTATATTTTCACAATCAAAGCAGACCGTTTTCTCCGGAATATGGTGCGCTCTATTGTAGGCACTTTAATTGAAGCGGGAAAAGGTAAAATAAACAAAGATGATATGCGCCGAATCATTGAAGCAAAAGACAGATGTGCAGCCGGAACATCCGTTCCCGGCCATGCTTTATTCCTTGAGGAGGTGGAGTATAACAATGACATATTTTTAGTGTAATGCAACAAAGAAGATCAATTAAACACATACTTAGAGGCTTTATAGAGAATGAGAAATCGGGCGGTTTCATTCTTATCATATGCACCTTAATATCAATTCTGCTAGCAAACTCTAATATAGGAGCTCAATATATATCCTTTTGGAATTCCAATTTGGGTAGCCATTCTGTTGCAGAATGGATCAATGATGGTTTGATGGCGATATTCTTCTTTTTGATCGGATTAGAATTAATACAAGAAATACATGAAGGAGAACTTTCTGATTTTAGACGAGCTTCTCTTCCTATTTCAGCAGCATTAGGAGGAATGTTGATTCCGGCAGCACTATACCTGTTGTTAAATTGGGGAACAGATACACATGCCGGCTTTGGTATACCAATGGCTACAGATATAGCTTTTGCATTGGGGATACTTTCTCTACTTGGCAAACGAGTGCCAACATCATTCAAAGTATTCCTCACAGCCTTGGCAGTCATAGACGATCTGGGTGCAATTATAGTTATCGCAATATTTTACACAGCCTCTTTAGCTTGGGCAAATCTTCTGATTGCATTAGGTATTTTTATACTCTTGTTACTCTTAAACAAGAAGTTTCGTGTCTCTAATATTACACCTTATATAATCGGGGGTGTGGTAATGTGGTATTTTATGCTACATTCCGGAATACATGCCACTATTGCCGGAGTCTTGTTGGCGATAACAATTCCGTATGAGAGGAATGTATCAAAAAATCCATCAAAGAAGGTGCAACACATTCTCCATCATCCTATAACATATTTTGTTCTGCCACTTTTTGCTCTTGCTAATACAGCGATGCCAATAGAAGGTAATTGGCAACAGGCAATGGGTGAACCCTTTGCTCTAGGTATCTTATTGGGTCTTATTGTAGGAAAACCATTAGGAATTTTACTATTCAGTTTCATCTCTGTAAAAAGCGGTCTATGCAATTTGCCTCATGGTATGAAGTGGAAAGGAATGCTGGGAATAGGAATGTTAGGAGGGATCGGTTTTACAATGTCAATATTTATAACCTTACTAGCATTCAATGATAGGATACATTATGTAAATGAATCGAAACTTATGATTCTGTTAGCATCTCTTATTTCGGGGATAATAGGATATGTATGGTTGAACTATATACTTAGACAAGAAAATAAACCAAATCAGATATGTGGCTAGCCTTAGCATTTGTTTCCGCTTTTTTTCTCGGATGTTATGATATAAGTAAAAAGAAATCTGTACAAGATAATGCTGTTATTCCGGTATTGTTCCTCAACACTCTTTTTTGCTCACTCCTACTCCTTCCTCTTGTATTAATATCAAGGCTATCGCCCGACACATTGTCGGGGACAATAGGATATGTGCCGTCTGTTCCGTTCGCTACTCATGGATATATTTTTATAAAATCGGTTATTGTACTCACTTCGTGGATATTCGGCTACTTTGCCATAAAACATCTACCACTTACTATTACTGGCCCGATAAATGCAACCCGTCCGGTAATGACTTTACTGGGAGCCTTATTTATCTTTGGTGAACGGTTGAATCTATACCAATGGATAGGTGTTATAATCACTATCATATCCTTTTTCCTTCTTTCTCTATCGGGGAAAAAGGAAGGAATCAGTTTTCATAAAAACAAATGGATTCTCTTTCTCCTTCTGGCTGCCATAGCCGGGGCTGCAAGCGGACTGTATGACAAATATCTGATGCAGCACTTTAGTTCTACCGCAGTACAATATTGGTTCAACACTTACCAATGTCTACTCATGTTTATAGTGCTAATTACGTTATGGTATCCTAAACGAAAAAAGTCTACCCCGTTCGAATGGAGATGGAGTATATTGCTGGTTTCTCTATTTCTGACCATCGCTGATTTTGTCTATTTTTATGCTCTTACCGATCCCGAAGCTATGATCTCAATCGTGTCGATGGTACGGCGCAGCAGCGTATTGGTTTCGTTTGCAGGAGGAGTCTTGTTTTTCCATGAAAAAAACTTAAAAGGGAAAGCTATCGACCTTGTATTAATTATTGTCGCAATGTTTTTCCTATATTTGGGAACAAAATAAGACAGCGGACTCGAATAAAGCAAATAAGATTACAATATTAGATATGAAAAAGATACTATTCTCCATACTATTCTTTACAACAACAATATTATCTCTATCGGCTCAGGAGATAAGCAGTGTATTGCTGACCATGCCCGACAATATAATATTGGGACTGGATAGTGGGCAAAAAGAATTGCTTGGATCAACTCCTGCCGACACTACTGAATTGACTCTTGACAGGGGTACATTCTCGGAAATAAAGCGAACTGCAATATCTGCCGATTATATTTCGTTGCAAACATCGGATGCGGGTACAACAGAAATAAAGCTTTTGCCATTGGTTAATGATTCGAAAATCATCTGTGTGATTAAAACGGTTTGTGGAACTGTATGTGACAGTCAGATACAGTTTTTTACAACAAATTGGTTGCCAATATCTCAAAAGGATCTATTGCCTAAGATAGACAAGGATTCTTTTATAAAAAACGATACTAACCGCAATAGCCAAGACTTTGAAAATGCTTATAAATCACTGGATATGAATCCGATCAAATACACATTATCTGCTACCGATAATACACTTGTTGTAAAATATGACATAGAGGGATATTTATCGAAGGATGATTATAAAAGAATTCAGCCTTATCTTAAAGAAGAGCCTTTGGTGTTGACATGGGATAAAACCTCTTATAAATTATAACACGGTCGATAATAAAAATATAGGGGTTACTTTAATTAAAGTAACCCCTATATTTTTATTATTTCTTAATCTTCATTTTCGACTATAAGATCTTCATACTCAGGATGCCTTTGTATATATATTTTAGTATAGGGACATATCGGATATACTTTCAAGCCGCGATTGCGAATATAATCTAACAGAGTCTTCGTAAGAGCAGCAGCAATGCCTCGCCCTTCGAGAGGCAAAGGAACTTCGGTATGTGTTACCCAAAGCACATTTCCATGTTTTCTGTAATCTACAATGCAGAGCAAACCATCTACCACTGTTTCGAAACGGCTCTTTTCTTCATTATGTACAATCTCATATTCCATTTATTTCCCTCCTCCAAAAGTAAAGCTTACCGGTATATATACAGGTGATGTCACCGGAACATTGCCGACATTAAATGTTGGTTTCAGTTGTAGTTTAACATTCGATTTTTTCGAACCAATTCCTAAAAAATTCTTTGCAATTTCTGTCACGGCATCTTTAGAATTATTTTTCATCAGAGAGGCTAGATCTACACCGATTGTCAGAGGCAATGTCTGAGTTTGTCCGGCTGAAATATTTAATGTCTGATTTAGCGCTCCCGTAGTAAATTGGATATCGTCTATACTAATTATATATTGTAAGCCATTCATTATAGCCGCAGATTGATTCGGGTTTTTCACATCCAGATTTAATACGAAATCTAACGGGATAGAGGACGCCGATCCATTCAGAATAGAAGTTACCTTCGGAATAGAGGTCAACGACAAACCATTAGACAGATTCATTCCCGAAATAGATAAGCCTGTAATAGATTTATAATTATACTCACAGTTAATCAAGTTGTATGTGCTTGACAGTCCCTGCTGGATACTATTACAACCGATAAGAGTGATTACTACAAACAGTAGAGCTATGATTCTTTTCTTCATTTTCGTTTAATATTCTATTATTAACGCAATCTATATTAAATTATTTTATTGTTACCATTGTTGCTCCATAGCCATACTCACGAAAAGAGGCATCCTGAGAATACACTGTCTTATAACTCTTATTCAACTCCTTCATCAATGCGGCTTTTAAGACTCCATCACCTTTACCATGAATAAAAACTATTTTTTGCCCTTTATTCTTTAAATTCTGATCCATTATCTCTCTGAATTTCGAAAGTTGATATTCAAGTATATCGCCCGAAGACAAGCCTGCCGTGTTATCCAATAGCTCTTGAATATGCAAATCTACTTCCAGAATATGATTCTTTTCTTTTTTCACAATAGGCTGAATACGTGGACGAGGTTCTTTCTCTTTCATTGCCCGTTCTATATCTTCTGCCGATATAACCAACTCTTTTTCGGCTAAATCGCGGCGAACAATAGGGTATAATATAGCCTCATCTTCGAAGTAGTCATTTTCTTTAAAACTATGCAGTTTATAGAATTTAACAGTATCGAGACGCACTTCAACTGAATAAGTATTCTTTAGAGCAAAGACTTTTCCTTTCTTATATGCAAAAAATTGCAAGCAGATATGTTCCAGATCATTCAGATCTACCTTACTAAATTCTTCTAAAAAGAGTTTTGTATTAGGCTCTATTGTACCCACACTTCGGCTAGTCCAACCCTTATCGCTCCTACTCATATAATTGAATGACAAATAATAGTTACTATCATTTATCAAATAACATTCAAGATTGGTTGTGCTGATACTTTTTATATCTATGGGTAGGTAAGCCAAATAGACAGACAGTTGCTCTCCCTCCTTCGTCTCCTCTACTTCATAATCCTCCTCAGCACTGTGGTTTGTTGCCGGAGCTTGATATACTTCGGGCGCAGGTTTAGACGATTGGCGCACCTGAGCATCATTCGCAGGTTCTATCACCACACATTCTCTGATAAGAACGGGAATATCAAATCCTTCCTCATCCTCTACCAATGCTATATCTTTTCCTTTAAATCCCTTTACAACACCACCTCCCGTAGTATTCAGAAAGCGCACTTTATCTCCTATCTTCATAATCCTTAAAATAATCTTGTTAAGCCGTCTTCAGGCTTTTATATTCACACAAAGTTGCTTATTTTTGTCGGATAAAAAAAACAAAAGTGGACGTATCTAATTACAAAAATATTCGCATCGAAGATTATAATTATGATCTGCCGGACAATCGAATTGCAAAATATCCTTTGGAAAAACGCGACAGTTCTAAACTTCTTGTATATAGAGGCGGAAAAATAACCGATTCACATTTCAATGAGTTAGCGACCTACCTTCCTGATAACAGTCTGATGATCTTTAATAACACTAAAGTTATTCAGGCAAGGCTGCATTTTCGGAAAGAGACAGGTGCGCAGATTGAAATTTTTTGCCTCGAACCTCATTCTCCGAACGATTATCTATTAAATTTTCAACAAACAAATCATTGTTCATGGATATGCCTGATAGGGAATCTGAAGAAGTGGAAAGAAGGAGATTTGAGTAAGGAAATACTGATTGACAATGAAACAGTAATCATAAAAGCACGCAAGATACAATCTCATGGAGATACACACATTGTAGAATTTGAATGGGATAATCCGGCAGTAACCTTCTCTGACCTTCTGGATAAAATTGGAGAACTACCTATTCCACCATATTTGAACCGAGACACCGAGGAGCAGGATAAGGAAACTTACCAAACTGTTTATTCGAAAATAGAGGGTTCGGTAGCTGCACCAACAGCCGGACTACACTTTACAGACAGCGTATTCCAATCTCTTACCGACAAAGGAATAAAGACCGCCGAAGTTACACTGCATGTAGGTGCAGGCACTTTCCGTCCGGTAAAATCGGAACAGATAAAAGACCATGTGATGCATTCGGAATTTATATCGGTAAAGAAAGAGACAATTCAAAAGCTTTTGGAGCATGAAGGCAAGATTATAGCCGTTGGCACAACTTCGGTACGCACACTCGAAAGTTTATACTATATAGGAAGGAAGTTGAAAGATGAATCGTCTTCTAATCTGAATGTATCGCAATGGGAGCCTTATCAAAAAGATATATCCGAGGATCTGAGCAAAAAGGATGCCCTCAAAAACATTATCAGGTATCTGAATTCTCATCAACTAGACTCCTTAGTTGCCGAAACTCAAATCATTATCGTTCCCGGATACAGATATCAGATAGTAGATGGTATAGTGACTAATTTTCATCAACCTAAAAGCACACTTCTACTCCTTGTTTCAGCTTTTACTTCAAATGCCGAGCAAACAAGATCAGATCATGATTGGCAGGCGATATATAGGCATGCGTTAGATCACAACTACCGCTTTCTTAGTTATGGCGACAGTTCTTTGTTATTAAAATAATAAAACAAGACATGAAAAAGAAAATACTATATTTCTTTATCGTATTTATAATTATAACAATAGCTTTACTTGGATATGGTTATAGTGTAATTAACACAAGCTTCAATATCGACAAAACGCGCTATGTATATATTGACGAAAGCAAAGATTACAACAAACTACTGCAACAACTCAAGGATAGTGCCAAAGTAACTAATCTCTCAAATTTTGAAATGCTGGCATCAATAATGGGTTATAAGGACAATCTGAAAACCGGTAGATATGCGGTAACACCTGAGATGAACATTCTTGAACTGATACAAGACTTAAGGAGTGGACATCAATCTCCCGTAAATCTAAAATTCAATAATATTCGCACGAAGGAAGAATTAGCGAAACGCATTTCGGAACAATTGATGATAAGCAATGAAAGTCTTCTTGCTGAATTAAATAATCCGGAAAAATGTCAATCCTTCGGTTTCTCAATAGAAACCATTGTAGCCATGTTTATCCCAAATACTTATCAGTTTTATTGGGATATAAGCTTGGATAACTTTTTGGGTCGAATGAAGAAAGAATATACAAAATTCTGGAATAAAGATCGTGAAGCTGAGGCTAAAGCAATAAATCTATCACCTATCGAGGTTTCCACGCTGGCTTCAATTGTGGAAGAAGAATGTACCTATACAGACGAATATCCTATGGTGGCAGGCTTGTATCTGAACAGACTCCGAATAGGACAAAATCTACAAGCAGATCCTACGGTCAAATATGCAGTTGGCGATTTTAGTCTCCGCCGCATATTAAATAAACATTTGGAAATAGACTCTCCTTATAATACATATAAATATCAAGGACTACCTCCGGGACCCATCCGTATTCCATCAATAAAAGGCATTGATGCTGTATTGAACGCATCCAATCATAAATATTTATATATGTGTGCGAAAGAAGATTTTTCGGGACGGCATAATTTTGCCGAAACCTTTTCGGAACATCAACGGAATGCTTTATTATATAGAAATGAATTAAACAGAAGAGGAATAAGATAGACCGACTCTTTTATTAAAACGCCTTTTTATCTCCTTTAAAGACATTGGCAACTGTCAGATAGATAATTTTAAGATCAAGAAAGAAAGTCCAATTTTCGAGATACCAAACGTCTTTTCTAACACGTTCTTCCATTTCGGCAACAGTCTTCGTCTCACCTCGGCATCCGGTAACTTGCGCCCAGCCCGTAATTCCGGGTTTAACTAGGTGGCGAACCATAAATTTATCTATCAATGAGCTATATAGATCAGTATGTTGTAGCATATGAGGACGAGGTCCTACTACCGACATATCATTCCTTAATACATTAATAAATTGAGGTAGCTCATCAACACTCGTTTTACGCATGAAATGCCCTACTTTAGTTACTCTCGGATCACCTTCCACGGCCTGCTTCTTATTGGCTTCAGCATTAAGTCGCATTGATCGGAATTTATAACAATAAAATTCCTTTCCTTTTATACCGGTTCTTTTCTGTTTAAAGAAAATAGGCCCCGGAGAGGATTTTTTGATAATAGCTCCGAATATGATATATACAAAAGGAAATATCAGAACTAAAACCAAAATAGAAAACACGAGATCGAAGGTTCGTTTGATAAATCTATTAGAAAAATGTTGTAATGGCTCATAACGTAGACTCAATATCGGTGTAGTCTCTATAAAATGCAGAGAGAAACGTCGCTTTATATATTTATGAAATTCGGGTACAATATGAAATCGTATCA
Source organism: Dysgonomonas sp. UBA5412 (assembly GCA_002409595.1). Taxonomy (GTDB): domain Bacteria; phylum Bacteroidota; class Bacteroidia; order Bacteroidales; family Dysgonomonadaceae; genus Dysgonomonas. The sequence goes on from DHNQ01000016.1 coordinate 211,354, forward strand.
TATTCTTTTCAGAAAACCGGATTAATTCATAGATAAGATCATCTTTACCTCCCGGCAAGGTACAGAATATTTCGTCTATTTTCTCTGTTTCCACATATGTCTGAATATCGGATATTTTACCTAAATAATTGGGTAAAGAACCTTTCTTATCAATATCATCATCAAAGAAACCAAGTATTTTATAACCAAAATCACTGGTTAAAAGAGACTCGTACAAACTGTTAGCGTTTAATCCTCCTCCAACAATTATTACTTGCCGATAATTATATCCTTTACGCCGATAAGATTTTAAAAGTAATCGGAATAGCACATGCCACAAAATAAATAAAGAACCAAGAACAAAAGAGACAATTATCCAAGGTACAATAGGAACACTAACAATCTTAAAGATTGCAAATCCGGCTGTTAATAAAATAATATATGATGCAATAAAGACTGAAGATCGTTGAATAATCTTATCAAATGTTGCAATATTGGATGATAACTGAAGATGAATAACTGATGATACTATAAAGTAGCAAAGATTAATTAACAGAAAAGATGTAATCTGCTCTCTGTAATGCAAACCTTCAGTAATCCATCCTTCTCTGCGAAAAAGAAAATATATAAACAGAAAGAATAGATTAATAAGCAATAAGTCGCCAAAGCGAATTATCCAATCTATAAGGTAACCATAGCCTTCTTTTCTCTCTTTTCCACTCATAATTTAACCAAAATAGTCGAAATTGAACAAAGATACTATTTAGTTTTAAGATTCCTAGCTATCTTATTTCTATAAATAAGAAATAGAGATATTACGGATACGACCAGACTTGATATAATCAGAATAGTATTAGAGTCAAAAGTAAAGGCTTCCATCTGATCGTATTCGGGAGTCTTATATAAGATATAGGTTAATATAATATTGATAGCATTGTGCATTGTATGGATTATAACCGGAATCCAAATATTAGCAGACCAAACAAAGATATACCCTAAAAAAGCACCAAGCAAAACTCTGGGAAAAAATCCGTAAAATTGAAAGTGCATTGCGCTAAATATAACAGCACCAAGCCAAACAGCAGCATGAGTATTCTTAAATATCTTTTGCATTATCTGTTGTATACATCCTCTAAAGAACAATTCTTCTCCGAGCCCGGCAACAACAGCCAGAACTAAGAGATTAAAAATCAAACCAAAAATGGTATGGTCTTCAAACAACAGGTTAAGGGAAGCAGAGGCAGAAGCCTCACTATTTTTCATCCATTCTTCTAAGGGGGCTAGTGAATCGGGCAGGGATAACTGTTGATTGTAATAGCTCAATGCAAGGATGATCGGTTGAACAGCAACAATAAAGACAATTGCAAAGAATAACAAAGGCAGTTTAAATTCATTTTCGACCTTCAAATATTCTTTAGGTCTGCTTTGACAGATATAAGTAAAAGCTAATGCGGGAACAACAAAAAGACAAATGGTCTGAATTGCCATTGCCATTCTCATAGATGCAGCCGAATTCATCATTCTTTCGGGAGACATCAGTAATAAAACGGCGACAGATGCAAGCATTAATCCTGAAAAAAACAAAAACCACAAAAAGAAGAATTGAGACCATCCTCCCATATCGTGCAATATATTCGTATTTCTATTCTCCATAATCTTAATTGTCTTGCTTTATCTCTAAAACACTTACCCCAACGCATTTGCTTGAATTTTTACAGTAGTCAGATAGAGTACGAGGTTCAATTATCACTTTCTTATACTTACTGGATGCATGAATAAAATGCAGTTCATTGTTTTGCCAATAAGCAATACCTATATGAGAATAGTCAAGTCCGGCAATGGCTGTTGCAAATACAACAATATTTCCACTCTCTATTTTTCCTTGATTTGTTTGTATTCTTTCAGTAGGTAGGATCTCGTATAGCCTGCGATTTGTTATATTAGATTCTATTTTAAGCATTTCAGCTATATTACTATCATTATTCTTCAAATGTTTATACAGATGAGAGTTTTTCGTCATGAAATTTATACCTTTATCTACATTCTCACCTCCTACACTCAGACTAATATTTTTTAGAATACCTTGTTTTTCATTTTCATAAATCCAATCGCTAACATAATGCAATCTTGAGGTATACCCATTTACTTCCCCTTGTCTATAACGTATTGATTTCAGTATTCGGGTATAGTTCTCAAAAGAATAATCTTTCGATTGCAAAACCAAAGACAGAGCAATACAGTTTTCGACAAATGTGGTACAGTCAAATTCTCTAAGATTGATAACAAGTGTTTCTTTCTCAGAAATCTCTAAAGTAGAAGCAACGTAAGGCCGACCTTGAAAATATTGAGCAGTAGCAACAATAATTTCATTTATCGGCTTATCCGACTGATTGGAATACTCGGCGATATATTTCTCATATATCTGCTTATCTGCCGGAGTGAACAATACATCATCAGCCCTACTTACATTAAAGAAGAGAAGATATAACGATATTAACAAAATTATTCTTTTAAGTATCATAGCGATCTAGCTTAATCCTACAACATTTCCATCTATAAGATCTATATATTTTGCCTGAGGATTTGCTGGCAGCCCAGGCATCCGCATAATATTGCCGGCTATGGCTACAATAAATTCTGCCCCGTTATTAATCACAAGATCACTTATAGTTAAAGTAAAACCACTGGAAGTACCGTAAGCATGTGCATTATCAGAAAAAGAATATTGTGTTTTTGCAATACAAACAGGGTAATGAGTAATACCCAATTTTTCTATAAGAGCCAGCTTCTTAGCAGCCTTACTTCCTATATTTACAGAAGCAGCACCATATATTTTACTAGCTATTTTATTTATTTTAGATTCGATAGAGTCAGATTCGTCGTAAGTAAAAGACAACGGTTTGGATGGATTTTCAGATATTACTTTTACTACCTTCTTAGCAAAATCCTCAGCACCTTCTCCTCCATACATAAACGATTCGTTGAGAGCAAACATTACTCCCTGATCGACACAATGCTGTTCTATTAGTTTTAACTCTTCATCCGAATCAAAGTTATATTTGTTTAGAGCCACAAGTACTGTCTGCCCGAACGATTTCATATTCTGTATATGCTTATCCAAATTGGCAAAGCCTTTTTTGAGCCCGTCAATATTCTTTTCTTTAATATCAGATAGAGGCACATCTCCATGCATTTTCAAAGCTTGAGTTGTAGCAACAATAATTGTTAGCTTTGGAGAAATCCCTGCTTTTCTGCACTTGATATTAAAAAACTTCTCTGCTCCCAAATCTGCTCCAAATCCGGCTTCGGTAACTACATAATCTGTATGAGACATAGCCATCTTTGTAGCTATAACAGAATTGCACCCATGAGCTATATTAGCAAAAGGACCTCCATGTATTATTGCTGCAGAATGCTCTGTTGTCTGCACCAGGTTGGGATTTATAGCATCTTTCAACAAAACAGTTATAGCTCCGTCAACGCCTAAATCTCTTACTGTAAAAGCATCGCCATTAGCTTTGTAGCCAAGTATAATATTACCGACACGTCTTTTCAGGTCTTCAATATCTTTAGACAAACATAATATTGCCATTATTTCCGAAGCAGGAGTTATCTCAAAACCACTCTCGGCAGGAACGCCGTTTTCGCTTCCATTAAGTCCGGTTACTACATATCGTAGATTTCTATCATTTACATCTAAGACTCGTTTCCAAACTACATCTTTAAGATAGGCTTCTGTCCCTTTATTACGAAATAAATAATTATCAAGAAGTGCAGTGATCATATTATGAGCAGAAGTTATGGCATGAAAGTCTCCTGTAAAATGCAAATTGATATTCTCCATCGGGAGCACTTGTGCATATCCGCCTCCGGCAGCACCACCTTTCATCCCAAAGCATGGACCCAATGATGGTTCTCGCAAGGCCACAACTACTTTTTCACCTATTCGGTTCAGACCCAAGGCCAGCCCGATGGAAGTCGTTGTCTTTCCGATTCCTGCCTTAGTAGGGGTGATAGCCGTAACGAGTATCAGATTACTTTTTGCAACCTTCTGTTCATCTATAAGAGATACGGGAATTTTAGCAATATACTTACCATAATTACTTATTTCTTCAGCGTCAATTCCGATCTTCTTCGCTATTTCTGCGATATTATTCAACTTAATGCTTGATGCAATTTCAATATCTGTCTTCATTCTGCTTATTATTGCCGTTTAGGGGTAACAAAGAATTATTTCTACAGTTCAAGAAAGAGATCCTACGATCTCATTCGAGAGGTACAAATATACAACAAAGGGCTATCATATTGATAGCCCTTTGCCCTAAATTATATTCTTAGCGAAGAATTATTGTAATCTCTTAAGACGATACAACAGTTGTTGTATAGCTTCTTGATAGTCATCAATGATTGCCTGAGTAAATGCTTCGGCAAACAGTTCTCTCTGACTCTCAGAATATTTGAAGAAATCTTCTGCATGTTTTACAATGTCAGTAGGATTTTTTGTTTCCGGAATTACAATTTCCAAATCACCTTTTACTGCATACGATGTTTCAACCAAACGGTCTGTAACATCAAGTAAATCTCCGATAGCCTGATCTAAGGCTATGTGTTGTGCATAACTTCCTTTACCGGTAATATGCCAGTGATGAAGTTTCAAGCTACTGTTGAATGAAAATACTTTACCTAAAAAGGCACCAATTTCTGCATTTAATGTAGCAGATTTTTTTTCTTTTAATGTAGACGTAGTCATAATTATAAGTTTTATTTATTATTACTTTTATTATATAGACAAATATAATGATTATAATTATGGATTCCAAATATCAATTATCGAATATTTATATACCAATATTGACTGAGTCTATAAAAATAACAATTTATCAAGTGTATCAAATATTAAACAATGGGGCATGAACTTTTGTTTAAAAATACAACCTTTTAACTGTTAAAATATATAAAATATAGCAATTGAGGGGGAATGGAACAAAAATTTATTTTTCCAGATACAAACGTCTCATTTTGACAACATCAACCTTCAACTCCTTTGTCAGAAAATCTTGAATAGAGCCATAATCTCTCTTCATTTGGTTGATGCCGGCTTGCAGAAACATACGCTTGACTGTAAAGATAGATTCTGCTCTCGGATACCGGGCAATGAAGGCATCGTACTTATCACTCAAATACACTTTAGACATAAGGTAATCTTCCATAACGGTAGCTTCATCAACACCTAAGGCAAATAAGACTAAAGCTGCTGCCATTCCGGCACGGTCTTTTCCTGCAGAACAATGAAAGATAAGAGGAGCACTCAGGTTATTTTGTACGATTGCAAAAAATATGCGGAAAGCTCTCACACAAGCAGGATCACTCACAAGCAGTCGATTCATATGCTTCATGTGCGAATCAATATTTGTTTTCAAGAGATTAGCTTGTATTCCCTCGCTACTTAAGTTTCCCGGAGTGATGGTAATAGGATATGCAAATTGAACGGTATCGGGTAATTTATCAGGAGAGCGGCGTGCTTCATTTTGGGCTCTGAAGTCTATTACCGAGGTTATAGGGATACTGGATAGATATTTGACATCGTCTTCTGTCAGATTAGACAATTCATCAGCTCTGAAAAGTTTACCCCATTTAACCGATCGTCCTTCAGAGTTTTTAATTCCGCCCAAATCGCGAAAATTATATCCTCCAGCCATCGGTAAATGCTTCTCGGCAAACACCAGCTTATCTTTGCCACAATGCAATTCGAAATATATTCGAATAGAGGTACTGACTTTCAACGGGAAAAGGCCACTTCCATTACCCGTCAGTATAGGTACAGATAAGTTTATAGTCTCGATAGAGCTACCGGCATACAAAGACCAATTACCCTCAGCCTCAAGACTAAGTGTGGCTTCTTTAGTATATTTCTCCCTTATAATCTGAGCTCTTACAATAGCCTTATTCATTCTTAACAATCTATAACCCGACGATTTCCTTCGTTTATTCTATCATATGTTATTAAAGCACAGCAAATATACATATTTAGTTCGTATTTCTTATGCTATATCAGTAAAAGCATTAAGTGTGAAAAAAAGGTAAATCTTTGCAAAAAGAACTGATCTTATTGAAAAACAAGCACTACTAATGTATCTTTGTTTATACAGCAACTTTGGTAAACAGATACTTAATCAGGAAATGAAACTCAAACTTTTTGTATACATAACAGGATTAATTACTTTATATAACTGCTCGTCAAAACCGTCTATAACCGCATTGTGTGAAATGGACAAGAAGGGAAATTATATTTTAAAATGGGAAATATATCCTGAAATAGAGAATACTCCTCTCGACATATATATATCGGACAATGATAGCATTTTTCCGTCAGAACCTAGTATGACCACAAATTCGAATGAATATATTGCCATCGTAAAGAATAACGGATCGGAGTATCCCGAAAAGAGAAAATATTTCCGACTCAAAGTTGCAGGTACTGTATCTGAGCCTATTTCGAACAGATTTTTCGAAATGGATAGCATCCAGAATTTCAGGGACATTGGTGGATATATGACCAACGATCATCGTTGCATCCGTTGGGGTAAATTATTCAGATCAGGTAGTTTTTTACGGATGACAGATTATGACAGTTCTGAAATAAGTAATCTGGGGGTGAAGACAATCATAGATCTAAGATCTACCGATATAAAGGAGAAGAAGCAGTCAAAAGTATCAGAATTGAATAACATTCGCATACCAATATCCATAAAGGGATATAGCTCTATTTCTCAGAAGGTGATAGATGGACAGTTTCTGAGAGGTGATGCAATTATATACACTCAAGATACATATAAAGACATAGTAAATAATTTTGCATCTGGGTATGCCGCATTTTTCGACTATCTGTGTGACGAGAATAATTATCCTATTATTTTCAATTGTTTCCTAGGAAAAGATCAAAGTGGGCTGGCCACATACTTTCTTATGCGAGCATTAGATGTTCCAATGGATGTAATAGAAGATGACTATATGAATTCTAGTATAGGCATAGACCGATCTAAACTGATAAAGGATGCCGACAGCCTTTCTGAATCGCGACAAGAAGCCTTGACTATGCTAACTAAAACCGATCTGGCCTATCTTAAATATGGAATATCTTGTATGAGAGAAAAAAGTGGTTCGGTAGAAGATTATATGCTAAAAGAATTAAAGTTAACTCCGGACAAAAGAAAAAAATTGAGGGATATTCTATTACACTAATCCCTCAGTATTTTTATTCTTTACAAGATACATAAGCTTATTACTTTTCTTTTTTCTCCTCAGGAGGAGAAATCATCGGCTGCTTATTAGTGTTCACTTGAGTAGAATCTGATGGTTGCTTTTCGGGCTTCTCTTGCTCCGCATCACCATCAGCTGTTTTAGTAGCATTCGGTGTTTGATTTCTACGGAATCGTCTTGGCTTGAACGATTGGAATAAACGTTTCAATGTTGCAGCTTCTTTACTGTACACAATCCCTACACCCTGAGTATACAATGCCTGACGGTAATATTGATCATTAGTGTGGCTGTAAGCTTTAAGCGTCCACATGGAATTTAATTGATATTCCAAGTCGAAGTCTCCAATAAAGGTTGCATTCGCATTTGCAGAAGAAGTCTGATCCGAATGATACCCTAGATTCGTTTTCACAAGCAATTTATCATCAAAGAATTTACGAGATACGTTTACACTCATATCCATATCAGACAAAGTACCGTCGTTCGATTCCACATTCGCTCCTATCTGCCATTTATCACCCAGCACATTTCCCATCAATGAGGTCAATCCCGAAGAAAGAGCTCCTGAAGCAATACCCGTCCACAGCCCGTCTCCGAAGTTTGCACCGCCACCGCCAGAACTAGGGTAGAATGATCCCATAGCCACAAGATATGCAAATTGCCGAACCTTCACTTCTTCGGTACTAATAAGGCTATTTACCTTCGCTCGTACATCATCCGGAACATCAACAAGATTTATATCATAAGTAACATTCATTTTATCCATATTTCCACTAATACCCAACATACAGTCTACCTGTACTTTGGTCGGAATATTCTCTGCTGAGAAGCTTGCATCGAGCGTCTTCAAATCCGCTTTGACCCGCCTAAAGGCAGTGATATCAAACTTAGTTCTGAGCGGATCGCCAATAAAATAAAGCTTACTACCATCTTTAATACTAAAGTTGAGCTTCTTTATATTTTGTAAGTTGAGCTTCACACTCCCATCCGTCAAAGAGTAATCTCCAAAAGCCGACATATTATCATTCTGAAGATCATAACTGAAATTTATAGACCCACTACCCTTCGCCTGCATTTCGTCTCCCGTCTGAGGGTCGATAACTATCCCGATTGCCAGATCTGGTGTAACATCCAGTTTCACGTTTAGTTTCAGTGGCAATGGCTGCTCACTAGCTCGTTTGGCCGCCTCTTTCAACGATTTTTGCAATTTTTCTTCTGGTACATTAATATAAACCACACTCTTATAGTCTACAGCCTCGGAACGTTGTGGCAATAAAATATTAAGGGTCGAATTCTTCTCATTCCTCACCTGCATATTCATATTTATACCATTATCGTCTCCATCAATACTTACTGTACCGGAAGCAAATACCCGTCCGTAGAATAAGCTATCGGTACGATGTTCCGTATTGAGAGCCATCAATTTATTCATTCGCATATTCAAGCGATACTTCATATTCTCGAAATTCTTATGCGTAACAGTTGCATTTACATTAGCTGTGTTACCCATTTCATCTTTGAGAGTAAGATTGTCAAAGCCGATCTTATCAGGACTGATCCGTATTGTATCAGAAATAGTATAAACCACATTTGTATAATCTATCCCAACCTGCATATCGTTAAATCCGAGAAACCCTCTTACCAAAGGAGCTTTGCTACTTCCTTCTATCATAAGATTGGAACTGATAGACCCGGCTACCTTATTAAGCATTGTGGCTGCGAAGGGTTGAATCCAACCCAAAGGCATTTTTTCCATGCGCAATTGCAGATCCAAAGAGTCTTGATTGGTATAAACAGTTCCATCCAATTCGGCAAAAGTCTGATCTTTATATATGAGATCGGCTTCCATCAAAACACCTCCGTAATCATTACTCCACTGACTTTCGAGACTCATTGTTCCCAAAGTATCACTAAAGACAACTATATCTGCGATCTTAAATTCTCGGGTATAAAGTTCAGGGCGATCGAGTAAATTTGTTAATAATACATTACCATGCACCTGTCCCCGTATATTATTCACATCGAATGCGGACAAAAGTTCTCCTATTTCGGCATGGTCAAAATACAAGCGTAAACTATCCGTCTTTTCGGGAGAAATAACCCCATCAAGATTAAAATAAGGCTTCTTATTTACAGCCAATCCCAGATTATGAATTTCAGTTCGTTGCCCCTCGTTCAGTATATCTGCCGGTAGGAAGTTTAATGCTAACTTCCCAACATTTACATCTGAAGGTGTAACTTTCAGAGACGACACTAATTCATTCTTTTCGTTTCGGCTAAAATGAGCCAAAGCTTCTAAATGACCATTTATATTTATACTCGCACTATCACTGTTAACCTTTACTGAAGAATAAATATTATTATTTGCCCCATTAACGTTCATCGACAGATTATAGCGTCCTTGTTCCATCAATACCCCACTGGCAAGAATAATATTGAAAGCTGAGTCCTGATTTGCTACATCAAGAGTTGTATTCCTTACATTATATTCGCCAAAACGCATATGAGGGATATTCCCTTTTATCAATAGCTTCTTATCAATGGTGCTAATCTGCCCTTCAATTCTTGCATTGCTGATAATATCTAACGGCAAAGCAAATATATTACCCAATTCTTCAGTATTATTGGCCGTTATATCAAAAGTAAAATCATTCTGATCCTTTTTCCGATATTTCTTCATTTGAAATATATCCGGCAAGTAACTATTCATCAGATTAGAGAACTCATCGGCAAATGTCATAAACGAATATTGCCCCATTATTTTTGCAGAAAGGAGCGAAGAGGTAAATTCAATAAATTTACTCTTATCATTGTCATTTCGTCCCGATTGGAGAGTAAATGATCCCGGGGCAAAATTAAAATTATCGTCATGCAGATCAAGACTATCTATTTTTACTGTTCCAACGATATTATCAATATCCAACCCTTTGATGCTTCCATTCAAAGCCATGGTCAGACGAGGATTAACCCAATCTTCATTCTTATAAAAATGGTCGATATGTAAAGAGTCAATTCTAAGCCTTACATTGATATCAGGCACTTTAGCCTGCGACATGCTTGCATCCGCATATATTTTTCCTATTTTCCAGTCAGCTTTTGCAGTCAAACCCATTTTTGAAGCATTATAAAATGCCTCGAAAGGAATATTTGATATTGTTTCTTTCTCATATTGCAAAGCCTCTAAATTACCAAGTAAACGAGCTGACAGAGACTCTTTGTCGCTTTGGCTTGCTTTCAGATTAACATTAGCAGTCAGATTGCCTAAACCCGAATCGCCCCCCAATAATTTTCCCAGTCCAAAATTTCGGGTTTTTAGTCCCGCCATCACACTAAAGTTAGTAAAAGTCGTATCCACAGAACCGACAGCAACAAGAGAAAGAAGCCCCTGCCTACACCAAGCCTCAGCATCTAGTTTAAATTTACTCAATTGTCCGGCAATTTTCCCCTTCAAGAAAATATCGCCCATTGTATTCATAATATCCGGAGCAACGAACGTCGAATCGCCAAGCTTTGCCAAGTCTGAAATCGCAGTAGGCGAAGCCTTCAACTTGTCGATAGACAAATTGATATTGGAATTTCCATATTTCTCATAGCTGGCTAAACTAGCACTACCGTCTAATACAAAATCTTCTCCATAAGTAAGGTTTACCCTTTCGATACTAACTTCCGGTAAAGTACCTGAAATACGGGTAGTCAATCCGATCTTATTTTTCAAGAACTTGAGATTAGGAAGAAAAGCCATCAAATCTTCGGGCAAAAGGGATGTATCGTCCGTTTCCAACTCAAATGTATTGTCAGACAAATTATATTTTGCTTTCGATACTATCATATGAGAATTTGGAAGATTCAGAGAAAGATCGTCCAACCAAAGTTGTGAATTTTGGGAGAGTAAATGTCCTTTCAGATTTTTTATTTCAACATTAGAACGCTCTTTTGCCGAAAGGTTATTCAACACAATATCGAATTTGTCGGCATCTATGGAATTCAAATCAAGATTTGCAGTCAGATCATACAACGCGATATGTGAAGCATTAAAAATATGGGGGGTAATGGAATCAGACCATACATCATAATTTAATCGCCCTCGTTTAAGGTCAATATCCTGAATAACTATATTCAACGAGCTTTTAGTTGTATCTACCTTAGTCGTATCATCGCTGGCAAAGGTGTCGATGATAAACTGAAAGTTGAAGTCGCTAATACTATCTTTAGAGTTTACATTGATAACAAAGTCGTCGAGAGAAATACCGGTTATTTCTAACGTATTATTTCTTATCAACTCCCATGGGGCTAAAGAAACATCTAACGATCGGGCATAGAGTAAGGTGTCTTTTGCCTGATCTTCTATATAGATGCCTTTAAGAGAAACATTATTAAACAATCGCAGTCTGACTTCATCTATCGAAACTTCCGTTTTCATCGTCGTTTTCAACTTATCGACAGCAAAGTCAACAGCCTTCTGCTGAACAAAAGGAATGGAAAGCAGAACATACAGAAGCACATTTAGCCCAATTATAGTAAGGACTAAATAGAGTAAAAATTTGAAAAGTCTTTTTATCAGACTTTTTCGAGGTGGTACATTTTGCTCCGTTGGTTCTTTTATCGGTTCTTTCTCTTCCATACAGAAATTATTATTTCAATTTCTCGTTCCATTCGGCTTCATTGAAGCCTACAAGTACATCGTTGTCCGCAACCACAATCGGTCGCTTTACAACCATACCATCCGAAGCTAATGTATCAATCAATTCTGCCTCAGATGCCGATTTAACCTTATCTTTCAGATTCTGTTCCTTATAGATACGCCCCGATGTATTAAAGAATTTCGAAATAGGCAGTCCGCTTTTTTTTATCCACTCCGACAATTCTTGTTTGGTAGGATTATCTTTCGTGATGTCGCGCTCTGCAATATCAATATTATTTTCTTTCAGCCATTTGGCTGCTTTTCGGCAAGTACTGCATTTGGGATATTGTAAGAATAGTTTTGTACTCATAAATATGAAATTTCTTTGAATATTTATTATTGCAAAATTAAAGAATTACTACAGATTAACGCTGTTTTAGCATTTAAAGTTCTCAAAATTTAGGCATAGCGCACAATATTTGTTTATTTTTGTGTTTAAAACTAAAAAGTACAGCATGATACAATCAATGACCGGCTTTGGAAAAGCAACGACCGAACTTAACAAAAGAAAGGTTACAGTCGAAATAAAATCTTTAAACAGTAAGCAACTCGACCTTTCGGTGCGTATGCCTAATCTCTATAAAGAGCATGAAATGGAAATTCGCAATATGCTGTCCAGAGAATTAGAACGGGGAAAAGTGGATTTTCTTATCTATGTAGAAAACATCGGTGGCGAAACAGCAAATCAAATAAATCAGAATCTGCTGGAAGGATACTACAATCAGATAATGGAATCGTCTAAAAAGTTGGGCATTGCTCCCCCGTCCGATTGGTTTCAAACTTTACTCCGTATGCCCGATGTATTAAAATATGAAGCATTGGAAGCCGACGAAAATGAGTGGAGTGCTGTAAAAAGTGCAATAGAAGAGGCTAAAAAGCAACTTTTATCATTCCGTAAACAAGAGGGAAGTATGCTTCAAAACTTGTTTGAAGAAAAAATTGCCAGCATATCTTCATTATTAAATGAAATAGAGCCATACGAGGCAGAACGCGTAGACAAGGTGAAAACCCGAATAACAGAGGCTTTGCAAAAGATAGAAGATTTCGATTATGATAAAAACCGTTTCGAGCAAGAAATGATATATTATATCGAGAAATTGGACATCAACGAAGAAAAGACCCGTTTAGCCAACCACCTGAGCTACTTCCTAGAAACGATGAAAGCCGGAAGCGGACAGGGTAAAAAACTTGGATTCATCTCTCAGGAAATGGGACGCGAAATAAACACAATGGGCTCTAAGTCTAACCATGCCGAAATGCAACAAATAGTAGTGCGCATGAAGGATGAGCTAGAGCAAATAAAAGAGCAGGTACTGAACGTATTATAATAATAAAGATGGGTAAATTAATTATTTTCTCTGCTCCATCCGGAGCGGGCAAATCGACTATAATCAATTATTTGCTATCGCAAAATCTGAATCTTAATTTCTCCATATCTGCCACTAGCCGTGAGCCAAGGGGCGAAGAAAAGCATGGCATAGAATACTATTTCCATTCACCCGAAGAATTCAGGCAGAAAATAAGTAACGACGAATTCTTAGAATATGAAGAGGTATATAAAGATAAATTTTACGGGACGCTAAAGTCGGAAGTAGACCGCATATTTAAAGCCGGAGGAAACGTTATATTTGATGTCGATGTCGTGGGCGGATGTAATATAAAGAAATATTATGGAGACAAGGCTCTATCCATTTTTGTAGAACCGCCATCCATAGACGAATTGCGCAACCGTTTGGTAAAAAGAGGTACAGATTCGCCTGAGGTTATAGAATCGCGAATAGCCAAGGCTGAATTCGAAATGACATTCGCGCCTCAGTTCGATATCGTTATACGCAACGAAAACTTGGAAGACGCAAAAGCAAAGGTGCTAAAATTAGTAAAAGATTTTCTTGAAAAATGAATATAGGAATTTTCTCCGGATCATTCAACCCTATCCACATAGGACATCTGATATTGGCAAATTACATAGTAGAATTTACCGAAATAGAGGAAATTTGGTTTCTAGTGAGTCCACACAATCCGTTAAAGTCGGAGGGTGAACTTATCGACGAAAATATTCGGCTGCAAATGACAGAGATGGCTCTAAAAGAGTATAAAAAAGTAAAAACATGCGATTTCGAGTTTTCAATGCCCCGTCCATCTTACACAATTGACACACTGAACGCTTTACAAGCAAAATATCCACAGCATAAATTCACGCTTATTATAGGTGGTGATAACTGGAATGTATTTGAAAGTTGGCGTGAATATGACAAAATACTCGAAAACTACAATCTTAAAGTTTATCCACGCTTAGGATACCGCATAAGTATTCCATCTAAACTAAAAGACAAGGTAGAGGCTTTAGATTCGCCAATTATCGAGATTTCATCGACATTTATCAGAGAGGCTATTGCCGAAGGCAAAAATGTAAAAGCATTTCTCCCTGACGAAGTATATGAATATATTTTAAGAAATAATTTATATAAAAATTAGCTTACGATATGAATTACAAAGAAGCATTAATAAAAGATCTTGAAATTCGCCGTTCACGCTTGCAAAAGGCGATGCAGAAAAGCAACATTGAAGCGTGTGTATTGACAACCGGAGTAAATGTCTTTTATATGACGGGAATGATTTACAATGGATATTATTTTCTTCCTTGTGAAGGCGACCCGATTCACTTTGTAAAACGACCGGAAGGCGTTGCTTTTGACAATACGATTTATATTCGTAAGCCCGAACAGATAGCAGACGAGTTGCAAAAAAGGAATATCGCATTACCGAAAACCATCCTTTTGGAGACAGACGTAATACCTTTTGGAGAATGCAACCGTATCTTATCAACGTTTAAAGTAGCTGAAACAGCGAATGCATCGACCCTGATGCGTAAGATAAGAAGTGTAAAAACAGACTTCGAACTGGAACAGATAAAAGCCTGTGCCAGAAAACACGAGGCTGTGTACAAACTTATACCATCTGTATATAAGCAAGGCATGACAGATGTAGAATTGCAGATAGAGATAGAAAAACTGATGCGCCTACATGGTTCGATAGGAATTTTCAGAAGCTACGGTGAGAATATGGATATCTTCATGGGAAGTCTGCTTGCCGGAGAAAATGCCGAATCGCCGTCACCTTACGATTTTGCATTGGGTGGAGCAGGTACAACTCCTGCATTACCTTTGGGTGCAGCAGGACAGAGAATAGAAAAAGGACAAACCATAATGGTCGATATGGCAGGCAATTATTCTCCTTGGATGACAGACATGACCCGAACATTTTCGGTAGGGAAAACGCTGGATATAGCTTATCGTGCCCATCAGGTATCCATCGACATTCACAATCAGATAATGGATATGGCAAAACCCGGTGTAGGATGTGCCGAACTCTACAATATTGCGATGGAAGCGGTAGTAAAAAACAATTTGGAACTATACTTTATGGGTACAAAACAGCAAGCCAAATTTGTTGGACATGGGTTGGGGCTAGAAATAAATGAGCCGCCGGTATTGACTCCACGTTCTAAAGAATTATTGGAAAAGAATATTGTATTTGCCTTAGAACCTAAGTTTGTTATACCCGAAGTGGGGGCAGTAGGTATCGAAAACACATATGTGGTAACAGAAGGTGGTATAGAAAAACTGACAATTCTGGAAGAAGAAATTATTGAATTATAAAGCATATTTGAATTATCTATATATAGCAGAGAATAGAGCTTTTAGAAACAAAATCTGCTATATATGTATTTCGCCCGACAATTTCTTATAACAGAAAAGCGAATTTGAAAAAACAGCCGAAAAGTGTACAAGTTTGTAACCTTTTAGTTAAAATGGAATGAAAACTATAAATATAAAAGGAGAACTCCTCGACCTATCCTTTCCTCTAGTGATGGGGATATTGAACGTGACCCCCGACTCTTTCTTTGCCGGAAGCCGAAAGGAATCGGAACAACAAATAGTGGATCGGGTTACAGAAATTATTTCGGAAGGGGGGAGAATTATAGACATCGGAGCGCAATCTACTCGCCCGACATCGACACTACTTTCAGCCGAAGAAGAAAAGGAACGACTAGAATTTGCTTTATCTATCATAAACCGAGAGTTCCCAGACGTCATTCTATCGGTGGATACGTTCTATTCAGATGTAGCAAGTCTGGCTGTCGAAAAATACGGTGTAGCCATTATTAACGATATTTCGGGAGGAGAGATAGACAAATCAATGTTCGATACCATAGCCCGACTTAATGTGCCTTATATACTAATGCATATGCGTGGCACTCCTCAGACAATGAGTAAGCAAACAGATTACAACAACCTTATTCAGGATATATTCTATTATTTTTCGCAAAAGGTCGCGCAACTACACCAATTGGGCGTAAATGACATTATTATTGATCCGGGATTCGGATTTAGTAAGACAATGGAGCAGAACTACGAGTTGATGGCAGCATTAAGAGGATTTTCCATTTTCGAACGGCCTTTGCTAGTAGGAATATCAAGAAAACGTATGATAGCCAATCTGCTTGATACAGATGCAGAAGGAAGCCTGAACGGCACAACGGTATTAAACACCTTCGCTCTACAAAACGGAGCCAATATACTTCGGGTACACGATGTAAAAGAAGCGGTGGAAACGATAAAACTGGTAAAGAAATTAGAAGAATACAGGTTCTGATCTAATTCAGCACATGAATGGTATGGCATGCTACCAAGGCAGCGGTTTCTGTTCGCAATCGACTTTCTCCTAACGAGATCGGCTGAAATCCATGCTTGCTAGCTTCCTCAACTTCTTCTTCCGAAAAGTCCCCCTCAGGACCTATAAGAATCAGCACGTCAGATCCTTTTTCGTAGGTATCTTTGAGCAACACCTTTTGCTGTGGATAACAATGAGCAATAAACTTTTGCCCATCAAACGGTTGTTTCACAAATTCAGAGAAAGGAGTCATCGGATCTAAATGTGGCAACACTGCCTTTTGCGATTGCTTCATGGCCGAAACCAAAATCTTTTCGATGCGACTGGCCTTTATCTCTTTTCGCTCTGAATGTTGGCAAAGGAGTGGGGTGAGACGGTCTATTCCTATTTCAGTCGCTTTTTCGGCAAACCATTCTATACGGTCTATGTTCTTTGTCGGAGCAAAGGCAATATAAAGATTGAAACTCCATTCCTTTGGTTTATCTATCTTATTTTCAATCTGGACAATACAATGCTTAGGATTCGCCTGCACAATGGTCGCATCATAAAAAGCCCCCTTTCCATCGGCAAGAAGGATCTCATCTCCTTCTTTCTTACGGAGTACTTTAATACAATGTTGAGCCTCATCAACAGGCAGTTCAACATCGGTTGAAATATCAGGGGTGAAAAATATAGTCTTGTCCATAGTTACAAACCTTTCCGGCACACGCCTACTCTTCAAATATAATCTTGTTCTCGCCCAGCTCTTTGATACGGGCAAGCGATTCGACACGTATATCTAATTCTCTGAGACGACGTCCACCATCCTGAAAGCTTTTCTCTATTATGAAGCCCATACCAAAAAGCTCAGCTCCGGCTTCATTAATCAGATTATTGATTGCTATTGCAGCATTGCCATTTGCAAGGAAATCATCGATAAAAACGACTTTATCTTCAGGCGTAAGAAAGTCTTTACTTACGCAAATAGTATAATCACGGTCTTTAGTAAAAGAATGAGCTACGGTAGATACCATATTGACCATCGTCTTAGGCACAGCCTTTTTTACAAAGACAACAGGGAGTTCGAGCAAATACCCTAGCATAATAGCAGGAGCAATACCACTCGCCTCTATTGTTATAATCTTATTTATAGGCAGGTTTCCAAATCTGCGAACAAACTCTACTCCTATCGACTTCATTAGTATGGGATCCATCTGATGATTGATAAAACTATCCACTTTGAGAATGCCTCCGTCAAAGCTTCTCCCATCTTTGAGAATACGGTCTTTTAATAATTTCATAACAATATATTTGTCTTTTAGTCTTTAATACGAATAACAACATTAGCAATAATGGCAACAACTCCTCCAGTGGTAATACCCGAAGCAAAGATACCTTTCACCCAAGTGGGCATCTGCAAAAGAATATCAGGAACGAGTTCGACTCCGAGTCCACAAGCAAAGCTCACGGCGAGTACCAAAACGGCTTTTCTATCTATATCTTGAGAAGCGATAATCCGAACGCCAGATGCGGCAACTGTACCGAACATCAGCAGGGTAGCTCCTCCCAATACCGGTTCGGGCATGATAGAGAATATACCTCCAACGAATGGGAATGCGCTTAATATAACAAGGAATGCTGCGATATAATATCCTACGCGGCGGCTGGCAACTCCCGTTAATTGGATAAGACCATTGTTTTGAGCAAAAATTGAATTAGGAAAGGAATTGAAAACTCCGGCAATAGTCGAGTTTATACCATCGGCAAGAATCCCTCCCTGAACGCGTTTCATAAACTTAGGTCCTTCGATAGGCTCTCCTCCGATCATCGAATTGGCTGTTATATCTCCGTAGGCTTCAATAGATGTAATGAAGTAAATAATAGCCACTGCTATAAAAGCTGAGAGATCGAACCCTAATCCATATTTGAAAGGCATCGGAACGGTGAATGCTCCTATTTCGCCCATATTTGAAAAATCGACCCAACCCATAAAGTAAGAGACAACATATCCGAGTGCTATACCTATAATAATAGAGCTCATTCGTATATATTTATTTCTGATACCATTCAAGACAATAATGGAAACAAGGACAAGGGCTGCCAAACCTAGATTTTGAGGGCTACCGAATCCTTTTGCTCCTTCAACTCCTATAGCCGAGAAACCTCCTCCACAAGATATAATAGCTACCTTGATCAAGGAAAGACCAATCATGGTAACAACAATACCCGATACTAAAGGTGTAATAATCTTCTTCGTATACTTGAGCACTCTGCTCACAATCATTTCTACAGGGGAAGCCGCAATACAAACACCAAAGATGGAAGCCAGAATAGCGGCTTCTCCCATATCTCCTTTTGCTGCAAAGCTAGCTGTCAGCGCACCTATAAAAGAAAAACTAGTTCCTTGTATACATAACAATCCGCATCCGACCGGACCGAAACGACGACATTGTATAAACGTAGAAATACCTGACGCCAGTAAAGCCATGGAAACGAGAAATCCGGTCGTTTCCGCACTGAAATTAAGCGCTCTGGATATAATCAGCGGAGGTGTGACAATAGCAACAAAGATAGCCAGCAGATGTTGGAAGCCGGCAAACATGGCTTCACTAAAAGGCGGCTTATCTTCTATCTGATAAATAAGATCAGTCTTCCGTATTGGTTGGATAAGTTCATCCGCTTCTTTTTCTGTGACTTGCATAAGTTCTTATATTTATTTAAATCTATTTCTTTTAACCCAGAGTATTCTTCATTTCCATATTGACCTTATATACTTCATCTATCGAAACGATAGCTTTAGACACTTTATCAATATCCTGCCCTTCCTTCGTCCAGAGAGAAGGATAAAAAGTGTATGCTTGATCGGGGCTTAATTCTGCAACATCATTTCGCCAATCTTGCCAGCGAAGCCCTTCGTAGAAATCATCCAAATCTGTTTCGAAACAAAACAAAAGGAATTGGCTATATCCTATTTCCATTGGTAACCAATCTAAAGTGTCGGGACTGAAATAATATATATTACCCGTATCGTTACCGAAAAAGCCTCCGTTAATAGCATAAAATCCGCCAACAACATCGTCTGCCATCAACAGGTATGGAGCAGCATCTCCAAATTCATCAAAGGTTTTTCCCTGATTCCAGTCGGGTAAAGTACGTTTCATTAGATTGCAGCCGGATCCGAGAATACGTATCCAACCATTATCAACAAGCAAGCCTCCTGTATTATATACAACAGCCCCCATTAGCGAACGTGTTGTTACTTGCATGTTGACCAGAGAAGATTGCGCTCGTTGAAGATCACAAGGCAGAACATCTACCTTGTTTTTAGCCATACTGATCCATTCGTTTATAATCGGCCAACCGGGATCATCTGTATTAACAAGCTCTTCCAGCGTACGCATACCTGATTTTTGATATAAAGATGCAAAATTAGTATAAATTATTAGGATAATAAAAGAATTGACTTCAAACATTCTACTTCCGATTGTTGTATTAACAAATCCAAGAAAATAACACCCCTTTCTTTTGAGAAATTATTACTACTTATAAAAGTAAAGCATAAACAAGTAAAAAGTATTTTGTATTTTTGCCTCTTAAAAATCTCGTTTTATTGTTAATATGGAAATTGCAAGTAAATACAATCCTGCTGAAGTAGAGGATAGATGGTACAAATACTGGTTGGAAAACAAACTGTTTCATTCCGAACCGGATGGTCGCGAACCTTATACTATTGTTATTCCTCCACCAAACGTCACCGGTGTACTACACATGGGACATATGCTAAACAATACGATTCAGGATATACTTGTACGTCGTGCCCGAATGATGGGGAAGAATGCCTGTTGGGTTCCGGGTACAGACCATGCCTCTATTGCGACTGAAGCAAAAGTGGTAAACAAACTGGCATCGGAAGGCATCAGCAAAAAAGACCTGTCGCGTGATGAGTTTTTGAAACATGCGTGGGACTGGACTCACAAGCATGGAGGCATTATCCTTGAGCAATTAAAGAAGTTAGGTGCTTCATGCGATTGGGAGCGAACATGTTTTACTTTAGACGAGAAGCGTTCCGAAAGCGTTATCAAAGTTTTTGTAGACTTATATAACAAAGGGCTTATTTATCGTGGTATTCGCATGGTAAATTGGGATCCGTCTGCACAAACAGCAGTTTCGGACGAAGAGGTAATCCACAAAGAAGAACACGGAAAACTATATTATATTCGTTACAAGATAGAAGGCGAAGATGGATATGCAGTAGTAGCTACGACTCGCCCCGAAACTATTTTTGGAGACATTGCCGTTTGCATCAATCCGAACGATCCGAAAACAGCATACATGAAAGGCAAAAAGGTAATCGTGCCGATAGTAAATCGTGTAGTTCCTATCATCGAGGATGAATATGTTGATATGGAGTTCGGAACAGGATTTTTGAAAGTAACTCCTGCCCATGATGTAAATGACTACACGCTGGGACAGAAACACAATTTGGAAGGAATTGATATATTTAATGATAATGGAACATTGAATGTTCACGGACTTCAATACGAAGGAATGGATCGTTTCGATGTACGCAAAAAAATAGAGAAAGATCTTCAAGAACTAGGGTTATTAGAAAAAGCCGAAGCCTATACGAATAGCGTAGGATATTCGGAACGTACACATGTGCCTATCGAACCAAAACTGTCGATGCAGTGGTTCTTAAAGATGGAGCATTTAGCCAAACCGGCTCTTGATGCAGTAGAAAACGATACAATAAAGTTTTATCCTGCAAAGTTCAAGAATACTTATCGCCATTGGATGGAAAATATAAAAGATTGGAACATCAGCCGCCAACTTTGGTGGGGGCATCGGATACCGGCTTATTATCTTCCTGAAGGAGGCTTTGTGGTGGGAGAAACTGCCGAAGATGCTTTGAAAGAGGCAAAGAAGATCAATTCGAATCTGAATATGGAAGACCTACGTCAAGACGAAGACTGCCTCGACACATGGTTCTCTTCTTGGCTTTGGCCAATCTCCGTTTTTGACGGTATTAACAATCCGGATAATGAGGAGATCAAATATTACTATCCAACCAACGATCTAGTTACCGGACCGGATATTATATTCTTTTGGGTAGCACGCATGATTATGGCAGGCTATGAATATAGAGGCGAAGCTTGCTTCCACAATGTATATTTTACCGGAATTGTACGAGACAAAGAAGGACGAAAGATGTCTAAGCAATTGGGAAACTCTCCCGATCCGCTTGACCTGATAGCCAAATACGGTGCTGATGGTGTTCGCATGGGTCTTTTACTTACAGCCCCTGCCGGTAATGACATCCCATTCGATGAAGCTCTTTGTGAGCAAGGACGAAACTTCAACAACAAGATATGGAATGCCTTCCGTTTGATTAAGGGATGGGAAGTAGATTCTAATATAGAACAACCTCAGTCTGCTAAAATAGCAATTGATTGGTTCAGAAACATATTGGCAAAAACAACAGCCGAGTTAAACGACTCTTTCAGTAAATATCGTTTATCAGAAGCCTTGATGTCAGTCTATAAACTATTCTGGGATGAGTTCTCATCTTGGTATCTGGAAATGGTAAAACCTGCTTATCAGAAACCAATAGATACTACAACCTATGCTGCTACATTAGAGTTTTTCGATTCGCTGCTACGGTTGCTTCATCCGTTTATGCCATTTATCACAGAAGAATTGTGGCAAGCTCTAACTGAAAGAAAAGATGGTGAAAGCATTATGGTATCAGACATGCCTAAGGAAACCTCTTTCGACAATGATCTTATAACCTCTTTCGATAGAGTAAAAGGCATCATCGCAGGCATAAGAACAATCCGTTTACAGAAGAATATTCCGAACAAAGAGGAAGTATCCTTAGATATTTTGGGAGAGTATGACAATGCCTTTGACAGTGTGATTTCCAAAATGAGCAATCTGTCTGCTATAAATACAGTCAAGGAAAAAGATCCGACAGCAGTTTCATTCCTTGTTGGTACAACAGAATTCTCCGTACCATTAGGAAATAGCATAGATATAGAGGCTGAATTAAAAAAACTAAAAGAAGAACTTACATATCTTGAAGGATTCCTTAAATCTGTAACGAACAAGCTTAGTAACGAAAGATTTGTAGCCAATGCAAAACCTGAAATTGTAGAAAACGAGCGCAAGAAACAGGCAGATGCAGAAAGTAAGATAAAGACAATAAAAGAAAGCATAGAAAATCTGACCAAGTAAGATATAACCTCAACGATTGTGAAGGAGTCCTAAGGAATAAAGACTCCTTTGCTATTTAGAAGAAAGAACTCGATTTTTGTACTTTTGAGAATATTTTAGGTTATTAATTATTTGTTCTTCCAACAGATATGAATGATTTGTTCAAAAATCGGACTATATTTGTAGTTTCATATAAAAAATACAGTTTACATAAAATAAAGAATGAAAGAAGTAAAAAGCTTAGTAAATAATATTGTGGCTGCGTGCCAAGATAAGAAAGCAAAAAACATTGTAATCGTAGA
This sequence comes from Dysgonomonas sp. UBA5412, assembly GCA_002409595.1. GTDB lineage: Bacteria > Bacteroidota > Bacteroidia > Bacteroidales > Dysgonomonadaceae > Dysgonomonas. The sequence goes on from DHNQ01000016.1 coordinate 234,439, forward strand.
CATGACAGAACTACCCGGCACTATCTGTCAATATTTTGTTATCTGCGAAGGTAATTCTCCAATACAAGTAACAGCAATAGCTGATGAAGTGGTAGACTCGGTAAAGAAAAAGAAGAAAGAACGCCCATTGTCTTTAGATGGTTTGAGAGAAGGCCGATGGGTAGGTATAGATTATGGTACGGTTATTGTACACGTATTCATTCCTGAGTTGAGAGAATTTTATAACATCGAACATTTATGGGCTGATGCCAAGCTGGAATCAATACCTGATGTAGAATAGCCAACAAAACGCGACTATCGATTGTTATATTTCTCTATAATAAAGGATAAACGAATCAATACATACGTATTACAAATAGTATATGGATAATTACAACAAAGGGGATAACAAGAAGCCCCGGTTATCAGGACCGAAAGGACCCAAAATCCCATTCAATCTTTATTGGATATACTTGATTGTATTTGGTGCAATCATAGGAATGTATTTCTTCACAGAAAATACCAGCGGGATACAAAAAGAAATTGCATGGTCCGAATTTCAAGGATATGTAGCTGACAACAGTGTAAGCAAAATTACTGTCGACACCAAAAACAATACCTTACAGGCTGTGGTAAGAAAAGATTCGGTAAAGCATGTCTTTAAAGGAAATGCAGACAAGGTTGGTGAAAACCCATCGTTGAATGTAAAAATACCTTCATCCGAAATATTTTCGAATTTCTACGATAAAGTACAAGCGGAAAAAAATTATGACATAGATGTTAATTACGAGTCTGGAACAAGTCCTTGGGAAATATTGGTAAGTTTCTTACCTATCATTCTTATATTCGGATTGTTTATATATATGATGCGCCGTATGTCCGGTGGTGGAAGCGGAGGCGGAGGCGGAGTATTTAGCGTAGGAAAATCTAAAGCTCAGCTATACGACAAAGGCTCAGACCTTCGAGTAACATTCAAAGATGTTGCAGGACTATCAGAAGCAAAAGAAGAAATAGAAGAAATTGTAGAATTTCTTAAAAACCCATCTCGTTATACCGAAATTGGAGGAAAAATCCCTAAAGGAGCCTTACTAGTAGGCCCTCCGGGAACAGGTAAAACCCTTTTGGCAAAAGCGGTTGCAGGGGAAGCAGATGTTCCATTCTTCTCTCTTTCAGGATCGGATTTTGTCGAAATGTTCGTTGGTGTAGGAGCTTCACGTGTTAGAGACTTATTTAAACAAGCAAAAGAGAAATCGCCTTGTATCATATTTATAGATGAGATAGATGCTATTGGTCGTGCGCGTGGACGAAATGTAAATATGGGTTCGAATGATGAACGCGAAAATACATTGAATCAGTTATTAACAGAAATGGATGGTTTTGGCACTAATAGTGGAATCATCATATTGGCTGCGACAAATAGGGCTGACATTCTGGACAAAGCATTGCTTCGTGCAGGGCGTTTCGACCGTCAAATTTCGGTAGATTTACCGGATGTTAACGACCGTAAAGATATATTTAAAGTACACCTTCGTCCGATAAAAATTGACGATAGTGTAGATATAGAATTTCTTTCACGTCAGACTCCGGGATTTTCGGGTGCAGACATCGCAAATGTTTGTAATGAAGCAGCATTAATAGCTGCCCGAAAAGGCAAAAAGGTGGTTCAAAAAGAAGACTTTACTAATGCAGTCGACCGTATTGTAGGAGGGCTGGAAAAGAAAAACAAAATAACGACTTTGGATGAGCGCAAAACAATAGCCATACACGAAGCGGGTCACGCCACCTTAAGTTGGTTTTTGAGATATGCCAATCCATTGGTAAAAGTAACTATTGTACCTCGGGGCAAGGCTCTTGGTGCAGCATGGTATTTGCCAGAAGAAAGACAGATAACGACAAAAGAGCAAATGCTTGACGAAATGTGTGCCTTACTGGGAGGTCGTGCAGCGGAAGAAGTGTTTGTCGGACATATTTCTTCGGGAGCAGCCAATGACTTGGAACGTGTAACGAAGCAGGCATATGCAATGATATCATATCTTGGCATGAGTGACAAAATGCCGAACCTGAGTTATTACGATTCGTCGGGCGAAGCATACGGCTTCACTAAACCATATAGTGAAGAAACTGCTTTGTTGATAGACAAAGAGGTACAGGCAATGATAAACGAACAATATGAGCGAGCAAAGCAATTACTGACTCAACATGGGGAAGGACACGCAAAACTTGCAAATCTATTGATAACAGAGGAAGTGATCTTTGCAGAAGATTTGAAAAAAATATTCGGTGAACGCCAATGGGTATCAAGATCGGAGGAAATACAGAAAGAAACTGAAGCTTTGCCTAAAGATGTAGAGATAGAAATAAAACAAGGAGAAACTGATCCTCCGGGTATAATTGCTCAAGAAGATCAATCGGGAGAATAAGTTCTCTTTTACAAAGATAAAAAGGTGCAGATTAGTAATACTCTGCACCTTTTTCTTGTTATAAATACCTTGATACAGTCTTTTTTAGTACATTTGTTTAATTAAAATAAAATAGAAAAGTCTTGAAATTACCTAATATTGTAGTTCGCATTCTCGCCGGTATCGTATTCATCGGTGTATTATTAGGAGGAATGCTTATAAACGAATATAGTTTTGTTATTGTATTTTCGCTAATTACTGTATTATCTTTATATGAATTTTACGGATTAATCGAAAAAACAACGAAAACACACATCCTACACACATGGAATATATTGGCAGGGCTTTCCTTATTTCTCGGAGCTTTTTCGTATTCCACACATACACCTTCAGCAATTGTATTTACACCCTATGTTATATTTCTGATCATTTTATTCATCAATGAACTATATCTGAAACGACCAAACCCGATACAGTCTTTGGCATATTCTTTACTCGGACAAGTTTATATTGCAGGTCCTCTTGCTCTAACGAACTATCTCGTATTTGCATACGAACCGGGAAGCTATCACTATGTATACATATTGGCATTACTTGTTTTGATATGGATCAATGATACATTTGCCTATCTCACCGGTATGGCTTTTGGAAAACATCGTTTGTTTGAAAGGATCTCTCCAAAGAAATCATGGGAAGGTTTTGTCGGAGGAGCTATTATTGCAATTCTATCCTCTCTTATCTTTGCTCATTTCTATTCCAATCTGTCGATAGCTGCATGGCTTGGATTTGCAGCAATAACAGTAGTATGTGGTACATGGGGAGATTTATTCGAGTCGTTGGTAAAACGTACTTTAGGAGTGAAAGATTCAGGAACAATGATACCCGGGCATGGAGGCATTTTAGACCGTTTCGACAGCACAATATTAGCTATTCCTTGCGTATTTGTATATTTGGTAATAATTACCAGCATTTAGCCTAAAAAAGACCCAGAAAAGGATATCTTTTATTCGTCTGTTTTGTATTATAATGACAGAATATGCTGAACAGAATAAAATCATATATGATGCCCATAGCTATGTTGCTGGGAGTAATATTGCATGAATATGTTAATATATTGGCATTCTTAACGCCTTATCTCATTGCAATTATGCTACTCATCACATATTGCAACATCTCATTCAAGGAAATAAGATTTACAAAATTACATCTCTGGTTGATATTAATTCAGGTAATAGGAGCTGTTGTATTTTATTATCTCCTCTACCCCATCCATCCGATAATAGCACAAGCAGCAATGATATGTATTTTTGCTCCCACCGCTACCTCTGCTCCGGTAATTACCGGTATGCTGGGTGGCAATGTAGCCAGTCTGACTGCTTTCAGCTTACTTAGTAATATGATCATCGTAATCGTTGCACCTATCCTTTTTGCTCTGACAGGAGAAATTAGCACAATTTCATTTAGTCACTCAGTATGGATTGTTTTTCAGAAAGTTTTTTTACTACTCTTCTTGCCCTTTTTCGGAGCATTATTGCTACGCAAGTATTTTCCAAGAATCCGTCACGAAATACAGAAAGCCAAAAGCCTCTCATTTTATTTATGGTCTTTTGCATTAATTATAATTACAGGAAAGACAGTGCAGTTTATATTAGATCAGGAATCTCCGGACTATCGTATCGAAATATCAATTGCAATAATAGCGCTTATAATATGTGTAAGCCAATTTTTATTGGGACGTAAGTTGGGATCAATCTGCAATGACACAATTGCCGGAGGACAAGGGCTTGGGCAAAAAAATACGATTCTGGCAATTTGGATGGCACAGACCTATCTGAATCCAATTTCATCCATAGGTCCGGGAGCTTATGTGCTTTGGCAGAACATAGTAAATTCGTATCAGGTGTGGAGAAACAGAAAGAATATCTGATGTTTAGTCCTACTCTACTTGTAATATCGGATTCTCACCAAATATATCGGATGGCTCTAAGACCATATTTTTAAGATATTCGAATTCAAGTTCAAAACATTCTGCAAAAATTTCATCTGCAAAGCCGTTCTCAAGTTGCTTTATCGTCCAGAACTTACCATTCATTCTACCTTCCCTCTTTATCTGGTCTTCATCAGCTACTTCGGCTATAAATAGAAAGATTAATCGTTTTGTATCTTCGTTCTCAAAAACATATTTCAATAAGAACTTTACAGAAAAATCAACTTCGGGACCAACCATCTGACGTATACTATTACGTGCAGCCAGATTAATTTCGTGGTTGAAAAGCATGTATTTCTCGAAAGGATAATCTAACTTTCCAGGACTAAGTATATCCTTATGAGGTCGCTCTTGTAAATAAACTTTAGAGCCGGAAATAAGGGCTACACGAACAACGGGATGAAGAAATTTATTCTTCATATTCAGAGATACACTTTTAGCAATCTTACCCGTTACTTCACCTTTTTCTGTTACAATAGGCAGCCATTCTTCTTTTTTGAGCTTCGAGACAATGTTTCCGATTTTAAGAAATTGATAAATACCAACAGCAAGAATGACAAAAACAGGGATGACAGAAAATATAATAATATCGACTGTATTAACATGTACTATATTGACTCTAAATTGTCTATAAACTAAAACTATAAAGACATGAAATGTCAGACCATATTGAATCAGGCCGGCTGAATTGTAAAATTCGGTCATTAAAACCTTTTGCACAGGACTCTTTTGACGAAAAAAGTTAGCGGCAACATAAGTTTTGCTTAACCGCAAAAGCATAAACAAGGATATGATACACAGTTCGCAAACAACAATATAAAACGCATTGCCTGCCCCCAAGTATTTATATGTAAAGAACCAGATAATGGATGTGAACAGAATTGAAATTGTAGATATATAAAAGGCAATACTGAACCCTTTACTTTTATAGTAACTCCTTATCCAAATCTCGCCAAAAATGGCTGTAAGGAAGCTTACTATCAAAGCGTACTCTTCTCTAACACCTATTGTATTCAATACAACAAAAATGACGAACGGAAGCAACCCAAAAACAGGGTTTGAAACATGTTTTTTTATTCCTTTACTTAGCATCTTGCGAATTAATTTCCAGAGAACCTATTATGTAAGTTTGTTTTTCCCCAAATAATTGAATAAAATAATTTTAATCAACTATTTATATCATTGCGGTTTTTCATTAACATAAACAGCACTCTGTTATGTATTTAAACAAATGACGGGAAATATTGTTTGTTTCAGTGTAATATTTGTGATCGAACTAATCTGAATATGTTAATAAAAATTTAAGCTTGCTTAAATGTGAAAAATTTATTTATCCCAAATTGGATAGCTGCAACAATAAAGATTGCAATCACTTTTGCGACCATATCATCTATTTTCAAAACTCCGATAAAGAGAGTAAGTAACATAGAACTGATAATCATGCCAACAATAGCTACAGAGGCAAATGAGGAAAATCGTTTCAGCTTATTATCAGTAACTCTAAAGGTGAAATAGCTGTTCAGTATAAAATTATTTATAACTGCTAATGTTTGGCTAATAATATTCGAGATGAGTATATCGAGCATTCCTACTGACATATTTCCTCCCAAAATGGCACTTATAGTCACAGAAAAAGGATAATGTACAGAGTATTTTGTTACCAACAGGTAATAAATTCCCATATCAATTACTAAACCCACTATTCCGACTAAACCATATTTGATTAATTGTCTAACAGCTTTCTGCTTAGCAAGCTTACTAATTTGCTGCTTCATGCACGTTCTTAAGTTTGTCTAAATATACTATTCTTTTTTTTGAATCTTGAAGAATAGCATTTCATCTTTATATTCGTTCAGTTTATCACTAGATTCCAACAAAATGAAGCTATAATCACTATATTGTTCTTTGACCTCATCAATATCTTGCGTCAAAGATATAAAATATCCACAATCGGGTTGTTCTATTTCTATATTTTTTAGATCATTATGCAAAAAGAAATTAAGAGCATACAAATTTCTATACTCTTTCAGGTTATTTGTTGCATACACATTTCCCCTAAGTTCATATTTCCTGATTAATAATTCAGCAAAAGGACGAGCAGAATAAGCGTCTTTAAAACCGGTTAACAAATATGCATCCAGAAAAACATTTAGAGCAAACATAAGACCGAAACCTGCCATCAAAACTTTTAGATTCATCTTTTTAAGCAACAGATAAAAACTGTTTACAACAGCACAGACAAGGACAATAATAGCAAACAGCCCAAAACCTCCGGGGTTACGAAACAAATCTGAGAATATCTTAATATCTCTCAGAGTCTTCTCTCGTGTAGAGAAATTACGACCTAAATCTTCCAAATTTATTAATCCGGTATAAGACAAACCGACCACAATCAACGCCAAAATACTTATAGTTAGCAAAATAGAAGTGGATATCCGTACAGCCTTAGGCTTCATATCGGAAAGGAATATAAAGAATCGAGCTATAAAAATAGATAGAAATGGATAGATAAGCATTATATAAACACTTCGTTTAGAAGCCGGCACAGTAAAAAATGCAAGAGATACAACGATTATAAGAATGCTGAATAATGAGACTTTCTCCATTGAGAGAATCTTTTGGAAAAAGAGTTTCACCGAAATAGAAGGTTTCTTATACTTTATAAAAAACAAAGAAATGAGCAATAAAATTGTCCATGGCAAGAACCCCGCAATAAGGGTTATCGGATAATAATACCACGGATTAACGACTCCCAGATCATAACCAATGCCTAAATCTGCCGTTTCTATTCTCAAAAAACGCCCAAAATTTTCAGCAAAAGCTTTCTGAAGAAAAGCCTCTCCCTGAATCTGATATGCAGCGTAATACCACAAAGCGGGAATGATAAGAGCTAAGACCGATATTACGAAACATTTACCAAAAGCCCGAAAGAAATTTTCTCGTTGAGTAAGCAGATACGCACCGAATATCAGACATGGAAGCAATACCCCTACCGGACCCTTGGCTAAGGTTGCTAATGTTAACAGTAGCCATGCACCGACAAACTGTCCCACACGTCTTTTCTCATACCATGTATATAACTGAATCAAGGCCGCCACCATAAGAAAGGTAAGCAACATATCTATTCGGGTCGTCATGGCAGCCCGATGTATTTCGAAACACGTTATCAAAATAAGACACGAGACAAAGGCTTCAAGAACCGGTCTGCGACGTGCAAAAAACATAAAACAAATACCAATCAAGGCAATAAAAGCCAGCGTAGAAGGGAGGCGGGATGTAAAGGGTGTAACCTCACCATTGTTCAACACCAATGAAAATCCGGCTATTAACCAATGACTCAACGGAGGCTTATATGCAAACTCATCAGCATAACTCGAAGGTATTATCCATTCTCCTTTTTCGATCATCGAAATAGCTAGACCTGCCTCGCGAGGCTCACCCTTAGTATAGAAATCACCTAAGCCAATCCACGGTAATGTGGATAATGTTGCGATTAACAATATCAACAAAAGAGGCTTTTGAAGATAAAGAGTTTTTAAAAAATGAGTTTTTTTCATATCGCCCTAAATAATAAGGTATCTAAACTAATATTTATCGAAACTTATACTTGTTGTCCTGTTTTTTCAAAGTATTTTTTCAAAACCATAAGATTAAGAAGGTCTTCCTGCTTCTTATTCTTAAATTGCTCCACATATTTATGAGCATTTTCTATTATCTGATTTGCCTCGTCAGGATGCTGTATATAATAGTTCATTCTTTCTTCCAGATCTGAATAATCATCTTTGATCAGCATATAATGATAATTAGGGATCAATGTACCTTCCATAAACCATGTTTCATATTTAGGTTTAGGCATAACAGCAAGAGAATTGGACGACATAACCCATTTGAGATTGCTGGCAACATCATTTCCTTCGAGGCAAAGAATAAATTTATACTGTAATTGCTCATCTATTGTGAGTCGTTTTGCAGGGAATCTTGCATCAGACGTAATATTAACTTGTCCGACATCGCACATTGGATGCTTATAATACATCTCCATAAAGCGAATCCGTTGCTCTTGCCTGATTTTTCCTCTACCAATTAACAGATCTTTCTTTTCTTCGAATCGTGTTTTATCATTCAAGAAAAGAAAATGTCTCACCTTTGCTAATTTCATTACCACTGAATTTGCATTATCACCTTCTATCGGGCGGCTCTTAACGAGCGAGGGATGATCGGGAATATGAATAATATCTCCAAAGAGAGGACATATTTTCAGAGTTTGTCGGAAATAACGGGTATATTCGAAAGCATCGAAATAATAAACTTTAAAGTGATTCTTCAATTTAAAATCTGACAATACTTCTGCTGAATCAGGTAACTTGCATACATTTTCCAGACGGTTGTAGTAATTAAGCCTTTTTTGGATATACTCAGTATCAAAATCTTTCACAGAGGCCAATTTCTTTTCCAGTTGTCGCTGATAAATAAAAAATGGCAATCTTTGACGGACATAATTTTTAATATAATACCAAGGCTTATTATTCTTGTGTTTGAAAGAAGCCCTTTTTATATCATTCAACATGTGGTGCAAACAATTTATTATTACAAAAGTAAATAAAAAAGACTGATAGGCAAATCTCATTTATATCTTATTCTATTATAAAGCAGTAAGGGCTCTCGGCTAATACAATCAAGCGTCTAAAATATTCAAAAATGAAAAATTATATTCTGAAAATGAAAAATTATTAAGTATTTTTGATTTTAGATTTAGCATTATATGGAAAATAGAGTAAAATTATCAGTTTTGGGATTCTCGTTCAATCAGACTCAATCCGGTGCATACGGCTTAGTATTGGCCGAAGAGAATGGTGTGCGCAGGTTGATGGTTATCGTCGGCACGCCCGAAGCTCAATCCATTGCATTCAAACTGCAAGGCACTCTACCTCCTCGTCCTTTGACCCACGACTTATTTGTTTCACTCATGCATCAATTAGAAATAGAAATGATTGATGTAGAGATATACAAATATGAGAATGGGGTGTTCTTTTCGAGAATGACAATATCACAATATGGGAAGATAGCTCAGATAGAAAGCCGTACATCAGATGCTGTAAGTATCGCTTTAAGAATGCAAGCTCCGATATACACATCCGAAAGTATAATGCAAGATCAGGCAATTGTATTCGATGAAAAAGCTTCTTCAAATAACAGTATTACAGAAGAAGCCAAGAATCGCTCCGACTTGGATTACTCTCTCCTTGACATTGAAGAATTAGAAGCTCGCCTCCGAGATGCTGTTGCCGGAGAAGATTATGAGCTCGCCTCTTTTCTTCGCGATGAATTAAATCGGAAGAAGAATAAATAAAACCTAGTCTCGTTTTTTCTCTTTAGTTATCCCGACTATTAGCAGATAGCGGATTCTACACTCTTCATAATTTATTAGAATTGAATTCATAATACGCTCTTTTTTTCGTAATTTTGCTGTCATTTTTTGAAGAAAACATGTCAGCAGAAAAAAATATATTCATAAAGGGGGCACGGGTTAATAACCTAAAAAACATTGATGTAGAAATCCCCCGAAACAAATTCGTTGTTATTACAGGATTATCCGGTTCGGGAAAATCATCTTTAGCCTTCGACACTCTTTATGCAGAAGGTCAACGTCGTTATGTCGAGAGCTTATCTTCATATGCCAGACAGTTTCTTGGACGGATGAATAAACCTGAAACTGATTACATAAAAGGGATTCCCCCTGCCATAGCCATAGAGCAACGAGTGAGTGCGCGAAATCCTCGTTCGACAGTAGGGACATCTACCGAAATATACGAATATTTGCGACTTCTGTTTGCCCGTATAGGAAAGACTATCTCTCCCGTATCGGGACAGGAGGTGAAGAAACATCAGGTGAGTGATATTGTAGACAAAATGAAATCATATCCTGAAACGACTCGCCTTGCAATATTTACAAAGATCATACTAAGGGACGACAGAACCTTAAACGAACAGTTAGAAATATTACAGAAAGAAGGGTTTTCACGCGTAGAATTGGACGGGAAATTTGAACAAATAGAGACTATCCTGTCATCTAAAATAAAATATACTCCCGATCAACTCTTGTTATTGATAGACCGCCTGACTTGTGACAATGATGCGGCAAATATCAGCCGCTTTTCAGAATCCATAGAAACAGCCTTTTTTGAAGGAGAAGGCGAATGCATAATCCGTTTTTATATTGGAGATAAGATTGAGAGTTTCGACTTTTCAAGGCACTTCGAAGCAGACGGCATTGAGTTTGAAGAACCAAACGACATGATGTTCAGCTTCAACAGCCCGGTAGGAGCATGCCCCGTATGTGAAGGATTTGGGAGAGTAATGGGAATAGACGAAGACCTTGTCATCCCGAATAAGGGCCTATCCGTATACGAAGACGCAGTTGTATGCTGGAAAGGAGAAAAGATGAGCGAATGGAAAACAGCTTTTATACAGGCTGCCACAAAATATAACTTTCCAATTCATCGTCCTTATTTCGAATTAAATGAAAAAGAGCGTGACCTGCTTTGGCATGGAGCAAAAGGGTTGCATGGTATTGATGATTTCTTCAAAATGGTAGAAGAAAATCAGTATAAAATACAATATCGTGTTATGCTGGCTCGCTATCGTGGAAAAACAATTTGTCCGGCATGTAAAGGAGCACGTCTCAAACCTCAGGCTCTGTACGTAAAAGTAGGAGGAAAGAATATAGCAGATCTCGTATTAATGCCGATTACGGAATTGAAAGATTTCTTCGACTCATTGAGTCTTGACGAAACGGATACGGCAATTGCCAAACGTCTGCTTACGGATATAAATATACGCATACAGTATCTGCAAAATGTAGGGCTCGGATACTTAACTCTCAATCGTCTTTCAAATACGTTGTCGGGAGGGGAAAGCCAACGCATAAATCTGGCAACATCGCTCGGAAGCAGCCTTGTAGGTTCTCTATACATATTAGACGAACCAAGTATTGGTCTTCATTCACGTGATACGGACTTATTGATAAGAGTTTTGCATGAACTGAAAGATATCGGGAATACAGTAGTAGTAGTAGAGCATGACGAGGAGATAATCAGAGCAGCCGACTACATAATAGATATAGGTCCCAAAGCAGGGCGCCTTGGAGGACAGGTTGTTTATCAGGGTGATGTGGCAGGATTGAAAAAACATACTGACAGTTATACAGTACGGTATCTGAATGGTGAGGAACGAATAGAGGTCCCAAAGATCAGACGTAAATGGAACAACTTTATCGAAATAAAGGGTGCACGCCAGAATAATCTGAAGAATATAGATGTAAAGTTTCCGTTAAACGTGATGACTGTCGTTACCGGAGTTAGTGGATCAGGCAAATCTTCTCTGATCTGTGATGTACTATATACGGCTCTCGAACGCCATTATAAAGGAAAGGGAGATCAGATAGTTCAATATAGCGGACTAGCAGGAGATTTGAAGCTCATCAAAGAGATTGAAATGGTAGACCAAAATCCTATCGGCAGATCGTCTCGTTCCAATCCGGTTACATATATAAAAGCTTATGACGAAATACGAAAGCTTTTTGCTGATCAAGCTCTTGCTAAACAGATGCATTTTAGTCCGGCATTCTTCTCGTTCAATGTAGAGGGCGGACGATGTGAAGAATGTGTAGGAGAAGGAAAAATACTTGTTGAGATGCAATTTATGGCAGACGTTCTACTCGAATGTGAAGCATGTAAGGGTCGCCGATTCAAACAAGATGTACTGGATGTACAGTATAGAGGAGCCAGTATATTCAATGTTTTGGAAATGACTATTGACCAGGCTATTGAATTTTTTGAAGAGGGGAAAGGGAATCTTGAGAAAAAGATAGTTAAACGCCTAAAACCATTACAAGAAGTGGGGCTTGGCTATGTAAAATTAGGTCAATCTTCTTCTTCATTGTCAGGAGGAGAGAATCAGAGAGTAAAATTAGCTTTTCATTTAGCAGATGAAAAACCTGAACCAACTTTCTTTATATTTGACGAACCTACAACAGGGTTGCATTTTCACGATATAAAGACATTGCTGAAGGCTTTTGATGCCTTAATAAAAAGAGGTCATACGATTGTCATTATAGAGCATAATATGGATGTCATAAAATGTGCCGACCATATAATAGATATAGGACCTGAAGGTGGGCAAATGGGTGGTGCAATTGTTTGTCAGGGAACTCCTGAAGAAGTTGCAAAATGCAAAGAATCTTATACAGGGCATTTTCTGAAAGAAAAACTTTAAATAAAAATATAGACAAAGGGGCTAGTCCAATTTCAGGACAGCTCCTTTTTATTTTAGCATAATATTAAGTTAGCTTCTCTACTTTGTCTACACTGAAATCTGGATGATTCTTATAAATGACTTAATAACGAATCGGATTCTTTATAATTTCTTTTCAGAAAAAATTCAGAATCGTGTAATTCATTTGTATAGATTTTATATTAAAACATAGATTAAGATGAGAAGAAAAATAATTTTTACAGCATTAATCCTAATGTTTGGTTTGCAACAAGGATATTCTCAACCCAAACAAAATAGCAACACGGATTCATATGTATTTAACCCAAGCATAGAGAAATTAAGAGCATTCTCCAATATTATTCCGGGTGAATTACCAATACAGATAAATGTTGAAAAGATTGCAGAAACGATTCGACCTGCCAGCATAGTTGTAAAAGGAGATAGTCCGGACAAGAAAATGACTTTGGCTAGGACTGTATATCAAGTTGAATACCCCAATGGGACAATTATGCTTGACTCCGGAATGGATTTGGAAACGCATAAGACTTTTGGAAAAACGCCAGAGCCCTATTTCCCCGAAAGATTTGATTCAGTAAAGAAAGCCTTATCACAAGCTAACCTTATTATTCTTACACATTACCATGCTGATCATGTAGCTGGTGTAGTACGTTCTAAGAATTTTGAAGAATTAGCTCCAAAGACATGGGTGAGTAAATTAACGGCAAACCTGCTTATAAATAAACCCCATAAATCGACAACTGTAATAGAAAAGGCACAAGTAGAAAAGTTCTTAATAGCTGAAGACCGAAAATATATGCCTATTGCTCCGGGTGTAGTATTATTTATGGCTCCCGGACATACTCCTGATTCTAAAATGCTTTATATCCGTCTAGCAAATGGGCAGGAATATATCCATAGTGTTGATAGTGGTTGGTCGATGGAAAATATTGAGAAGGAGACAATGAAGAATGCTTCGTGGGTTTCGGAGAATGAGCAACAACTCTTGACTCAATATATCTGGCTAAATAATCTCAAAAAGGAAGCTAAAGATATTGTTATCTTATGTACTCATGACAATGTGCAATACAAGCAATTCACTAAAAATGGAGTATTAGGCAAAGGGCTAAAAATCGATCAGTAATATATCTTTATATAAAGATTTTTTCCTGTTATAAACAAGAGACCATTCCAAAAGTAGGATGATCTATTGTGTATTTTCTTTCTTTATCTCTTCCCTACTCGACCTATATTTCTCGTGTAAGAGACTGATGTTATGTTACTTTTGTTTATCATTATTTAATTTTCACATCGGCATAGTTATTTGAAACAATAATATTAGTAGAGGGAACGCCTTTCCCTATCTGACCTTTCTTAATATTAGTAGGTCCTTTTTCTAAAGAATCTGTATATCTCACGACATATTTTTTCGAGATAGTCAGATCTCCATAATTTAAAGAGGCATCAAACCGAATTGATTGATCGGGCTGTAAGCCAAGAGAAATATCACAATAGTTACCTTTTATATTTACGTTCTTAACTCTAGGGGAAATTGCCCGAATCTGTACATCTCCGTATAGGCTCGACAAGGATGCGTCTGATTGTAATTCATTTATAACAAGATCTGTATACATAATAGTTCCACGAATGCTACCAACCATACCAATACGACAATTGCCATATGAGGTTGACTTACCCATTGATAGATTTTGTAAATTATCGAAACGATAATCGTTATAGCTACCGGATACAGCAATATTATTTGCTTTTTGTATTTTTATGTTTGAATATGAGCCGGAAATTATAGCATTACTAATTTCTCCAATTATCACATCTCCATATCTTGATTTAAGCGTTATATCATTGGCGATCTTTTGAGCCGACAGCTTAGAATAAGAAAGATTTGCCATAAGAGCCCCTCTCATCTGATCTATCTTTATATTACCATAGTCAAGATTGACATTTACAGATGTACGACGGGGAATATTGAGAATATAATTAATCTGAGAGTTTCCTCTATTCTTACCCGAAACTTCTGTTTTTATAGATAATAATCTGTTTGTGACTGATATTTTACTTTCGTTTCTATTCTTTTTATTAAGATATTGTATTTCAAGTTCTACTTGCTTAGAGTCTGATTCGTGAATCACAATGTTACCATATTTGTGAAATACCTCTATTGCTGAAACATTCGAGAATGTTTTCTTTTCAGTACGAATGATTGGTCTTTGATCTGTAGTCTTTACGCTGTAACTATAGCTAAAACCGGAATTTTGGTGCTTATCAATTGCTACTTGCAGCGATCTTTTAGCATCTTTAACCGAATTCATCGCCATGGTTGTTATAGAATCAATGTTGATCGCAACATTAAAGCTGTTCATCGGAGAGAACCCATCAGTATCTGATGAAAGATGGTTGTTAAAAGTATCGTCAAAATTTACATTTAATTTTTCCTTATATATCCTGATCGAGTCTTGAGGGTAAAAACACGCCGCTTTAGCAATATTGATCTGACCACCAATAATACTAGAAACCAGTATTGATAATATATACTTTTTCATATCATTTTATTTAGCATTTGGCGTATTTGCCTA
Source organism: Dysgonomonas sp. UBA5412 (assembly GCA_002409595.1). Taxonomy (GTDB): domain Bacteria; phylum Bacteroidota; class Bacteroidia; order Bacteroidales; family Dysgonomonadaceae; genus Dysgonomonas. Next base: position 249,669 of record DHNQ01000016.1, read on the forward strand.
ACTTTTCATTAATACTTTCAAGACGTTCGATATTCGTTTTATAATGCCTCACCAAATAACGAATTGCAATATCGGGATCTTCACTTTTCGCAATCTCATGGACAAAAGAATCATTATTCTTAATTATTTTCTGAATGTCGTCCGATAATTGTTTTTGATTCTCAGGGTCTGTATATGCTAATTTACACATAATATCAGCAATTTGTTGTTCCATTTGCTGACTATAATATTCATTTGTAGATCGAAACTCGTCTTGTATTATATTCTTCTCTGTATTAGGAGTAACCTGAATAACATCTGATCTATAGAATTTCACTCCTACCACAATCAATATAGCAATAGAAGCAGCAATGGACGCAAACTGTATCAATTTTATCTTCTTCGATAATTTAGTTGCTTTCTTTTTTTCTGTTTCTTTGGTCAACAGAGCCTCAAAACGTTGAAAATGCGCACCTGTAGGTTCTTTATCATCAAACAGATTTCTATTATCGTCTATATAATTTTTCCAATCTTTCATTTTATCCTCCTTTCAAATCAGTTCTATGAGTTTTTGTTTCGCCCTCATATATTGCACTCTGACAGTTCCCGGCGCAATATGTAATATTTCTGCAATTTCGTCATGATCGTATCCTTCTATCAAATATAGATTAATAATCAATCTACTAGACTCGGGCAACTTCTCTATCGCCAATTTTACACGTTTTACTTCTGTTATTATATTATCCCAATCTTCATTATCGTCTGTATCAGAAATGTCATAACATATATTTTCGTTCAAAGTGATTATATCTAATTCCTTTTTTCTCAATCTGTCAATCGAAGTATTTATTGCAATCCTGACCAACCAAGCTTCGAAAGGTATTGATTCATTATAGTTATCCAATCCGGAAAGAGCTTTCAAAAAAGATTCTTGCATAACATCTTCAGCCTCTAATTGATTGTGAAGGACTCGATAACAAGTATTATAAACCCTTTTATAAAAAGTTTTATACAACTGCATCTGAGCCTTATGCTCACCTCTCCGACACTGATCAATTATTTCCGAATCAAAGTCAATCATCATTCAGGATTACCCTTTTCAAATATATACGAAACAATAAAGAAGATGTTACAAAAGAATCAATTATTTTCAGAATATTGTAGTTCACAGAATCACTTCAAAGGATAAATATCCATATGTAAACAGAATACAATACACACAAAGATCATATAATTCATGGTAAAATATGATTTTATAAAAAAACAGAAATATTTTTTCTAATCTTTATCTTTTTATGAAATTTTATTTTACCTTTGTACCCGCTAACGCATTAGCCGCGGATGTGGCGTAATTGGTAGCCGCGCCAGACTTAGGATCTGGTGTCGTGAGACGTGGGGGTTCGAGTCCCTTCATCCGCACTGAGAAATATCTCAAAACAAAGCAAAACTCTGAAAATCAGGCGATTTTCAGAGTTTTTTTATTCCCTGAAATTTGGTCAAAAAGCAAAAAAATGCACTTTAAAGCAGGTTTGCCGCTACTAATTCGCTACCTATTTTGAAAAACAAAAAACAGGCAACACTTTGGTAGCGGCAAAGGTTTTATTTCATTGTATTACAATGTTTTGCATAACATCTCTAAGAGCTTGAATTTATAACTTTATAACCAAAAAAATTCAAGATTATGGAAGGAAAAAAGACCTGTTTTAAAAGTACATTTTACCTATCGTGTTATGTAAAGAAATCAAATGCCTTACGAGATGGTAAAGTTCCTATCTACCTAAAGATTACAGTTAATAAACGAGTAGCAGCAGTTAGCTTACAGGCTGCTGTCCTCCCCAATTTATGGGACTCAGCTAAGGAAAAGTCAAGAGCTAAAGACAAATCAGCAATCGAATTAAACAACTATATTAATTCGGCAAAAGCAAAAATAACGACCATGTACCGAGAATTGGAGCTAGATGGCAAACACATTACTGCCCAGCTTCTCAAAGATATGTACCTCGGAAATCATGAAGATGAAGAGAAAGGAAAAACTTTGGTAGAAGTGCATTCCGATCATAATGAACGATGTCGAAAACTTCTCGGTGTAGAATATTCACAATCTACTATTTATAAATTCGATACTTCATTGAAATACCTCAAAGAATTTATGTCAATGGAAATGATCATAGAGGATATTCCATTAAAAGAAATCAATGAAGATTTTATCCGCAAGTATGAACTCTACCTTAAAACAGAAAAAAGTTGTGCGAATAACTCTGCAATCAAACACCTAAAGATTTTCAAGAAAATTATTCGCATTGCTCTGGTCAATGATTGGCTGCAAAAAGATCCTTTTGCTCCCATTAAGTTCCGACAAGACGAAGTACATGCCGAATTCCTCACTATGTACGAGTTGAATACCTTAATGGAGAAAGAAATGCCATGCAAACGATTAGAGCAAGTGAGAGATGTATTTATCTTCTGTGCGTTCACTGGTCTTGCTTTCGTAGATGTTAAGAGTTTGAAGGCAGAACATATTATTCATGGGAATAGGGGCGAGATGTGGATTCGTAAACCTCGTATTAAAACGAATAATATGTGTAATATTCCTTTATTGAGAGTTCCACGAGAGCTATTAGAGAAATATAGCTCCGATAAAAGTTGCGAATTGCGAGGGCAAACCTTACCTGTACCAACTAATCAAAAGATGAATGCATACCTCAAAGAAATCGCAACAATATGTAATATAAGTAAGCGATTATCAACGCATTGTGCCAGGCACTCATTTGCAACATCGGTTACGCTCGCCAATAAAGTTACGATGGAAAATGTCGCCAAAATGCTAGGACATTCTTCCACTCGAATGACTCAGCATTATGCCAGAGTATTGGATGAAAGTATCTTGGAGGACATGATGAATGTGGATAATAAACTGTTTAATAATAATTTAAATACTGAAAACAATGGAACTGCAACTAATTCAAAATAGAATATATGAGATAAGGGGCTATAAAGTTATTCTTGACAAAGATTTGGCTGAATTATATGAAGTTACAACAAGTAATTTGAATAAAGCAGTAAAACGTAATTTAGATCGTTTCCCCGAAGACTTTATGTTTCAGCTAAATAATAAGGAATTTGACTTGATATTCCAAAATGGAACATCAAGTTGGGGAGGAACTAGAAAACTCCCTTATGCCTTTACTGAACATGGAATTGCGATGCTAGCAGGGCTGTTGAATAGTCAAAAGGCTATTTCGGTTAATATTCAAATAGTCAGGGCTTTCATTATGCTTCGACAATATGCTTTAGGATATGCCGAACTCAATCAGAAGTTGGAGTCTTTTATGATAGAAACAAATATGCATTTTAACGAGGTCTATCAAGCTTTAACTGAATTAGCAAGCAGAAAAGAACTAGAAGATAAGCCAAGAAAAAGAGTTGGATTTGTGAGAGATGAATAATTTGGGGGTCACAACCTGTGACCTTAAAATAAAAAGAGATAACTGGTCGCAAAATGCGACCAGTTATCTCTTTATTCATGAATAGAAGAATAATATTCGATTAAAATATTTATCTTATTTTTCTCCTATATATAAGTAACATTAAACTCGGTAGTACAATTAATAACATAGGTAAACCTACAACAAATCCTCCGATTACAGCAACAGCCAAAGGTTGTTGCATTTGCGCACCCAAACCAAACCCTAAAGCAAGAGGCATCAAGGCTAGAATAGCGCCTATAGCAGTCATTAGTTTAGGTCGAATGCGCAATGCAATAGCATAGTTCACTGATTCTCTTATGTCTCCTCCAGCTTTCCTGTTCATACGGAATTGGTGTACAGTGAAAATAGAATTTTCTGCAATTATACCAACTATCATAATAATCCCCGTGTAACTACTCACATTTAATGGAACTCCGGTAATCCATAGAGCTAATAAGCATCCGCTAATACTAAATACAGAGACAAAAAGTACAATAAAAGAGATCGTCCATTCGCGAAATAAGATCATAAGAACTGTAAATACAAGAAGAATAGCTAAACACAGGATCATTATTAGTTCAGTAAATGACTGCTGTTGCTGAGAGTATGCACCTCCATAAACGACACTATATCCTTGTGGCAGTGATAGCTTACTCTTTATCTGAGTCTGAATATCCTGCATGGTTGAACCTAGGTCTCGTCCATTTAGCCTTGCTGTGAGTGTAATATCACTTTTGAGGTCCTCACGCTTTTGTTCTATCTCCCCGGGTATTATCCGTACATCACAGAAAAAAGATAAGGGTTTAGTTGAGCCATCCGGCAGAAAGATTAATTGCTTCTTTAAGATTTCCGGATTATTCTCACTGAATTTTAACTTACGCATTAGTATCCGTCTCATTTGCTCGCCATCCTGAATTGTTCCGATTTGGAGACCTCCATACATTGCCGATTGTACAGGATTCGGTTCTACTAAATTAGAATTTTGCCCTAAAGAAATTCCTCCTGTATACATACTCAATTGTTCCTGAAAATCAGTCATGCTTATTCCGTATTGGGTGAGCAGTGGCTGATTGGGGTAGAAGACTAAGGATGGGCCTGCCGCTACCAATCCATTGTCTATATCTGTAACTCCGCCTATAGATGTCAGGATAGTTTCGGTTCGTGTTGCTAATTTTTGCAAAGTCGGATAATCACTCCCAAATATTTTCACTTCGATTGGTTGTGCAGTGCTCATCAGATCTCCCAATAGGTCGGAGATTCTTTGTCCGAAATTTACAGTCATTGTTGGCACACTTTCATTAATTGCCGTTCTCAATTCCGAAATGACTTCGGGAGTCGTTTTCGAACGTGTCTTTTTTAGCTGTATCAAATAATCCCCAAAGTAACTTGGTGAGGTTTTGAATGCCATTCCCAAACCGGTACGTCGAGTATAAGTTTCAACCTCGGGATGAGCCATTATTATTTTTTCCATCTGTAAGCAAAGACGGTTGGTTTCTTCAATATCTGTTCCTGATGGAGAATGATAATCAAGAACAATACTACCTTCATCCAAATCGGGAAGAAATCCTGAAGTCAGGTTTTGAGAAGCAAACCAAGCACCCGAAGCTATTAAAAGGATTATAGCAAAAGCAATCAGAGGTTTTTTATAAAGCTGTGTAAGCCAATGAACCCTTTCCGTCGCCTCTTCTTCATACGTTTCATTGTCATCACATTCTTTTTGTTGCATTTTCAATGTATGCGCATTCGGTTTGTAGCCGATAATCAGATGTAATACGGGTAATAGTAGCCACGTCACGAAAAAGGATGCAATAAGAGTTAGCTGCATTGTGTCTGATAATTCCCTAAAGAAACTTCCTGCCAACCCACTCATTAACCGGAAAGGAAAATGGATTACAATTGTAGCCAATGATGAAGCAACCATAGCAGGAAATAAATCACGAATAGATTGTTTAACAACATCGAACCTATTCGCTTTCGGATTTTCTTCATGACCTCGATATATTTGCTCAATAACAACAATCGCATCATCCAGAATTAGCCCTATTGAGGCAGCAATTGCTCCTAATGACATAATGTTTATTGTAATACCGGCTAAGTATAAAAGCAGAATACTGAATGCCAACGTGACGGGAATAGTAAGGGTTACAACAAGACTTGCTCTCCATGCCCTTAAAAAGATTACCATAACAATCAGAGCGAGAATAAGCCCTTCCACAATCGTATGAATAACGCTGGATATACTATCACTGACAAAAGCACTCTGATTATAGTAAGGCTTTAATTCATAGCCCTTAGGCAATAATTCTTTTATCTGTAATACCTTGCTATCAACACCGTTCGCAAAATTTATAAGATTAACCCCCGGTTGTTTAACTAAATCTATTTGAACAGCTTCATTCCCATTAGCATTAATTTTGACAAATTCCTGCTGTTCGTCAATTTGGATTTGTGCAATATCTTTGAGGCGAATAACCCGTGATCCGTCATTTTTTACAGTTAGATTTGATAGCTCCTCAATATCATTGATACGTGTGTCGGTTATGGACAGATACAAACGGCTATATCCGGCAAGGTAGCCATTGCTTGAAACGAAGTTGGTATTATCGAAAACCGTTTTCAGATAAGACGGAGTTATTCCTAACGACGACATCTTCATCACATCTGGTATTATAACAAACTCTTTGTTCTTTCCTCCTCTTACAACGACATTGCTTATTCCATTTACCTGCGAAAACATAGGACGAAGTACAAGATTTCCCATATCCCGTAATTCAATCGAACTATGGGATTTACTTTCCAAAGTAAAGCCATAAACGGGAAACAAGGATTGATTCATCGCTTCGGTAGTAATAACTGTTCCCGGTGGAAGGAAATTCTTTATTTCATTGATACGGCTTTCCAATTCTGTTTTGGTCGAATAAACATCTGTACCCCAATTAAAAAATACATCCACAACACAACTTCCCCGGCCTGTACTGCTTTTTACGGTTGTTACACCTTGTACCCGTTTAACTGCACTTTCCAATGGCTTAGTCACGGTAATCATCATCCGGTCGACTGGCTGCTGACCTGCATCGGCAATGATTGTTATACGGGGAAAGGGTACTTCGGGAAACAGGTTAGTCTGCATTTGCCTATAACAATAGGCTCCTGTAAGTAATAACAGTAAACCAATGAATAAAATAGGATTGCTGTATTTCTTAAAGAAGTTCTTCGTTTTTATACTATTCATTTCCTATATCTTTATTGGGTTATTTTTACCAGTGTAGAGTCTGCCATAGCATAGCTGCCATCCAATACAATACGTTCGGAGGAAGACAGAACCGGAGATGCGATTTCAATATTGCTTTTATCGCTGTTCCTAACTTTTACATCGAGTTTTACAGCCAGACTGTCATTAACCAAATGCATGATCCAATATTGTTGCATGGTTACATCGCACTGAACCGCACTTCGAGGAAGTATTTGAGTAGGAGAACCCGTATTATTTTTCAATATTGAAACCGTTGCAATTAGTCCTTCAGGTAAAAATCCGGTATTCGCTTTTGCTTTATAAAGCTGAGATTGAGAGACTGTATTCATTGATGCCATAGGAGCTCCGATATTGGCATTCAAAATAGTTCCATCAGACAGTATTATTTTACAATTTCTACCACCGACAACATATTGTGTATATTCATAGGGTACATTGATCTGAAAGACCAGACTGTTTTGGTTAGCGATCTCACAAAGTATCGTTCCCTCGGTTACATAGTCACCTGCTTGCTGTTTTACCAGTGTGACAATGCCTGATGCTGAGGTTTTTATCTCAATAATACCTCCCGTATTATTATCATCCAATCCCAGAGCATTTCTTTCTTTACTCTCCAATCGGAAAATAGTTTGTCCGGCCTGTACCTTACTTCCCGGTTCGATGAAAATCTTCGTTACATAAGCGGCAATAGGAGATGTAATCGAGCTTTTGTTCAGATAGGCAGTAGTTGCAGACAACGTTATTGAATCGTTAATCACACCTTGCGAAACATGAGTAATAGTTACAGCCGTCCGAGGTGTCGGTGCATCTGTATTCTTGTTGTTTTGGGTGCAACTAAACAGAATGACGGGCAAAATGAATAGTATCTTCTTCATATTATTTACCAATTGTAATAATTATAAGCATTGATTAATAGTAAGCGGTTTGCTTGTAGTAAGTAGTAGCTTTCAGCTACCTGAGTCCTGTTTTTGAGGACTGTAATATAATTTAGGACCGAGAGTTGCCCTTTCTGAATTTCTCTGTTATAATCGGCCAGAACCTGAATATATGATGCGAGTTGTTGTTGCATGATATTGCTGCGATCATCATATCCTTTTAATTCAGATAGATATTGTCTCTTCCTTAAGTTATTCTGAACAATAAAATTCTCTCTGTCGAAGGATACCGTATTCAATTCAGCATTAGTCTGGTTCCTGGTGATCTTTCTTTGTCTTCCATCAAACAATGTCCAGGCAAAAGTAATTCCGGCACTCATACCAAAATGGTTAAATGTAGTGCTATTGTACCGACTTGTTCTTAAACCTCCGTCTAAAAACAGATTAATGCGTGGCTTGTATTGGATTTCTGAAACAGCTTGGCGGGCAATCAGATTCAGGCTGTCTAATCTGTATTTATCCAAGAAACGGGAATTGTCAGTCAATGTATTAAGATCCAGCTTAATTTCTTCCAAAGAAATAATAGATGTATCTTTTATTCCACATAAAATATTCAGATCGAGCAGGTGTGTTTCGTAAGATTGTTCATAATTCCTCTTTGACTCTTTATATCCGGCTTTTTCGATTTTAATCAGGTTATAATCTGATTGTTTCATTATTGCTGATTGAGCTAATTTTTGAATTACATTTTCCTGTTCATTCAAAATAATCAGGATCGAATCGGCAAAAGCTATTTTCTGCTTATCCAGTAAACACAATATATATTGGTCTGTCACTAACCGTTGCAGTTCGTGTCCTTGCAGTTGTATGTTGTTCAGGTTTATGTCTTGAGTTACTAATGCCTGTTGATGCGCAGCCTTATATGATGAGCTAGCAAATAAGGGCTGTGTCCATGTAAGTCCGGCTTGTAGATTTCCACTACTTACTCCCTGATCATAGCCATAATAATCGACGGCATTTTGTGGTGTTAACTGAAACCTCGTATTCCCATTGTCTTTGGATACAATGGGAACAAAAAGCAGGTTGCCGTTTACTTCCAGTTTTGATTGGGTATAAAATGCTTTTAGCCTTTGTGCTTCGTATTCGGATACTTTGTATTGATTTTTATAATCATTGATTAAGGGGCTGTTCTCTTTTGCATATTCAATGTAATATTCCAACGTTTTGTTAGGAACGCCTTGAGAATATGTAATTAGTGTAAGTGCTGAAAACACTATCAGAAATATAACTTTCTTCATTACTGTATTTTTGAAACAAAGTTATTTCCCGATTTTGCAGAAAATTAGAATTTAAGTGTGTTGGAAAACAACATAAATAATTATTGTTTATGTATTGTTCGTTATTTAAAAATGTTCATTTTCTCATCATAAATAGGACTTTGTATTCCTAAGAAATTTAAGACACTATGAAACACGTGGTTTTGAGACAATATTTTATTGTGCTTGAGCTGCTTTGCACTATTGCCCGAACCCCAGACTATAAAGGGAATTTCGTATTGTTCCTTAGGAGCAATACTTAAAGGTACTCCATGCATATAAAGGTTTTTTTCGCCTAAAGATTCTCCGTGATCCGAAACAAAAAGCATTGCACTTTTATATTCTTTCAATTGTTTTAAATCTTCAATTATATTATATAAAATATAGTCGGTATAAACAATCGTATTATCGTATGCATTGATTAGTTCTTGGTGAGAACAATTTCCTAATTCGACACTATTGCAAACAGGTTTGAAAACCTCAAATCGAGGAGGATATTTTTTGCTGTATGTAGGTCCGTGGCTTGTGCTTGTGTGTAATATTATTAATACTTTATTTTTCTTGCTTGATGCTATTTGTTCTTTTAGTCCGGTCAGAAGAATTTCGTCATAATTACAACCTTCTCCTTTGCAATTAGCCTTTAAGACATCTCTATTTTGATAATCTTTTATATGAACCGGAGGTTCCCCCCAATTTGTCGTTCTCCAAACGACGTCTACATTATTCCTGTATAAATAATTGGGGAGGATTTCATACAGATCATCCGTTCTGGTATGTTCAAGAATGCCTTTTACACCTGCAGTAGTGTAAGTCGCACAAGAAGTTGCATTGAAATGATACAAATTCTTTATTTTAGAAAGTAATGGATTTGTATTTTTATCATAGCCATACAAAGAAAAATTTTGACTTCTTGCTGATTCTCCAATAACTAAGACTACAACTGATTTTTCATTGTCTTTTATGGTTGCATCGGGTAATAAAATTTCCTTTTTATTTTGATTGTGTTTATCTATATAAAAAAGTGCAGTATTTACGGAATAAGACCAAGGCATAGCTAGTCCTCCCAATTTCTTTGAATGTTTATCAATCCATAACCAATTGCTTGCATTTGCAAATACCAGAATCACGATAAATAATAAAGTGAGCGAAGAGGTAATTAAGAATTTCGTCCATGCTACGTTTATGATTTTGACCTTAAAAATATAAATAGCAGGAATAATTCCTGAAAAAATTACGTACAATATTAATCTAAAGGAGAAAAAGCTACTGGACTCATCATAATTGGTATTGAGTATATTCCCGATCATACTTTTGTCTATTATAACGCCATAAGTATTAGTGAAATAAACTGCAACAGAATTAATAATGAAAAATGTTATCAATAAAGGTTTTCCAACAAAACGAGAGAGAGAAAATAACAGGTAGAAAACAAAAGCATTTGTAACTAACATTATAATAACTAAACTTATAATTATAACAATGCCATTCAAACTTTTATAATCAAGATTTTGAAAGACAAAACTGTAAAAAGAAAAATGAAAGAATACTAAATTCAGAAAACTCATTAATAAAGCGAAGTGAGTTATTTTCAGATTATTTTTTAACATATATAGTAATTGTTTTATATAATGAAATCGTTAAGAATACAAGTGAGAAATAATAAATAGTCAAATTTTCAATCATTATTCTGTTAATTAATGAGATACCGCAAATAAGAAACAATAGAATAAAAATCGGATAGTATTTCGTATCATTAATCCAACTCCAAACTTTATATTTTCGGCTAATAAAAATGCCAGTAAGCCCTAATATATACCCAATAATAGCTCCTATGATGACATCAAGTGGATAATGTGCTCCAACACCTACTCTTGTAAAAACAAGAACCGATCCTGTAAGAATTATGAAAAAAGACCATAAAATTCCATATCCTGTTTTTGAGGGCATAAATGCAAATAATAAGATTGTAAGTATTGCGAAAATTGTTATTGAATGCCCTGAAGGTAAACTGGTATGCCCCGACAATGTGTTTCCAACGATAATAAAACTATTATGATCAAATACTGCCGCAGGTCGGGGTACAGCAAATATCTTTTTTAATAAACACGAAAATATAAGAGATAATAACAAACTCGAGATTAACGACTCCCATATTTTGGGCGCATAAATTATTAATATGCTTAATAACGGCAGAAAAATAAGATCATCTCCTAGCTGTGTCAGATTGAATTGCAGATTTGGATATTGCCCCAGATAATAATTAATAAAAAAGAAACTTTCTTTTTGAATTCTTATATATGCGTCAGTAGATAGGGCATCCTGATTATACAAAAAAAGAACGATTGTAATCAATAAAAATGCAGGTGAAAAGAATAAAGAAGGTTTGAGCCTTAAATAATAGTCAATAACAAGTTTGTTAATATCCTTTTTTATTTCCATACTTTGCTAGTTCTTGTCTTGCAAAGTACTGGCTCAATTTTGGAGAAATTTAGAATTTAAGGTCGTAGACCTATTTATTACTTTGGTAAGTATAACAATCAATGACGGTTATAAATGAAAAGTGTATCATAAAATATTTTCTGTTACTTAACTGTGCTAGAAAATAACATAAAAGCAATGCAAATCGTCCGTGTAATTATACCCGACTTCCCAGCCATGTAACTTACATATTTGATTTACAATTGATAGTCCCAAACCATTCCCTTTTCTCTCTTCGGATGTACGGCTAAACCGACGGAATACTTTATCTTTATTTAACGAAGACTTATCGCCACTATTACTAATTTGGAATGTATTGTCTTTAACTTGAATATTTATAAGGCCTCCACTGTAATTGTGCCGGATAGCGTTTGAAATCAGATTATTTATTAAGCTTTCCAGTAATACTTTATTTGCTGTAATCATTAAAGGGTTTTGAATGTCTACTGCTACTGTAATCCCATTATTAGATGCCAGTTCTTTAAAGTATGTCAGCTGATGCTCTAACAACTGGCTGAAATCAATCGTGATGGTTTCTTTGAACTGTGAATTATCTATTCTCGATAACAACAATAAGTTCTTATTCAATCGGGTTAAGCGAGAAGAAACATCATAAAGGGACTCTATGACATTCATTTGAGGTTCGTTCAAACTGGAATCTTGCAGAAGGAGATCCAGCTGAGACTGAAACACAGCCAGAGGTGTTTGCAATTCATGCGAAGCATTCTCTGTAAACTCTTTTTGCTGATTATAACTTGTTATATTATCCTGCATTAACTTGTTCAGATTGTTATTCAACCGTACAAACTCAGTGGTTGTAGTCTGCTCAAAATCCGGAATTTTTCCTTTTTCGAGTTTAAAGTTCTCTATTTCATTCAGGCTATTATAAAAAGGTTTCCACAAACGTCGGGACAATATACGCTGAAGAGCCAATAAACCTGTAATAATTATAACAAAAAATAGTAGATACTGGATGCTAAGAGTACGCAACAAATCTTTTGTTTCAATCATTGCAATCCGGGACATAAATACATAGGGTTTTCCTTCAATATTTATTTTGTTATAATATATACGATAGTCTATTTCATGTTTTTCGGCCTGACTGTAAAAAGGTTTCTGTACAACCTTATTTAATGGATATGTATTTTCGAAAGGATAGATTTTCATATCTTCATTAAATCTATTCCAATATTCAATATCAGTTGTTTTCAGAGAAGACAAATCTTCTTTCACAAACTGTTCGCTGCGAAATTCTATTAATTGATCGAGATCTTCAGCATACAAAGCTTCCATCACAAAGAAAAACAGAGGAAAGCAGCACAACATAATAATAGTTGTGAATATCAAAAACAACCTCGAACTTTTAGTCAATAAGCTAGTCATTTTCTTCTTCCCATTTATATCCGGTTCCATATACAGTTTTTATACATCCCTCACACCCTGCATCATGCAATTTCGATTTCAGATTCTTAATGTGTGCATATACAAAATTGTGACTATCCAACATATCGGCCATATCTCCTGATAAGTGTTCTGCAATCGCATTTTTTGATATTACCTTATTTTTATTTCCGACCAAGAATAATAACAATTCATATTCCGATTTAGTTAATAGGATTTCCGTTTCACCGACAAATACCGTTTTTGCCAGAAGATGAATAACAACCCCATTTGAAACTAAGGTATTGTTATGAGAAAATTGCTGCCTTCGTAATAAGGCATAAATGCGAATGCTGAGTTCGGGAAGAGGAAACGGTTTTGCTAAGTAATCATCTGCTCCGATTTGTAGTCCTTTTATTTTATCGTCTAAAGATCCCCGAGCCGATATAATAATTACTCCACTGTCTATATTGCGTTCTTTTATTTCTTCAAGAATCTTCAAACCATCTCCTCCCGGCAGGTTTAAGTCTAACAGAATGCAGTCGTATGTATACATATCTATCTTATCTATAGCTTCCCTATAGGTAAAAGCCTGCTCGCATAAGTAATGATCTGACGCCAGATAGGTTACTATGTTATTGGATAGTTCCTGTTCATCCTCTATTAATAAAATCTTCATACAGTATTTATTTGTCGGTTAAGATAACAAGTGAACCTCCTGCAATTAAAAGTCCCCCTAATAAGACCTTCCAACTTATGGGTTCTTTCAGTATTATAAATGAGAGGAATATAGTTATTACCACACTCATCTTATCGATGGGTGCTACTTTAGAGGCATCCCCCAATTGCAGAGCCTTAAAGTAAAATAACCAGGATAATCCAGTGGCAGCACCAGATAGAATAAGGAACAGCCAGTTCGTTTTACTTAATTCTTTAATTCCCCCCAGATTGTTTCCTGCAATCACAATACCCCATGTAATGAGCAAGATTATACAGGTTCGTATAGCAGTAGCCAGGTTAGAATCAATATTTTTGATTCCGACTTTTGCAAAGATTGCCGTTAAAGCTGCAAAGATTGCCGAAAGGATAGCGTACCATTTCCACATAATTCCAGTTTTTATTCAAAATTATACGTCCAATTTTGTAGGAATTTAGAATAACGAATTTATTCATATAATTCAACATTTCTACAAAGTTACCAGTTCATCTTTGATCCGATTTAAAAATTATCACTTTAATATGTTATTTAAAGGAAAGGTCAATCGGGTAAGAAGACTCTTTATGCATTCTCTTACAAGGACTATAGGTCAAAAGGATGATATGATTGGTATGAATAATCCTGATATTGTCAATGTACTAATTTGCAGACCCAATAGCAGACTGGGAAACCAACTTCTTATAACACCGGTTATTCAGGATATATCAAACTATTTTCCGAACTGCAAGATAGATTTGTTTGTACGGGGAAATGCAGCTTTTGCAATATTTAAGAATTATCGGAATGTAGATCGGGTTATAAAACTACCTCAAAAGCCATTTCGCAATATTATTAAGTATTTATATGTCTGGTGCGGTCTGAGACAGAAAAACTATGATCTTGTAATAAATATCGATCATGGATCTTCATCTGGCAAGCTTGCTACTAAACTATCTAAATCAAAAAGAAAAATATTTGGAGTGATGAATGATGAATTATGCGCCATTTGCAGTGATTATATACATATGGCAAAAGCTCCGGTCTATAACCTAAGAAAATCTCTGGGCATAGATCTCCCAATAAATACGACAATTCCTACATTGGATATTAAGTTAGACTCCGGCGAAAAGAAACAGGGAGAAGAGCTGTTATTTAATATCGTAAAAAATAATAAAGCTACTATTTGTATATATACATATGCTACCGGGATGAAATGTTATCCGATAGAATGGTGGGTAAGGCTGTATGGAATGTTAAAAGAAAGGTATGAACAGAATTATAATATTATCGAAATCTTACCTAAAGAGAATATCTCCCAGATAAATTTTAAGGCTCCTCCTTTTTACAGTATGAATCTCAGAGAAATAGCAGCTCTGATAGCCAATACTACCCTTTTTATTGGAGCAGACAGTGGTATGATGCATCTGGCCAGTTCGTCCGGAACTCCAACAATAGGCTTGTTCTCCGTCAGTAATATGGATAGATATCAGCCATATGGAAAAAGGAATGTAGGGATAAATACCAATGATAAGAGTTTTGAAGACATCTTGGATATTATTGATATTTCTCTGACTTCATAATTCAAAGTTTGTACTAATCAAAACTTCTATGCTCATAGTATTTTTTAATTTAAGATATGTAAAAATGAAATCTCCAATCATATTATTAATATTCTTTATCTATACGATGTCCACATACGCTCAAAATAATAAAGGCGTTATAATAACCGGTACGATTCTAGAAAAATCAACAGAAAATCCTCTTGAATTTGCTACTATAGGTATCTATAATCTGGATACTGAAAAATTCATTGCCGGAACTAGCAGTAATACTGCCGGCAGGTTTACCTTTGACTCGCTGCCTATCGGTAACTATTATGTTACGTATCATTATACGGGATATGAAAAACAAAAATCCGCCCCTTTCAGTATAAAGGATTACACGACTTCAGTTGATATCGGTAAACTCTATCTTGTACCTTCTGTTCAGGCACTAAACGAAGTAGTCGTGCAGGGCAAACGTTCGACTTACATACAAAGTATAGATAAAAAAACATTCAATGTCGGACAAGACTTAATGAGTTCTTCAGGATCAGCCAGTGACCTGATGCAGAATATACCATCAGTGCAGGTGGATGTGGAAGGGAACGTGAGTCTGAGAGGAAATGAAAATGTACAGATCCTGATAAATGGCAAACCATCTACTCTGATGAACGCACGAACCCGTGCCGATGTCTTACAACAGCTACCGGCAAGCAATATAGAACGAATAGAGGTCATCACTAACCCTTCGGCTCAATATAAACCCGATGGCGTAAGTGGCATTATAAATATTGTAATGAAAAAGAAGCAAAAAAAAGGAATAAATGGAAGTGTCACAGCCAATGTCGGATTGGATGGACGATATAATACTTCTGCTTCCGTTAACTATAATATTGGGAAAGTAAACCTATTTGCCAACTATGGTATACGGTTAGACCGTCGTGACCGTACAACATATGATAATCGCATGAAGAGTGACCGTACATTATCAATTACTAACCAGGAAACAACCAGCAAAGCCAGTCCGTTATCACATATTATTCGTGCAGGTATAGATTGGAATATTGATTCTAAAAACATGTTACAACTTAGCGGCGGATATAATCACCGAAGCTTTGTCCGGAAAGATAACATTTCGACCAGATCTAAAGATGCCTTGCAGGAAATCACTTATGAAGGTATCCGTTATCGCTATGATGATGAAAAAACGAAGCAGGCTGAAGCCGGTGCAGTATATACTCATACTTTCGGAGAAAATAACAGCCTCGTCTTAGATTATAACTATTCCATGACTGAAGGCCTCGAAAACAATAAATATATGACTTTTGCATATCCTATGTCATTGAATACAAAAGATAATTCCCAGATATGGCAGGCCTATTACGAGCATTTATTGAGGATTACCTATAGCCGGACATTTAAGAATAACTTAAAACTGAATCTCGGCTATGAATTGGACGCATTAAAAACAGATCTGAACTACCATGTGCAAAACCTTGAGAATGGGATCTTTGTTCCCGATATAAAGAAAACAAATGATTTTACAAATTATCAAACCAATAATGCCCTTTATACAACCCTGGAGTATAAGACCGGTAAGTTTGGTCTGTTATTGGGAGTGCGACCGGAGTTTACGGAAATCAAATCCCGGCTCTTGGGGATGGATAGTATTGTAAACAATAATTATTTTATGATATACCCAACTTTACACACGTCTTATCAACTAAATGAGAATAATGAACTTCAGTTTAATTACAGTCTGCGGGTGAACCGGCCTGAAGCAGATGATATGAATCCTTTTCCTGAATATCAAAATCCTCTCAGCCTAAAATCCGGAAATCCATATCTTAAACCCGAAAAGATACATTCAATAGAGGCCGGTTACCAGTGGAGAAAAGGTGTTACGACGATTTTAGGTACACTTTATTACCGCTATACAACCAATAAACTCACAACAGTTACAAAATATTTAGATAACTCTGTCCTACAGACAACGAAAGAAAATCTTAATTCCGGTCAGTTCGCTGGAGCTGAATTCATACTTAATACAGAAATAGGAAAATGGATGACAGTCAATTTTAGTGGCAATGCCTATTATGACAGGATAAACGCAGAAAAACTGGGCTATGGTAAAAATAAGGATGGTATTGCATGGAGTGCCGCTATGAATACAAACCTTAATCTGTTCAAAGGTGTTATGTTTCAAATCAATTCACGCTACATATCTTCTTCCCTGCTGCCTCAAGGTAAACGTGAAGGAGCTTTCATCTCCAATATAGGAGCTAAATATGAAATTCCTGAGACCAATGTTTCTATAATGGGAACGATCTCTGATGTTTTCAACACTTTCAAGAAGGTCTATACGATTAACACTCCGGAGTTAAAGCAACGTTTGGAGCAACGACGCGATTCCCGCATTCTCTATATAGGAGTGGTCTGGAACTTTGGAATTACCTCTCAAAAGACGAAGCCAAATTTAAAGTACGATGAATCCTTGTAATTAAAAATATTTTAGATCAAAATAATCAATGATCTCGGATCTGCCCTGATAATTCTAAATTTCTGCAAAATTGCAATTCTATATTTGGGATAATCATTATTAAAATAGATTATGCTCGAAAAAATTGTGCCATACGAAAAGGGTCTTTTCTTTTTTATAAACGGCTCTTACTCATACTTTACTGATTGTGTCATGTGGTTATTCTCAGG
>DHNQ01000014.1 GCA_002409595.1 Dysgonomonas sp. UBA5412
GTCATTTTTAACTGTTTTCTCCAATCAGTCGCAATATACAAGGCAGACTATCCTCCCGTACCACTCGCGACAACTTAGGACGAGTAACCGGACATGGCATCCATAAGAACAACAACAAAATCTCACAAAAAACATACCTATGGGGGCAAAACGACCAACTCCTCCAAATAGACGACAACGGCAAATAAACAACCTTCTTCTACAGCAAACACGTAATTTTTTTAATTAAGATCCCACTTTTTTTGATAATTATACCTCATAACAATATATAGGTAGATTTAATATATCAATTCATTATTTTTAGGGATTGTGTACTCTAAGCTATCCTTCTACTTTTGTCATTAAACTAGTTTCTGTTTTCTATAAGTATTCATTATATAAGAAAAATATAAGACTGTAAATATATGTTAAGAAATATATTAGTTGTGATTGCTCTTTTTGCCGTCACCCAGATATCTTTAGCCCAAAAAAACATTAAAGTAAAAGTTTCCGGAATTGTGAAAACTACTGATGGTATCCCTGTTGATTATATAACCGTATCATTAAAAAATACAACTTATGGTGGAATGACTAACGAAAATGGATATTTTCAATTTGAAGCACCTGTTGGAGATTATGCATTAGTTGTTTATTCAATCGCAGCACACAGTAGAGAGTATACTATAAGTATCAAAGCTGATAGTGAGAACTATTTCCCCGATCTTACCATCATCGAGAATAAAAATCAATTGGAAGAAGTAGTTGTTACCGGACAATTTTCCCCTCAATCTTTACGGAATTCACTCTATAAAGTAAGAGTTATTAACAATCAGACTATTCAACAAAAAGCATCTACAGATATTAAATCCCTTTTAAATACTGAGATTGGTATTCGTATCTCAAATGATATGGCTTTAGGAGAAAGTGATTTCGAATTGATGGGGATGAGTGGCAATAATGTAAAAGTTTTAGTAGACGGAGTTCCGCTAATTGATAGAGGAGCAACCAAGCAGAGCTTAGGTCAGATTGATGTAAACACAATAGAACAAATAGAAATTGTAGAAGGTCCTATGTCTGTAATATATGGTACAGATGCCTTAGCTGGAGTCATAAATATAATAACAAAAAAGGCAAGAGTGTCCTCGGATAGGAATTTATATTCCATTTCTGCCCGTATGCAAGAAGAGTCTGTCGGCGATGAATATAATTTCTTTTCAGATAAAGGACTGCATAATGAAAGTGTGAATGCGTCATGGGCTTTCAAGTCCGGACTTTATGCCAATGGAGGATATACTCGCAACGTAACGGACGGATGGAAAGGAGATAAGACTGGACGAGAAAAAACATGGAATCCTAAAGATCAGTTCTATTACGACGGAACAGTGGGGTATAAGAAAGGTGAGCTCAACTTATGGTACAGACTGAATTACTTAGATGAAACCGTTTTTACGCCTGAGAATCCATCAACAGAAGGTCTTATGGTCGACAAAGATTTTCTAGTTGACCGTTACACCCATAGTTTGCAAGCCGATTGGAAGTTGAATAACAGACTGGGATTTAATATTGTTTCTTCATATCAAGATTATAAGCGTAGAACGAAAACTGTTGTGACTGATCTTAATAACGGGGAGAGATGGCTTTCGACTGACGAATCTGCACAGGATATCTCAAAGTTTCAAGCAGCATTTGTTCGGGCAACAGCTGCATGGATGCTTTCGTCCAGATTGAGCTTACAACCCGGAATAGAATATAACTGGGATGAAGGTTCTGGCGGTCGTATAGATGGTAAACGTGGAATCTCCACTCTGGCAGCATTCTTATCAGCCGAATGGAGACCAACAGAATGGATGAGTTTTCGTCCCGGTGTTCGCACAATTATTACAGCCGATTATGATGCACCCATTGCAATACCTTCTATTGGGACTAAATTCTCTGTAAATCCAGACATGGATATAAGACTATCCTATGCTTATGGTTTCAGAGCCCCAACATTACAAGAACTATATTTTTCATTCCACAATGCAAATCATAATATTGACGGCAATCCGGATCTGAAATCCGAATATTCTAACAACTTTACAGGTTCTTTTACTTGGAGAGTATTGCATAACGATCAAATTCGATTGACTTCTACCCTTTCTGGTTTTTTTAACAGCTTTAAAGATCAGATAGACACCTTCGTCGATGTGAATGATCCGACACATACTACTTATTATAATTTCGATAAATATAAAACAGTAGGAGGTACATTAGAAAACTCCCTTATCTGGAAAAACCTCCAAGCGAGCATCGGTATTTCATTAGTCGGACGATATAATCGTCTCGTGGAAGACGAAAAATTTAAAGACGAGAATATGCCCGATTTTCGGTTCTCTCCGGAAGTGAATGGCAGTATATCATATCAAATAACAAAGACAAAAACAAATCTAAACTTATTCTATAAATTCACAGGTAGCCGTAATGAATACAAGTTCAAATCCGACCCGTTAGAATTGTATTTAGGAGGCTTAGACAGTTATCATATTGCCGATTTTACAGTAAACCAATCTCTTGGAGACTATTTAACAGTAAATGCCGGAGTCAAAAATATTTTTGACGTGACAACCGTCAATAATACATCGGGGGGTAGTGGGCACTCATCTACCGGAACTTCCAGCCTAATAGGCTGTGGGCGCTCTTTCTTTCTTGGAATCAGCTTCCTTTTAAATAATTAATTCAAACAATTTATATTTAGTAAAACGATGAAAAAACTATTGTACGTATTATTTTTTACATCTCTTCTAGTGTTCAATTCGTGTAGTAGCGACGATGATGATATAAAGCTACCGGATATTACAATTGATTTTGCTTCTTCTGAAGTCGGTATTGACGAAGATAAGACATCTCAAGATATAACAATAAACCTGAGCCGTAAATCAGATGTAGCAATAGATGTTACTGTAACATTATCTGCAACCGGAGTTACTTATAATACCGATTTTGTCACAGATCCGATTACAGCCGATAACAATATCAAAATAAATATTCCGGCAGGAAGCACATCCGCTTCATTTAGAGTATCTAAAGTAAATGGAGCTTTGTTCGAAGGAACCGAAAATGTGAAATTTCAACTTTCAGCAATTTCTGTAACAGATGGAGTGAAACTTGGAGATAAGAAAGAAGTTACCCTTACATTTGGAACCATTCTTTCGCAAGGCGATATTCTTACATTAGACGGTAAAGCGGGAGATGTCGTTTATGCTAACTCTGTATATGTCGATTTTAGCAGCAATACTCAGGTTGCAATAGACCGAAAAAGCTGGAATCTCGGCTTTCATTCAGGATCTGAATTTAGAGTTATCTTAAATGAAGCATATGCAACAGCAGCAACAGCTTCAACCAAAACAGATATAACAGCCGTAACCATTGAAGATGCCAATGCTGCTATTGATATTGCCGCGTCAGCAATGTCTGCCGAAGGCCTATCTATAAATGCAGTCGATTCATTCGACGGAGCGCTTAGCGGAACTGTTTTTCCTGAAATATCTGCTAACGAATCTGAAAATAAGGTTTATTTCGTCGCATCAGAAGGAAATAAGACAAGCCGTGACCAATGGTATAAAGTAAAAGTAAACCGCAAAGGAAATGGCTACTCAGTGCAATATGCAAAAGTAGGCGAAACAACGATCAAAACTGTAGATATATCTAAAAATGCAGCATACAATTTCTCATTCCTTTCACTAGATAACGGATCGGTTGTAAATGTTGAACCCGAAGCTAAAAAATGGGATATCATGTGGAGTTATTATGTAGGACTTACAATGAACAGACCATACTTTATGCAAGACATGGTGTTGTCTAACAATATTGGAGGAGCAGAAGTTGTAGAAGTTTTGACCGATGCAGATAAGAAAGACGAAGCTTATAATAACTTTAAAGAAGCAGACCTTGCAAGTCTCAAATTTTCTAATGCACGTAATACAATAGGAAATAATTGGAGACGAACAGCTTCTATGGCTAGCGATCCGGGTCCTATCGGAGTGAAAAAAGATCGCTTCTATGTCGTGAAAGATCCAAACGGGTCATACTATAAATTGAAGTTTAACAAAATGGGACTAAACAATGACACCGGAGAACGAGGTCGTCCTGAAATAGAATATGCATTGGTGAAATAAAATGTAGATTTTATTAGAACAAACAATCAGATTATGGCAAACCTTCAGATATAGGTTTGCCAGTCTGTGTTTTAATAATTATAGAATAACTTATGAAGAATAAAATAATAATTGCTGTAGTTGCTCTATTGGTTGTTGTAGGAGGAGTGATAGCTTGGAATAAGTTTGCTTCAACAACAAAAATTGCCTTAGTCAATTTCCAACCATTTCAGACTACAAGCATCATAAAAGCAAATACAGACAACTTTATCGAATACGATGAAGTCTCTATTGATGAATTGAATAAACTCAAGAACTATGATTTTGTTCTAGGATTTGGAATGGGAATGAATATTTCGGCAGAACAAAGAGAATTTATTCAGGCAGCAGCAGACAATGGCACTCCGGTTTATATTTATGCTGCCACTAATCCTGACAACAATATCTGCAATCTTGATAGTATAAGCAAAGAAGATGTATCGTCCTATCTGAGCAATGGCAACAAGAAAAATTATCGTAATCTGGCACGCTATGTTCGTCAGAATATAGATAAAAAAAGTTTTTTTGTTACTCCGGCAGACTCTGTTGTCGAAAGTGCCTCTGATGTATTGTATCATTTAGACGAAGAAGTTTCGTTTACGACAGTGCCGGAATACGAACAATATCTGAAACAACATAACTTCTATAAAGAGGGGGGTGCTAAAATTGCTATTGTTGGAGGTCTTAACGATCCCTTTAGTGGGAATAGAGAAAATATAGACAGTCTGATCGTATCGTTTCAGAATGCAGGCTTAAACGTGTATCCTGTATCTTCAGCAATGCAAAGATTAGATTTTCTTAAAAAAATAGAACCCGATGCAGTCGTTTATTATGCACACGGACGTTTGGCGATGGGACAAGCTGATGCCGCAGTCGATTGGCTTAAAGAAAGGAATATTCCTATCTTCTCGCCATTAACTATATTGCAGACCAGAGAAGACTGGATGAAAGACCCTATGGGTATGTTCGGCGGATTCTTATCACAAAGCGTTGTTATGCCGGAGCTCGATGGAGCTATTTATCCCTATGTTGTAAATGCACAAGAAGTAGACGGAGACGGTCTGTATTTGTTTAAGGCTATACCCGACAGATTAAAAAGCTTTACACAGATTGTAAATAATTTTGTGTCTCTTCGTAAAAAAAACAATATAGAAAAGAAAGTCGCTATTTATTACTTCAAAGGAGCCGGACAGGAGTCGCTGACAGCGCAAGGATTAGAAACTGTTCCATCTCTATACAATTTACTGAAACGTTTGAAAGCCGAAGGTTATAAGGTTGACAACCTGCCTGCGACCGAGTCGGATTTTGAAAAATTACTGATGGCTCAGGGAGCGGTACTTAGCACGTATGCCGAAGGCGCATTTGATAATTATCTCAAAACGGGAAAACCGGCACTAATAGAAAAATCAGAATATGAATCTTGGATTGGACAGTCTCTTTCCAAAGAACTATATGCTGATGTGACAAATACTTATGGCGAAGCCCCGGGAGCTTATATGAGCATCCGTAAGGATAATAAAGACTATTTAGCCATTGCTCGCATCGAATTAGGCAATATCGCCCTTTTGCCGCAGCCTATGGCAGCTATCGGAGACGATACTTTTGCTATTGTTCATGGAGCTAAATCAGCACCTCCACACACATATATTGGAGCTTATCTTTGGTCGCAATATGCATTTAAAGCCGATGCGATTATGCATTTCGGAACGCATGGAAGCTTAGAGTTTACACCTCAAAAACAAGTTGCACTGAGCAGTAATGATTGGCCGGATAGATTGGTAGGATCGATACCTCATTTCTACTATTATACAATAGGTAATGTTGGAGAGAGTATGATGGCTAAACGTAGATCGTATGCAACAATAATCTCTTATCTGACACCTCCATTTATGGAAAGCAATACCCGATCGCAGTTCAAATCATTGCAAGATAAGATTCGCGATTATTACAAAACAGATGAAACCGCTCAGTCTAAAGTATCTTTGGCTATAAAGAAAATAGCTGTGGATATGGGATTGCATCGCGAGTTGCGTCTCGATAGTGTTTTGTCTACACCATATACGACGGAAGATATAAAACGTATCGAAAACTTTGCAGAAGAGATTGCTAACGAAAAAATGACAGGACAGCTATATACAACAGGAGTTCCCTATGATACTGACAAAATCCGATCGTCGGTATTAGCTATGAGTGCAGACCCTATTGCATATAGTCTGGCTGCCTTGGACCGTATTAGTGGAAAAGTTACCGATCAACAATTGAAGAGTAAGGTGTTTTTTACTCAACGATATCTTGAACCTGCAAAAACATTAGTGGGACAGGTCTTGAATGGAAAAGCGGTTGACAGCACTCTAATTTGTAATGTAGCCGGAATTAAAACATCTGATTTGGCTGAAGCTAAAAAAATACTTACTCCTCCCAAACGAGGTATGAGAGCTATGATGGAAAGCGCCAATGCAGGAAATAAAGACAAGTTGAAATCGGGAGGAGGGCATCCGGCTCACATTCCTAAGATTGGATCGAAGCCTGCTGATGCAGGTGCCAAAAAAACTGAAATGAGCAAGCCTCAAGAGAAACCGAAGCAACCCGAAATAACAAAAGATCAGAAAGATCGTGCCCGTGCTATTGTAGAAGTAGAACGTACGATCAACAATATTGTAAACTATAAAAACTCTTTACAACAAAGCCCAGAGTTAGAATTAAAATCTGTATTGAATGCACTTTCGGGAGGATATATTGCACCATCATCGGGTGGAGATGCCGTAGCCAATCCGAATGCTGTGCCTACCGGGCGCAATCTGTATGCTGTAAATGCAGAGGCAACCCCTTCGGAAGTAGCATGGGATAAAGGAATGTCTTTAGTAGATGCCACATTGCAGCAATATAAGAAACAACATGGCGACTATCCACGAAAAGTAAGCTATACCTTTTGGAGTAGTGAATTTATAGAAAGTGAAGGAGCTACAATAGCTCAAGCTTTGTATATGCTTGGAGTAGAGCCCGTACGGGATGCCTTTGGACGAGTTTCAGATATTCAGCTGATTTCATCCGAAAAACTAGGGCGTCCTCGTATTGATGTTGTGGTACAAACTTCCGGACAGTTTCGAGATCTGGCGGCATCACGTTTATCACTGATTACACGTGCTGTCGAATTAGCTGCTTCAGCTAAAGATGATAAATTTAATAACTATGTATCTGCTAGCACTACTGAAATAGAACGCCAGCTGGTAGAACAAGGTATGCCTCCCAAAAATGCTAGAGAAGCTTCTACGCAACGTGTATTTGGTGGTATAAACGGAATGTATGGAACAGGTATACAAGGTATGGTCACAAGTGGTGATAAATGGCAGGATGAAAAGGAGATTGCAGATACCTATATTAATAATATGGGAGCTACTTATGGCAGTGACAAGAATTGGGGCGGATTTCAAGCCGGATTGTTGCGAGCAGTTCTTCATAATACCGATGTCGTTGTTCAGCCCCGCCAAAGTAATACATGGGGAGCATTGAGTCTTGACCATGTCTTCGAATTTATGGGAGGGATGAACTTGGCTGTACGTAATGTTACCGGTAAAGACCCTGATGCGTACTTTGCCGATTATCGAAATCGTAATAATGTCAAGATGCAGGAACTCAAAGAAGCTATCGGCGTTGAGTCACGTTCCACAGTCTTTAACCCAGCTTACATAAAAGAGGTAATGAAGGGTAAAGCATCTAGTGCATCACAGATTACTGAAGTGGTAACTAATACTTACGCATGGAATGTAATGAAACCGGATGTAATAGACAATGAAATGTGGGATCAGTTATATGATGTGTATGTCAAAGACTCTCATAATCTGGGTGTGCAAGGCTTTTTTAAAGCACAAAATCCGGCAGCACTGCAAGAGATAACAGCCGTAATGATGGAAACTGCTCGCAAGGGTATGTGGAAAGCTACGGATCAGCAACTTTCCGATGTTGCCTTATTGCATACCGATCTGGTAAAAGAGTTTGGTGCAAGTGGTTCGGGTTTTGCAGGGTCAAATGTCAAATTGCAGGATTTTATCTCGCAAAAGTCGACTCCTGAGAATGCAGCTCAGTATAAAGAACAATTGCGAAAAATGAATACGGCCGATGCTTCGTCTGATATAAGTAAGGGCGGAAAGGTTCTGAAAAAAGATTCAGTAAGTAGAGATGCCAATAGCGAAAAAAATTCATTGAATGGTATATTGGTTGTTTCGGTTGTATTAGTAGCATTTATAATTTTACTCATTATTTTACGAAAGAAGAGAAAGATTAATAATTAATATCAACGGCAAAAGATATGAGCTTTTTTCGTATCTTTTGCCTTATTTTATTCATATAAAAAAACATGGAGTTAATCATCCAAATTCTGATGCTCTTTATCCTGATCAACTGTGTGTTGAAGCTAAGTTTCTGGAAACCTTGGCAGGCGGCAATATTTGGTCTTATATGTGCAGCTTTTATCCTATGGACGTGTCAATTTGCGATATTACAGTCAAAAACTCAGTTGGCAGATTATCTGAACAACACTAAGGTTTTGCAGGATTCGGCAGTATTGATAACAGTAGAGTCAGCTATTTGTTTTGCTTTTTGCTTTGCCGCATTGCGCAATATGTTTGGGCAAAAAAGTAAGAAATGGTTGCAACCTTTATATTGGTATCCTAGCCTATTAGTTTTTCCGGTGTTGTTCTATCTGTTGACACAACTTATTTTCGCATTACCGGGAACCGATTTTTCTGTTATTTCATATGTTTTAGCTGCAAGTGTACTTGTGTTGATGCCGATATTAGCTTATATATTCAGATACCTTTTTCCCGAAAAGGAGATGCGATTGGAAGTCTATTTTCTAGTTAGTCTTTTTGTGTGTATAATAGGGTTGATCACTACCGTAAATGGTAATGTGACATATGCTGCTACCGAGCAGCCATTGAATTTTAAGGCTCTGGCACTATCTGCCGGGTTGTTTATCGTTGCCTTCCTTATCGGCTTTGCATGGAATAAGGTCAAATGGATTCTGCGTCAGAGAAGAGAACAAAAAAATAAATCGTTACAATCAACTAAATAAGTTTTTAAATGGAAGTAATTTCTAAAGTATTATTTTGGGTAGCCAATAGTTTACTTATACCCGATATTATCATTCTTTTATTTCTTTTTGCTCGTTCATTACTATTGATTGGTAGTTTCTACAACCAGTTTATGGTAAAACGAAAGAATGACAAACTTCTTAATGCCAAGATCAAGAATTTGTCTTACGATACGCTTGGTGAGCTTAAAGATAATTTACCTGAAAAGGATAATTCACTATTTACACGCTATCTGAGAGATTTGCTAACAACTCCTGCTAGCGAAGCCTATTCGGATTTTCTTATATCCAATTTTGAGAACGAAGCTGAAAAGGATAGCTCACTTTCAAAGTTGTTAGCCAAGATGGGACCTGTCTTGGGGCTTATCGGTACGCTGATTGCTATGAGTCCCGCATTAGTAGGCTTGTCCACCGGAGATATATCAGGTATGGCATACAATATGCAAGTTGTGTTTGCTACTACTGTTGTAGGGCTTGTGGTTAGTGCCGTTGGGTTGGTTACACTTCAATTCAAACAACGATGGTATGCTAAGGATGTAAATAATCTTGATTATGTATCCAGAATATTAACAGAGAAGGAGGTTTAACTATGAGACGAAGACAACGACGAGTTAGCAGGTTTTCGAAAGAAGAGGATACTGATCCCCTAAGTGTTATTGTCAATCTGTTTGATGTGGCAATGGTTTTTGCGGTAGCTTTAATGGTGGCTATGGTTATGCACATGAATATGACCGAAGTGTTTACTCAGGAAGATTACACTATTGTCAAGAATCCGGGAAAGGATAATATGGAGATCATTACTAAAGAGGGAAATAAGATTAACAAATATACTCCGTCGAACGATCAATCATCTTCTCAACAGAAGGGTAAGAAAGTCGGGATTGCTTATGAACTTGAAAATGGAGAAATTATTTATGTGCCTGAGTAAGTATTATTTATTTTAAGTAGTAATGTGTTGATATAAAAAAGGATGCTATTTCGTATAGCATCCTTTTGTTTTTTTATTCTGCGGTAGGTTCGTCTTTCTTTTCTTTTTTGTTGTCAAGATAGTAGATGTGAAATTCAGCTTTTTCTTTTGCTGTTTTTAGGCTGTCTAATTGCAGCATCATTGACGATAGTTGGTAAGACTTCGATATGGCAGACTTTATTGAACTCGGGAGTTGATATGAATATTTTCCCTGACCGATAAGTGTTGCTGTTAAAGGTTTCTGTGCATTAGAGAATATAAATTTGGCAATACCATTGTCGTTCGATCCTGAAAATCGGATAACTTCGTACTCTTTACCCATGTTGGAGAATCTATAATTTAATCCATCGTCATTAACTGCTGCTGATTCGGCAAAAGTTCCATCTTGTGCCGAGACTTTTATTTTGTTGTGTTTCTGTTTACCACCAACAAATACACTTTCAATATATAGCTCTCCATCTTCTCCGATACCCGACCGAAGTGTTGTGCCGGAAATCACTCCTCCAGACAGACTTTCTTTTGGAATGAAATAGCCTGTGTCTTGATATCTTTTATCCCTTTGGAGAGAAAATTCTGATTTGAATTTTTCAACTTGGGGGTCAAATTCTGAAATTAAAGAATCACATTCGGTGATGATTTGCGTATTTTCTCCTCTTCGTATTGTGTCGAGAAAAGCCAACCCCTCTCTGATCTCTTTATAAGACTTAGGGTAGAGTGTTTTCAGACTGTCTATTTCTTGCTTGGCAAGTTCATATTGTTTCTCTGCATATAATTGTCGTGCTGCGTTTAGTCGTAATGCAGCGCCGTCATCTTTCTTGCCACACGCTGAAAAGATAAGAGCACTTAAGATTATGATGTATTTGTAATTAAATCTCATAGGGTGTTTAATTCTTTGATGAAACTCTGATTGATTTTATAAGACTGTACCAAATTACAAATTATACTTCATTTTTTTATATAAAGAGAACTAAAAGTGCTTTTCTATATACTGTTCTTTTTATACAAAGAACTTTTTGTCGACAACATATATTTATTGTATTCTTATCCAGAAGAAGGTCGTATCAGCTTATTTTGCAGACAGATTTATTATCTTTGCTCTCTCATTTATAATATATCATGTCGCAAAGCTTATTATTGGCTTTAAACTAATGTCTTGGATATAGTTTGATTTGGTATTGCAAGAAATATTCTTAAAAGTAAGATGAACGATAATTTAGATCCAGATATACAACTTTTATTAAAGAAAAAACTTTCGGCTCCGATCTTTAATATCATATCTCAAGTTGCAGATCGAATGCAGGTTGAATGTTATGTGATTGGAGGCTATGTACGTGATATTTTCCTTAGTCGTCCCTCCAAAGATATTGATATTGTTACAGTAGGCAAAGGAATCGAGTTGGCTGAGGCTGTCGCCAGAGAACTGGGACGGAAGGCTTACCTTTCTGTTTTCAAGAATTTTGGTACGGCACAGATTAAATATAAAGATATTGAAGTTGAATTTGTTGGGGCGCGAAAAGAATCATATCAGCGCAATTCCCGAAAACCGATAGTTGAAGACGGAACGCTGGAAGATGATCAGAATCGCCGGGATTTTACGATAAATGCATTGGCTATATGTTTGAATAAAGATCGTTTTGGCGAGCTGTTAGATCCTTTTTCGGGGCTTAAAGATATGGAGTTATTGACGATCCGTACTCCGCTAGACCCTGACGTGACATTCGACGACGACCCTCTGCGAATGATGCGTGCCATTCGTTTTTCTGCTCAGTTGGGCTTTGATATAGAACCCGAAACTTTTGATGCCATAGCGCGCAATAAGGATAGAATAGAGATTATATCAGGAGAAAGGATTATTGATGAGTTGAATAAGATTGTTTTGTCTCCAAAGCCGTCTGTCGGTTTCCTGCAATTGGATAAAACAGGGTTGCTCTCTATTATATTCCCCGAATTGGTAGCTCTCAAAGGAGCTGAGACAAAGGATGGGATAGGGCATAAGGATAATTTTTATCATACGCTGATGGTATTGGATAATATAGCTAAAAAGACTGATAATCTTTGGCTTCGGTGGGCTGCGATATTGCATGATATTGCTAAACCTGTTACTAAACGTTTCGATCCGCGATTGGGATGGACGTTTCATAACCATAACTTTATCGGAGAAAAGATGATTCCCGGAATATTTCGGCGGATGAAATTACCGCTGAATGAAAAAATGAAATATGTACAAAAATTAGTAGGTTTGCATATGCGTCCTCAAGTGTTGGTAGATGAGGATATTTCAGACTCGGCAGTGCGCAGATTACTATTTGATGCAGGTGATAAAATTGAAGATTTGATGATTCTTTGTGAGGCTGATATAACTTCTAAAAATCCGGAAAGAGTTCGCCGTTATTTAAATAACTTCAAAGTAGTACGTCAAAAATTCAAAGACATAGAAGAAAAAGACCATATACGCAATTTTCAGCCTCCGATAGGAGGGGAGGAGATAATGGAAATATTTGGTCTTGCTCCGAGCTTGGAAGTCGGACGCCTCAAGTCTTCGATAAAGGATGCTATTCTCGATGGGGTAATTCCTAACGAATATGATGCTGCTTATGATTATCTCGTAGAAAAGGCTAAAAAGATAGGTCTCAAACCCGTAAATACTCCCAATAAGTAAATATACTAGTAGGTTTTAATATTATAATACAGCAATGTTATGGCAATAATCTCAATAATAGTAGCAGTAGACGAAAATAATGCAATAGGGAAAAATAATAATTTGCTTTGTCATCTGCCTAACGACCTAAAATATTTTAAGTCAGTAACACAAGGCTTCCCCGTTATTATGGGGCGCAAAACGTTCGAGTCTTTGCCTAAAGGGGCATTGCCTAACAGACGAAATATTGTTGTAACACGAGATTCTGATTTGCAGTTTGATAAATGTGAGATGTGTGGCTCTTTGGAAGAAGCTATTGCTTTGTGTAAAGAGGAGTCCGAAGCCTTTATTATCGGAGGGGGTACTGTTTATAAAGAATCAATACCTTTTGCTGATAAATTGTATTTGACTCGGATACACCATGCGTTTGAAGAGGCAGATACATTCTTTCCTAGCATAGAGGCAAGTCAATGGAAGGAAGTTTCGAGAGAAGATCATTCTACCGATGAAAGGCATGAATATGGATATAGTTTTATTACTTTCAATAAAATAAAACGTTAATATACTTGTTTATATAAAATAGATGTCCTATTTTTGCAACCCGAAACTCAAAGAAGAAATAATAACAGAAAATAATATATAGCGATGAAAAGAACTTTTCAACCATCAAACAGAAAGAGAAAGAACAAACATGGTTTTCGCTCCAGAATGGCTACTGCAAACGGACGTAGAGTATTAGCTGCTCGTAGAGCTAAAGGTAGATCTAAACTTTCAGTTTCTGACGAATACAGCAAATAAGACTCGGTAAGAGATTCTTTGTGAAGAAATACGAAGTAGGAATTATGATAATAATTCTTACTTTTGTTGTTTATAGATAGCTCATTGCTTATGGTTTTGAATTGGTTCGATCTGGTTGTCGTAGTTCTTATATTCGTTACCCTTGTTAAGGGTTTCTTTTCCGGTCTGGTTATGCAGATAGCATCTCTCGCTGGAATTGTTTTGGGTGCTATATTTGCAGGAAAGTTAGCCGAAGTATTAGCCCCATACCTTATTACACTTACCCATGGTTCACCACATATTATAGGACCATTGTCGTATATTCTTGCCTTTGTGGTTATATTGACAGCTTTGTTCTTTGCCGGAAAGCTATTGGAATCATTTGTTGATGCGTTGAAAATGAATGCACTCAATCGCATTGCAGGAGCTATATTTTGTGCTGCAAAATGGATCGTTGTATTTAGTATATTATTAAATTTGGTAGTAGAATTTGATCAGAATAGACGAATAATAAAAGAGGATATACGTAATCATTCTTACACATATCCTCTTGTATCTGAAATCGCAAAAACAGTGATCCCCTATCTTCGTTTCGATTGGATTAATTAGTTCCTTTTTCCGAATATTTAGCAATTACATCATCGAGTCTTTCCTTTGAGACCAAGCCCATAATGCGTTCTACCTCCTTGCCTTCTTTGTAGACCACAATCGTAGGTAAAGCTTGAATGCCATTATCCAATGCAAATTTTTTGTAATTGTCTACATTCATTTTCCCAACTTTTACCTTATCTCCATATTCTTCTGCAATAGTGTTCAGTATTGGAGCCATCTTGCGACAAGGACCACACCATGCTGCCCAAAAATCTACTAAAACCAGCCCCTTTGCTGTTTCGCGTCCATAGTTAGATGCTGATAAAGTCACTGTCGAAGCTTTTCCCTTTTTGGGTTCTTGTAAATCCTTTGCTGCAATATTTGAGTTGACAAAAATCAAAGCTCCAAATAGGATGATAGCTGTGTTTCTGAGTATTTTAGAACTGTTCATTGTATTGTTATGTTTAATGATAAGATCACAAATATAATAGGTAAATTCAATTAAAAAGAATCTCTTATTACTATTTATCCTTTTTTCAGGTATTTATAATTTAAAATCAATTATTTTTGTGTTAGAAAGGTTTTTATGTATGGATCAATCACCTCTTATACTTGACTTAGACAAAATTCTACAAGAGAAAGCTCCGAATATTTATAATAAGATACCTCGTTTTGTTATAAATTATTTAAAGCGAAAGGTACATCTTAACGAGTTGAATGAAATTTTGACTATCTATGCCGATAAGCAAGGCGTGGACTTTATGCAGGCGGTTGTCGGTTATTTCAATCTGACTCTTAATGTACATGGACTTGAGAATATTCCTGATGACGGGCGATTTATATTTGTATCTAATCATCCCTTAGGGGGATTAGATGGTATATGTCTGTCGGCGGTAATAGGGGAAAAGTATAATAAGAATATAAAGTATGTAGTTAATGATGTGCTTTACTTTATAAAGAATCTACGCCCTATATTCCTTCCGGTAAATAAATATGGCAAACAATCTAAACAAGCCTCCGTAACATTGAAAGAGGCGTATGATTCCGATAGCCAAATTATAACATTTCCGGCAGGTCTTTGTTCGAGAAAACAACGAGGACAGATATATGATTTGCCCTGGCATAAGAACTTTGTAGTAAAAGCAATCGAATCCAAGCGCGATGTAGTTCCTGTCTACTTTGGAGCAAAGAATTCAAATTTCTTTTATAGATTTGCAAATATAAGGAAGTCGTTAGGAATAAAATTTAATATAGAGTTGGTTCTTCTACCCGATGAGATGTTTAAGAATAAGAATTCAGAATTTTCCATTACCTTTGGAGAACCTATTTCGTATACCCATTTTGATGATTCAAAAAATGCATCTCAATGGGCTGAATATGTAAAGGAAATAGCGTATAATTTGGCGAATATAAAAAAATAACAGATGGATACAATCATCTCCCCAATAGATAAAAGTTTGTTAAAGGCTGAGTTGACAAAAGATAAACTTTTGAGACATACCAATAAGGCTAATAATGAGATCTATATAGTAACGCATCACAATTCGCCGAATGTAATGCTCGAAATCGGTCGTCTACGCGAAATCGCTTTTCGGTATTATGGTGGAGGTACAGGCAAAGCCACGGATATAGACGAATATGATACAATGGATAACCCATACAAACAATTGATAGTATGGAATCCTGATGCAGAAGAAATAATAGGCGGTTATCGTTTTATTTGCGGTCCCGATATATGTTTCGATAACAATGGTGAGCCTATTCTGGCTACATCTCATTTGTTTCATTTCTCTAAGAAATTTATAGACGAATATTTACCCAATACTTTTGAATTGGGACGTTCGTTCGTTACACTCGAATATCAATCTACTTTGGCTGGCTCTAAAGGGATATTTGCCCTAGATAATCTATGGGATGGTTTGGGGGCGCTTTCCGTTGCTGACCCTTCAATGAAGTATTTCTTCGGTAAAGTAACAATGTACGATACTTACAATACTGAGGCTAGAGATATGATCCTTTACTTTCTGAATAAATATTTTCCTGATCCAGATAAACTTGTTATTCCCAAACAAGCATTGCATATAGATACGGACGTGAAGAAGTTGATTCGTTTGTTTGATGGCGATACATTCAAGTTGGACTATAAGATATTAAATACTTCGGTGCGGAAATTAGGCTTGAATATTCCTCCTTTGGTTAATGCCTATATGAGCTTATCCCCTCAGATGAAAGTATTCGGTACGGCTGTAAATGATGCCTTTGGCAATGTCGAAGAAACCGGTATCCTAATTAACGTGGATGAAATACTGGAAGAAAAAAAGAAGAGACATATAGAATCTTATCTGAGAGACAAGCCTTCGAAACGTTTTTTGAAAAGGCTTCGTCAAATGATAAATTGGAGTTGGTCGAGAAACGAAAATAAACCTAAAAAGAAAAATGAAGGCTTTTTTACAATCACCCGTCGGAGCAATCGAAATAGAGGAGAGTAACGGTTTTATATCTGCCGTTAGATTTATCTCGGAAATGCCGCAAAAGGTAGACTCTTGCACCTCTGCCGTCTTGAATGAAGCGATTGATCAGCTCGAAGAATATTTTTCGGGAAAAAGACATTCTTTCGATCTTCCTCTAAAGCAAACCGGAACTTCGTTTCAGGAAAAAGTATGGTCATATCTCACTACAATTCCTTATGGCAAGACTGTGTCTTACAAAGATGAGGCTATTGCCATCGGTTCGCCCCAAGCGTGCCGTGCCGTAGGGTCGGCGAATGGGAAGAATAATATTGCTATTATAGTTCCTTGCCATCGGGTGGTGAATGAGGGCAATAATAAGTTAGGCGGATATGCTTATGGACTGGACATCAAAAGGTTTTTGTTAGACTTGGAAATGTCGTCTGAGGTTAAATCTGCAAATTAAGTATCTCAATAAGAAATCAATGCTCGATCTTTCTCAGTACAACGTAATATTAGCGTCTAATTCTCCCCGTCGAAAAGAGCTTCTTAGCGGACTTGATATCAAGTATTCGATAAAGACTTTGCCCGATGTGGACGAATCGTATCCCCAATCTCTATCGGGAGAGGAAATTCCTATCTATATAGCAAAAGAAAAGACTGAGGCATATAAAGCGTTTATGGAAGATGATACATTGCTTATTACTGCCGATACTATCGTCTTGCTTGAAGGTAAAGTATATGGCAAACCTATAGATGAGGAGGATGCTAAGCGAATGCTGCGTGCATTGTCGGGCAAGACTCATCAGGTGTTAACCGGAGTATGCATTACAACAAAGACTAAACAAAAGGCCTTTGCTGTATCTTCTGATGTTCGATTTGCTACTTTGGAAGACAAGGAAATAGAATATTATGTTACAAAATATAAACCGCTCGATAAGGCGGGAGCGTATGGTGTACAGGAATGGATCGGTTATATCGGAGTAGAGTATATATCAGGTTCTTATTACAATATCATGGGGCTTCCGATACAGCGACTGTATCAGGAATTGAAGACCTTCTTCTGAGATCATAATCCTGAGATCTCTTTATCTCTGTATTCTTTTGGCGTGCAGCCAAATTTCAGAGAGAATGCCCGAAAGAAGGTTGCTCTATTCGAAAATCCTGATTTATAAATAATTTCATCTATTGTCATCTTGGTATTTACTAATAGATTGCGTGCTATATGCAGTCTGCTTTCTTTTATCATTTCAGCCGGACTATCGCTGTTTATCTCGTTTAGTTTCCTATAAAGATGGCGAGGACTCATATTTAACTTGTCGGCTATAAATTGAGCTGATAGTTTCTTGTCTGTTATGTTTTTTTGAATAATGTCTAGTATGTCTTCTACAAATTTGAGGTTCTCTTTATGCGTTAACTTTCCTTTTGTCAGGTCGAATGCACTTAACGGCGAATTGAAATAGTCTTTTAAGGTTTCTTTTCGCGAAATAAGATGTCGCACCGAAGTCGACAAATAATCTGCATTAAAAGGCTTCGATATATACATTTCCGCGCCTGAGGCTAAACCCTCTATTTGCTCTTCTACTGTATATTTTGCCGATATAAGTATAAGTGGAATGTGTGCAGTCTTTTTGTTTGCTTTAATTTCTTTAGCTAATGCAATTCCATCTATGCCGGGCATCATCACATCGCAGATAATGATGTCAGGATGTATGTTTAACAGCATTTCCTCCGTATTGATAGATTGATTCATAGGTATAACATTGTACTCATCCGCAAATATTTCACTAATAAACCATAGTATTTCTATATCGTCATCAATGATGAGTATCGTCATTTTTGATTTGTCAAACTCATACTTCGGCAGTTCTATTGTGGATTCTAAATCCCGTTTTATATTGATTGGTAGAGGAGTATTGCTTATTGTATTTTTGTCTATAGTCTCTTCTCTTTGAGGAAGAATTACTGTAAAGTCGGTACTCTTATTTATCTCACTGTTAACTTTTATAACCCCTCCCAATAACTTCACCATACTGTTGGTAATGGCTAGTCCAAGACCATTTCGGGATGAATTGTTCTTTATTTCCCGATTTTCGAAATTATCAAGAATGCTGTATCTGTCAAAAATTCTGTCCAGATCTTTCTCCTTTATTCCTTTTCCTGTATTTGATACAACTATTTGTAATTCGTCGTTTTGTATGAAGGAGGCTATATTTATATATCCATTTTCGGGTGTATATTTAAAAGCATTCGACAGTAGATTCGTGATAATTGTATATAAAAACTTCTTGTCAGAATTCCAGATCATATCCGCATCTATGCTCTGACCGAATGTTATATTCTTCGATTCAGCCAGATCTGTAAAAGTTTCTTGTATGTCGTTTATTATATCGGAAACAGAAAGTTGTTCTATTTGTGCAATTTCGTTATTTGTTTCTATACGTCTGAACTCGATAAGTTCCCGTATCAGATCGTTAAGCCTCTCAGCATTGCGTTGTATCAGCAATGTGTATTTTCTTATAAAGTTATCAGTTCCCTTATAAGACAGTAATCTGTCACACGGTCCGTATATAAGCGTGAGTGGTGTGCTAAATTCATGCGCTATATTGGTAAAGAAGCTCAACTTGGATTCATACACCTCAGCTTGATGTTCTTGCTTTATTTTTTCTATTGCAGCAAATTTCTTTTTTCGGTATTTGGCGACTATTGTATTCACTATTAACCCAATGCAAAAGAGAGCTATCAATGTATAAATAGTGTATGCCCACCACGACATATACCAAGGTGGAAGTATTTTTATTTCGATAGAATATGCCGGACTTTCGCTTCCGGTGAGTTTATTTTTATATTTGATAGACAAGATGTAAGTGCCGGGAGAAAGGTTGGTGAAAGAAGCGTTGTTGGACGTTCCGTTATCTATCCATTGCGAGCTGACGTTGTCTAATTTATAAAAATAGGTGTAATTATTTCCATTAATATAGTCGAGTGCAGTAAAGGATATAGAAAAGAAATTCTGATTGTAATTTAATTTCAGAATATCTTGATCTTTCTCCTTATCAATGAAATCGAATATATTTTTATCTTGACCAAAAATCATAAGATCGCTGAAATGTACCGGAGGCAGGAATTGCTGAGAAGAAGCTTCTGTCTCGGATATGGAAACAAAACCATTTATTCCGCCAAAAAAGATTGTGGAAGAAGCTTCATCATAGAAAGATGCTCCGTCGCTGAATTCGATAATCTGCAGACCGTTCAGTTCATTATACACCTGAAACCCTTCCTGCTTTGTGTCAAATCGGGCTATGCCATTATTTGTGCTGAGCCATAAATTACCATCCGAATCTTTTTGGATGCTATGGATTGTATTGTTGGGCAATCCTTTTTTATCATCAAAGACAGAAAAATTACCTTTGGGGTCATACTTTACCAGACCTGAACTTGTACCAAACCAGAAGTTATCAGAATCATCTTTCGTTATGGTGAATATATCGTTTAATGTCTGTTCTTTTTGTGATTTGTCCGGCAATATATTGGTAGAGGCTAATGTGCGGGTGTCGATGCGAATAGCTCCATACCCTCTATTGCCAAACCATATGTATGAATCGTTTTCTTTAAAGAGGGTGAAGAAGTAATTGTATACGCCCTCTCCTTCGTGTATTGTAATTCTCTTCGTCCCTTTCAATATCGGATGATCGTCTGTTCCTGAAATATTTATTTTTACAATGCCCGTCCCTACTGTCGCAACCCAAAGTGTAGAGTCGTTTACTTCATAAATGGCATGTACATATTTTACCGGTATGCCATCTACCGTTGTTTCTGCTTTTTTTATGGTTTTATCCTTGTAAGAATAATAATTGATACCCCCTTCAGTCCCTATCCAAAACAGATTTTTACTACTCTTAGCAAATGAAAAAACCGAGTTATCTCCCAGATTACTATTTTCTTGATTGTAATATTTTATCGAAGTTTCTGTCAGTGATTTCTTTGTGTTATAATCTTGAAGACTGAATACTCCATCTCCTTTTGTACCTATCCAAAGTGAACTTTCCTTGTCAAGAAAGATTGCTCTGGCTGGTTTTTCTATCCGATTTGTAAAAGTATGAAACAATTCAGATTTGATAGAATACGGAGTGTTTGAGTACATATACACTCCCTGCCCGTCAGTTCCTATCCAAACCAGATCTTGATATCTGTCTTTCAGAATACAAAATACGCCGGATTTTATACCAATATCTTCAATCTGATAATTCTCTTGTCTCTCCGGTATGTTTTTTAATTTGATTACTCCATTTATTTTAAATCCAATGAAGAAATCATTCTGATGCTTTATGATTGATGTAATTACTCCCTTTTGTTCTATTTCTTTCTTTAAGTTAATTCGAAAGAACTTCCGTTTGTCCTTCAGATTATATTCATATAAAGTATAATTATCGTCTACGAAATAAATGATATTCTTTTGCTCTCTATCATAAAAACAGTATGTCAGCCTGTTCTCATGCTCCAATTGTTCCGCAGAAGTAAGATATATATCACCATTGTTGTCAATGTTTATTTTATAACTCTGATTGTAACTGTTGTTCGTAAATATCCAGATATAGTTGTCGGGTGTGATTACAAAGTTTATAACATTATTGTATGATAATCCCTTCAATATTACTTTCTTAAATTCTCGTTCCCCTTTATGATAATAATATATACAGTTATCTTCTTTCAAGATGAATATATTGTTATTATTATCTTTCTGCAAAAAGTAGAGACCTTTAAACTGTTTGAATGATTCTACCTTCTTGCTTTTTTTGTCTAGTCTGTCTAGTCCATAATTTGTATGTACCCACAAGATACCATCTTCCGCTTCAATAATATTTTCGATCAGATTTCCGGAAAGCTTATTGTCTTCATTTATGGGTTTGTAGATTTGCACATCTATCCCATTAAATAGATTTAATCCGTCACAAGAGCCGAACCACATGAAGCCGTCCCTATCTTGATATATGGATAAAATGGCACTGTTTGACAAACCATCTTTGTTCGATATTTGTTTCAGGTTGAAAGCCCGAATACTAGTATTTGATATTAGAAACAAGAAGATAAATAGAATATACTTTGCTGACCTTTTCATTGTCCGATGTTATAGGGTTCTTTGTCTGTATATAAGACAAAGATATGAAAATATGTCTAATAGAAGCTATCAGTCTCTTTCTTCCGCTCTTTTTCATAATGTATAAATTTAGGACAATGTAGTGTATTATTAAGACTTTGTCTTCACTTCTCCACTCAAGTTTTTTTTATCTTCTAAAATCAATTTATATTTGCATTATCAGTAATTTTTATTGGATACTAAATCCATTCGCTGGTATCCTTATAGAATAAACCTTTTTAAGAAACATGAAAAAGAAACACCTCTTAGTGGCATTTACTGCCTGTGTTATTGCAGCTACCGGCTGTACTTCCTCCAAAAAAGAAAAATCGGAAAACCCTGATGTGGAAAGGGCGAAGATTACATTAGACTCTTTGTATAGTCACTATTCTGCACCAAACACACATCTTTTGCGCGAAAACTATCCGTTCGATGATAAATATGTTGCTACCTATCTGGCTTCCGAAGAGCAAAAGAATATGCCAAATGAATATTCTTACTTGTGGCCCTATTCAGGAACATTTTCGGCTGTGAATGCAATCTTTGAAACAACCGGAGATAAACAATATCAAGAACTTTTAGATAATAAGGTTTTACCCGGACTGGAAGAATACTTCGATCAGAAAAGAACACCCTTTGGATATGCTTCATATATAAATTCAGCTCCCGAATCAGATCGTTTCTATGATGATAATGTCTGGTTGGGTATTGATTTTACCGATACATATATGTTGACCAATGAAGATAAATACTTGGCTAAGGCTAAACTTATTTGGAATTTTGTGGCTAGTGGTATTGACGACAAATTAGACGGAGGTATTTATTGGTGTGAGCAGAAGAAAGAATCGAAAAATACATGTTCCAATGCACCGGGCTCTGTATTTGCTCTAAAGCTATTTATGGCAACCAAAGACAGTGTTTATTTTCAACAAGGAAAGAATTTGTACGAATGGACAAAAAAGACTTTGCAAGATCCGTCAGACTATTTGTATTTTGATAATAAGAATCTTGAAGGAAAAATCGGAGAAGCTAAATATCCTTACAATAGTGGACAGATGATTCAAGCCGCCGCCTTGTTATATAAACTGACTAACGACAAATCATATCTGACAGATGCCGAAAATATAGCCAAGTCCGGATACAATTATTTCTTTACCGATTTCACTTCTACTGAAGGTGATCAATTCAGAATTTTGAAAAGAAACGATGTTTGGTTTATAGCTGTTATGCTTCGCGGTTACATAGAGTTGTACCACGCAAATAATGATAAAACGTATGTTGATGCTTTCCGCAAAAGTTTAGATTATGCTTGGGATCATTCTCGCGACAATACCGGACTGTTTAATGCAGACTGGACAGGTG
The DNA here is from genome assembly GCA_002409595.1 of Dysgonomonas sp. UBA5412. Lineage (GTDB taxonomy): Bacteria > Bacteroidota > Bacteroidia > Bacteroidales > Dysgonomonadaceae > Dysgonomonas. The sequence goes on from DHNQ01000014.1 coordinate 23,160, forward strand.
AGCAAAAAGATGAAAAGAAATGGTTGTTAACCCAAGCTGCTATGGTGGAAATGTATGGCAGAATGGCTAGCGTGAAATAAGAATATTTAAGTTATATAAATACATAAAAATAAAGAAATGAAAAAATGTTACGTTAATGCATGTGCTGTTGTTGCTGCATTGCTATTGAGTGGAGGAGTTAATGCTTCCGAATCGATAGTGTTAGTAAAGGACAACACTACGATCAATACTCCGGCTGCTTATAAAAGTAACCGTCCGGCAGTAAAAGAGCGTCTGTTTACATCGAAAGCCGTTGAGAGCGAAATTGTAAGAGTAAAGAAACTATTGAAGAATCCTAAATTAGCATGGATGTTCGAAAACTGTTTCCCTAACACGCTAGATACCACAGTTCGCTATCGCAAAACAAACGGAAAAGACGATACCGTTGTTTATACAGGCGATATACATGCTATGTGGCTTCGCGATTCAGGAGCTCAAGTATGGCCTTATGTGCAATTGGCAAATCACGATCCGGAGTTGAAAGCTATGCTTGCCGGCACTATCCGTCGTCAATTCAAATGTATTATCATAGATCCGTATGCAAATGCGTTCCTTGATCCGTACGATCCAAATCCTGACCATCAATGGATGTCAGACCTTACAAATATGAAACCTGAGTTGCACGAACGCAAATGGGAAATAGATTCACTTTGCTACCCATTACGTTTGGCATACCAATATTGGAAAACTACCGGAGATACATCCGTGTTTGACGAAGAGTGGTTGCAAGCTATTACTTTGGTATTACAAACATTCAAAGAACAACAACGTAAAAATGGAGATCTTGGTCCTTATAAATTTCAACGTAAGACTGAACGTCAGTTAGATACATTGAATAATGATGGACTTGGTAATCCTGTAAATCCTGTTGGACTTATCGTATCATGCTTCCGTCCATCAGACGATGCTACTACATTCCAATTCTTGGTTCCGTCAAACCTGTTTGCAGTAACATCACTTCGCAAAGCAGCAGAAATACTTACTGCTGTAAACAATAAACCCGAATTGGCAAAAGAATGCAGTGATCTTGCTCAGGAAGTAGAGACAGCTATTCAGAAATACGCAACATTCGACCATCCTAAATACGGTACTATCTATGCTTTTGAAGTTGACGGCTTTGGCAACAAATACTTGATGGACGACTCTAATGCACCAAGCTTACTATCTTCAGCTTATTTAGGAGATGTAGATGTAAACGATCCTATTTACCAAAATACAAGAAAATTTGTATGGAGTGAAGATAATCCTTATTTCTTCAAAGGTAAAGCTGGAGAAGGTATTGGCGGACCTCACATCGGTTACGATATGGTATGGCCTATGAGTATTATGATGAAAGCATTCACTAGCCAAGACGATAAAGAGATTCAGGCTTGTGTGAAAATGCTTATAGATACAGATGCCGGTACAGGATTTATGCACGAATCATTCCACAAAGATGATCCTGCTAATTTTACTCGTTCATGGTTTGCTTGGCAAAATACTCTTTTCGGAGAATTGATCCTTAAATTGGTAAACGAAGGCAAAACAGATTTGCTTAACGATATAAAATAAAATATAAGTACATATTTATAGTTTTACTTTCAAAAAGACTTATGTATCGGCGTTGCCGGTATGTAAGTCTTTTTATTTTGTCTTAAAAAATCGCCGGTAGAAGAATGCGGAAAATAAAAACGATTATCTTTATCCTATGAATCTGTTTTCAAACAATCGGGTTTTACTGAGATATGTTTTCATTATTATAGCTGCAATCATAGTTTGTGGTTCACTCCTCGTTTCCCATTATTTGGTCAAAGATTTATCAAAGGAAGAACGCAATAAGATTGAAATTTGGGCAGAAGCCACAAAAGAAATGGCAAGCAATGTTGACAATTTGAATATGATTCTCGTAGTAGAAGTGTTGAATAGCAATACTACTATTCCGGTCATTTTATACGATAAAAAAGATAACTATTATACATCCAAAAATATTGATTTACCCGAAATCGATCAACAAGAGTTCTTGAAAAGGAAAGCCGATCTTTTTAAGAAGAAACACTCACCTATTGCTATCGAAGCCGAAGATTTTGACCAATATGTCTATTATGACGATTCTTATACCTTGAAGCGATTACAGTTATATCCCTATGTTCAATTAGGCGCTTTACTCATATTTGTCGTTATTGCGTTCTTTGCCTTATTTACAACTATGAAGATGGAACAAGACCGTCTGTGGGTTGGGCTTTCTAAAGAAACTGCACATCAGTTGGGGACACCGATTTCTTCATTGTTGGCATGGGTGGAATATCTGAAATTGAAGGAGGTAGAGACAGATATAGCTTCTGAGATGAATAAGGATATTACCCGTTTGCAGATGATAACAGATCGATTCTCAAAAATAGGGTCAGCTCCCACTTTAGAAAAAAGAGACATTTCGGAAATTATACGTCAGTCAATAGTTTACCTTCAAAAAAGAATCTCAAGGAAAATTGTTTTCGAACTCCAATTGCCTTCTGAACCCATTTATGCCAATGTAAGTGAACCTCTTTTGAGTTGGGTGCTGGAGAATCTGACAAAAAATGCCGTAGATGCAATGACCGGTCAAGGTAAAATCTCATATACACTTACCGATAAAGGAAAATTTATCAGTATCGATATCCTGGATACAGGAAAAGGAATACAGAAATCAAAATTCGAAACAATATTCAGTCCCGGTTTTACCACAAAAGCCAGAGGGTGGGGGCTAGGCTTGTCTTTGGCCAAACGTATAATTGAGTCCTATCATAAGGGGCGTATTTATGTAAAATCTTCCGAAATAGGAGTTGGTACAATCTTCTGTATCGAACTAAAAAAGTCTAATTAACATTCCTATAATCGTTTAATAGGCTTTAAGTCCCGGATAATTTTCTTATTTTTGTTCCGTTCGTATTATTTTTTAACAATTCTATAATTTCTAATGACAAAATTCTCTAAAGCTTTTTGGGTCGCCAATTCAGTCGAATTATTGGAGCGATTGGCTTATTATGCCGTTTTTATAGTAATAACCTTATATCTGTCCAACGTTTGGGGATTTTCCGACATCGAAGCAGGAGCCATATCCGGTATCTTTTCGGCAATGTTGTATTTTCTTCCCACATTTACCGGAGCCTATGCTGATAAAATAGGATTTCGGTCGTCTATAATACTAGCCTTTACTCTACTAACCATCGGCTATGCCGGTTTAGGTATCTTGCCTACCCTTCTCGAAAGTGCGGGTCTGGTTAGTTATGGTATGAAAGCCACCTTTTCAGGGCTGGAGACTAGCCATCTGCGTTGGTCTATTGCTCCGGTGTTGGTATTGATAGTAATAGGCGGTGCGTTTATCAAAGCTGTTATATCGGGCACAGTTGCTCGTGAAACAACCTCTGAAACCAGAGCCAAAGGATATGCCATATTTTATATGATGGTTAATATAGGTGCTTTTACCGGAAAAACGGTTGTAGATCCGCTTAGAAGAAGCTTAGGCGACGAAGGTCTTGTTTACCTTAACTTTTTCTCGGCATCAATGACATTGTTGGCTTTGATAGCCGTATTTTTCTTTTATAAGTCGGTGAAGACGGAAGGACAAGGGAAAGGTTTTAAAGAAATAGGCAGTGCCTTACTAAAAGTATGTATGAATGGTCGGCTTATCGCTCTTATATTGATTATAAGCGGATTCTGGATGATTCAGAGCCAGATGTATGCTACCATGCCTAAATACGTTATTCGAATGATCGGAGAAGATGCCTCTCCGGGATGGTATGCAAATGTGAATCCACTGATAGTATTTGTTTGCGTCAACTTTGTTACTTCCCTCATGCGAAAGCGTACGGCATTGTTGTCTATGACTATCGGTATGCTTATCATTCCTTTTTCGGCATTGATAATGTCCTTCGGGAATCAAGTAGGGACTGACTATATCTTAGGATTGCATCCTATTGCTTTTATGATGGTTGTCGGTATTGCTTTGCAGGCAATAGCCGAATGTTTTATTTCGCCTCGTTTCCTCGAATATTTTTCATTGCAGTCTCCTAAGGGTGAAGAAGGTTTGTATTTGGGTTTCAGTCACCTGCATTCATTCTTCTCTTATCTTTTTGCTTTTGGGCTTTCGGGTTTCTTGTTAGAGAAATATTGTCCCGATCCGAGAAACTTTGCTTCGCAAGCCGAATATGCTGCCGCAACTGTTAATGCCCACTATATTTGGTATGTGTTTGTAGGTATAGGTTGCGTTTCTGCTGTTGCATTACTTATATATGGACAGATAGTAAAACGTATAGATAAACAAAAATTAGAATCGGTAAGCGAATAATGTTTAAAGCTATATACTGATATATATAAATTTAACCGTCGGGCTGTCTAGTCTGACGGTTTCTTTTTTTAGATCGCCTTTGGTGTCTTTTACATATTCTTCATTTATAATTCATAACTAATTCCTTATCTTTGCATCCATTCTAAAAAAATATCAATGGCGCGAAAGAAAAAAGAACATCCTTTGTTCGAAAATGTAGAGGTGATAGATATTGCAGCCGAAGGCAAGGCAATTGCTAAGGTTGACGATATGGTTGTGTTTATTCCTTATGTGATACCGGGCGATGTGATCGATTTGCAAATCACCCGTAAGAAAAATAAATATGCAGAAGGAAAGCCTGCTCGTTTTATATCTTATTCACCAAATAGGATAGAGGCTTTTTGCGAACATTTTGGTATTTGTGGAGGATGTAAATGGCAGATATTGCCTTATAGCGAGCAATTGAAGTTTAAGCAAAAGCAGGTAACTGATAACCTCGTGCGTATTGGGAAAGTAGAGCTTCCCGAAATTCAGCCGATACTCGGCTCCGATAAAACGGAATTTTATAGAAATAAACTTGAATTTACTTTCTCTAATAAAAAATGGCTTACGTTAGAGCAATTGCGTTCGTCAGGCGATTTTGCCGATATGAATATGAATGCTTTGGGTTTTCATATTCCCGGAGCTTTTGATAAGGTGTTGGATATAAACAAATGCTGGTTGCAGGATGATATATCTAACAGCATACGTAACTTTATCCGTCAATATTGTTTTGATAAGGGATATAGCTTTTTCGATCTGAGAAATCGTGGAGGGTTGATGCGTAATATTATTATACGTACTTCTACAACCGGTGAATTGATGCTGATAGTTGTCTTTTATGACGATGACAAAGATCAACGCGAAGATTTGTTGTCTGCTATCGAAAAAGAATTTCCTCAAATTACATCTCTTCTTTATATTATAAATCAGAAAGCGAACGATACTATTACCGATCAGGAAGTTCTTACTTGGACGGGTAATGATTTTATATACGAGCAGATGGAAGGATTGAAGTTTAAGATCGGACCTAAATCTTTTTATCAGACGAATAGCGAACAGGCATACAATTTATATAAAGTGGCTCGCGACTTTGCTGCGCTGACGGGTGATGAGTTGGTTTATGATCTTTATACCGGCACCGGCACTATTGCAAATTTCGTGGCTCGCCAGTCACGTCAGGTGGTCGGTATAGAATATGTGGAAGATGCAATTGAAGATGCCAAATTCAATTCGAATAATAATGATATTGATAATACGCTTTTCTATGCTGGAGATATGAAAGATATACTTACCCAAGAGTTTATCAATCAGCATGGACGTCCGGACGTGATTATTACTGACCCGCCTCGTGCCGGTATGCACGATGATGTAATAAATGCTATTCTCTTTGCTGCTCCGCAACGCATTGTTTACGTAAGTTGTAATCCTGCCACTCAGGCTAGAGATTTATCTTTGCTCGATGAGGCATATCGGGTGACTAAGGTACAGCCTGTGGACATGTTTCCTCATACACACCATGTAGAAAATGTCGTTTTGTTGGAAAAAAGATAATATGTTCTAAAAATTTAGGCTGAGGGTAAAACCCAATGTGGTCTGATTCCTTGTTGTATTGATCCAAGGAAGGTAAGCTAAAGATATATCCGATTTTTTCTTCTTATTGGGATTTCCGGCAAATATCCCCACAACTTCGTTTACCGGGTCTATCAGATAGGCTACAGCGTAGCCCAGAAAACGAGAGCCGAATAGTCTGTATTCATTAGATACAATATGACGTTTGAGTATATAAAAACTTTCACCGATAATAGTCCCTGCAATGGGGGTTATTATCAGGTCTTGGATAGATGGTATCTCCATAAATGCTTCAATACCGTATTCCCAAAAGAAAGTAGATATACCAGCCGAATATAGAAAGGAATAGTAAAGGTTGAACCCCAAACTTCGGGCACTCATATAATATGCTGCACCGCCGTAAGGATGCAAAACGTAATTAAATATTGCATTGTCTTTGTCTATTACTGGCCCTTTCTTGACATTTCGCCACCATCTTTTGAAAGGAGGAGTGTCCATTATCTCATCCTTATTCCAACTTGTAGCGTCTTCGGGTAGGGCATGCAGTACGCCTAATGCCAATATTCCTGCTCCATATAATACTCCTGTGTTTAGCGCAAGCCGTCTGTAGTTCGGATAATTTCCTTTTGTAGAATAAGGGAGATCATATATATTAACTTTGGAAGGGACTAATTTAAAATTTTCTTTGTAGACCTTCTTTGTAAAATCTTTATTTATGCTGAATGCATCTACCGACGAGCCTGATTGGGTAAGGAGCGTATCGGCTTGAGATTTGATGTTCTGTATTTCTGATTCGTTGTCTTGTGCACTTGTGTTAAGGACACATATTAATAGTAGAGATAGAATAGATATTATTTTACTCTCGGCTTTATTTAAGATATTATTCATTTCTATGGGTTCTAAGATTTGCAATAGTCTGTTATTCTAAAATTAACACTTTTTTGCTGAGGGAAGACCTGCGATGCGTCTTTGTTTTTTGATATTTTATATAAACTTTACAATAATTATCTATATTAGTCTGTTTCGTATGTTATGTAGAGATTTGTTTTATATTTGTATAAGTTTATCTCTAAAAGAAAGACCCGTTTTATTTAGCAGAAATAACGAAGTGTAAAAACAATCAAAAAGTGTACAACTTTGTCAGTTTTTAGTTAAAAAAGATACTTTTAGGAGAATCAAAAATACTATATGATATAAGTTCGAAACTTATAAGTTATTTATACCTTTGTGGTTCAATTAATAATATATACTTAATATTTATTCTATATCTATTACAAAAATGAGAATTGCTATTGTTGGTACAAGCGGTGCTGTGGGACAAGAATTTCTTAGAGTTCTTGCCGAACGGAATTTTCCTATTGAGGAATTAGTATTATTCGGATCTGGCAGAAGTGCCGGAAAGAAATATGACTTTCGTGGTAAACAGTATACAGTAAAGGAGCTTAAGCACAACGATGACTTTAAGGATATAGATATTGCTTTTGTTTCAGCCGGAGGAAGTGTATCGGTCGAATTTGCAGATACTATTACTAAGCATGGGGCTATAATGATTGACAATTCGAGTGCATTCCGCATGGATAATGATGTGCCTTTGGTTGTGTCGGAAGTAAATGGCGAAGATGCCAAAGTGCGTCCGAAAGGAATTATTGCAAATCCGAACTGCTCTACTATCCAGATGGTTGTAGCTTTGGACGTGATAAATAAAATATCTCCGGTAAAACGTGCTTATGTTGCTACATATCAGGCAGCTTCAGGGGCGGGTGCTACTGCTATGGATGAATTGGTAAACCAATTTAAACAGATACTAAATAAAGATGAGGTGACTGTTGAGAAGTTTGCCTATCAGTTAGCTTATAACTTAATTCCTCAGATAGATGTATTTACTGATAATGGTTATACAAAAGAAGAACTTAAGATGTATAACGAGACTCAGAAAATAATGCATTCCGATATTCAGGTGAGCGCTACTTGTATTCGCGTACCGGTTCTTCGTTCCCATTCAGAGGTTGTGTGGGTAGAGACAGAACGTCCGGTGTCGCCGCAAGAAGCTCGTGAGGCTTTTGCCAAGGCTGAGGGAATTGTTCTGCAAGATAATCCTGCCGAAAAAGAATATCCGATGCCTCTTTTTGTTGCAGGTCAAGATCCTGTATATGTAGGACGTATTCGTGAAGATAATGCTAACCCTAATGGACTTACTTTCTGGGTGGTGGCCGATCAGATAAAGAAAGGTGCAGCCTTGAATGCCGTACAGATTGCTGAGTATTTGATTAAAGAAAAAGCGATTTAATTTGACAACTTGTTTGTATAATCAAAACAAACAATTATATTTGCATCGCAATTAGGGACGCAAGCCCTTTTTTGCGGTTTTAGGAAGTGTGGGTGAGTGGCTGAAACCACCAGTTTGCTAAACTGACGTACGGGTAACTGTACCG
>DHNQ01000004.1:0-7852 GCA_002409595.1 Dysgonomonas sp. UBA5412
ACTTTTGGATTATTATTTACAATCCTTATCTTGAGAAATCATCGTTAACCCCTCCTAATATTGTTTTTCCTATTGCATGGGGTATCTTATATTTATTTATGGGAATATCTGTGGGATTAGTGTTGCTCTCCAGAAGCCCTCGCAAATCTTATATGGTTCGGTTATTTGCTGTTCAGCTATTTTTTAATTTTATGTGGAGTATATCGTTCTTCTTTCTTCGAAACCCCTATCTGGGACTTATCAATATACTCTTACTTGATATAGCTATTATTGGCTATGCAGTGCGTGTATTCCACGAATCGAAGGTTGCCTCTCTGCTTTTCTATCCTTATATAGCATGGGCTTTGTTTGCCACATATCTTAATTTGTATATTGCACTGTTTAATTAAAACTTCATAAACAATAAAGAGAGCTTCCTATTTGTGTATGTTAACACGGAAGCCCCCTCTTTATTCTTGTTGCACAGGTTAATTATAGCTCTATTTACCATCATAGGTATAATCTTTCAGTACATTTAATTCGTGTGCAATCTCTTTTTCCCATTCTTTTTGCTTGGGCTTATTACTCGCCGAATTAGTTTCCTGAGTGTATTTTGCTCTGCGATCCATAAACTCCGACATAACCTTCCAGTTTAGCTCATCGGCCACACTGGTGCTTCGTATCAAAAGCTTTCTGTTTTGTTGCAAAGCCCTTCTCAGTTCGCGTGCATATACTTCGCTCAGGTCGAAAAGAGTTTGTTGATAAAGTAAAAATTGATCCACATTGCCTGTAACATCTATTTGCGATGTAGATTTTACCATGTAGTTACGTACTTTTTTGTTAAAGTTTTTAGTTACAAAATTGAGCTTGCTAACCTGATAGTCAATAGCAAACTCGGCAGATGTAGCACCACTTTCCATGTTTCTGGTATGAATACCAAAATCATCAACTGTCAGTTTTTGCCCCTCATTCCAGTAGACACGATCGTCGTCCTTGTCTTTCTGAGCAAAAGCAGTGCTAAACACTAGTAGAGTTAATGTGATGATAAACAGTCTTTTTTGTCCTAATTGTTTCATGATAAATTTCTCTTTTTTCAATTACTAACAACATTAAAGATACTTATCTCACTAGGGAAACATATACATTCTAACTTTATTTAACCCCTAAGGAAAGAATAAAAAATGAATATTTAACCAAATACTGGGTATATTTGTATTTAAACGGACAAAAAAGCATCTTTTTGTATTATTTCGGGATAAATACAGCGTTTTACAATAGATTTCCTTACAATTTTTCCTTAATAAAAGATGATGATACGACGATATAAAAACAATATGCTATGTTGAAAAAAGAAACTCTTGATTTTTTGAAGAAACTGAAAGAAAATAATAATCGTGAATGGTTTTCTAAAAATAAATTGTTGTACGAACGGGCTCGTGCAGACTTTGAAAATCTAATTAAACAGCTGATTCCGGCTATTGCCTCCTTCGATCCTCAGATAGGCATGCCCGATCCTAAAAAATGCCTGTTTCGGATCTATCGCGATGTACGGTTTTCGCCTGATAAATCTCCATACAAAACTCATATGGCAGCAATCATTCATCAGCAAAATTTAGACCGGTCATCGGGTTATTATCTCCATATAGGAGCAGACGAAAGTTTTGCTTGTAGCGGGCATTATATGCTTATGCCCGACCAATTGAAAAAAATGAGACAAGGTATTGCCGGCGATTTTGAGTTTTTTGAAGGAATCATAAACGAAACCCGATTCAAAACCGAATTTGGCGATTTATTTCGTGACGAAGATATATTGAAACGAGTTCCTAACGCCTTTGCTAAAGATCATCCGGCTGCCGAATACCTCAAGCTGAAACGCTTCTATGTAGAGAAAAGCCTTTCGGAGGATACATTAATCAGTGACGGATTAGTGCCCCGTCTCAAGAATATATATAAGCTATCATATCCCCTCAATGAGTTTTTGAATGATGTATTGCTCGATGATTAAATAATTAATAAAAAGAAAGCCGATTCGAAAATTTATTAATTAAAACTATTGATAGTTCGTTAAATAATTCTTACCTTTCTAAAAATTGACGTAGTATTATTACATAACTATTGTTTAACGATATTTATATATAAAACTGACCGGTTATTTTTCCGAAAAAAAGACTATGATTTGTCCCGCTCGGATCACACTTCTTAAAAAAATAAAGAGTATTTGTTAATCCCTTTATTATTCGTGTTCCGAAGTTTACACCCTAAGATTTATATTGAAAAGAGTATCATTTTCTTCTTTGATACATTGTTTTTCACCCCTTAATTACTTATTAAATTAAAATCTATACAGCTATGAATATTATGAAACATGACATTGATATTAATGCTTCCACCATTTGGCGCATGGTTTCGGAATGTAAACGCTTGTCTATAAAACAAATTTTGGAAATGACAGGCTATAAAGAAACCATGATGATGTTTGCATTAGGATGGTTGATAAAAGAAGACAAGGTAGAATTAAATGACAACGAAGGTACGTTGTATGTTGAACTGACAAGCTCTATTTCCGAAATTTACTACTGATTTCGATATATAATTCTACATTAGATCTGTAAAATTTAAGAATACAGACATATAAAAGATGATCGACTTAAGATACTTTTGTATGTCTGTATTCTTTTTTTTGTTTGTATATGACTTATTATTAGCGTATTGTATCCTATTTGGATGATCTGCTTATCCGTAATTTCTACACTCGATAGCCTTATCGGTTAATTAACAATACATTATAAATTTTTTATTTTACACTTAGTCTAAATATGGTTCAATATTGAATTATGTTTGGCTTTATTTTGTTTTTATTTAAAAAATGGTGTAATTTTGAACTATGTTATTTATCGAGATTATTAATCATACAACTTTTGCAAATATATAAATTTTATCTTTTCCCGATTCAATTATCTATACAGAAGGAAGAAAATATTTAAGACAAAACCATTTAATATAATAGACTATGGGCGCATTAAAAATTGATTGTTATTGTAATGAAACACAAATGGACAAGATTGTAATGTTGGTAACCAAACACCTCAGCGAATCTGACAGAGCCGATATAGCCGACTTTGACGACGTAATAGGCGAAGTGAGAGTCTGTGTAGAATTTGATGCCTATATGGATACAGTAGCACTTAAGACAGCAGAAATCTTAGACCGCGAATGGGATTTGCTCGATGAAGATTCCGCCGTATTGGCATCACGACTAAGAAGTGTGCTTCGAGAATATAATAGAACCCACAAAGAAATCTGTTATCAGGCACATCATATTCTCAAAGATAGGTGGCAGGATTTGTAATCTTAAAGATATCTCCCTTTTAGCTTCACTTAAAAAAAACTGGAAATTATGAAATACCGGCTACTTATTCTCAACTGGTTGTTTGCTTTGCTGCTACTTACATATAATGGAGATAGTTTAATATTGACCTTCGTTGTGTTCGCTTACTTCGCTTTATGCACTTTTACCCTTATCAGAAATCAACGAGGAGTGGAAGCTGAAATCCGAAGAGCAGAACGAAAAATGATACTAAAGATAAGAAAACGAATGTAGAAATCCGTAACCCCCCCAAAAACACAACAAATGTCATATATCGAACTCATAAATGCAGCATGGGAATTGCGCGAGCAAGGCATTATCACCTTGCACGAACATGACCTATATACATATCTGTTGCATAAATGTAACAAACTGAATTGGAAAAATCCTTTCCATCAATCTACGGAAGTTCTTTGTGCCATTTTGGGTATAAATCGCAACGCACTAGTCAGCCGTAGAAACAAATTGCACCAAATAGGACTTATCTCCTTCCGGGAAGGAGTAGCAAAGAGCAGACCCGCCGAATATACCTTGTGTGGACTTAGAAGCGCAGACTCTTGTTTGCAAATGAGCAGATTTGCAGATGTCTTGGCAATTCCCATGAACGGAGAAAGAATAGGGGAGGAGTTTGTACGGATGAAAAACCCGATCAAAAAAGAGATATTTCGAAAACCATCGACAAAAGAGGTAGAGGATTATTGTCGCCAACGGAAAAATGATATTGATGCACATACCTTTATCGACTTTTATGAGGCAAAAAATTGGATGATAGGAAAAAATAAGATGAAAGATTGGCGTGCTTGTGTGCGAACATGGGAGAGTAAAGCACAAGATACGCGACACAATGCAGCAAAACTTGATAGCGAAAAGAATTATGAGATCTTTTAAAGATATAGTCGCCGAAATGCAAAGGCACAATATGCCTTTGCCACAGAAACAAGTGCAGATACGGCTGCCTGATGCAGCACAGATATTGCAGGAAGCTTTGTCTTTCTTTCTGCAAAAAGACGGACTCAACCTGCAATGGCTACCCGAATATGATCAGATTGCACAATGGCTGTCGGCAAACGATGGGAGAGGCTTATTCCTCTTCGGCAATTGTGGACGGGGCAAGAGCCTGCTGTGCCGATACGTGTTGCCCGCTATCCTGCTCGGATATTGCCGCAGAGTGGTTTCGGTATTCGACACCGCCGAAATGAACCGGCAGATAGACCATGTATTATCACGCCATATAATCAGCCTCGATGATGTTGGTACAGAAGATATTAGTAATGTATATGGCAACAAACGCCTTGCCTTTGCCGAAGTGATGGATGCTGTGGAAAAGAATAACAAACTGATTATCATATCATCTAATCTTTCGGTCAACGACATACGCCAGCGATATGGCGAACGGGTACTCGACAGGATAAAGGCAACAACCAAACGTGTACTGTTTGAAGGAGAGAGCCTGAGAAAATAATTTTCTTCTTTATTATAAATAATGCAATATTAAACCCTTTAATAACTAAACAATATGAAATTAGGAAACAGCAACGGTAACAATCTGGGTAAAAAATACTTTATGCGTGGACGTGACGATCAGCACGAACCTAAACCCGAACATGCGAAAGCAGCAGCTTGCTTTAACAACTGGTTTTCCGAAAATTTTCAATTATTAGTCAACTTTTTGATAACCAAAGGGTCATACGACGAAGACGTTTTTAGTCAGACCTTTATGCGCATCAGCGAAAAGATTTTGTACACCGGATGTACGATCAAAGATTATAAGGCATACTTTCATCGGTCATACTATACGAACTATATACAAAATAAGGCGAGTGAGAATTTCGATGTTGTGCCATTGCCTGCCTACGACGCATTCGAGGCACATCACAGCAATCCGTATGAACGTGAAAGGTTGCAGACTCAGCTCGAAATAGATATATTCGACTATGTATATAGTCGTTATCAGCTCAACGAATTTGAATTGTTTAAAATGTATATCAGTCTCAAACCTGCAATCAATTATCATTCACTAGCAGAGATCACTCATCTCAGGGTGCATAATATACAGCGTATTATATCCAAAATATTAACCGATATACGGAGCAATAAGAAATTGGTAAACCGATATAAAGAAATAATTTAGACTCGTTTGTTCACTAACTATGCAGGGGTAAGCTATATAGGTTTACCTCTTCTTGGTTTAAAATATTATTACCCCTTCAATACTGACCCGATAATCTGATGCACATTTTTTATCAGGTCGGGTAAATCGTCTGAAGTCAACCCTTCAGTAGGAATAGGATCGTGAAAGGTAAGCGATATAGCTGCCGGATTCATTCTCCACGAATGTATTGGCAATACTTTGTAAGCTCCGTCTATACTTATTGGCACTATTGGCAGTTTGAGGCTCATTGCAGTCTGAAATGCCCCTTTCTTAAACTCAGCCATCTTGCCATCGGGTGTTCGGTGACCTTCGGGAAATACTACGGTCGACATTCCATCGCGAAGCGTATCCCTTGTCTGTCTCATGGTTTCCACAATGCCCTTGCGACTACTTTGATCTACAAATACATGACCTGCCTTCTTGGATGCAAAACCCACAAGCGGCATTTTTCGGAGAGCTTGTTTCATCAGCCATTTGAAGTTATGCCCTAGATAGCCATATACTAGAAATATGTCGAATGCTCCCTGATGATTTGCTACAAAGACATACGACTGACTTTTGCTAAGTAATGGATTTCTTTTTACTCTTATTCGCAGCAAGGCTGCCGTGCAGACAAACCGTCCCCAAATGACTCCGGGATAATATCCCCAAAATTTGTTGTTGCCCAAGGTAGAGCCTATTATAATAGTTAATGTACACCAAATGGTAGACAAAATAAGTAGTGGGACAAATATCAACCACTGATAAATAAGATAGAGTACTGTCTTCATAATTTGGTTTCAAATATAACTGTTTAAATTAAAACAGTTATGCTTTTGAATATTTTTTTATTCAATAATTTATTCGAATCTTAAATATTTCTTCATAAGGAAATGCTTTGTATGCTGATTATCAGATGTATATGTCTATGTGTGCTATTTGATTTCGGTTTATTACTCTATATATAAAAATATTAGTGTTAAAATTCGATTAGCTGTGAACAATTTCTCACTAAGATGGTTTTATGTTTGTGTAGTTTTGTAAAGTTTGTGTTAAGGTTGGAAAGTCAGCGAAGAGATTTTGCGGACTTTCCGTTTTTTTATAAGGATAGTAAACTCAAAAAATGAATATTACTGCATTTCTTTCAATGTTGAGATAAATTTCTCTACGACTTCTTCGGGGGTAGCCCACGAGGTGATAAATCTTACAGCCGAATGATCTTCGTCAATTATATTCCAAAGTAAACATCCATAATCGTCTTGCATATGCTTTACCATTTGATTTGGCAAAACGGGGAATACCTGATTTGTATCCGATTCTATTAGCAAAGGATATTTCATTTCGGCAAAAGCCTTTGACAATTTTTCTGCCATACGATTAGCATGATCTGCCAGATCGAATATCAGATTGTTGCGCAGCAAGCAGTCGAATTGTATTCCCATCACGCGCCCTTTTGCAGTAAGTGCTCCACGCTGTTTAAGATGATATTTGAAATCTTGTTTAAGTTCGGGATTCGATATTACCACAGCCTCTCCAAGCAAAGCCCCGCATTTAGTTCCTCCTATATAAAATACATCAGTCAGAGCCGCAATATCGGCAAGCGTCAGGTCGTTTGATGGAGCAGTCAGAGCCATCGGCAACCGAGCTCCATCCATATATAAAATAAGGTCGTTTGCTTTGCAGAAAGTATGTAGTTCGGTCAGTTCCTGTTTGGTGTACACTGTGCCCAATTCAGTGGAGTTTGATATATAGACAGCTCTTGTGCGCACTACGTGATATCCTCTTACTTTGTTGAGGAATGGCTCTATATCCTTCGGGCGTAACTTTCCATCGTGAGTTACGGCAGCTTCCACTTTGTGCCCGGTAGCTTCTATCGCACCCGCTTCGTTGCTGAATATATGCCCTGTCTGTGCAGATATTACCGACTCGAACGGACGCAGAAAGGATGATAAAACGACAAGATTAGTCAACGTGCCTCCGGCTATCAGATGTACATCTGCTTGACTGGCTGTCAGATCGCGGATAATGGTTGTTGCACTGCGCGAATAATCGTCGTCTCCATATCCATTCTGTTGTACGAGATTAGTTTCTGATAGTACTTTTAGTATAGCGGGGTGGCATCCTTCGCTATAATCGTTTGCAAAACTGTATATCATTGTTTTTTTAGTTTAATAATAAGATCAAAGGTATGAAATTCTGTTTTAGACCGATGTTTACTTTATTTAAATAATCGTGTAATTATTATGTGAATTACTTATTTTATAACAAAAGTTTAGTTAAATTTACCATTTGGAGAAAGAGCTATAATACTAACTTAAAACAACAAACTACATGGGAACTTTTAGACTACCTGCGAAAAGTAAGAAGAAGATTAA
>DHNQ01000004.1:7976-114149 GCA_002409595.1 Dysgonomonas sp. UBA5412
GAAAAGTAAGAAGAAGATTAAAGATGAAGAGAAAAATATTATTGTCTTCGATAAAGAAGATTATAATAGTTTTAATGAATCTATTTTAGGGTTAGGTGATATTAGTGCGAAATCTGTGCAAACCAATGCTTTGAGTGTCATTTTTGATCTGGAAGGTTTTACGAATTTCTGTAAACAGATCGACCCAGACTTGGCCGTTCCTGAATATTTGAGTAAATTCCTGAAGTGGATATTTGATAAAGTTAGGACGGAACTTATCGCTAAAGAATATGACGAGGGCTTTAAAACTTGGACTGATCTTCCGTTTCTTTCAAAATATTTAGGAGATGGTGTTCTGTTTTTATGGGATACGAAAGATATGTCAGATATAAGAATATTGAATGTGGTGGCTTTAATGAATAAAATATGTAATGAGTATACAAAAGATTTTTTGCCACAAATTTCAAAAGGAGTATCTTCTCCACCAAGTAAATTGAGGTGTGGTATTGCCAGAGGCACTATATATAGTGTAGGTGAGGGTAGTGACTTTGTCGGTCCATGTATTAATATGTCTGCTCGTTTGCAAAAGTTATATTCCCTGTCTTTTTGTTTCTCAAGAAGAGGTATAGATCCTAATAATATGGCAGAAGGGTATACAAAACAATTTGTTGTGAAGAAGGTGAATATAAGAGGAATCGGAGAAGAAGAACTTGTATGCGTTTTAAAGAGTGAATTTGATAAATTAGCAACGGAGGATAAGAAAAAATTCTCAGATGCTTAATTTTGCTTACAATACTAAAAAAGGAGACTTGAAAAAAGTCTCCTTTTTATATATTCATACAGAAGTTTGAATTTAAATCGTCTTATTTTTAGAAGCTGCGACCTGCGCCGCCTCCTCCGAAACTACCTCCTCCGCCTCCTCCGAAGCCACCGCTGAAACCTCCTCCGCTACTACGACCACCACCGAAGCCGCCGCCCCATCCGCCAAAACCGCCTCCGCGACGATTGCTTCCTGATGAGGGACCTCCTTTACTGTTTTTGTATGCTATGTAGAATATAAGCAGAATGACAAGTATTTGTATTATTATGCCTATTATATCCGAAAAAGAAAGATCGTCGTCTTCGTCATCGGCTTTAAATTCGCCCGACAAATATTTGATTATTGCGCCTGCTGCTTCTTTGCTAGCAGTGTAATAATCGCCTTGCTGGAGGTATGGAATCATGTATTGATCCATGATCCTACCGCAGCGAGCATCGGTAAGTATATGCTCCACTCCATAGCCGGTGGCTATAAATATGCGTCCGCGTTCATTGCCTATACGAGGTTTGATGAGTATGAGTACTCCGTTGTTTTTATCCTTTTGTCCGATACCCCATTTCTCGCCAAGACGAATGGCAAAGTCGGATACGTCATATCCCTTCAGGTCGTCTACCGTGACAATGTATATTTGCGTAGAAGTACTGTCGTTGTATGCTCGCAGTATGTGTTCGAGGTCGTTTTGCTGATCTGCTGAAAATGTGCTTGCAAAGTCGTTTACCAATCTTGGTGGTGACATGGGATTGGGCAAATCGTCTTGCGCCTGCAAATGCAGAGAGGTGAGCAAGAGAACGAAGAATATTTTAAGTATATGTTTCAATGTTTCCGGTTTTTTATTCAAAAAAATCTTGAATATTCATATATTAATATCAGGCTGAATTTACTCCTGCCTGATATAATATTTTGTTTTTTTAAAATTCTACTTTCGGAGCACTCTGTGCGGCGGCGTCAGCCTCAAAGTAACCCTTCTTTTCGAAACCGAAGATTCCTGATAGTATATTGCGTGGAAACATACGGATGAAAGTATTGTAATCTTTTACCTTCTCGTTAAACTTGTTGCGTTCGGTCGAAATGCGGTTTTCTGTACCTGTTAATTCGTCTTGCAGTGCAAGAAAGTTAGTATTTGCCTTCAAGTCAGGATAGTTTTCCTGCACCATAAGCAGTCGTCCGAGAGCAGAACCTAGTTGTCCTTGAGCCTCTTGATATTTTTTGATGTTTTCTTCTGTCAGCTGATCTGCATTTACATTCATTTGTGTAGCCTTTGCCCGTGCATCTACTACGGCTTGCAAAGTTTCTTGTTCGTGTGTCGCATATCCTTTTACGGTAGCTACAAGGTTAGGCACAAGGTCGGCACGGCGTTGATAAGCATTCTGTACCTGTGCCCATTGCGATGATACGCCTTCTTCTTTTCCTACCATACCATTGTATCCCGATTTAATCCAGAAGAATCCGATAAATCCTATTACTACAATTACAATAATGGCGATTAAACCTTTCGATAATTTCATTGTGTTTGCTTTTTGAGTTAAAATAATTCGATATATTTATGTTTAAAACAAGAATATACCTCATTTTGTTGTTTTCTACAAAATATATTAGGTACAAAAGTATTAAAAAAACGTGATATTTGTTTTGTAACATCCGAATTGGAATCTACTTAACAGAAATAAAAGAATAATGACACCGGACAATAATAAATATATAGAAGATATTCTCAAGGATGGATTTGAACAACATACTATCCCTTTGCAAGACGATAGCGAAGGGTGTAATGTAGCAACGCTGATCAGAAGGCTTTCGCCTAGAGACACAGACAAAGCTGTGTTGTATATACATGGATTCAACGACTATTTCTTTCAGACGGAAATGGGGCATGAGTTTAACGATCATGGATATAACTTCTACGCTCTTGATTTGCGAAAATACGGACGGTCTTATCTGCCTCATCAAACGAAGAATGATATAAGAAATCTGGACGATTATTTTGAAGAAATTGAGATAGCTTTGCATATAATCCGACAAGAGGGCAATGAACACGTAGCTCTGTTTGGGCACTCTACCGGAGGGCTTATCCTCACCTTGTTTGCTAAAAGTAATCGCTATGATACTCTTTTTGATGCCCTTATTCTGAATAGCCCTTTCTTTGAATTTAATAAGAGTGCTTTACTCAAAGCTTTTATTCCTTTAGCAGCCTTCGTCGGAAAATATTTTCCTAACCTTAAAATATCCGGAGGTTTAAGTGAAGAATATGGTAAGAGCATCCACCATTCGTTCGATGGCGAATGGGATTATAATTTGCAATGGAAACCGAATATGCCCCCTAAAGTAAAGTTGGGCTGGGTGAGGGCAATATATATGGGGCAACAACAATTGAAAAAACATATCATTATCAGTAAACCTTTGCTCGTTTTACATTCTGCACGGTCAACTACAAACTTCAAAGATTCGATCTTGATGCACTCGTGCGATGCTATATTGAATGTGCGTGACATAGCACGTATTGCAAACAAGGTGGAAGGTCGTAAGGATATTATTGCCATAGACGGGGGATTGCACGACCTCGTATTGTCGGCTAAAGATATACGCAGACATGTGTATGATGTTATTTTCGGATGGTTGCCCCATTCAGGTATTCAGGTTTGTAGTATGATGATATCATCTTATTTTGTTTCACATGCTCCAAATTTAAGATGATATTGTATATTCCGACTTTCAGGACATTTATTCCTCTTTATAGAACTTTACTTAACCAAATAAATAGCAGACCTTTACATAAAAAATATAGGTATGAAAATAGCATTATTTTTGAAGCAAAGCAAAATAGATGAATCCGAATCTTCCATACCGGTCCTTGTGCTACATGCAGATAACAAATCGGTGATGGAAGTCGAAAAGGACTATTTTGTGAATAAGGATATTAATTATATTGCTCTGTGGCTTCTGACCAAGCACATAAAGGAAGTGTATGTAACTGAGATAAACCCTCTGGTGAAAAAATTATTTGAGAAGTTGGGGGTTAAGGTAAGATGTTATAAGGATATGGAACGTAACTCTATTTTAAGGAAATACCTTATTTGACTTATAACACGAATAATACCGTTAAAAACAAAAATAGTTATACTTTAGGCAAACAGACCGAAACTCGCTTAGTTACTTTACATATCCAGACTCATTAATTACAGAATCAAAATATTGGATTCTTGGAAACGAAAGCGCAATCTGCTTTTGTATGTATGTACTTCTAAATTTTTGTCAGTTACTATTTTTAGCTTTCTCTATATTGTACCGGAGTCAAGCCCGTATGCTTCTTAAAAAAACGCCCAAAAAAAGAAGGATTCGGGAAATTCAATTCTTCCGAAATCTGTAGAATGGTCAAGTCTGTTGTTTTCAACATATATTTTATTGACGATATAAGAGCCTCGTTGATCCACGAAAATGCAGTCTTGCCCGTTCTCTCCTTTATTATGGTAGATAAATATTTAGGGGTCAAAAACATCTTGTCTGCATAAAACTGCAATGTTTTTTCCTCTTTGTGATGAGCTAATAATAATTTGAAGAATGTATGGACTTGCTCTTTTTGATATTTGTTTGATTCTGATTCCTGAATTTCACTTTTTTCCGTTATAGTATTATGATATATAGCACCTACTTCCGACAATAGAGCTACTAGCAGGCTTTTTGCCATTTGTTCCCTAAAAGGATGATCTCTCCGCTTATATTGTTTCACTATAAAGGAGTGAAATTCCAATAATCTTTCGGTTTCCTCTTCCGATACCTTCAGGCAAGGTGATTGTATGATACTCATTGATACATCAAAATTGTCTAACGATGGCATTTCGGTAAGAAAATCGGGCGAAAAAATAAGAAACTCAATCATTGCATTCTCATCAAGCTCGGTGATCTCTATAATGTAATGAGGCAAGAATGTCATTATCGTATTTTTCTCTATTTCATATTCTTTAAAGTTTATTTTCAACTTCCCATTACCGTTGATACAGATTGCGAATATGACGCCATCTGTAATAAAAGGGTGGTGTGTCGATATCTGAGCTTTACACAAAGCTTCGTCAGCTACAATAAAGTTTTTAATTGCATATGGATCTATCTGTTCCGATATGTCTTTGATCTGTATTTTGGATAAGTTCATTATTGAGTATATTTTGTGCTGATTACTACATGTCTTCTTATAGTAAACACACATTTTATTGTGAAATTGGCAAATGCAAATATACATATTTTATTCAAGCTAAAATTAAAGTCCGGATAAATGGATTTATATTCGACATGCCGACATAATTAATATTGAAATATATTTTTACATACATTGGTTTATTTTTCGTAAAAATATGTTATTTTTGTGTGAATTTATGTAAAATGAATGGCGCGGATATTTCTAACCATTCTCTAGTATAAACAATTTAATCTATAAGAAACAATGAAGAGAGTTTTTTTACTATTAACAGTTATGTTAGGGTTGGCCACAATGGCTAATGCACAAGAAGTTGGTAAATATTGGGTAGGCGGTAGCCTTGGTTTTACAGCAGTAGATGGAGATGGATCAACGGATTACAATTACAAGATTGTTCCTGAATTTGGTTATGTATTATCAGATAAACTAGGTATAGGGGTAAAACTTGGATACCAACATCTTGAAAATGGTACAGGTACGTTGATTGGAGAAGCAATTTCTGCAAATGGTACAGGTGATATAGACATTTTGTCAATCAATCCGTTCCTTCGCATATCTTGTATCAAAGGTAACATCGGAGGTCTGTTTGTAGATGCAGGAGCAGGATATTCTCATGTGAAAAATGAATTCAACGTTTTGGAGTCTTATGCTACAATTAAACAAAAAGCTAATATTGTAGAAGTAGGTTTTCGTCCGGGTGTAGCTCTTAATGTATCAGACAAAGTTGCTTTGACTGCAAAATTTGGATTCTTGGGCTGGCAACACGGATGGGGAGATATTACTACAACTAATAAATATGGTTTTGATTTCAACTTGGATCAAGCATTGTTAGGTGTTAATTTTGTATTCTAAATATAAGCCTATACAATATCTATTTATATAGATACATACATTAATATAATATATAAGGCAAAGTCTATCTCGTAACGAGATAGACTTTGCCTTATTTTATATATAGACTTTTACATAAAAAATGGCTTTCCGTCTTTTAGAACATCTGATCTGAATAATAGAACATTGCTTATCTCTACAATCTTCAAATTTTTTGCAATAAAAGAATAATAGGACATATTTGCAGAATGTCAGACCTTTTCCCGAGTCTTTTTTTATAAGATCTTTGTAATGTATTCGAAAGCGATATACACATAACAAAGTTGAATAAATAAATTAAGGTTAATAAAAGGTTATCACAAATTAAAAAAAAGATTATGAAAAAATTATTTTTTACACTAGCAATTATGTTCGGGCTAACTTCAGTTGTTAATGCTCAAAATACAGGTAAAATGTGGTTAGGCGGAAGCGTTGGTCTTAATACAACTAAAGTAACGCATGGTAACAGACTTACTAATTTTAATATCACACCTGAATTGGGATATATGACCAACGAAGATCTGGGAGTAGGTATCAGATTCGGATATGCTCACAAAGAGTATGATCTAAAAGGAGCTAAAGCAAAAGCTGATGGTTTTACAGTAAATCCATTTGCGCGTTATTCATTCCTTAAAGGAGAACTTGGAGGCTTGTTTGTAGACGGAGGTGTAGGTTATACATATAGTAAGCTAAAAACAGTAGATACTAAAGTTCACGAATTAGAAGTAGGTTTCCGTCCGGGAGTTGCATTTAATGTAACTAACAATATATCTCTTATCGGAAAATTCGGTTTCTTAGGCTATGAATATGAAAAATTCGGTAGTCAAAAGACTAACTCTTTCGGATTCGATTTTGATCTGGATCAAATACAATTAGGAATGAATATTGTATTCTAATATAATAGAGCACTTCATTATATGAAAGTCACTCAATGATTCTCTTCAGTTTCATTTCAGGAGGTTGCTACCGTGAGGCAGTAACCTCTTTTTTGTATATAAAGAGAAAATAAGCTAAGGAAAGAGGGGGTAATTTCTTCAAACCCGAAAACTCCGCATTCTCAAATCCGATAAAAACAATCGGATACGAATACGGAGCCGTTTGTGTAAAATCTTCATAAGGTTGAAAAGTCTTGCTTTTGACGTATTCCTGAGTCCGCAATTTCCAACCTTTCCACTTTAGGTTTTTTTGTTGGTCAGTTAAATCAGACAGAGTAATGAACTTATTTTTCAACTAGTTCACTGAAAGATAAACAAATAAATGGTTGAGAAAGTTTAGACCGATACTAAAAATATTTTTATGTTATAAAACCTAAACATTTAAACTCAATCACAAACTCTGTTCCCCAAAGGAATACTAAAACCTAACTGAAGGTTTAAAGCCCGGCTTGAAGTAGGCAAAAAATCGGTGGATATATGGGGTAGAGCATAGTCGCTGGCAAGAAAAAAGTTAAGACCTTTTTTAGGAGTAATATGCAGTGCCAATCCAAAAGTATCGAATTGACTATGATTTACCGAATAAGTAATAGCTGTAGACAACCATGAATTAGGCTGATAATTGGTCGAGAAAGTAATTTCTGATATATTTATATAATTTCCGAAACGGACAGAATACAATGCTCCGAACGATAATTTATGTTTAATAAGCTCATATTCAGCTCCGATATTCATATTGGCACGTAGCATAGTAGTTCTTGCTTTTCTTTCATCTCCCTTCAGATTCACAGCTTTCTTGATATCATCGAATGCGTCTTCAAAAACATCGAAGATCGACGATCCGTCTCGATTGTATATTTCATAATCGTTTGGCGATATCTCTACCTCGGTATCCGGCGATTGTAGGCTTATACTATTATCTTTAGTCCATGTAATAAAACCAATATCGTTTATCGCTGCCGATATACGCAAGCCTTCCATCGAAGGAAAAATATCTTTAACTTTATAAACTGCACCTATATCCACACCTGCTCCAAAACCGGGGATGTTGAATTTACCGAAATCGAAGCCATCCAGATTCCCTTTTTCGTCATATTTGGGTATTACACCCGGAGCCGATCCCTTCAAAGTTACCCTCGATCTGGCTCGCCAATAGTCAGGGCCTGCATCTATGCTGAGGTTGCGTGTATCGAGATTATAATCGGCCAATCCTCCCAGCAATTTTACGCGTGCTCCTAATATCAGATTTTTGTCCCTAAATGGGCGAGAGTGCGCTACTCCCGCTTCTATAAATGCCTGTCCCGTAGAGTTGAGGTCTGATAAGTCGTATCTGGATTGATTATTCTGGTCGAACCCCTTTTTCAATAATTCGAAGAACGGCTTAGGTACACTGGCATCGAAATGTGCCCGGATACCCAGATCAAAATTCCAGTAATTTTCGCCTCTGAACATTCCCAATCCAAATAATTTGATGTTAACATCTGCATTGGCATAATTATCAGGTTGCAAACGTGACAGAAACTCATCGGGCGATACACTCAGGTGCATAAAAGTTACACGTTGGCTTCTATCCCCTTTGAATGTAAAATTGTCCAGATTAAAAGTATTGGTCTGTCCATTCACCCCTATGTATGGCAATACAGGCACTATAAGATATCCTTGCTCCGGTTGCAAGGCCGGATTCAGATTATTCCGCATGTGTGAGGTCGACATAAAGTAGTCTGACTTCGTAACCTGCGAGCGTGCATTTATCAAACTGCACAATGATAATATAAGCAAGAGAATATATTTTTTTTCGAATGTCATATTCATATCAAAGATCGTAATAGAATCCCCCCGTTTTTATTATGGCTTCTCTAAAGTATATATAATCATCTTCTCCTATCCAGATAGAAGCTTCGTCAGAACTGAGGACTATGGTCAGTTGCAGGTCAGACGCATCTTTCATGTATTTCATATACTGAGGTTCTATTTTTATCTCAAACTTTTGATTTGTCTCCATGACCAGAGATTGTTTAGGAATTACAATTTCCTTTATCCGCTTTCTGTTTTTATCTATTATATTGATATAAATCTCGATCTTAACTCCTTCTATTGCAAGCATGAGATCCATATCAGCTGATATTTCTATGGTATCAGCTCCTTCAAAAAAGAATTTCTTAACTACCGATTCATCAAAGAGTCCACGTATTGTATCGCTTCTCACAATAGATCCGTCGGGAATAGGTATACCCGGATGATCGCCCTCCGGAAGCCCGTGTATAAATATGGTATCTATCTTTCCTAAAGGTACGGGTGGTATTTTTATAACTCCACCTTTATCTAAATCGTCCCAGTCATAATCCTTGTCTACACATGACTGACAAAGTAGAGCGAATAGTGAAATGTATAGCAGATAGTTGTAAAATCGATTCATTGTAAAAAGTAATATATTTTAATTGATCCAAACGGTCAGGGGCAAATTTACTATTTATGTATTGATCCGTAGCTCTTTTATGGCTAAAATATAGTTGGTCGATACCGACATGCAGGCGATTATTTTTTTATCAGATGATTCTCATATCAATAAATGATGCCTATATTTGTTTGAATAAAGAATATAATGAGATGGAGAAAAAATCTGATATAGATGAATATGCTTCCTATAGCGATTATCAAGACCGAGCTTCTGTGGAGGGAGAAAAAGGTCTGACTGATGCAAATAATAATCGGCAGGATAGGAACAGCCCACCAAAGATTATACATGCAATTGCCATTGTATATTTGCTGATAGCCATATTACAAATTCTAGTACAGTCCGATCAGATCAAGGGGCTTATTCTATATTCTGAGTGGAATTTTGGAGTATTTATGTCCGTCTTTCCTATAATATTAGCACCCATCGCTTCCATTCTGTTTTGGATAAGAAAGAAAATAGGGTGGATATTACTTTTCATCTATGTAGCATTTGCCCTCATGGGAATGTTGTGGATGCTATTTATTACACTCAATCCTATGTTTCTGTTTGTTAGTCTGTTTTTCTCCGCAACTTTATGGATTTTATGTCAGGAACGAATTTGTAATGTATACAAAATATCGGTGAGTATAATGTACGGAACTATTTTGGCTTCAATATTGATTGTTGGGGCTATATTAGGTGTGTATTTTTTTGTATTGTGATCTTTTAACTATAAATAAGCTATATACCAAAGTTACTTTTTCTCATTTAGTGAGTCATAGTAAATAGGAATCAATTAAAATATATAATATATGAAAAAGCTTGCTTTATTATTTGCAGTAGTTCTGTTAAGTAGCGTAGGAGTGATAGCTCAGGAAAGACAACGCGCCACACCTGAAGAAAGAGCCAAAAGGCAAACTGAAACATTGGTTAAGGAACTTGGGCTGACTGACGATCAGAAAGAAAAAGTGTATGAGATAAATCTAAAGTATGCACAGCCTGTGGATAAAACTGCACGAGCCAACAGGGATACTCGCAGAGAAGACTTGCGAAAAGTTTCGGAAGAACGTACTGTTGCCTTAAAAAAAGTGTTAGATAAAGATCAGCAAAAGAAATTGGATGATCTGAAAAAACAAACACAACACCGCAGAAATTAATAATTAGTTGCTCATTGTCTGAATCATAGAAACGAAGAATCTTTTATAGGCTCTTCGTTTTTTCATTAAATGACCTCACCAAAATCTGTATTCGTTATATTTGTCGATAATTTTTTGTTGTTCGAGAAACTTAGGTGCACGTCCGAAACGCTTTATTACATTCAGACGCAATGTTCCTGTATCGAATGCCATCTTGGAAGGAGCTGTAAGAAGAATGTAAACACGATTGTTTACTCCCGAAAATCCGACAGACCACGTTTCGTGATTATATCCTATAGATGCTCTGGGAAAGATGGAAGGATAGACTTTTACCCTGACTTTACGTTCGTCTATATATTCGAGCCCCAAGCTAGCTCCGGCTGAGGCTGAGATGGAAGCAAAGAAATGCTTATTAATAGCCCATGTATAAGCATATCCGGCGTTTATACCGAATTGCCAATTCTTGAGTTTGTGTCCGCCATCAAAAACAATCAGGCTGTCTGAACGGGCATAATTATAATATATAGATCCTCCGAGTAAAAAACTACCGGTAGATTTTAGCTGTTTTTGATTCTGATTGAAGGCTGCTGAATAAGAAAATTTATTGCCATTAAATACATACTGGGAATATATACCATACTGAACCAGTTTGATGTCAGGATATAACTCGTAGCGATCTTCTTCTGGCTTGGTATATAGCCCTTTGTATTGCTGAAAAAATATATCGTAAATAAACCTCTGACCGTAATAGTGATATTGAAAATCGAGAGACTTCGTTTTGCCTCGTTTCTTATCGCGCATAAAATCAAATCCATAAGCTCCGCTTAACGAAATGTTTTTGTAAGAGATACCTAAACCTATTCCGTAAGGTGCATTGGGGCGATATTTTATTTCATTTTTGGCATCGTTGCCTTGCTGATGCGAGAGAACTGTAAATTTATCGACGAAATAAGTGCGAACAGAAAGTGGCTGTTCGTAAAAACCGATATAAGTGCTGTCGATCTGTGAAAAACAGTCTTGACTAACAGAAAAAACTGTTGTCAAGATAAATAATATGTACCTGAAGTTGGGATAAGCAATATTAATTTGCAATTTATCCGGCAGTAATATCATCTTGCGAAGGGATGAATGGTTTTATTTCAGAAACGAAAAAAGACTCTTATTAGTATATATTTCTACTCTTTACAAGATACGAATCACATCCACCCATCCATTGGCTCTTATATGGCGTCCGCTATCTTGTCTGATATTGTGAGGCTGAGTAAACAACACAGTCTTTTCACCTTTAAAGAAGTCTAGATTCTTGAAGTGGTCGTCGAGCATAATATCGCCCATTACAGGTTCTTTCTTTCCGCAAAATATCATTTGCTCCCATGTAATAAACGGAAAATGCTCGTTGAGCCAATATAGTTTTTCTGATAAGCTGTCGGGAAACTCGGTTGCTGAAGATACGATTAATACCTTATATTTCTCGTTGAGATATTTCAATCCCTCCTGACTGCCTTCCATTACCGGAGCAGTTCTGAAAAACCCCTTAGTCCTCACATATTCATGTCCATGAGTAAAAGCATCTAATTCAAGACTTTCCTCCAGTTGCTCTTTGGTACGCGTTATACCTAAATGTTCAAATTCGAATTTGGCGAGCTGGCAGTAAACATCTGCCAGTACACCATCCATATCTACAAGTAATTGTTGTTTCATTTTTTTTCTTTACGATCTCCTTTTCTGTATTCGTTTATCCTCTGAAAACGATAAGTGTAACGTCCGAGCTTGTCAATACTTTACGCGACATACTTGGTCTGAATATGCGTCCGAACAAGTTGCGACGGCGAGTGTTGAGTGTCAGTATATTTACATGCTCCTTCTCTATATAGTCTTCCAGCGCCTCCATTATGTCCGGACTTTCTATCATCTGATAGTTTACGTTTAGAGCCGGATATTTATCATTGAAGTAGGTCTTCATACCCCTCAGCTCCGTCTCGTTCCACTTATCACCCTTTTTATCTAACACATTTATGTGCAACAATGTGATCTTTAATTCGGGATAAGGTTTCAATAGCTTGACCAGATTGTCAAACGAATCCAGATCTCGTTTTTGCAGGTTGGTAAGGAATGCAATATGTTTTACATCTTTAGTACTCTTTATCGACGAATTTTCGGGAACAACCATTACCGGTACATTTGTCATTTCTATAATGTCTGCCGTAACGTTACCTATTACATGTTGCTGATTGTTGCTCTTCCCTTTTCGTCCGACTACCAGTAAAAACGGTTTGTATTCATCTACAAAACGATCTATTTCTTCATCAGCTTCACCTTCTCTCAACGAATAAGAATAGTTGACGGAAGGGAAATCTTTTTCTGATATTTTTTTCTCTATCTCATAGCAAAACTCTAACATCCGTTTGCGGGCTTCATCAAGCATATTCTGATCTTTTCCGGTATCTATCTGATCCGCAAATGGAAAAGTGATGGGGTAGCGCAATTTGTAAACATGGAGTATTTTTACCTTTGCATTCATATGATGTGCAATGGCAAATGCCGTGCGGCATGCTTTGATAGAGTATTCAGAAAAGTCGACTGCCACAAGCACACGCTTGCGTCCATCGTCTATCTTATATATTTCACTGTCGTCATATCTAAACAGCCTTTCACCTTCTATAATGGACAAAGCATTAGTGAGATCATTCGGGTTGATACGTACGGCAAAAGCATCACTACTATTGTCTTTCGTATTGCTCAAGTCCGTTAATGTAGAGTATATCCCATTTTCTGCCAGTTTATTTTTTAGTATGTGAGCCTTCTCGGAGGTATGAATCGCAAGTGTCACAAGTTTATCTTCCATGTCTTTCTCTTTTTTAGTTTGTTACATGTCATTTAGCCAAAAGGCTTCCCGCCTATATTCTGATGCCGGAAGTACCCTAAACAAATTTACTA
Organism: Dysgonomonas sp. UBA5412; assembly: GCA_002409595.1. Lineage (GTDB taxonomy): Bacteria > Bacteroidota > Bacteroidia > Bacteroidales > Dysgonomonadaceae > Dysgonomonas. The sequence goes on from DHNQ01000004.1 coordinate 21,274, forward strand.
AAAAGTATTGTATATACTATTTATCAGATGAAGTGTTTTTAACAAAAATCAAGAAGATTTTACTAAGTTTTTGAATCCTTAGCCTCTGTTTGGAGGTAAAGCTCAAATATTCTACAGATTCTCTACAGATTTTCCCTATATCTTTGCAGTATAAGAAATGAAGATATTTCATATACAAACTAAAATATATAAACGACAAACTTCGAATTACACTTTTTTTTGCAAAACTGATCTGGTATATTTTTTTTGAGATTTGAGATTATTTAAATACCTATCAGGCAAAAGACAAACTTTTCCAAACTGCACGATCCTGTCTGTAAAGGCAGGATTTTTTTATGCCCTTTCTTTCATTAATAATATTCCATCAAGAATAGAACTTACCATGTCGGCTTTTTTCATAACCATCAAATGATCTCCGTTTTCTATAATAAAAGCATTCTTAATATTTACACATGGAAATATCTGATCGGCAGAACCATGTATATGATAAAGATGCTTTATTTTTCCGTTAGGAATCCACTCCGTTATTTTCTTTATCGCCCATTTTATATATATGGGATCCGTATACACCATAACATCAGATAATTCGTCGGTTGGTATATTATACACAAATCGATTGAAAGCGTGGGTTATAAATTCGGTCGACGAATATATACGGTCGGGTACACGCTTCACCAATTTAGCTCTTTTTGCAGCTCTAAAGAGTGTTGGTATCTCATCTACACTTTTGAAGGATGATATTATAATGCTTTTGATAGGTGATAGAAAAGTGTTCATTTCCTGTATGATAACAGCACCAAAGTAATAGCCTACAAGAATGAATGGGCGCGTCTGGTCTATCGTTTCAGCCATCACTTTAGCATATTCGTTTAGCGATTCATCCTCCCTTGGTATATGCCATTCGATATAAGTTTTCTTAAAGCCGTGAGGTAGGCTGAGTTTGTCAAATACGGTGCAGTTGTAGCACATACCTGATATGAAGTAAACATTTATTTCCTGATTCTGATCTTTCTTTTTGCCCGTTATCGAGTGCCATAATTTTTTGAAAAAGCTTGATGTCTGTGTTGTTTCACCCATGTTTGATGTTATATTTTGTGCTTAATTATCTAGTTATCTACTACGTTCGGATATTATTATTATCTAAATAGTTGGATAGTTTTGTCATATTGCTTTATCTTTGTTGTCTGAAAATCAAAGATAGGAAAAATAATAGACACCTTTTGCTATATGGTGTTTTTGTAACCATCCATAGAAAAGGTTCATTGTTAATAAATTAATTAATTGGGTCGACATATAGGACTTGAAACGTTGTTTTGTGTATTCCCTATAATAAAAAAACGAACTGCATTAATAACATATGGAAATAATAAAAAAATTCAGGAACGTATTTTTTTATATTCTTATTATAGGCGGCTTCTCTGCTGTTATATATTGGATTATTACCACAGGAAAAGAGCTGGAAGAAGGACGTAACATAATAGAAAAGACTGCTAATACAAGTTCGTTTCAAGGTTTTCTTGACTCATTTGTCGAAAATCTCCAACATCCCTTGGGGATTCTTTTACTTCAGATAATTATAATTATCATATTTGCCCGGCTCTTTGGATGGCTATCTAACAAGATAGGACAGCCCTCAGTCGTAGGTGAGATCATTGCCGGAATTGTACTCGGACCTTCGTTGTTGGGTTTGTATTTGCCCGATGTTTCACAATTTTTATTTCCTGTAAAGTCCCTAGGTAACTTGCAAATATTGAGTAATGTGGGACTGATTTTATTCATGTTTATCGTAGGCTTGGAACTAAATATCAAGATATTGAAAAACAAAGCACATGAAGCTGTTGTTATCAGTCATGCCAGTATTATAGTTCCCTTTGCAGCCGGTATTGCACTGGCCTATTTCATCTATTCGTCATTTGCACCCGACGATATCTCATTCATGTCGTTTAGTCTTTTTCTGGGTATATCCATGAGTATCACAGCCTTTCCGGTATTGGCACGTATTATTCAGGAACGAGGTATGCAAAAGACTAAACTGGGAGCCATAGCCATTACTTGTGCTGCTGCTGATGATATTACTGCATGGTGTTTGCTTGCAGCTGTAATAGCCATTGTGAAGGCAGGTTCGTTTGTCAGTTCCATTTATACAATAATTCTTGCAGCAGGATATGTTTTGGTAATGATGAGGTTTGTGCGCCCATTTCTGAAAAAGGTAGCTGAAACGTATAAAACCGATACGGGATATAAAAAATCGGCAATGGCTATATTCTTCCTCACATTGCTTATATCTTCTTTTGCCACTGAAGTGATCGGAATACACGCTCTTTTTGGTGCATTTATGGCAGGTGTTATTATGCCAAGTAATCCAAGGTTTAGAAGTATGCTGATAGATAAAATCGACGATATTGCTCTTATAGTCTTATTGCCATTGTTTTTTGTCATCACTGGTTTACGTACCGAAATCGGTTTGCTGAACGATGCTTATCTTTGGGAGGTAACGGGAATTATTATAGCAGTTGCTGTATTAGGTAAATTTGTTGGAAGTGCCGTTGCTGCAAAATATGTAGGGCAATCGTGGACAGAGAGCCTGACAATAGGGGCATTGATGAATACGCGTGGATTGATGGAGTTGGTAGTTCTCAATATCGGTTATGATTTGGGCATACTCAATGCCGAAATATTTGCGATGATGGTGATAATGGCTTTGGTAACTACATTTATGACCGGTCCGATAATCAATTTAATAGAAAGATTTAAATCAAAATAAATATTCAGGATAATCAAAAAAAGCCCGCGAAATCACATCGCAGACTTTCCTAAACCTTAACACAAACTTTACAAAACTACACAACTCTATAACTGAAAAAAAGAGATTATGTTTTGCAGAGTTTAGATATTTAACTAAATAGTCTAGATATTTTACGTTTCCTAACTATTGTTTTAATAAATGCAGATCTTCCATACCCGATAGGTAGGGTAATCTGAGATTTGTCTTACTTCATTTCTACCACTACGATAGAGTCTGTAACATCAGATAGTCTTCCAAGAGAAAATATCACTTCATCCGTTTTTTTATTCTTTTTCCATTCCACCTTTCTACCATCGTCCAGCCATTTTGCCGATTTTATCTTGTCCGATACATTCAACACTAACGACGTAAGGCTGTTGTCTAGAATGTGGATGTAATGAATATTTCCTTTTTGGGTAACCACTCCCCAAGGTTGCGGACTTACAAAGCCTTCTTGTGTGCCGTATATTGTATGCCCGTACTTATTTAACCATTCGCCCATACCTTGTAGGCGCTCCACACTTTCGGGCTCTATCACACCATTAGGCATAGGGCCAACGTTGAGCAAAAGGTTTGCACCTGTTCCCGCTGTGCGTATAAGGAGATGTAGAAGTTCCTTTTCCGACTTAAATTTGCTATCTGTAATATTAAATCCCCACGAAGTATTTATTGTTTGGCAAGTCTCTAACGGCAGATGAGATACTTGTTGACCACTAAGTCCCGATTTGTTTTCGCCCGGTACATCCCGTTCAAATATTTGATAATCTTCGCCTGCAAATGGAGGCAGATGATGATTGTTTGCCACTAAGCAACCGGGGCGCAAAGTGTGTATAAGTTCGTATATTTCGGGATAATGCCAATCTACAAATGTAGAATGATCGGTACGATTCTCGTCGGCAGTCTGATCCCAATGTCCGTCAAACCAAATTCCTGCGACCTCATAGTTGGTAAGCAACTCGGTCAGCTGGGCTTTCATAAAATTTATATATGACAGCCAATCGCCCTTTTCAGTACGTCCAGTCTTTTGTCCTGTGCGCCCCGTTTCGTACTGATAATCTGTACGCATCCAATCTAGCAAAGAATAATAAAGCACCAGCTTTATATCCTGCTTTTTGCATTCGTCCGATAGTTGTTTTATCAGATCCTTACCATAAGGAGTATTCATTATATTCCAATCCGATAATTTCGTGTTCCAGTTGCTGAATCCGTCGTGATGACGCGAGGTGAATGTAATGTATTTCATTCCTGCATTTTTGGCTATACTCACCCATTCTTTCGCATTGAATGCCTGCGGATTGAATAAAGTTTGCAGTCGCATATAGTCGCCACCCTCTATTGGGCGATTGTTCATTACCCATTCGCCTGCGCCTAATACGCTATATGGTCCAAAATGGATAAACATACCGAAGCGGGCTTCTTCAAACCATCGCGTATCCGGCTTAGGTGTTGTAGATTGGCTATACATGTTGATGAAAATAAATGAAATAAAGATTAAAGATTGTAGTTTCTTTCTCATAAATTTTAATTTAAAGAGTTAACATCTATAAAGATAGTAAAAAACGAATATTCTAAATATCTTCTGTCTCAGACATTTCTTAATTTAACATCTACACTTTGTCCAATCTTTTTATTAACATTTCCCTATCTCTTACCCCATTATTTATCTATACCTTAAAAAAACGGTATGGATATTATAATTATTACCATTAGTCTGATACTCACAGCAACAATATCTCTCTATTGGGGCGAAGTATTATCGGTCAGGCTACCCGAAATAGATAAATGTTTCGATCGCAAACCCTTCAATTGCCGTCCCTGCTTCACCTTTCATCTGGCTTGGATGCTGTCGGCTTTTGTTGCTCTAGTCAGTCAATGTCCGATTAATTTTTACTTGGGTATTATACTGGCGTTTGCACTGTTTCTGATTGTAAAATATATAGATAATAAAAAAATAACAAAATGAAAGATATGGAATTGAAACAAGAGGTAGAACAACTTTTGGCAGAAGTAGATAAAACCCACCGTTATTCGATGAGTAAAATATATAACCTCTCGAACAAAGTCTTTTCGAAGACCGAAGCTCCTCAGTCGTGTGCCAGTTGCCTGATAAGAAAAGTGCGTGAATTGAGAAAATGGCTCGACAGCCAGCCGACACAAGATGAGGATGCGACAAAGAATGATAATACTAGTACGAAAAAAAGATATAAACAGACCAAGAATCTGAATAAATGATGACTGATCCGTATTATAAAAACAGAAAAAGAGGAGGGCGTGAACAACAATACAAGACTGCGGATAGCTTGCTATCCAAAGCATTCGAATACTTTGCATGGTGCGAAGACAACCCTTGGACTAAGAAAGAGCTTATGCGTTCCGGCGACCGCAAAGGAGAAGTAGTCGAAGTACCCATATCGCGTCCATATACTCTGGCAGGTATGTGCGTCTATTGCGGTATCAGTGAAGCCACCTTCGACAGCTATCTGAAAGACCCGGATATGCGTCAGGCAGCCGAACATTTACAGGGTATTGTGCGCCAAAATCAAATGGAAGGAGCTATAATAGGAGCATACCATTCCGGCTTCATATCGCAAATATTGGCATCAGTCAAAGAATTATCTGCCGAAACCACATTTCATCCCTATGTCATAGAAGTAACCGATGAGAAAGCAAAAAAAGGATTGGAAACGATGATCTCAAATCTGAGAAGAGGCTGACAGAATAAGAGGAAACACCCACCGTGCGATTTCTCTTATTCTTTTGTATCTTTACTCTCTCAAGAAGATAGAATATTATGAACTTACGTACAGTTAACGTTACCCGATACATCACCCCCTTGCGCGAAGGCGGTTCGTTGCCGGCTTTGGCAGAGGCAGACGATGGTTTTAAATATGTTGTCAAATTCAGAGGAGCCGGACACGGCACAAAGATGCTTGTCAGCGAGCTGATTGGTAGTGCAATGGCTACACAACTAGGGTTTCGCGTTCCCGAAATAGTTTTCATCAATCTTGACGAGGCCTTTGGCAGGGGCGAAGGCGATGAAGAAATACAAGATCTGCTCAAAGGCAGCCAAGGGCTTAATCTTGGTTTGCATTATCTTTCCGGAGCAGTAACATTCGATCCGGTGGTGACACATATAGATGGCAAAACGGCTTCGCAAATAGTGTGGATGGATGCTTTGTTGACCAATGTAGACCGCACTGCACGCAATACCAATATGCTGATGTGGCACAAAGAACTCTGGCTTATAGATCACGGAGCTTCGCTCTATTTCCATCACTCGTGGGCAGGCTGGGAGAAGTATGCGTTGAGTCCGTTCGTGCAGATAAAAGACCATGTATTGCTACCCTTAGCAGACCGATTGGAGGAGGTGGATGCCGAATTTAAGAAAATACTGACTGCCGACAAGATTGCAGAAATTGTGAATCTGCTGCCTGACGATTGGCTCAACTGGGGCGAGGATGGCGAAACTCCACAAGATATAAGGCAGGTGTATATCAGCTTCCTGACCGAGCGTTTAAGAAATTCGAATGTATTTATAAAAGAGGCTCAGCATGCAAGAAAAGTACTTATATGAATATGCCGTAATCCGCTTTGTGCCAAAGGTTGAGCGCGAAGAATTTATCAATGTGGGTATTATTATGTATTGCAAACGTCCTAAGTTTCTGAAAGCCCGCTATAATATAGATGAGCAGAAACTGCATCTTTTTCCTTCCGAATTGGAGAAGGAGTCGCTTTGTGCCAATCTGAAAGCTTTTGAGCAGATATGTTCGGCAACTTCGGGCGGAGGCTATGTAGCCTCTTTAGATATTACCGAGCGTTATCGTTGGCTCACAGCCGTGCGCAGTACCTCTATTCAGACTTCACGTTCCAATATGGGTTTTACAGATGATTTGGATGCTACTTTCGATCGGCTATATCAGGAACTTGTATTATAAGAACACAGAATAAAAAAAGACTCTGACAATTGTCAGAGCCTTTTTTTATGAATACACTTTCAGTATGTTATGCTTTATACATCACAGATGCGGATACATTTTTCGAGAGAGGCTATTTTGTTCTTCTGTTTCGGAACAAATTCCTGTCCTACAAATCCTTTATAGCCCGTAGCCACAATAGCCCTCATTATTGCAGGATAATACAACTCTTGAGTCTCATCTATCTCGTTTCGTCCCGGATTGCCGCCGGTATGGATATGCGAAAAATATTGATGATACTTTTGTATATGTTCTATAATATTGCCCTCCATTATCTGCATATGATAAATATCGTAGAGCAATTTGAAGTTAGGAGAACCCATTCGCCGGCATAGTTCCGCACCCCAAACAGTATGATCGCACAGATAATCTTTGTGTCCCACACTGTTTAGCAATTCCATAGTCAATACCACATTATATTTTTCGGCAATAGGCACAATGCGTTTCAGCCCTTTCTCGCAATTTTGCCATCCTTCGAGGTCTGTTACGCCATTTCGCCGTCCGGAGAAGCAAATCAAATTGGTAAGCCCTGCCTGTGCTACCATCGGAATCACTTTTTCGTAGCTGGCCACAAGTTCGTCGTGCAGTTCGAGTTGATTAAACCCTCTGTCTATACCAAGTCCTGCACCTTGCGCCATGGCAACGGTCAGTCCGTTGTTAAAAACAGTTTGCCATTCCTCAGGGTCGAGCAATTCTACCGATTCTATGCCTATTCGCTTGCATATCTTACAAAATTCATCCAGAGGAATATCGCCAAAGCACCATTTACTCACCGAGTGGCGTATATTTCCCTTCAGGGGTTCTTGCTTAGTGTTATTGAAAATATTACTTGCCGATAATGTTGGCACAGATGCTATTGCTCCGGTAGCCAGTATTGCTTTTAGGGCAGTTCTTCGTGTTACGTTTTTCATGTTGGACATTTATATAATAAAGGTTAGATATATTGTTAGATACAAATATAAGATTATTTGACTAAAGAGACAACAAGCTTATGTAGCTGTCTTGTAATAGAGAAGCCGACAGAAAGAGGATTCTCTTTTGCCGGCTTCTTATATTGATTCGTTTTCGATTCTTAATGTGCGCTTTCGAATTGTTCGAGAAATCTTTTGTCGTTTTCTGAAAACATTCGTAGGTCTTTGACTCTGTATTTGAGATTGGTTATACGTTCTATTCCCATTCCTAAAGCATATCCTGAATATACTTTGCTGTCGATACCGCAGTTTTCCAAAACGTTAGGGTCTACCATACCGCAACCTAGTATTTCTACCCATCCGGTATGTTTACAGAACGGACAGCCTTTTCCTCCACAGATGTTACATGATATATCCATTTCGGCACTCGGCTCTGTGAAAGGGAAGTATGAAGGGCGAAGGCGTATCTTGGTGTCTGCTCCAAACATTTCTTTGGCAAAGTACATCAATACTTGACGCAGGTCGGCAAACGAGACGTTTTTGTCTATATACAAGGCTTCTACTTGATGAAAGAAGCAGTGTGCGCGGTAGGATATGGCTTCGTTTCGATAAACTCGTCCCGGACAAATGATGCGGATAGGAGGTTGTTGTTTCTCCATCACACGAGTTTGCACCGATGAGGTATGGGTGCGAAGTAATACTTCGGGGCTGCGCGCTATGAAAAAGGTGTCTTGCATATCGCGGGCGGGATGATCGTCAGCAAAGTTGAGTGACGAAAATACGTGCCAGTCGTCTTCTATTTCGGGACCTTCGGCTATGGAGAATCCCAGACGGTGAAATATATCACAGATTTCTTTTTTTACAATTGACAACGGATGGCGTGTGCCTAAAGCGATAGGTGCAGCTGTACGAGTGAGGTCGATGGAGTCGTCCGATCCTTGTGCGTTTTCAAGCGATTCTTTCAACTCGTTTATGCGTTCCAAAGCTTTTTCTTTTAGTTCGTTGAGTCTCATTCCCACTTCGCGCTTCTGCTCGGCGGCAACGTTTCGGAAATCGTTCATCAACAACGAAATCTCTCCTTTTTTGCTCAGGTACTTGATACGTAGTGCTTCTATCTCTTCGGCTTTGCTTGCTTTCAGGTTGTCTATTTCTGACAACAGCTGGTTAATCTTGTCAATCATATAGTAAATATCTTATTTTCTTGAGAAACGATTACAAAAGTACAGATTTCTTTCTTTATATACCACAGATAGCGGATATTTTATGAGAGAAGGATAATGTGCTTCTGGTCTTGAGGCTGAAAATTCTTTTTTATCTTTTGTAGGGGTGTTCTTGTCAATAAAAAAAGCTGCTTCCTCCGAGAGAAAGCAGCTTTTTGATATATGGAAATTTGCCTTATTTGGTCACTGCTGTGAAGACTACTACACGATTCCATTGGTCGGTAGGGAACAATTGTTCTTTATCTCCGCTTGCTTTTGTAGTAATACGGGTTGCAGCAATGTCATATTTGTCGATAAGCACTTTAGCTACTGCTTCGGCACGTTTTTCAGACAAACGTTGGTTGATAGCTGCTGTACCTGTACTCTTATCAGCATATCCTGTTACTACTACGTTTACATTAGGATTATCTTTAAGATAGCGTGCTGCGTTAAAGATATTTATATCCTGATTTTGTTCAAGTTTAGCACTACCGATGCGGAATACTACTACTGCATTCATCAACACTTCGGTTTGTTCTTTCACTTCTTTAGTTTCTTGTACTATAACCTTAGGTTCAGGTTTGTTAGCCAATTCTGTTTTCAGATTGTTGATCTCAGCATCTTTACCTTGAAGTTGTTGTCTCAAAGTATTGATAGAGTTGTTGATCGCATCATAATCAGGTATGTCTACAGTTTTAAATCCGTTGTTACCCAATTTGAACGAAAGTCCTACCAAAGCGTCTACTACACCATCGTATTTTTTACCTTCTACGCGTCCGTTGAAGTTATCGCTCATTAGATTTCCAGCAACTTCGATATTGAAATTCAATAGTTCGTTAAGACGGAAATCTGCTTGCAGACCTACACGAGGTACGATGCTGTTTGTTCTTCCAATACCACGGTCTTTGTTTTTAAATCCGTGTGCATATCCGATACCGGCAATACCGATCAGGTTAAAACCACGATCTTCTTGATACGGCATGAACAGGTTTGTCAGGTTTAACAATCCGTCTGCATTAAACTGCATATAGTTGATTTTGTATGTACCGTCCGAATTTCCTGTTTTGTAATAGTTTCTTGATTGCCATCCTCCGGCTTGTATACGAGCCCCTACTTGTGGCGAAAAATGTTTTCCAAGTGAGATAGCTGCATGAGGGCTTACTAAATCAGAAAAGGAAGCGTCTTTGTAATTTTCGCTAATGGTATAGGATGCTCCTCCTTGTACTTGAATAAACCAGTTGTCTGCAAATTTTGTAGGCAAAAAGGCTTTTTCTTGAGCTAAAGCAGTTGATGCTGTAAGAGCAATTGCTGCTAATGTTAGTAGTGTCTTTTTCATTTTTATACTATTTAATTAAAATACTATACATCATTAAACAATGTTAATCTGACATTGTTCGGAAATAATGTTATTTTAGTTTATTTTTTTCTGAAATATATGTTCTTAGTATATCTACTTAGCTTTTTATTTTTTTTCTAAACGTCTAATTTTTAGACAGGGTCGCAAAGGTAGCCTATTTTTTTACAAAGTATTCTTTTTATTTTTTTTATACTCCATTTTTTTTAAGTAATTTTAAATGCCAAAAAACTACAGGCAATTTCTTTTGATAATATTATTTTATACACAAATTAGACTGAATAGATAATATATGGCGCATTTACCCCATTTTATAAGTGACCTGGCTATACTCCTTATTACAGCCGGAATAGTAACTATTGTATTCAAATGGCTCAAACAACCTGTTGTGTTAGGTTACATTGTAGCCGGATTCTTGGCAAGTCTTCATTTCAAAGAATTTGTTGAAAGTTTGGTTGTCAAAGTATCCGGTATCTCCGAAGATCAGGTTGCACGTGTATTTGACAAATTGCCTCAGATCTCTGATATGGCAAATGTGAATATTTGGGCAGAGATAGGGGTTATTTTCCTCTTGTTTGCTCTGGGGCTCGAATTTAGTTTCAAGAAATTGATGGATGTGGGAGGTAAGGCTTCCATTGCTACTTTGATCAATCTGGGTTCGATGATTGTGATCGGTTATTTGGCCGGAGAGTTATTTATCGTAAATCTTATAGATGATTGGAACACAATGGATAGTATCTATTTAGGGTGTATGCTTTCCATGTCTTCTACCACTATTATCATAAAGGCTTTCAACGATATGGGGTTGCAAAAGAAAAAGTTTGCAGGCATTGTTTTCGGTATGCTTATCGTTGAAGATATAGCCGCTATTGTGATGATGGTATTGCTTACCACCTTTGCGGCAAGTCAGCATTTCGAAAGTGGAGAATTGGCTAATAGTATTATCAAACTAATTTTCTTCATGCTCATTTGGTTTGTAGTAGGTATATATATGATACCGACATTGCTCAAAAAATTGAAGAAATATCTGAATGACGAGACTTTGATGATCGTTGCCGTTGGTCTGTGTTTGGGTATGGTGTTGTTCGCATCGTCGGTTGGTTTCTCGGCGGCCTTAGGTGCTTTTATTATGGGGTCTATACTTGCCGAAACAATAGAGTCGAAACATATCGAACATCTGATGGAACCACTCAAAAATCTCTTTGGAGCGGTGTTCTTTGTTTCAGTCGGTATGATGATTGATCCAGCAGTAATCAGTGAATATGCTGTCCTTATTCTTATCCTTACCCTACTTATTTTAGTGGGGCGTACCATTTTTGCTACCATTGGCGTATTGGCTTCGGGCGAGGGACTGAAAGTATCTATGCAATCGGGATTCAGTCTTGCGCAGATAGGAGAGTTCTCTTTCATTATCGCCACTTTGGGTGTAAGTCTGGGTGTTATTACCGATATGCTGTATCCTATTATTGTAGCAGTGTCTGTGATTACCACATTTACTACACCTTATTTTATAAAGCTTGCCGAACCGGCATATAATTGGGTAGACAAGAAAATTCCGAACAAATGGATCAGGCTCAAAGAGGGATATTCGCAATCTACCTACAATACGGTGAATAAGAAGAACGATTGGAACAAACTTTTGAAAAGTATTCTCTATCTGGTTGCGATATACACATGTATAGCCATTGCTATTTTGCTCGTGTTCCAAAACTTTATTACACCTTATATAGTAGAATATGTACCGGGTAGTGTATGGGGTAATATACTTGCTGCTATTATTACGCTTACTATGATGGCTCCGTTTTTGCGTGCCATAATGATGAAGAAAAACCGTTCGGCAGAGTTCAAAAACTTATGGAAAGATAATCGTTTCAATAGAGGTGCTTTGATCTCGCTTATCGCTTTCCGTATTATTATCTGTTTGGCTTTGGTGTTGATGGTACTTATACCATTATTCCCAAAACTGACAGCATTGATGGTTATTATATCGCTGGCTGTGGTAACGCTGATTATATTCTCGCAAGGATTTAAAGAGCAGTCTCGTAAGATAGAGGCCCGTTTTCTTGAAAATCTGAACTTTAAGCAAAAATATGATGAAAAGAAAGCAGCTATTTTGCCTACTGTTGCCAACGATTTGAGATCTAAAAATATACATATCGAAGAATTTGAGATTTCCCAATCGTCGCCTAGTGTGGGTAAGACATTGAGAGAGCTGAACTTCCGTCAAAATACTGGGGTAAACATCATTACTATAATAAGGGGTAGCCGAAAGATTAATATTCCTGACGGTAATGAACATCTTTATCCGTTCGATAAACTTGTGGTTTCGGGTTCGGATGAGGAAATGCTAAAACTATCACATTATCTGGAAGACAGAAGAATGAAGGCTTCGCAGGTTGAGGAAGAAGCTCAGCATCATATAAGCCTGTCGCAATACATCATAGAACCCGGTTGTTCGCTGATAGGCAAAACTATTGCCGGAGCCGGTATTCGAGAAAAGACTGAATGTATGGTGATCGGTGCAGATAGAGGTGATGAATCAATTATAAATATTTCACCCTCATTCATGTTTAACGAAGGCGATGTTATTTGGCTTGCGGGCGAGAAGGACAAGCTAAACTCGTTTGAAGAAAATATAAAAGACTTGTAGTTTCTGCATTTTAAGATATAGAAGAGGGCTGTTAAACGACAATAACAGCCCTCTTTGTTTTATGACAAAAGAAATACTTTCTTAATAAAGGTATTTCTCTCTCATTTTATTTATATCCACGTCCAGAACATTGGTCAGAAAGTTTTCTACCGACCCGTGATCTGCCTTTATACGCTTGAATCCTGCTTCCAGAAACTGTGGTTTTACTTCAAAAAAAGATTTCATATTTGGATTTTCAGACTTCAGTTTTGCATATTTATTGGCAAGGTACATATTCGAAAGCATATAATCTTTCATTATAGTCTCTTCGCTTACACCCAATGCCGCGAGAAATAAAGCCGCTCCCATGCCGGTACGGTCTTTCCCTGCCGAACAATGGAATAGTAGGGGAGTCTCATTATCATTTTGCAATAGGGCAAAAAAATCTTTGTATTGCTCCACGCATTTACTATTGCTTACCAACAATTCGTTCATATCTTCCATCAGTCTGTCCGCCTCTTCAGGCGTAACCTTACCCACTGCACCCTTCACCTTCTCCATCAGATTGCCCGGATTGATGGACAGAGCATAATTTGTTTTTACCGATGATGGATTTTTATCCTCACCAGCCTTAATCTCTTCTTCCGATCTGAAGTCCACAATAGACGTTAAAGGGATACTCGCCAGATATTTAAGGTCGGCATCAGTCAGATTCTGCAAATCGTCAGCCCTGAATACCTTTCCCCATTTTACGAATCGGTTGTCAGTGGTTTTATAACCACCCATATCTCTGAAGTTGTAACCGCCCTTTATCGGCAAATGCTTGTCTGCTACGATGGCAGTACCCTTATTTGTTTCTATCTGAAAATAGGTGCGAACCGAATCGGGTACATCTATTGCAAAAGTACCACTGTTTATACCTTGAGCAATGGGTTGCACAAAGTCAATATCCTCTACCGATCTTCCGCCATATAGAGTCCATTGTCCCTCTGTATATATCTGTATAGATGCTGTTTTTGCCGTTTTATCTCTAATGATAGACACTTCATTCGAAATATCTTGTCCCGTATATCCTGCTTTTGGCTTGTCGGAATCGTTGCATGCAGTATGTAATATCGTAACTAAGGTCATAACAGAAATGATTGCTTTTTTCATTCTCTTTTTAATGAATATAAAATTATATTGTGTAAAAATAGATAGTATATGATCTGAAAGCAAAATATCATTGTTTTTTTAACAAGCATTCAGTATTTATATCCCCTTTGTATATATTAAAATATATTGATACTATTTCTTCTGCTTAGTTAATAGTTTTTTGTATATTATAATTATAATCAGATATTTATATTTTTATTAATACGATATGAGAAAGAAACTGAAAGTGTAATTAAAAGTTAAATACAGAATAGACGTTAAACCTATTCCTCTATTTAACATCTAAGAATTATAAAACATTTAAAATAAAACGGTTATGAAAAAAATATTTTTGACACTGACTATCGTAGCATCTTTGTCGCTTACAACTTCGGCATTTGCACAGAAGCATGAAAAGGGACATGACCCTATTAATAAAGAACTGAAATTGACATCGAAACAACATCCTAAAGAAAAAGAATTGCATCCGCACAAAGGGCATAAATTGCATACTGATAGGAAAGGTTCTAAAGATGCAAAATACGTAAGAGGAGACAGAGCTGAACGAATGAGGGATCTCGACCTGACTGATAAGCAAAAACAAAAAATAAAAAAGGTGAACGAGAAATACAGAGAAAAATCGCAAGCCTTGGCAAAGAAATATCACAATGAGTTGAATAAAATATATACTCCCGATCAACAAGCTAAATTAAAAGAGTTTAGGGCAGATTTTTCGCCAAAACACCGTCCTTATCGTGGTTATAGAAGAGATATGACAGATAATCTGGACAAAGCCAGTAAAGAAAAATTGAAAACGCTGAGAGATGATTTTGACAAACAGAAGAAAGCAATCGAATTGAGCCGTATTGCTCCACAGATGCAAAAGCAACGGATCGACGAGCTTCGTCAAAATTTTAGAAAAGAGAGAGCCGAGATAATAAAAAATGCACGTACTCAGGCTGCCGACAAACCTGTCTGACACTATATATCAACATATTATTCAAGAGGTTGTATCCGAAACGATGCAACCTCTTTTTTTGTGCTTCAGGCAAAGATAAAATTACTACTTTTGTAATCAGTCACTCTAAAAATATTGCTGAATAATGATCCCTTTTCTCTATAATGTAGCTCAGGCATATTACAAAACCTGCGGTCAAGACATGAGCCGTTACACGTTTGTGTTTCCCAACCGGCGAGCAGGGATATTCTTTCAGCACTATTTATCGCAGATAGCCGGACGTCCTATCTTTTCGCCCGAAATACTGACAGTAACCGACCTTTTCGAACGCATGAGCCCTTATCGGAAGGCCGACCGCATCGAAATGCTATTTATGCTTTATGAAATATATAAACATATCAGTTCATCGGGCGAGACATTCGACGAATTTCTGTATTGGGGCGAGATGTTACTTAACGACTTCGACGACGTAGATAAATATCTGGTAGATGCCCAACAGCTATTTCGCAATATCAAAGACCTCAAGGAAATAGATGCAGGATTTAATTTCTTGTCAGAAGATCAGGTTGAAGCCATTCGCCGTTTCTGGTCAAACTTTTTACCTATCGGAGAAAATGATAAGAAAAAAGACTTTATGGAAATGTGGGAAGTGCTGTACGATCTTTATATCGGACTTCGCACTCAATTGATGGATAGGGGCTTGGCTTACGAAGGAATGATATTCAGAGATGTGACAGAGCGCGTGTCCAAAGACATGGATTATAAGCTTCCTTTCGAAAGAATCATTTTTGTCGGACTCAACGGACACAGTAAATCGGAAGAAACTTTTCTCCGCTATCTGCACAAACGAGGTGTTGCCGATTTCTATTGGGATTACTCCTCACCACTAGTACGTGATCCTCAAAATAAAGCATCTTTCTTTATCGACCGAAATCGGGTGCAGTTTCCCTCACAATTGTCTCTCTTGCCCGAAGAACTGAGTATGGACAAACCCGTAATAGAAGTTATCGGTATTCCTTCAGCCGTAGGGCAGGCAAAATATGTACATTCCATTATCAAATCGTTGATGGACGAGCAGCAGATCACATCGTCGGCACAGGCTATGAATACAGCTTTGGTATTGCCCGACGAAAACTTATTGTTGCCGGCACTTTATTCAATTCCCGAAGAGATAGACAAGATCAACATAACAATGGGATATAGTCTGGCAAACAGTTCTATATCAGGACTGATGGAACATATTTTCGAATTACAGCGCAATATTCGCCAGTCGGAACACTATATCGGATTCTATTACAAACCCGTATTGGCTATCCTCAATCATCGCTACATAACGAACATAGCAGGCGATGAGGCAAAACGGCTTCGTCAGATGATTGTACAATATAATAAAACTATTGTTTCGTGGCAGGAATTACAATCTCATCACATTTTCCGTATTATATTCAAACCTGTTTCTCAATGGCAGGATATACCCGATTATCTAAGACGTATATTATCCGATCTTAAAACAGCCCTATATACACCCGACGAAAAGGAGAAAGAAGATGCTGCCGCACGTTCGGCAGATATAGAAAGCGAATTTATAGTTGAATATTATAAGACTATAAATAAGATGAACGATTCCTTTCGCAGCGTATCGCCCGAAATGTCAGTCGAAACCTATTTCAAGCTTTTGAAAAAACTGGTTGTAGGCATTAGCGTACCTTTTACGGGCGAACCTTTATCGGGACTTCAGATAATGGGAGTATTGGAAACGAGAGCCTTAGATTTTGACAATCTGATAATTCTTTCTATGAATGAAGGTATCTTTCCGATGAAGAAAGCAGCCAGTTCATTTATTCCTTACAATCTGCGCAAGGGGTTCGACCTGCCTACCTACGAGCATCAGGACAGTATATTCTCCTATCATTTCTATCGTATGATAAATCGTGCCAAACGCATCTATCTGCTGTATGATACCCGTACCGAAGGTTTGCAAAGCGGAGAGGTCAGCCGATTTTACAATCAAATAAAACATCTTTATGCCGACTCGTTCGATATACGGGAAAAATTGGCTGTCTACAAAGTATCTTCTACCGAAAGCCTTTCCATATCAATCAAAAAGACACCTCAGATACAAGAACGTTTGTCTGTATTCTTGGCAGGAAGAGGCAAGAGTCTGTCGGCAAGCTCTATAAATACTTATCTAAACTGTCCGCTTCAATTTTATTTTTCGGTTGTCGAAAACATGGTCGAAGAAGATGAGATAGCCGAAACGATCGAAGCCAGCACTTTTGGTACTATCTTCCACTCCATAATGGAATGGTTGTACGAACCGCTTAAAGGAAAAATGGTGACGGCAGACTTACTGCATAAGATGAGTAAAGATGATAGTCTGCTGACGGAAATGATAGAACGGTCTTTTGCCGAAAATTATTTCAAAACAGAAAAAATAAAACATCTGACGGGACAGAATTTCCTGACCGGCGAGGTGCTTCGCAAATATATACGCAAAGTTTTGGCGACCGATGCCAAGCAGACTCCGTTTATTTATATAGATTCGGAAGAACGTATCAGAAACGAATATCGTTTGCCGTCGGGCAAGGTGGTATCTCTAAAAGGAATTATCGACCGTATAGATGAGGCGAAGGGGCATACTCGTATTATTGATTATAAGACGGGCAAAGGTGTGCTTCGGTACAAGGAAATGAAAGATCTTTTTGACAAAGATATGAAAGACCGCCCTAAGGCTGTGATGCAGGTGTTTATGTATTCGCATCTTTATTTGCTCGATCATCCCGACAAATTGCTCGAACCGGGTATCTATTATTTGCGCAATCTGTTCGACAAACGTTTCGATCCTGATGTTATCTGCAAGCAGGGTAGGGATGAGGTGCGAGTAACGGATTTCTCTCAGTTCAGAGCAGAGTTTGTCGAATATTTTGACGCTTGCCTCGAAGAAATATTTGATCCGCAAGTTCCGTTTGTTCAAACTCCTACGGGCGAAGCCTGCAAATGGTGTATATTTACTAATATTTGTAAGAAATAGAGTTATGAATTCCAATCTGATCCGACATATAGGCAAATATATTTCTTTAGAAAATAGTGATATAGATGTAATAAATACATATTTTAAGTCTCAGAAGCTTAAAAATAAAGAAATGGTGCTACAAGAGGGACAGGTCTGCAAATCATATTATTTTGTAGATTCAGGTTGCTTACGAATGTATTTTAACAACAACAAAGGAACAGAACAGATAATTCAATTTGCTCTAGAAAATTGGTGGATCACAGACTATTTCAGTTTTGCAGATCAGAAACCTGCCGAGTATAATATTCAGGCTATCGAAAAAACAACAGCATCGTATATTGATTATCTGTCTTACAACAAGCTTCTGAAAGAAGTTCCTGTACTCGAAACCTATTTTAGAATTATAGCTCAACGAGAATTGGCAGCCTCGCAAAAACGATTGAAATTGATTTTCGATTTGTCTAAAGAAGACATGTATTTACATTTCAGCACTTCATTTCCACAATTCATTCAACGGATACCTCAGTATATGCTTGCTTCGTTCTTAGGCATTACGCCCGAATATCTGAGCGAAATCAGAAAAAAGAATCTTTAATGCTTTCTTAAGCCAGATTAATTTTTAGGTCGTTTCTTCATTGTAATTTTGTTTGTATCAAATCATTTAAAAGAATAATTAAAATGGACGAAAAAGCAAAGTTATCAGAAAAATTTTATGAAGTACTTCAGCACGAAGGTGTTGTATCTATTGTATCGTGGGGAAATGATGAACCACATATTGCAAATACATGGAACTCTTATTTGGTAGTAACAGACGATGAAAGAATTCTAATTCCAGCTTACGGGCTTCGTAAAACTCAAAATAATGTAAAAATAAATAATCAGGTCAAGCTAACTTTAGGCACCAGACATGTATCGGGATATAAAGACTATCCGGGAACGGGATTTTTAATAACCGGAACAGCTAAATTCTTAGAGTCGGGGAGCGATTACGATATGATGAAAGAAAAGTTTTCTTTCTTGTCTCGCGTACTAGAGATAACTGTTATACGTGCGAAACAAACATTATAAAGTATTCGGTATATTTTAATATTACATATTTTGTTAATATAAAGAAAGAAGGTGTGAACTATATAAACTCGCACCTTCTTTTTTATATAATAAAATGTCTATTAAGTGTTTTTATTTGCTAACTTATTCAAAGCTTGCTTTATATCGTTGATTATATCGTTTGCACCTTCGATACCTACCGACAGACGTATGACATCGGGAGCTACGCCGGCGCTAATAAGCTGCTCGTCGCTCAGTTGTCGGTGTGTATGGCTGGCAGGGTGCAATATGCAAGTGCGGGCATCGGCTACGTGAGTAACAATGGCTACAAGCTCCAGATTGTCCATAAACTTGGCTGCCGTCTCCCGTTCACCTTTCAGTCCGAAAGTCATTACACCGCAAGTGCCGTTTGGCATATATTTCTGTGCCAGATCGTACCATTTACTACTCTCTATCTGAGGATGGTTAACCCAAGCTACTTCGGGACGCGATTGCAGATATTTTGCTACTTTGACGGCATTTTCACAATGGCGAGGCATACGCAAATGCAGAGTTTCTAATCCCAGATTAAGCAAGAATGCGTTTTGTGGCGACTGCGACGATCCCAAATCGCGCATTAGTTGCACAGTCGCTTTGGTGATATAAGCACCCTTGCCAAATGATTTGGTGTAACTCAATCCGTGATACGATTCGTCCGGCTGTGTCAGTCCCGGAAACTTATCTCCATACGCTTGCCAATCGAAGTTTCCACTATCTACAATGGCTCCGCCCAGACTGGTTGCGTGCCCATCCATGTACTTAGTAGTAGAATGTACAACAATATCTGCACCCCATTCGAAAGGACGACAGTTGATAGGGGTAGGGAAAGTATTGTCCAGCATCAAAGGAACTCCTTGAGAGTGTGCTATATCGGCAAATTTTTCAATGTCGAGCACATTCATAGCCGGATTTGATATAGTTTCGGCAAAAAGTATTTTTGTATTTGGTCGGAATGCTTTTTTTATTTCTTCCGCAGGTGCGTCCTGATCGACAAAGGAAACCTCTATGCCCAGCTTTTTGAGTGTAACGGCAAAAAGATTGTACGTACCTCCGTATATTGCTGATGCACTTACAAAATGATCGCCTGCCGAACATATATTCAATATGGCATAAAAAGTGGCTGCTTGTCCCGATGAGGTCAACATGGCAGCTACACCGCCTTCCAACTGGGCTATTTTGCTGGCTACCGCATCATTAGTCGGATTTTGGAGACGAGAATAAAAATACCCGCTGTCTTCCAGATCGAATAGGCGAGCCATCTGTTCGCTTGTTTCATACTTGAATGTCGTACTCTGATAGATAGGAAGCACACGCGGCTCTCCTTTTTTAGGTGTCCATCCTGCTTGGACGCATATTGTATCCAGATTCTTTTTGTCTTTTTCCACGATTATTTTATTCTTAGGTGATATATGCAAATATATAAAAGTTTATGAAATAAAAATCCCTCTGAAAGTATCTTTTCAAAGGGATTTTGTATTTATAATCTATATCTGTTAATAGCCCGGATTTTGAACCATTTGCGGATTAGCGTATATTTCTTGCATAGGTATCGGTAGCAAATGATTAAATGGCTTAGCTTCATATTTACCTAATGTTTCTATGAGCATATCCCAGCGATTGAGATTTGTATATGCAAAACCTTCGTTTTTCATATCTGTATTCCAAATATTTCTGATGCCTCTTGTTATAGATTCGTAAATCTTAGTTGTTCCATACTTAGTGTTTCCATTACTCTTATTAATCGTGGATACTATCTCATAAGCTTCTCCTTCATTTCCCAATGCTAAAGACGATTCCGCCATTGTGAGTAGAACTTCTTTATATCTTACAGGATGTGCGAATTTTCCTTTCGAAATTGTGACATCCGAACCAAGTATATAACCTCCAAATATCACTTCTTCGTTTTTTTGTGTGTCAAAAGGTGCGTTATTAGATATAAGTCTGTATACACCACTATTTATAATTTCTTTAGACAAGATATTTGCTTTGGCATAATTTTTCTCTTTCAGATAGTAACGCGCCAAGAGGGCTTTGATGCCATTCGAAGCATCTGGCGATGATACTTTCCGTGAAATATCTTGTATGTGTTTTATTATGTTAGCTTTTGGAGTCCGAGGCAAATGTATGGATGTATCATAAGGATTAGTAATCAAAGGAATATCGCCATACAGATTTATCAGAGAACTGTATATATAGCTGTATTCTACCCAATGTTTGTTTGCCAATTTGTCCCATTCCTCTCTCAAATATTTAGGATAATCGTTAGATTCTGTTAGTTGAGTGACAGACAATAGCCGATGTATATATAGATATCCTTTTGCCCAAATCTGGCTGTTTTCGTGTAGCCTGTCTAATCTGGGATACCCGACATCATTCGGTTTATTTACAAGATGATAATCTACTATATAAGATAATTTTAGGTATGATGTAAATGTCTCGCTCAGGTTATCACTTATTTTCTTCAACATCTCTATTGAGTAAATAGCGTTGTCCGGCTTAAGATCTGATCCTGTCTCTATAATATATCGTGTCTCATTCGCATCCGGTTCTACCGGAAAGTAACCTTCTGTTTCCAGCTTATCATTTTTGTTTATAAATCCATCACTATTCAGATCTAATAATTTTATAGATCCGGGTTTTACGACATCAAGCTCACTTTCCGTTCTATATTCGGGATATAAATCTATTTCTTCTTGCGATTTGAATATTCCGTTAATTATGTATCCTCCGAGAATGGGACTTT
Organism: Dysgonomonas sp. UBA5412; assembly: GCA_002409595.1. Taxonomy (GTDB): domain Bacteria; phylum Bacteroidota; class Bacteroidia; order Bacteroidales; family Dysgonomonadaceae; genus Dysgonomonas. The sequence goes on from DHNQ01000004.1 coordinate 43,060, forward strand.
TGTCTCCTTTTCTTATTTGGTAATAAAGCTGGTCGGTATAGTTATGGTTATAGATTCCCACACCGTTCTTGTCGGTATGTATACTTTTGATTATTATAAATTTATTTTTGTCTTTTTTATAAAAAATAATGGTTGCTCCTTCCGACAAATAGCTTTCGGTATTATTATCAGCAGACCATTCTTCATTGCATTCGTGTACAGTCAGTGTGATTTTAAACTTTGTAACAAGTATATCTTTTGCTTCCGGAACTGTTTTATTTACGACATATATGATGCTATTTCCAGCCTTAGTTGGACTAGTGGAGGCTAAAGGTACATTGTTGATGAAAATTTCTCCATTAAGCTTTGTAGCATAGATAGTTTCGTTAGAAATACTTTTTAAAACAAGAGTATCTTTGCTCATTTGAGTAAAATCATGAACTCCTTTTACAATATGTCTCTTCAGTGTTTCGGGCGTATAGTTTGAAGTATTGTCTGTAGATTTTTCGGCGCTCTGATTTTTAACTGCTAAAACAGTAATTTGATTTTCTTCAAAATTAAGATCCGGAACAATATTTTTTAATGCTTTAGTAAAAGACGAAACATCTTTGTTCTTTTCAAGTTCGGTAACTATTTTCTTAACTTCTTTTTGTCCCTCCGAAGGTTCATTTATTATCTCCGGATCATTGTCGCTACAAGCCATCATAAACATGAATAATATGACAGCAGCATAAAGCAATTTAATTTTTCTAGGCATTGTCTAAGGTTAAAATATTAATAAAATAAGTTGTGTCGGAAGCAAATGTATAAATAAAGCTTAACTAAAAAAATAATATGAAGGTAATCTATTCGATAACGATCCCAAACTGTAGCAACAGTCCTGCAAGACCATCTTTGGAGAATCGTGCTTTCTTTACCATATTTTCGTTTATGTCTATTATATAACTGCGGGCAGAAGTAAAGTCTGCACCTTGCAAGTTGGAATGATAGAAAATAGTTTCGTGCAAATCGCAGTCTGTGAATTGGGCTTGCTTTAAGTTTGCTTCACCAAAGTCTACACCTTTGAGCGATGAATTGATAAATTGAGTTTTTGTCATTTTTCGCTTTGCAAACGAACTGTAATCGAGAATACAATTAGAGAATCGGACATCGAATATAAAATCGTTGCACAGATTGAATTTCACACCCAATATTTTACAATTGACAAACTCTATATTGCTTAGGGTAGAAGAATGTAAGTCGGTCATCGACAGATTGCAGTCTGTAAATGAGCAATCGGTAAATCGACACGATATAAGTTTAGCATCCGAAAAGTCGCATTTCAGGAATATACACTGATCGAATGTCTCGTCATGGATACTTGTTGAGGCGTATGATGTGTTTTCGAATATTTGATCTTCTTGCATTACCTGCTATTCTCTTATTATTTTGATCTCGCCCGATCGCCCTAACTTTATAATGCTCGAGGCCTTAGCTTTGGACGTATCATCTTGACGATAGTTGACAATATAGTCCACACCGTTTTTTATTTCGTCACTTATCTCGTCAAAATTTGCAGGAGCAGGTTGTCCGCTTATATTTGCCGAAGTAGACACCAATGCCTTGCGAAAGCGTTTGCACAGCTCCATCGAAAATTTTTCTTTCGTCACCCGTATTGCCAAGCTGCCATCGTCGGCAAGCAGATTCGACGCTACGTTGCGCGCTCCGTCATATATGATCGTAAGTGGCTTGTCGGCATACTCTATCAGATCCCAAGCTATGTCGGGAACTCCGTCTATGTAGAAGTCAAGTTTTACGGGGTTGTCTATCAGTGTAATCAGAGCTTTGCTGTCGGTGCGTTTTTTTAGTTCATATACCTTACGAACAGCTTCTTCGTTGGTTGCATCGCAGCCAATGCCCCAAATGGTATCGGTGGGGTAGAGTATGAGCCCGCCCGAAACCAATGTGTCGAATGCTTTTTTTATATCCTCGTTCATTGTTATTTTTCGTTTATCAGTTGCAGAAATAATACATCCTCAAATGTTTCACCTCTTTGAAGCCAGTCTTTGAGATGCCCTATTTGTTTATATCCCGATTTGCTGAAAAGGTCTATACTCTTGGTATTGCTTACCGATATATAGGCATATAGCTGATGCAGATACAGAAAGCCGAAAGCATATTCTTTCATCAGTTCCAGTGTTTGCGAAGCTATCCCTTGCTGTCTGTATTCTTGGTCGATTAGGATGCCGATACCGGCTCTTCTGTTGTGTGCATCTATATCGTAGAGGTCTACCGTGCCAATTGTCTTTTGCTCATCAGTGAGTATTACCATCAAGCGTAATTGTTTGCTCTGGTATATATCCATTTCCAAAGCATCGTTTATATATTGGCGCAATACGAGTTTCGAATACGGAGCCAGCGTGTTGCCGTGCATCCATAGCGAAGTCTCGTTTTCCCATTCATAAAGTATTTCAAGATCCTCAGGCTCTACGGCTCTTAGGGTTATACGGCTATTTTTGAGAAGCATTTTCTTACTGTTTTTAATACTTGTTGTTTTCGAACATTTCACCCAGTCGGATAAAGAAGTTTTTCTTACGGCGGCGTACACGCTGATTTTCATCAGACGACATCATTATTTTTTCGAACGAAGTTTCTCCTCTTTCCATCCCTTTTACGGCATGATAGATAACCCCCCAGTCGGGCAATCCGCCCAAATTGCGGTCGTCAATAAAAAGATCGGCATTCAGCTTGCGAGAAGCAGTCGACGAGTCTTCCTCCGGATAATTCTTGTTGGCTGCAAAGAACTTCAATCCTTTGCTTTCGCAATAGTCTATGGCATCTTGCAACATTTTTCCTTCACGCACCGACCATAGCAACAGTGTATGCCCTTCTTGCTGAAGCTTTAGCAACGTTTCGATGGCAAAGGCTATCGGAGCGCCTATCTTGGGATATTCGTGTTCTACTATTGTTCCGTCAAAGTCTACGGCAATTACCATATCTGTTTCAGTGATTAGTTATTATTCTGTTTTGCTTATTTCGGTCGATTGTTACAAATATATGGTAATAATCGGAATTACATTCTGTACGATTCGTTAAATAGCGTACGGTTTAGTATCGAGCGTCCTAATGTAACTTCGTCAGCATATTCTATCTCATCGCCGATAGATATACCCCGTGCTATCATAGACACTTTTACATCATACGGAGCCAGCTTCTTGTAAATGTAAAAGTTGGTCGTATCCCCTTCCATAGTCGTGCTTAGGGCTAGGATTATTTCTTTTACATTACCTTTGGCTACACGTTCTATGAGGCTGTTTATTTCCAGATCGGCAGGTCCTATACCGTCGATAGGCGATATAATACCCCCCAATACATGATATAAACCTTTAAATTGCATTGTGTTCTCTATTGCCATTACCTCTTTTATGTTTTCTACTACGCAGATAGTAGACGCATCGCGCGATGTGTCTTTGCATATCGGGCAAACATCATCGTCGCAAATGTTATGACATACTTTGCAATATTTCACCTCATGTTTCAAGGCTACCAATGACTGAGCAAAGCCATCTACCATGCTGTCCTCTTGTCGCAGGAGGTGCAATATGAGCCTGAGTGCCGTTTTGCGACCGATGCCGGGAAGGCGGGCAAATTCGTTTACAGCATTTTCGAGTAATACAGAGGGATATTTTTGATTCATAAAGAAAAAACTATTCTATTATTTAATTTTAGGATTGGTTGCCTAAAAAATATTACGAAGTGTAAAGATAGGAATAATTTAAAACAATTATATTTGCCCTTTGTAACAAAATAAATAGGGGAGACTGATGACACAAAAGGAATACAGAAATACTTACGATGAGGACGAACCTGTAGGCTGGCATCAAATAGATCGTGCCATAGAGCGTATATATGGCAATGTAGAACCTCGGCACTATGCACCTACACTTCATTATATGCTAGGCGGCGAAGATCCGCTGGATGGAGTGAGTGTTTTTGATTCTCAAAATCAAGGCTTCCATCATCATTTAGTTAGCTATGGCATGTCGGAACTTTATTATAACGAAGAGGCAGCCGGAGGCGAATTTAGTAAATGGGGATTCGAATTTACATTTCGGTTAAAACCATTTGCGGAAGATGAGGGCAATCCTACATGGGTTGTAAACCTGATGAATAATCTGGCTCGTTATGTGATAGAAAGCGGACGCTGGTTTGAAGAAAATCAAGTAATCCCTGCCAATGGTCCTATACGGACGGGCGGAAATATACCTATCGACATAGTGGGAGTGGCTTTTACGCTCGACCCCGAATTGGGCAAAATAGATACACCGCACGGTGAAGTTTCTTTTCTGCAAATGGTAGGGCTTACGTCTGAGGAAATGGAACGGATAAAAAAACAAAATTCGGATAGTGAAGTGAAAAAGATTTTGGAAGAAATAAGAACCACAAATCCTTTGATGATAACCGATCTTACACGAAAATAAATATACCATTCTGTCCCGTTTTGAGATCAAGGCTATGTGCTGTTTCTTATAAATTATCTTAATAGAATTTATTTTAGCTAAGATACCTGTTTGCGGGGCGGGATAAATCTCTTTTTTTTAGTATTTTTGTATCTCTAAAAATAGAGTGGTATAAAACGATTTAAGCAAATATTTCTCACACTTTTAGGGATAATCGTCGGATTGCTTATCCTTTTATTTGGTCTACTGAACACACCCTTTGTTCAGAAGTATGCCAAAGACATTGTTGTGAAGGAACTTAAAAACAAAATCGGTACTGAATTGGGTATCGGCAATCTCTATTTTTTACCTTTCAATACATTGGCTCTCGACAGTGTATATCTTTACGACCAGTCTAATCAACGAGTATTGATGGCAGATCATATATCTGCCGGAGTAGACTTGTTTTCGCTAATGGCAGGGCGCATCGAAGTGACTTCGGCATGGCTGACAGACTTTGAGGTACGTTTGTCGAAAGACAGTGCTAATGCTCCGCTGAATATCCAATATGTAATAGATGCCTTTAAGTCGAAAGACGATAAACCGAAGGCTAAGCTCGATATTAAGTTGAATGCGGTCAATATTTCGAAAGGACGTTTTTTTTATGATGTAAAAGACCGACCTGTAAAGGTTGGCAAATTCGATGCTAATCATATTGATGTATCCGATCTTTCAGCCAAGTTGACGATAAAATCAGTTTTGGAAGATTCACTTAATATTCAAGTGAAAAAAATAAGCCTGAGAGAAAAAAGCGGGCTAGAGGTGTCTGATCTTGTATTTAGGGTGACTACTCAGGATAAAAAAGTTTCGGTCAGAGGATTTGAACTTAATATGCCTGCATCCTATCTCGCGTTCGATAAGTGCGATTTGGATTTAACCCCGACGAGTGATACGGCAAAGTTTTTGGACTATGCAAAAATCAACCTCGAAATTGCACCCTCGTACGTTGCCCTTAAAGATATAGCAGCATTTACTTCGTCGTTGCGAAACTTTGATGATATAGTGAATCTGAAAGGAAATATTTCGGGTACAGCAGACAATTTGGTACTGAAAGATTTGCTGGTAGACTATGGTGAAAAAATGCACCTTAAAGCGAATGCTGAGGTAAGAGACGGACTTGATCCCGAAAAAATGTATATATTGGGTAGTGTCGACAACCTGACAATATCGAGTGTGGAGGCAGAGAGTATTCTCCAGAATTTTACAAATAATGATAAAAAATTACCCCAGCAACTAAAACGTTTGGGTACGATTTCTTTTATCGGAGACATATCCGGCTACCTCAAACAATTGACAGCTTTCGGAAGCCTTGATACGGACTTGGGAGTGGTTAAGACCGATGTTCTTTTTGGACTCAAGCCTCGTTCCGGTGTTGATTTTTATATCAAAGGAAAGGTTTATACATCCGATTTTCATTTAGGAAAGCTGATTGAGAATAAAGACCTAAATAAAGTCTCTTTAAATCTGTTAGTCGATATCGAAAAGCCGACATACAGAAAGTTGAAAGGGTCGGCAGAAGGAGAAATATATAATTTCGACTATAAAAAATATACATATAAAGATATTTCTCTCAATGCAAACTACGATGGTTTGCGTGTAGATGGTAGTGTGAATATAAATGATCCGAATGGTACAATTGCTGTCAACGGATTGTTTGATCTGACGGATAAGAGCCGCCCCGAACTGAACTTTAAGGCTCATGTGAAGAATCTTCAATTAGATAACCTGCACTTAGCTGATAGTCTCAAACATTCCTATCTGTCGTTGGCTATTGATGCCGACTTTACAGGAAAAAATATTGACGACGCGGAAGGATATATTCGCATAGATTCTCTCGATTTTCTGAAAGAAGATCAAGTTTATACTATGGACAGTTTGTTGCTTCGGGTATCGGGGTTGGCACAAGATCGTAAACTTATATTGAAGTCGAATCAGGTAAGTGGTCAGATAAACGGCGCTTATTCCTTCTCGACTATGATAGGCAGTATAAAGCAAACTTTGCACGCCTATCTCCCTGCATTGATTAATATCGACTCGAAGAAACGACCCGATGATAAAACAAATATAATGACTTTCGATTTTCAGGTAAATAATACCGAGAATCTGAGCCGTATCCTCAATCTGCCGGTCACTATACTCAGCCCGTCGAAGATTATAGGTTCGTATAATAATGTTAGTGATAAGTTTAATCTCGAAATGTTTATGCCTTCCGTCAAGGCTGCGGGTATGAATATCAAATCGGGCTATATATCGTTGCGTAATCCCCACGATACCATTGATGCAAATATCAATGTGCTGATGATGGCAAAAAATAATGCCGTAAACGATCTGGCTATAAATACACGGATTGCAAACAATCTTATTAACACCAATGTTTCCCTGATAAATACCGGAATGCAGAAGGCGAGAGGCAAATTTTCGGTATCGACTCTGTTTACGAAAAACGAACATGAGCCGATGTCAGTCGATGTTAGCTTCTTACCTAGCCAATTGTTACTTAACAACGAGAATTGGAAATTGGATGGATCTCATATCAAAATACAAGACGGACTGATTGGTGTAGATAATTTTCTGGCTTACAACGAAGATGGTAGTCAAGAAATAAGTATAAACGGAAAATATACGACAAAGAGTTCGAGCGACAGACTCAAGGTGGAGCTCAAAAATATTGATCTTGCATACATCTTTCAAACATTAGCCATAGATGCTTTGCAGTTTGGAGGATATGCCTCAGGCAGTCTATTTTTGTCCAGTATAGAGAAGAAGCCTTATATAAATACTCGTCTTCAGGTTGCCGATTTTAAATTTAACGGTGCTGAATTAGGTAATCTGAATCTGTTTAGCGAATTGGACGACGAAACCAATCAGGTAGTACTTGATGGACTTATTGTGAATAAAGAAAATAAGAAAACAAAGGTTGACGGACTGTTAGATCCTATAAAACAAAAGCTTTCTATATATTTTGAAGCCGACAGTATAGACATTTCTTTCCTTAACAAATATGCCGAATCGGTATTTCAGGGCATACAAGGGCGAGGTACGGGTAATGTGCATCTGTATGGTAATTTTTCTGATGTTACGGTAGAAGGTAAAGCTTTTATACAAGAGGGATCTTTCGGAATTAATTTCCTTAATACGCGATATACATTTAGTGATACAATATATCTGAAAAAAGACCTGATTTATTTCAACGATATTACTCTGCGAGATCAATATAATAATACGGCTCGCGCCAGCGGAAAGGTAGCTCACGACTATTTCAGCGACTTTATGTATATGGTAGATCTCACTGCTGATAAGTTTTTGGTATATAATGCCACTCCTAAACAGAATCCTTTGTTCTATGGCACTGTGTATGGCAGCGGAAATGGTTCTATCGGAGGTGATGAGAAGAAAGTGGATGTACATGTAAGTATGCGCACCGAAGAGAATACGCTTGTGCGTATGAACTTTATGGAAGAAACAGTTAATGAATATTCGTTCATTACTTACAAGCAGGATAATAATGCCGATACTGTCAAAGCATCGTCTAAGCCTCTGCTTCCGGTGAAGAATGATACGGGAATGGAGATAAATCTTAATTTCTATATAGATGCTACGCCCGATGCTACGATAGAGATGGTGATGGATCCCGTTGGTGGAGACGTGTTGCGCGGTACGGGAAGCGGAGCTATGCAGTTTCAGTGGAATATGACGGGAGCACCACGCTTATATGGTACATATAATATCCAGAGGGGAAGCTATAATTTTACATTCCAACGTATAATGGAACGGCGCTTTACGATACAAGACGGGAGTAATGTGCAGTTTAGAGGCGATCCATTCGATGCTACATTAAACGTAAGTGCAATCTATAAAGTAAATGCTAGTTTGAGCGATTTGGATAAAACCTTGTCCGAATTGGTAGGACAAACTACCATACCTGTCAATTGTGTTTTGAATCTGGCAGGACCTCTTAAACAACCGACTGTCGGTTTGGATATTGCCTTACCATCTGCCGATGCGGAAGTAGAACGTCAGGTGAAGAGTATAATTAATACCCAAGATGAAATAAATAAACAAGTAGCATTCTTGCTTATTATGTCGAAGTTTAAGACTCCAAATTTTGCGACTCCGGGAAATCAGACATCTGATTTTGCCGCTTTCGCCTCCGCTACATTATCTAATCAGTTGACTAAAATAGTAAGTAAGATTGATAATCGTTGGCAATTGGGAACAAATATCCGTTATAGCGATGCGGATATGACTACTACCGAGGCTGAATTGCTGTTGTCGAGCCAATTGTTGGATAACCGATTGCTTATTAACGGAAATTTCGGATATCGTAACGATGTGGAGATGAAGAACGAAGCGATGATAACAGACGTGGATATTGAATATTTACTCAACAATGCAGGTACATGGCGCATAAAGGCTTACAACCATTATAACGAAAAATTCTTATATCTGAATCACAATACTCAAACTCAAGGTATCGGAGTTATTTATAAAAAGGACTTCGACACGCTATCCGAATTGTTTAAATATAAGAGATTAGGCAGAAAAACGACTAATGACAGCATTGTGGCAACAATACCTGATTCTACAAAAAAAGGTAGCAGCCTGAGTCCATTTGTGAAGATAAAAAAATGAGATTGGACGAAGAACTGATAAATTTTGTATCCTTACACGAGCAGGATGATATCCATTATTTGGCTCTGCATGCAAGCAAATATCCCGATATAGATATACAAATGGCTATCCGTCAAATATCTGGACGTAAGGTAGCTAAAGAAAAGATTCCGTCGTGGTATGCCAATAATCAGATTTTATATCCCAAGCATCTGTCGATGGAACAATGTTCGTCGGAGGCAACTGCCGTTTTTAAATCTTCGTTATGTAAAGGGGCTACAATGGCAGACCTTACGGGTGGCTTTGGGGTAGACTGTGCATTTCTATCTTCTGGCTTTCGGCAGAGTATCTATGTAGAGCAACAGACAGAGTTGACTGAAATAGCTTCGTACAACTTTAATGTGTTGGACTTGAACTCTATCTCTGTTGAGAATAGGGAAGCGACAGATTATTTGTCTTCTATGCAGCCGGTAGACCTTATTTATATAGATCCTGCACGGCGCGATGATTCGGGGCGAAAAACGGTACTGATCGAAGATTGCACACCCAATATACTCGATATAGAAGAACTGTTGGACGATAAGGCTGCACAAACGATGATCAAGCTGTCGCCCATGCTGGATATATCATTAGCTGCAAAGTCGTTAAAGTCTTTGTCCGATGTGTATATAATAAGCGTAGGCAATGAGTGCAAAGAGTTGTTGTTTGTAAAGAATAGAAAATCAAATGCTTTGCAGTATCATTGTGTTAATATATATCAGGGTAAGACTGATGTGTTTAGCTTTAGCAAAGAGGATGAGGATGCGATAATATTAAGTTATACTCCGTCGGTAGGTAAATATCTTTATGAGCCAAATTCATCTGTCTTGAAAGGGGGTGCATATAAGAGCATTGCTAAGAGGTTTTCGCTAAATAAACTTCATCCAAGCAGCCATCTGTATACATCCGAAACCTTGGAGAATGATTTTCATGGGCGTAAATTTGAAGTAGAAGCTATCAGCTCATTTAGTAAAAAAGATCTGCAAACTAACCTTAAAGATATAAAGCAGGCAAATATTACAGTCCGTAATTTTCCTCTGTCAGTACAAGAAATCCGTAAAAAAACGGGACTGAAAGAGGGTGGGGATGTCTATATATTTGCTACCACCCTTTCGGATGAAAAGAAAGTGCTGATCATAACCCGTAAGGTGTAATTTTTTGCGTATCGTAACTCTCTTTTACTTATTTCTCGACTGTATGGATTGCATACCTATCAGGCTGTCATACCGTTGTCCGGTCGGGCGATAATATACATATACCGAATATTCGTTTTCGGTCTGATAATAATTTCCTTCCACCTTTGCAGTCGAATACTTATCTCCTTCTTTTACAAGATACAAATAGTTATACAAACCTTGTTTCAGTAAGACAGAAAGACGATAGGCTCGCTTGTCGGTATCGTATATCATTTTGTATTTGTTTGTAAATGTATTATTTGTGAAATTTCCGTTTATGTAAATATCTTCTAACAACGGCTGATCCATCGCCAAAGTGAAATTGGTGATAAAATAATCTGCCTCTGTGTCGGGCAATTCGCTATCATTATTATGAATTATAAATCGTCCGTTCTGATCCTGATCGTAACTGTACGAACGGTTTGCACGCACCTTATCTGTTACGATATTCATTATGTAGTCGGGACGTTGATACTCTATGCTTTCCACATTCATTCCGCTATATCGATAGCTCGATGTCTCGAAACGGCGGTATTCATTTCCGGCCTCGAATATCAGACTCTTGTTGTGACTATATATCAGTTTTCCCGGATTTATATATGTTGGTTTCAATATCAAACGCTCATTATCCAATCTGTTGTTTTGCAATGCAAAAACCATTATTTCCGTAAACGGATCGCGAATATTCATTCCCTGATACAGTATGTCGAACGATAGTTGCTGGTGGCTTTTGTTGGTGTCTATATCTGTGTTAGAAGTCACCGTAGGAGCTATTGTGATCAATTGATCTACTACCGAAAAGCATGCTGTGAGAAGTACATTGTCAGGGTCACTGTCATCATATACTTCAACCACATAATTTCCGGATAACTTTACGCCAGCATCCCTGTTGGGGATAGTCAGATCGAAATGCGTATACTCCACATTTGTGTTTACCGATGGCGCATAGCTGTCGATCGGATTATCATTAAAACCATCCAGATAGTCTATTTCAGCTATGCCCTTGCTCCGTTTCCAATAAGCATCGCAATGGAAAAGGCGATACCTTAGTCTGTCGAAAGAGTTGTCCGATATGCGATCGAACCCGATCTGTATATAATCTCCACTGTTGAGATTGATGACGGGTGTGAGATTCCAATTACCGTTTCGGCTTACTCGTATGGTCTGTATTTCGGGAGAAATAGCCTGCGTATGATATGTTTGAGCATACGATATGCCGCAAGTGAGTAAAATAATTATTATTGATACCAGTCTGTTCATTGGCTTTAGCTTTGTCGTATTAAAGTAATAATATCATTTTCACAAATGTAATAAAAAAACTGCAAGGAACATTCCTCGCAGTTTCTCTGTATGTTGTATATAGAACGAAGCACTTATTACTCTTCGTCAAAGTCTTCTTTCATATTATGAAATACGTTCTGAACGTCGTCATCTTCTTCAAACTTATCCAACAGTTTTTGTATCTGCTCCTGTTGTTCCTTTGTAACCTCTTTCAAGTCGTTAGGAATACGTTCAAATTCGGCACTGTGTATTTCAAACCCGTTTTCTTCCAAATATTTTTGTATTTCCGAATAAGATTTGAACTCACCGTATAATATTATATCCTCTTCGTCGTGTTCCACTTCGTCTACACCATAGTCGATAAGCTCCAATTCCAGATCTTCGAGCGAAACGCCTTCTTTAGGAGCTATTTTGAATACACATTTATGATCGAAAAGAAATTCGAGACTACCCGAAGTGCCAAGCGATCCATTGTTTTTATTGAAGTAGCTGCGCACATTAGCCACAGTACGAGTAGGGTTGTCTGTCGCTGTTTCTACAACTATTGCGATTCCAAATGGTCCATATCCCTCATAAACTACTTCTTTAAAGTCGGCTTCATCCTTCGATGTGGCTTTCTTTATGGCACGCTCTACGTTTTCCTTAGGCATGTTTTCTTTCTTTGCCTGCTGCACTAATACACGTAAACGCGGATTGGTATCAGGATCGGGTCCACCGTCTTTGGCTGCAATCGTAATCTGTCTTCCTATCTTAGTAAACACGCGGGCCATATTTCCCCAACGTTTCATTTTTGTCGCTTTACGGTATTCGAACGCTCTTCCCATAATGTATTATAATCAATCGTTTATTCTTTTTTGCATGGCAAAAGTAGCAAAAATATCGGATATTAAAAAGATATTACTCCCTAGCTATTGTTCTGCTATTCAATTAAATTTTATTTATCGTAGTTGTGCTCCCAACTCGCTTTCAAGCGATTTTTGAATCTTCTGCATTATAGCATCTATCTGTTTGTCATTGAGTGTCTTCTCACTATCCTGCAAAACAAAATTTACAGCATAAGATTTTTTGCCCTCAGGAAGGTTTTTGCCTTCATACACGTCAAACAAAGTCACATCTTTGAGCAATTTTTTTTCAGTCTTATAAGCTATTTTCTCTATTTGGTCGAATAGGATATTCTTGTCCAACAACAACGCTAAGTCGCGTCTTACTGCCGGAAATTTAGAAAGCTCGGTATATGTAATGCTGTGCTTTTTGATTTCTTTCATCAGTTGATTCCAGTTCAATTCAGCAAAGTATACCTCTACGTTTATATCAAATGCTTTAAGAAGCTTCTTGCTTACAATGCCCAACGTGCCCAACGATTTGCCTTTGCCCTTAGCCTGAATGTCGATGGCAGTACTGAATATCTGGTTCGAGAATTGAATGTATTCATATTTGTTTTCCGAAATTCCCAAACGTTTAAATATATTCTCTACGTGTGCTTTGAGTTGAAAAACAGACGCTTTTTCGTCGACAGTAGCCCAACTGTTGTCAATGCTGTTGCCACTAAGCCATAGTCCCAGATGAAACTCTTCATCGTATTCTTTTAGCGGCTCTCCCTCGGTTTTCTTTTCGGCATCGAAGAAATAACAGTTTCCAAATTCATAAAATCTGATATCCGGATTCTGGCGGTTACGATTGTAAGCAATACTTTCCAATCCTCCGAAAAGTAAAGTCTGACGCATCACATTCAGGTCTGTACTCAGCGGGTTTAACAATCGGACGCATTGCGATGCCGGATATACCTCTGAGTCGGTATAATATGCCTCTTTAGTAAGAGAATTGTTCATTATCTCATTAAAGCCATTGCCCGTAAGCTGCTCGGCAACCAGATTTTGGAGGTCATAACTTTTGTCTGTATCAGTTTCGTACGAAAGATTCGATTTTAAGCTTTCGCCCAACTCTATATTGTTGTATCCATATACTCTCAATATATCTTCTATCACATCCACATCACGAAGTACATCTACTCTGTATGTCGGTATCTCCAGCGTAAGCATTTCTTCGTTTTCCGAAACTATATTTATCTCCAAGCTGTCGAGAATAGATTTTACAGTATTACAGTCTATGTCTTTTCCTATCAGTGAATTTATTCTGCTATACGATACCTCTACCACCGGTTTTTGAATCGGAGTAGGGTATATGTCTTGTATCTCGCCCACTACTTCACCTCCTGCAATCTCTTGTATCAGAAGCGCAGTATATTTCAATATCTGTACAGTATCATTAGGGTCACAGCCTCTTTCGAAACGGAAAGAAGAATCAGTATTCAAACCATGTCGGCGTGCTGTTTTTCTTATCCATGTCGGATTAAAATACGCACATTCCAAGAATATATCGGTAGTGCTTTCCGTAACACCTGATTTGAGTCCTCCGAATACACCTCCGATACACATACCTTCCTTGTCGTTGCATATCATAAGGTCGCGGTCGCTCAGCGTACGTTCTTGTTCGTCAAGTGTCACAAACTTAGTTCCCTCAGGTAGTGTTTTTACAATCACCTCACCGCCCGAAATTTGTGCAACATCAAAGGCGTGTAAAGGATGTCCCAGTCCATGCAGTACATAGTTTGTAATATCTACTACATTATTGATCGGGCGCAGACCTATAAGCATAAGCCGGTCTTTTAGCCAGTCGGGGCTTTCTGCCACTTTTACTCCTTGTATGGTAACTCCGGTATAACGAGGGCAGGCCTCACTGTTTTCTACCTTTACCGAAATACCTTTAGCCGAAAGATTGTTAATTTTGAAATTATCTACCGAAGGTTTGATCAATTTGCCTCTCAGTTTGTTTTGGTGCAGATAAGCATCCAAATCACGTGCTACACCATAGTGTGAAGCACCGTCGATACGATTGGGCGTAATATCTACTTCCAACACATAATCGCTCTTTATATTATAATACTCGCGCGCAGGAGTGCCCGGTTTTGCCTCGGCGGGAAGCACGATAATGCCGTCGTGGCTTGTGCCTATTCCTATTTCGTCTTCGGCACAGATCATACCAAACGACTCTACTCCTCTGATTTTGGTCTTCTTAATTGTAAAAGAATCATCTCCCGAATATAATTTCGTACCCACTACCGCTACCACAACTTTTTGTCCGGCAGCTACATTGGCAGCACCACAAACTATTTGCAAAGGTTCGTTTTCGCCAACATTTACGGTTGTTATATGCAAATGATCCGAGTCGGGATGGTCTGTACATGTTAGTACTTCTCCGATAACAAGACCTTGCAGTCCGCCTTTTATGGTTTCTACTTCTTCTACACCGCCCGTTTCTAATCCGAGAGATGTTAATGCAGCCGATGTTTCCTCAGGCGACAAATCGAAATCAAGATAGTCTTTTAGCCAATTGTACGAAATGTTCATTATATGATGATTTTTTATATTTTCAAAAAAGTTTCCCAAAAATACAAAATATATTTTAGTTAAGAGTTAAAGCCTCATTCCAAGATTCTAAAATTTCGGACTATCTCTATTATTTCATCAATATATTAATTCGGATTGACGAGAAAAAGAAAAAATATCATTTTTTTAGTCTTAGGTTTTTTAACAAATAGTTGAATTATTGAAAAAAAATCTTATTTTTGTATATACTAAGTTTCCAATATTTACCTTATTAAAATAAAACAACTATGAAAGAGTTTTTTGCAACGATGGATGCTACCCAACAGTTCTATTGGTATGTAGCTATTGCAGCAAGTGTTGTGTTTATTATACAAACAATTATGACCTTTGTGGGTGCTGATACCGATACGGGTATTGATGCCGACTTCGATGGTAATCTGGATGGAGTGGATTCGCCTTTCCAATTGTTCTCGTTGCGCAATCTGGTTAACTTCTTGTTAGGTTTCGGATGGACGGGTGCTTCATTATACAACTCGTTCGACAATAAAATTGTATTAGGTATTGTTGCCTTTTTGGTAGGATCTCTCTTTATTGTTGTTTTCTTTCTTATTATGAGAGCGTTGATGAAACTGTCGGAGGATAATACATTCGATATAAAGGATACGATCGGTAAGACGGCTGATGTGTACATGAATATTCCCGCAGCCAAAGGAGGCAAAGGTAAAATCTTTGTAAGCATCAAAGGTTCTACACACGAACTGCCTGCCATAACGTCTTCAAATGACGATCTCAAAAGTGGTTCGCTTGTTATTATCGAAGCCATAGAAGGAGATATACTGCTGGTTTCTCCGCTGAATAAGTAAATTATATTATTCTATAAATTTAAATCTTAAAAACTTTATTAATTATGATTGATGGTATATTCGATGGAGCTATTATTATAGTGGTCGGAGTTATTGCCTTGTTTGTATTTATTGCCGCTATGGTATCGAGATACAAACGCTGTCCGTCGGACAAGATATTGGTAGTGTATGGAAAAACAGGCGGAGCGTCAGCCAAATGTATTCATGGAGGTGGGGCATTTATTATTCCCGTTATTCAGGATTTTGCATATCTTGACCTGAAACCTATTTCTATCGAGGCAAATCTGACAAGCGCACTGAGTAAACAAAACATTCGTGTAGATGTGCCTTGCCGCTTTACAATTGCGATTTCTACCGAAAAGGAGAATATGAATAATGCGGCGGAAAGACTATTGGGTCTTACTACTGCTCAAATTCAGGAACTGGCAAAAGATATTCTTTTCGGTCAGTTACGTTTGGTTATTGCAACCATGATGATTGAAGAAATCAATTCTGACCGCGACAAATTCTTGGATAATATATCGAAGAATGTTGATACCGAATTGCGTAAGATTGGTTTGAAGTTGATAAACGTAAACGTTACAGATATTAACGACGAGTCCGGCTATATTGAGGCATTGGGTAAAGAAGCTGCAGCCAAAGCTATCAATGAGGCCAAAGTTAGTGTAGCCGAACAAGAAAAAATCGGAGAAACGGGTAAGGCTGTTGCCGACAGAATGCGCGATGTGCAAATTGCCGAAACGCACAGGGACAGAGACGTGTCTATTGCCCTTGCTCAAAAAGATAAGGAAGTAAGCATTGCCGGAGCATTCAGAGATGAATCTATCGGTAAGGCTGAGGCTGAAAGAGATACTCGTGTAAAAACTGCGGAAGCAAATGCAATTGCCGTAAAAGGAGAAAATACCGCTAAGATAGATATTGCAGGATCGGATGCTTTGCGTCGTGAGAAAGAAGCCGAAGCAGCACGTGTTGCAGTTGCTGCCGAAAAAGTGCAACAGGCAAAGGCATTGGAAGAAGCATATATCGCCGAACAAAAAGCCGAGTTGGCACGTTCGGAAAGAGAACGCTCTACTCAGATAGCCAATGTGGTTGTTCCTGCTGAAATAGAGAAACAAAAACTGATCATAGAGGCTCAGGCTATTGCCGAACAGAAGCGTGAAGAGGCTAAAGGGGAAGCAGATGCTATCTTTGCCAAAATGGATGCCGAAGCACGAGGCTTGTATGAGATCTTGACTAAACAGGCAGAGGGTTACAAAGATGTGGTGAATGCTGCTAATGGTGATCCGGTTGCTGCATATCAATTGCTATTGATTGAGAAATTGCCTGAACTGGTGAAAACTCAGGTTGAAGCCGTTAAGAATATCAAGATTGATAAGGTTACTGTTTGGGATACCGGCAATGGTGTTGGCGATGACGGAAAGACTTCTACTGCCAACTTTATTTCGGGACTAATGAAGTCTGTACCTCCATTGAACGACTTATTCGGTATGGCAGGAATGAATCTTCCTTCATATCTGAAAGGGCAGGCTGACAAGGATAATAATGTGACTATTCCCTTAGTTCACACCGAAGAGAAGAAAAAAGACGATGAAAAGAAATAATCGTTTTTGATATAAAAAGTAAAGGAGCCAATCTGATTAGATCCGCTCCTTTACTTTTTATGTAATAATGTTGAGAAATCAATATTATAATGTTTTCAGATTCAGGTTGCGCCACAATACTTTGATACCTCCACCATCGTGAATTTGCAAAGCAATACGTCCTTGAGCCTTACCTATTTTTTCATCTGTCAGAGTTACCATTTCTTCGCCATTGAGCCATGTGGTTATTTTATCTCCTTGCATCAATATACGCATTGTATTCCAGTCTCCAACTTTCAGCACATTGTCTTTTTCTTTAGGAGCTTCTATCAGCCATCCACGTCCGTAAGACTCATAAATGCCTCCCGTTCCGTTGCCTTTAGGAGCTACCTCTACTTGCCATCCGTTTACCTTTACGTCTCCTTCTACAAACGAACGGATGAAGACACCCGAATTGCCATCGGCTTCTTGTTTAAATTCTACTGTGAGATCAAAATCATTGTAATATTGGCGTGTAGCTAAGTATCCGTATCCTTTGTCGGGACCGCTTTCGCATACAAGTAATCCATCGTTATCTACGTACCATTTTTCTGTACCATAAACATCCCACCCGGTCAGATCTTTACCGTTGAAAAGAGATACATCTTTTGTTTTTCGAGGAAGTTCTTTTATTTTAATGTTGCGGAAAGAAGCAGGGTATCCATGATCCTGAAGGCATATCAAACCTTTGGTTGCCAATCCATATTCGGGAGCATCGTGCCATTTACCGCTATTCTTACGTGCAAACCAATCGTCTGTCCATGCTTCAAATTCCAATATTTTTACACCATTGAGCCAATGCTCTACATGTCCGTTGTCGAATACTATTTTAGAGTTGTTCCATTCCCCTTGTGGGTTTACCTTCATCAGAGTAGTGTCGGGCAAATACATGGCATAGTCTACACCCAGTCTTTGCCAAGGTTCTAATGGTTCGGGAAAGTTAGGTTCATCTATCAATTGGTATTCAGGACCGGTAGTGTATGGTACTGGAAATTCCGGACGTTCTACTACATGATATATCATGCCACTATTGCCACCTTTCGAGAGTTTCCAATCCCACGATAATTCGAAATTTTCGTATTCCTTATCGTTTACTATGTAGCCGTTAGCATCACTTCCGTCTCCTTTTGCCTGAATACATCCGTCTACTACATGCCATGGCTGGGTAAGGCTTGTGCCATTATAATCTTTCCAACCTGCCATTGTTTTACCGTCAAATAAAAGCTTCCAACCTTCGGCTTTTTCTTTTTCTGAGAGTGTGTTTGGTTCTTGTACATTGCTACATGAGCCTAATGTGATAGCTAAAGCAAGACAAGATGCAAATAAGTTTTTTGTTTTAAATTTCATGTTATTAAAGTCTTAGATTTAAAAAATCATATTAAAATTAACTCTTCGGTAAAGGTAGTGAAAAATACTTTTACCGAAGAGTTAATTTATTGATTTTCTGAATGCAGAAAATCAACCTCATTTTACAAGGACTCGTATGTGTTAAAAAAAAACTACCTTTTGTTGCTTGCCTTATAGGCATCACTCGCTTTTTTTACCGAGCCGTGCATGAGTAGCAGATTTTTTGCTTGCTCGTATTCTAAGCCTAATTCGTCTACAAGCATACGTGTACCTCTGTCTACAAGTTTTTCGTTGGATAACTGCATATTTATCATTCGGTTACCTTTTACCCTGCCCAGCTTTATCATAGTAGCGGTCGTAATCATATTCAGTATCATCTTTTGTCCTGTTCCCGATTTCATGCGAGAGCTTCCGGTCACAAATTCCGGTCCTACGATCATTTCGATGGCTATATCTGCCTCTTGGGCAATGGGTGAATCGGGATTGCTGGATATGGAGGCTGTGAGGATACCATGTTTGCGGGCTTCGCGTAATGCACCTACTACATAGGGGGTTGTGCCTGATGCTGCAATGCCTATTACAGTATCTTTGTCATTTATATTTCTTTCTTGCAATTCTTTCCAACCGGCTTCCATATTATCTTCGGCTTTCTCCACTGGGTTGCGTAAGGCTGTGTCTCCACCTGCTATCAGCCCTATAACTAATGTGTTTGGCATACCAAAAGTAGGCGGTATTTCTGAAGCATCCAATACTCCGAGCCTACCGCTTGTGCCTGCTCCCATATAGAAGATGCGTCCGCCTTGCTGCATGCGAGGCACTATTTGAGATACTAGTTTTTCTATCTGCGGTATTGCTTTTTCTACGGCTAATGCGACTTTCTGATCTTCTTTGTTTATATCTGTCAGTAATTCCAATACCGATTTGTTTTCCAGATCATCATATAGTGAGGGTTGCTCTGTTATCTTTACAAATGCCATTTTAATAATTTAATTAAAGATTAAGAATAACTGTAATATTCGATTAGTCCGTCCATCGGAGATTGAGATATATTGCCGATGCTGATATTTAGCTCGCTGCCTATTTGCTGCAATATGTCTTGGTAATAATATGCTACCGATCCGGTGAAGTGTATCTCATTGTTTCTATAATCGTATTGCATAACATTTTTCACAAAGAAGTCTTTCAAAGCATTGTAAACTAATGTTCTGACACTTTGGTCTTCTATATGACGCACGATAAAAGGAGAAAGGCTTGCCAAGAAACGGTTTGCTAATGGTTGCCGATACACTCTATCGAGGATGTCGGCAGGAGTAAGATTGTATTCCGAAAGAAATTTTTCTTTCAACCCTTCTGTTAGTTGGTTTTTCAGACATGCCCCAACAAATAGCCTGCCCAAAACAGCGCCACTACCTTCATCACCCAAAATGTAGCCTAAAGGGGATACATTGTCGGCAATCTTTTCGCCATCATAATAGCAAGAGTTAGACCCTGTGCCCAATATACATGCTATTCCAGCCTTTCTGCCACATAAGCCTATTGCTGCGGCTAACAGATCGCTGTTTATTTCTATCTGCGAAGCCGGGATATGTTTGTATATGCCTTTTCTTACAATTTCGTTTTTCTCAGCATTGGCACAGCCCGCACCGAAAAAATGGATCTCGTTGATGTGATGGTTGCCGAGTGCTGGCAGAAGATTGTTGTGTATTTCCATACTGATTTCTTCTTCTGTACAGAAAAAAGGGTTTATTCCCTTAGTCACTATCTTTTTTAGTTCCAGTCCTTTGTCTACCAGCCGCCAATCTACTTTGGTAGAACCTCCGTCTGCAAGTAATATCATAGTTTTTAATAATTTTCTTTATTCAATTATACCTAATTGCCTTATCTCTTAAATCTAATAACCGTCTATTTATATAAATAATATTTCTTTGATAATCTTTTAAATGGTTCTGTATCTTTATACCAAAAATCTTTTATATCATCGAAACGGTTATTCTTTGCAAAGGTAAGTCTTACGTAGTCACTTCCGCACACTTGGTCGAACATTCTGTAACGCTTTTCGTCAGCATTGTCAAATATGGCTTTGTCGGGATATAAAGTTGCAATTTGCTGCATGACATAGAATTGAATTTCCGACAAGCGAGCTTTTTCATAATTCATTATATGTACTTGTACTCCCTGCAATTGTTTGCCTTGACCGACCGAATAGAACGGGCGAAGGTGTATCGGTCTGAAATACAACCCGGGCAGATGTAGACTGTTGAGACTGACAGACAAATCGTCGGCATTAATCCATTCGGCAGCAAACATTTGAAAAGGAATTGTATAACCGACTCCTATCGACATATATCCTAGTTCACCTAATATACCCGATACCGGATAAAAAAAGGAGGATATGGGTTGAGGTATATGCGGAGAGGATGGTATCCATTGTAGGCCTGTTTGGTCGTATGTCATTTTACGCTTCCAACCTTTCATCTTCACTACTTGCAGCTTACATTTGTTTTTCAACATACCTTCACCATTGAGGAGTAAAGCCAATTCGCCGCAGGTAAGTCCATACACATAAGGGATCGGGTATTGGCTTACGAATGATGTGAATTTATCTTCTACCAACCCTCCTTCGACTTTAATACCTCCAAGCGGATTTGGTCTGTCCAATACCATAAATTCCACATTGTTGGCTGCTGCAGCTTCCATAGCCAGCCCCATTGTACTTATATAGGTAAATGAACGGCATCCTATATCTTGTATGTCATACACCAATACATCTATATCTTTCAGCATGTCTGCCGTAGGTGATTTTGTTTTTCCGTGTAATGAGTAAACCGTTAGACCTGTGCGTTCATCAATTGTATTTTCTACGTTGTCGCCTGCGTGTGCATCTCCGCGAACGCCATGTTCAGGTGCGAATAATGATACTAGTCGTATGTTTTTTGCCTCGTGCAATATATCTATTGTCGACTTCATATTGTTGTCTACACCCGTGGGGTTGGTTATCAATCCTACACGCTTACCTTCCAGTTGTTTGAAGCCTTGTTCTTTCAACACTTCAATACCTGTTTTTATCCTGATCTTTTGTGCGAAAGAAAAAGAGCACAAGAGAGTAAGTGCGGATAATATGATGATAAATCTTTTCATATCTATTCTTCTGTTACTTCTTTATTTTTTGCTTTGCCATAGCTCGGATCAATTTTTAATAGTGCTACTGCGATGATAGGAACTACGGAGCATATCATCACCCAGATAAAGAAATGGTTGTATCCCAGTTGTTCTTGCAACCATCCGGCAAACATGCCCGGAAGCATCATCCCCAATGCCATAAAGCCTGTACAGATGGCGTAATGAGCCGTTTTTTGCTCTCCGTCCGAATAATACATAAGGTATAGCATATAGGCTGTAAACCCGAATCCATATCCAAACTGTTCGATAAATACACAGATATTTATTATTATCAGATTATCGGTTTGCGAGAAACTCAGATATAGGAATGTGGCAATTGTTAGCAACATACTCAGTGTCATTGGCCACAACCAGCGTCTAAGACCTCCGCGTGCTGCCGCAAAGCCTCCGATTATACCACCTAGTGTTAACCCGATAATGCCGACAGTGCCATATACCAATCCTACTTCACCGGTTGTTAAACCTAGTCCTCCTACATCTTTAGGGTCGATGAGGAACGGATTTATCAATTTCAGTAATTGTGCTTCCGAAAAACGATAAGTAAGCATAAAGAATATAGCCGCTGCGGCTTGTGGTTTCTTGAAGAAAGACTTGAACGTCTCGGTAAACTCGCTTAGTATAGAAGCCGCAGTTACGTGTGCATGTGCTTTGTCCGAATCGGGTTTTGGCAATGCAACTCTGTGGTAGAAACTAAAGAATAGAAATAAACCTGCCAA
Organism: Dysgonomonas sp. UBA5412; assembly: GCA_002409595.1. Taxonomy (GTDB): domain Bacteria; phylum Bacteroidota; class Bacteroidia; order Bacteroidales; family Dysgonomonadaceae; genus Dysgonomonas. The sequence goes on from DHNQ01000004.1 coordinate 65,734, forward strand.
GACAAAGAATGTGATAGACCATGCGAAAGGAATATTACCCGACAGCCCTTTGTATTCCGCATTGCTGCTTTCTGTTAGCTTAGGGTCTATCTGGAATACCATATAAGCCGATTTGTCCCAATTTGACGCATTGAAGGTCAACCGATCTCCTTGTAATAGGGATATACTGTTATCTCCTCTATTCATAGTGGTGTTCAGCACCATCTCTTTGTCTTGCTCGGGTTGTTTTGATAATCTGACTGCAACAACACCTATATTTCCGGTATGGTCTGATTCGGCTACAAAACGCTTCTCTCCGAATGTGTTTTTTATCCAGTTTCCAAACGGAGCAGATATATGCGAAGTCCACCAGCTTTCACCGGCTTTATCTTCTCCATCTTTTGTTTCAGCTTCTTTTACTACAAATCCATTCTCATGGTTGAGTGCAGATACATTATCCAGAAACAGTTGTAAACTATCTTTATTAACACCATGCGTACCTATCTGAACAACCTCTTTGTCTGTAACAAAGTGGATTTCTCCTTCCTGAAACAATGTATTTTCTATTTGAGGGAGTACAAATGTCGATTGAGTATATCGAGGGGATGCATCTATGTTTATTTTGACCGGTTCACTTCCCGATGTACTTTCGAGAAATCCTGCAAGAATAATCAATATACCTTGTCCCATGATCGTAGCCACACGGTAAAATGTGCTTCGAATACCTACATACATCGCCTGCTGATTGGTATCTAGTCCAAGCATATAAAAGCCATCGGCGGCAATGTCGTGCGTTGCCGAACTAAATGCTAACAACCAGAAAAAAGCCAGAGTTGCCTGAAAGAAAAAGGGTAGGGGGATGGTAAACGCAATACCGGCAAACCCGGCACCGATCAATAATTGCATAGTTACAATCCACCAACGTTTCGTTTTCAGCAAATCTACAAATGGGCTCCAAAATGGTTTTATAACCCAAGGCAAGTAAAGCCAACTTGTATATAATGCAATATCGGTATTCGAAATACCCATTCGCTTGTACATGATCACCGAGATGGTCATTACGGCAACATATGGTAGTCCTTCGGCCAGATATAGTGAGGGAATCCAAGCCCACGGTGATTTTTTCTTTTCTTTCATGCTTCCTTTTTTAAGATTGCAGATTGATTTATTATTAATACAGTTTTTCCAGACTCGCACCTACATAGTAGTGCAATAGAATTTTGTCGTAAGAATATCCTTTTTCGCCCATAACGGCTGCCCCGATCTGACAAAGCCCAACACCATGTCCCCAGCCTGCTCCTGTTAGAATAAACTTATCTCCGTCTTTCTTTATTGTAAATGCAGAACTGTACAGATGCGATGTAGAGAGTACTCGGCGTATTTCCAGTTCTTTACCTATAATCAGAGTTTTCTTCGAACCTACTATCTTTAGCTTTACAAGGCGAGCAGATGTACCTCTTTCTACGGGGATAAGTTCCTGTATGAGACCGAAATCTATACCCGAACGTTTAAGTACTAAAGCCGATAGCTCGTCTTGCGTATAAGTTACTGTCCAACGATAAAAGTCGGAGGTTTCCTGATCGTAGTTGTTAAGTACCTGACCTAATATCTTTTTATCTTGTGTGTTACAGAAAGCTGACGGTCGCGACTGTATCCATTTCACAGATTCGGCTTCTATGGTAAGATCGGGTACATTGCTACTATCTACATCATCCCTCAGTTTAACGAGGTAAGGAAACTTAATGTCTTCCCAGCAATTCTGAAATTCTTCTACCACACCGCCGCAGCATTTCGAGAAACGTGCATCGCAAATCTTATTTTCTGATTCCAATACCTGTCCGCGTGTTTCTTCTATTGCTTGCTTTACAGTTTGTATATTTGCTGAGGCACGAGTTATGCCCTGATAGCGCTGGCAATGGTCGTCGGCACATACATCAAAGTCTGTATGGTCTTCACGGTCGTACCAACGGATCAGTTCGTCTTCCGTTTCGGTAAATGTAGAGTATTTTTCTTTGCTTGCTATTATTTCTTTGTTCTTCTCTATTTGTGCCAGAAGCCAGCTACGCGAAATGACGGCATGAGCCTTTAGTAATTCGAGCGAAGCAGTTGCACTCATCTCGGAAGATATTACGCTGGTCAAGTAATCTTCTACATTTATTAGGTTGATTGCTGTAATGAGTTCGTTTCTTTCTATTAGTTTCAATGCTCCCTGAAACTGTTGATCTTCTTTTCGTTCCCAATGGAAATTGATACCTATAACTACATCTTTCAACGTAAATGCAGCATTATTGTCTGATGGTTCGAAAGATAATTCATCATACAGATTGCCATTCCATAGTATTTTCCCATCCTGCAGCGATACGTTGTTGTCGCCTGTGATCTCTTTTCCATCACAGGTATATCGGTTGTTGAGAGCAAAGCTTATTTCTTTGCTCCAAAGTATTCCAATACTTACTTTTGGTTCCATATATTATTGTATTTTCTTTATTTCTTGAATGATAGACTGCATCTTCGTGTCGTCTATACAAATTTCTTTGAGTATAGTTTCTATGTCTTTTTCCGTTATTTTCAGGAAATCTTTTTCAAGAGGGGTAATAAATACACCTCCCAAATCTACCGAAGCCGGACTTATTAGCAAATTATCATCACCTTCGGCATAGAAGCAATCGGGGCGATGTTTTGCTCTGGGGAATACAGCGATATACCATTCATTCTGTTCATACCATGCAACAATGTTCATCATAGGTTCTTTATCATCATCCTTCATGTCGAGCATTGTGTACAATTGCTTGAAGAACGAAACCGCCTGATCTTTATCAGAAGCCTGCAATAGGAAAAAGTTACGTAAGTATTCTGTTATGGCATATACTGTTATACCTTCTTTCGAATATATTGTCTCTTTAGATATTCGGTTTATGTCTTTTTCGATAGGAAAAAAAACCTTTACCCCTGCCTGAAAGTGAGCATGGTCGGGAGCAGATGCTCCACATTTAGGACCATTGTAGAATATGGTATTATCATCTATTTCTCTTGCCAGATCGAGCATGTCTCCAAATCTGTCGAGTATAAGTTGGTCAGTGTGCTGGTATGTGGGTATAGTAAAATGTTCGGGGAAGATAGGAAAAGGGTTGACTAACACCTGATAAGCACTTCCAAACGGAGCTCCTTTCTGCTCGGAGGGTAGATTTGCCGGACACAAGAAGCATTTACGCTCTTGTATAGACTTTGCATCTACTTTAGCTGCAGACGATTGTATACGTGCCGGATTGAACTGCACTCTTATCGAATACTTTCCGAAATCGAAATCTTTTGACTTTACATTTTTCAACGCTTCGTAATTAGCTTTTGCTTGTGGCCAATTTTCTAACTGATCGGTGAATAATGCCTTTATATCTTGTGATAAAATACCCATAAATAATCATTTTTTAGAATAGAAACCGGTCTTGTATGGCTGAAAAACCGGTTTCTATACTTTAGTAATGTGTTTAATTATCGAAATGCTTACTTACTCTTGTTTAGGGCAATACGAGCCTCTAATTCCCAAGTTCTGATTCTGTCTTTATATGTATTATGTGCATTCATTTTCACTATGTCGAGCGATGCATCTGAGTTGTCGTCCCAACGGCGGCACAGGTAAAGAACATCGTAGATACGTCCTATCTGATATTCGCGCGAGAAGTATAAGCCCAAGGCATAATCTTCTCCATAGCTTGTATTAGGTACTTTAATTTCTCTCAGCACCGGAGTGTAGAAAGCTCGTGGTGCTCCTAATCCATTAATACGTAATGCATTGTTGCACCCATTTTCAGGAGTCCATTCTTTGTGGTCGATAATGCCCGGAGGTATTATTTTCATATCGAAGTCGGTAAGCATATATGTACCTACTACCATCGCACAGTTTTGCTCATAGAAAGCATCTACTATCTTTTGCAATGTGTTTTCGTCAGAATATACGTCATCACTATCTAACTGTACGGCAAATTTTCCACATTTAGCATTTGCTACACCTGCATTCCAGCATCCGCCGATACCTAATTCTTTGTTTTGAGGGATGATGTGTACCAAACGTTCGTCTGAGGCAAATGTATCAATGGCTTCTGTTGTGCCATCGGTAGAATAGTTGTCGACAACAATGAGGTTGAATTTGAAATTTGTTTTCTGATTCAATACTGATTTTATAGCATCTTTAATCGTGCGGATACGGTTGCGTACTGGGATAATAACAGATGCTTCGTATTCGAAATCAGATTTGTCGAATTCTACTTTTTTGAACTGAGGTGCTAGGTATCCGCCTATTTTCTTTAGATGGTCTGTACAAGCCAATTCCATTTCTATTTGTACTTCCCTGTTTTTGGGGTCTACATAGTCGAATACTTTTTCACCGCTTTTGCGTGTATCATTTTCTACTTCAGTGTAGAGATATTCGTTGATATGAACCAAATCTGAATGTTGTGAAACTTTCAGGCGAAGATCATATATTCCGGCAAATTTGTAAGCGGTATCCATTTTGGCTACAGCTTTTTTCAATTCTTCTGTCTTATATACAAGTACCGATCCGAAATTGAAATCGTCGCGTAAGCTTCCTTTCTGATAAGCAATGACAGGGCTATTTTTCTTTTCTTCATCGCTAGCCTGATAGTGATCAGCATACACTAGCCCGGCATTAGAATCTTTGGCTATTTGCAGCATACGTTCAAGGGCAAACATACCAAGTCGCAATTCATCCGGTTTGGTATATATAAGAGTATATGCTGTATCTGCCTTTTCTGCTATTTTCTTGATGGTGGCTGTAGAACGCAGTGAATCTATTTCTATTACCTCACATCCATCTATTTTATCATTACAGTTATTGTCTGTCAATAGGTAAATATGGTTTACTAATATAGATTCGCGTAGTGAAGCGATTGTATTTTCTACTTGTCGGCTACTTTGAAATGGTATAAAACAGTTTATTTTCATTTTTATGTCGATTTATAGTGTTACTAATTGTTGTTGTATATCAGATAGTTATATTTTGCTTTATTCGGACATGAATTTAAGTAAATTTTTCATCAATTCGTCTCTGTAATTTTCATCCTTTATCGTTTCGAACGGAAATCCGAAAATACAGGTCTTATAATCTCCTTTGTATGCTATACCTGCACTCAGGTTGTTTTCGCTATACCTTGCAATAGTGAAGCTGTCTTCTTGTGCAGGTTCTATAGCATCGGGCGACTCTACGGCATAGAAATCCGAATTGAGCGTAGTATAAAAAGAGGTTTCTCCACCGATGAGAGAGAATGGTGAAACTACACCTTTGACTCCACCTGTAACGGCTGCACGTCCTGTCCGCCATTTATATTTGAGTATATCGGATGCAAATTTGAGGTCTGAAGCTTGTGGGTTTTCTGAGTCCCACAGGTCTGAAGCTACGTATGCACCGCTGACAAAGATATTACCACCTTGTTTGCAGTAAGCAGTTATCTTGTCCTGTAATTCTCTCGGGAATGTCTTGAATTCGGCAGGTTTGACACCTCTACCTATTCGGGTTTGTTTTTGTTTGCCCAGAATCAAATCTGTTAGTTTATATTTATTCATAGATACTTGTCCATTGCAAATAGCCTGACTGCTTGTAGATATGAAAGAGTATCCGGCTTTTGCGATTGATTTTCCATGAAGATAAGGATAATCGAATGTATTGCCTGCTACAACTGTTGCTTCGTAGTTGCCATTACTGCCGCCAAATCCCGGAGCATCGTCATCGACCCACGGTTTCTGTCTTCTGTATTCGTATTGACTACCAACGTAGTTGTATTGTACTTTGTCGGGCACTCCATGATCTACTATATCTAAAAATCCGGCTATGCTGTCAGTGGAAGCGAAGCTTGCAGGTGCTGATAGTCTTTCGAATCCGTTGATGATAAGCACACAGCCCTTTTCTTCCGATTGGCGATACACAGATAGTATTTCGGAAGGAAAGCTTTCTCCTCCTTTATTGACTGCAGTAATTTTGAAACTATATATCTTATCTTTCTCTATTTTTAATTTTGTATGATTACTATTTACTAATACTCCGTTATCAAAGTCCATGTCTCCACTGCGGGTATATACTATATATTTTTCAGCCTTTGCTGTAGGCTCTGCATGATCTTCTGTCGGTTGCCATTTGAGTTCTACTTCAGTGTTGCCCGAAAAGTCTGCGCTAAAAGATTTTACGGGTAGTGGTTGTACAACATAATCATATCCATATTGTGATGAAACGAACTTCAACATTCCCTTATATATAGATCTGCTAACTGTAAACTGAAAACGAGGATCTAATCCGTAGCGCATATCTGCTAGATTTTGATGCGAAAGTAATTCGAGCAGCATTGTCGGTACGTTCGGTATACGTGCTTCGCTGTATGAACGATTCCATATATGACGGCGCGACCATTGTGGCTCGTAATCGGAACGGATATCTTTTACTATCTCATTCATTATAATTTCTGTCATATCACGTGATACCCATCGAGATTTTCCATTTTCGAATTTTTCGTCATTAAAGTGTGTCATACAGATGCCTAGAGTACCCACAATGGAGTCGTTGTCGGTTGTTCCTGCGTCGGTATGAAAAGCAAAAGCCAGATCGATCGGTATATTCAAACCCTCTTTTTTAGGTGATACAGATGATCCTCCTGCTATGTAGTTCACCCACAATCCGCGACTTTGATAATCGTCTGTATAATCGTTTTTACCTTTGCTAAAGCTATAAATACTATCTGGTACTCCTGCCCATTGCAACCAATAGCGAGCGCCTTCTGTAGAGCGTGGATAGTTGCTTGTTTCAGGTTTGTAGTCTATTTTTGGCACAGATTTCACTGAGCTGTTTTGCTGAGATTCGGAACTTTTTACATTTTCTGTAACTAATCCGTCAGGGTGGGGCAGACGAGCAATATTTCCCATGCCACCTCCGATTTTTACGGCATCGGCAGTTACTATGCGTCCGCTTTTATTACTCTTGTTGGTCAGGGTTACTTTATAGCTTTGGTTTAAACCTTTGTCGAAAGAGAAATATCCCAAGAATATCCATGTACCACCCCCCATTGTCTGATTTATCTTGAATTCTGTTTTTCCTCCCAGATGGTAGACTGTATATAGAGCGTCGTCGGTACTGTTTTCTACTGTTTGATAAGATATATATACTCCGTATTTCCCTTTTTCGGGTATGTCGGGTATCCATTCGCAAAGGCTTTCTTTGCCCTTTTTGATGGTTTTAGTTTGTTTCCAAGAGCCCGATCTGAATGGATTTTCTCCATCCAGATACGTCTCTTTCTTATATGCAAATCCTACACTAGAGCCAACTATCCAGCTGTCTGTTCCATTTATTTCTTTATAAATTGATTTATCTCTATTATAGTCGTTATCTACAATTATTTCGTGGCGTTGTATGTCCCGTTCGCGAGGAAGCAGTACGTTTGCTCCTGCGTTTTCCAACATGGGAACAAGATAAGGCAATACGTAGCTTTGTGTATAAAGGTCTTCTACAGTTTGCATCAGGCGCGCACGTTGCCATTCCCAGCGAACCAGTTTTTGTTCGTAATACCAGCCGTGACTTTGCCAAAGGGCTATGTGACGGTTAGTCAAACCATTTGTATATGCGGTAATAGGGGATGATATATTTGATATTAAAGGAATATTCGATGTTTTGTTAGCAAATATTTTGCTATTGTCTTTTTTAAATGATTCTCTATAAAAATTGGGAACCAGATCACGGATATTTTGTCCGTCTGTAATGATATTTATTTTAAAATTTTTCTGTTTGTCGGATAATATTTCTGATGCACTTGTTTCTATTTCTTTTACAGTTTTTTCTGTAAATGGCAGATAGGAAAGTGTTGTGTTTGCATAAATAAGGATTTCTTTTTTCTTTTCATTAATTTTTATGCTGTCAATTGTAATTTCTCCAGATGAGACATAGTTTCGGTAGATGCGTGTTAGTTTTTGAGAAAGCATGTTTTGTTGATCGGTAGTCTGAGAGACTGCGATAAGTGATATCTGACTTATGGTGAGCAATAGATAAAATACTTTCTTTTTCATTTCATTTTGTAGTTAAAGATTATCAGATGAATCATAGAAACCGGAGGACTGCTCTCCAGTCTCTATGATCTGCTGATATTACAATTTTAAGATTGATAAATGTAGTACGTTATCTTGGGTTTTGAGTAATAGATCCATTACTTTTATCTATCTCGTCTTGAGGTATAGGCAAAATTTCGTCACGTCCTTTTACAAAACCTTTAAATAGTTCGGGTGCTTTTCCAAAGCGGATTACATCCCAAAAACGGAAACCTTCCATAGCCAGTTCAAGACGGCGTTCTTTCAATATATCATTTACTAGGGCATCGCCTGTGGATGTGATAGGAGGAAGTTTAGCTCTGTCGCGTAATAGTTTTAAGTATTTCTTGGCTTCTGCTTCATCTTTTGTAGCTCCTCTAGTGCAAGCTTCGGCATAGTTCAGATATACTTCTGCCAAACGAATTACTTTTATATTTAGTTGGTTATTTCTGATTTCTTTAGATCGCTGAGTTGGAGGTAAGTAATACTTCTGATTGTAATATCCCGTTCTGTTGCGTTCAAGCTTAGTATAGTCTTCGGGAGCTTCCCATTCTTTCAGGTCTTCGGGGGTAAGCAAAGTTGCATCTTTACGTTCAGTATCTCCTATTTCATCATAAGCAGCTGCCAATGCGGGTAGTGGCTGATTGATGCCATATCCGTAAGTTGTGCCGAAGGGAAGCATCATAAGCACATGGAAGTTACCATTGTTGTTTGTTGCTGCAGACTGATTGGGAGAATCGTAATGTGTGATTTCGAAGATAGATTCGGAACAGTGTTCTCCTTCTACTGTAAATTGAAAGCCATAGTCGTCTACGAGCTTATATTCGTTGCTTTTGATTACTTCGTATGCTGCTTCTTTAGCCTTATCAAATTTTTCCTCAAAGAGATATACTCTCGATAACAGAGCGTATGCAGTTCCCTGAGTGATACGTCCGGCGTATGTGGTGTAATTTGTTTCGGATCTTTTAGGTAATACTTTTGCGGCTGCTTCCAAATCTTTTTCTATCTGTTCATATACTTGAGCTTTAGGTGTTCTTGTTGTACCCTTGTCAGCAACAGTGGGTGTATGAGTAAAGAGAGGTACATCACCATAGCATTTTACTAATTCGTGGTGGGCAAAGGCTCTGATAAACAAGGCTTCTGCAATCAATTGCTCTTTATTGTAGGTCGAAAAGAGGCTGTTATCCATTTTTTCGATACCCTCTATTGCTTGGTTTGCCTTATTTATAGCCCGATAACATAGTACATAGCGGTTGAGTACACGACCATTGTCAGCAGGATAATCGTAGTTTTCCATACGTGCATAGGCAGAGACGTCATCGTCTGACCCACTATAAGTAGCATCATCTGAAAGTATATCACCAAATGCCCAAAATGTCCATGTGAAACGATAATCTTTCAGATCGGAGTAGGCTGCTGTTAATGACTGGTAAGCATCGCTTTCCGATTTGAAGAAGTTCTCCTGCGTCATAGCGCCTAATTTTTCTTTATCCAGATCCGTACAACTATTCATCAGGAATATTCCAATTCCGATAAACAGATATAATATTTTATTTGTTTTCATTGTCATAATCCTTATTTATTAAAAAGTTATACTAACTCCACCTGTTATTGTCATAGCCTGAGGATATGTTCCCATATCAACACCTTGACTTAGTGTAGATTCACCAATTAGACCTATTTCAGGGTCAGTTCCACTATAATTAGTAAAAGTCAACAGATTTTGTCCTGTAACATATACTCGTACTTTTTGCATATATGCTTTTTTTGTGAGCGATATGGGGAATGTATATCCTAGCTGGACATTTCGCAACCGTAGGTATGAACCATCTTCTACATAGCGGTCTGAAATACGTTTGTTGTCGTTTGTGTCAACTTTTGCAAGTCTTGGAACGTCAGTATTTCTATTTTCGGGAGTCCAATAGTTAAGCATCTTACGATCTTTGTTTGTCATAGAGGCAAGGTCGTATGTGAAATATCTCATGGCATTAAATATGTCATTACCATAAGTACCTCCCAGCTGTATATTAAGATCAAAACCTTTGTATTCTGCACCTAAATTGATACCGTAAATAAAGTCTGGATTAGGGTTTCCTATTAAAGTTTTATCTTTGTCGTTCAAAGTATTATCCCCATTTGTGTTTACAAAGATGACATCTCCAAGCTCTGCTTTAGGTTGCAATTTTCTTACTTCTGCTAATTGTTCATTTGTTTGTATCAATCCATTCGTTTTATATCCATAAAAGGCACTTATCGGATATCCTATTTTTGTATACGTAGCGTTACCATTTCTAATTGGAGCACCTGCCATCGGCGTACCTGCATCACCAAGGCTTGTCATTCTATTTCTTACAGTAGAAATATTAAATCCTATATTATAGTTAAAGCTCCCTATATGATCTCTCCAATCTATTGTAATCTCAACACCTCTGTTTGTCGCACTACCGGCATTCGTTAGAGGACCAGTTTCATATCCCATATAGTTAGGGATAGGCTCTGTGACGAGCATATCTTTAGTCTCTTTATTGTAATATTCACCGCTAAAAGTTAAGCGTCCATTTAATAAATTAACATCAAAGCCAATATTTGTAGATTCTGTCGATTCCCATTTTACATCTTTATTTCCCATTGCTACAGCTGCAATTCCTTGCTGTAGAGATTCATTAGTTCCGTAAAGATAGGAGTATTGAATGAAATTGGTGAGGAGGTTTTGATATCTATAATCTCCAATGTTTTGATTACCAATACGTCCCCATCCGGCTCTAAGTTTCAGATTTGATACCCACCCAGCATTTAAGTTTTTAAAAAAATCTTCATTTGAAATATTCCACCCTAAAGCTACAGACGGGAATGTTCCATATTTATGACTACTGCCAAATCGTGATGAGCCATCATGACGAAGAGATGCTGTAATCAGATAACGGTTGTCAAAATTATAATTAACACGCCCTAAATAAGAAATTAGAGAAGACTCCCATGCTGTACCCGTTGCTGCATCACCTGTTTGTGCTGCATCCAGATATTGTAATTCGGATGAATTATTAGGTGTGTTTCTTTTGATACCTTGCAATGTTTCTGTACGTCCCCACTCATTTGTATATCCTATTACTGCATTGATATTATGCTTTTCAGCAAAAGTTCTAATATAAGATAATGTATTCTCCCAAACATAATAATTAAATTTTCTATATCCTCGTGTTACTTGGTTCATTGGATTAGTCTGGTAGCTAGAAACGGTATATGTTGGTAAAAATTTATATATGTCTGTTTTTATTATATCTGCGCCAAAACTTGTTCTGAATTTAAAATTCTTCATTATATTCAAGTCAGCATACATATTACCCACTAGTCTGAATGTTTTTGTTTCATTATCAGTGTATTCTAAATCTGCTACAGGATTATTATAGTCTGCATAAGGAGACCAGCCATAATTGCCACTAGCATCTTTTACAGGAATTACAGGCTCTAATTTGATAGCTGAGTTTACAATACCAACAGTATTGCTACCCTCTAATATTTGATTCGATTTACTTTGTGAAATATTCAAATTTGTACCTATAGATAGAATCTTTTTTACAATAGTTTTTTCGATATTTTGTCTTAGGGAAATCCTTTCGTAATCAGTCTTTTTAATTGTTCCCTCCTGATCAATATAGTTAAGGGTTGTATTATATGTGTATTCATCGGCCATACCACCTGATATGCCGACACTGTAACTTTGGATAGCAGCAGTGCGCGATATTTCTTTCATCCAGTCTGTCGATGTATTTTGACTAAGATGATATTTATTTGTAAAGTCATCTATGTTCAAACCTTTTGCTACTTCGAGACTATACCATTCCGGACCACTCATCAGATCCAGATTGTTCAAGATCTTGCTTGCACCCCAATAAGCATCAATAGTTACTGTAGTTTTGCCTGCTTTGCCCTGTTTTGTTGTTACCAGGATAACTCCATTTGCTCCTCTGGCTCCATAAATAGCTGTAGCAGAAGCATCCTTCAGTATTTCCATTGATTGTATTTCAGACGAGCTAAGAAAACTAATGTTGTCAATAGGCATTCCATCTACAACATATAGAGGTCCGGCATCATTAACCGTTCCAACTCCTCTTATACTTACAGTGACTGCTCCTCCTGGCATACCTGAATTAGATGTAACATTTACACCGGCAACCAATCCTTGTAATGCTTGTGCGACATTTGCAGTAGGCTGTCTGGTTAAAGCATCTGCTTTGACTGATGATATTGCTCCAGTTACATCACTTTTTTTCATTACACCATAACCAACGACAACTATTTCGTCCATTAGCTGTGTATCTTCTTCCATTGTAATGTTTATCGTCGATTTGTTAGCCGGAACAATTTGTGTTTTGTGCCCTACATATGAAAAGATAAGATCTGCATTATTAGCCTTTATATCCAAAGAATATTTTCCGTCTATGTCGGTTGTAGTCCCGGTTGTAGTGCCATTAACTACAACGCTCACCCCAATAAGGGGATCTCCATTCTGATCTGTTACTGTACCTTTCACTATTCCTATAGCCTGTTGTAAGCCGGACGAATTTTCAAACCTTCCGGTATTGGCTTGCGTACTTATGCTCGTTGTAGTAAGTGCCAAAACACTTACGGAGAGCATATACAGAAGTTTTTTTGATGCGTTCATATAATATCAGTTTTAATTAAAAAAAGGTTTATATCAGTTTCTATTCTTTGATCTTTGCAAAAATGTTTAGCTTCAGCGTATTTTTTAGTCAATAATTACTATTTAATCCTATATTAGGTAGATTTATGTTTTTATTATGAATTAGATACTTATTTTAAGTATTATTTAGAATTGTATAAAAGTATAAGCTTTTAAAGGCTTATTGTATGTTACTTTAAGAAATAGACGTTTATATGTCAGAGATTACGAGGTATAGCATTTGCTATATTCGTTAAAGGATCAATTCACTCATTACAAAATTAAATTCTTAACCGAAATGTAAGATAGAATTAATGTTAAAAGATTTACTAATTAACTCTTATTGTGAGTTAGATACATATTTTCACAAATTATTCTTTTTTATGTGATATTCGATTAACCCTTTTATAGGGTTTTCTATAATTGTATCTATCTGTATATTAAAATCTTTAGCAATATCTAAAAGAATATTTTCGTACATCTTGGCGATAGACCCGACAAAACGAACAGTGTATTGAGTATAATTATATTGTAGAATGTTGCGTTCAAAAAATGATTTCAGACTCTTGTAAACCAGATTCTCCACATAGGGATTGTCCATATGATCGTATAAGAAAAATGAAAATACTGATAGAAGCCTGTTTGGGAACGGTTTAGAATAAACATAGTCTAAAATGTCTTCCGGCTCTATCTTATACTTCTTATAGAAAGCTGAAGCCAATGTATCGGGAGCTAGCCCTTTGAGGCAATCGGAAAGAAAAGCCTTTCCCAATGATGCACCACTGCCTTCATCGCCCAATATATAGCCAAGCGATCTTACATTTTTGGTTATCTCGCTGCCGTCGTAGAAGCAAGAGTTAGAGCCCGTTCCTAATATGCAGGCAATCCCTGCCTGATCTTGAAATAGAGAACGTGCCGATCCCAGTAAGTCACTTTCAATAATGGCCGGAGTTTTGAACTGAGCTTCGAAAGAGGCTTTGATAATATTCTTCTTTTCGTCCGAAGAACAACCTGCTCCATAAAAATAAATAGTGTGAAATTTAGCTCTGAAAAATATTTGTGGTAGTTGAAGACGCACAAGGCGGCTGATCTCTTTTCGCGACTGAAAAAAGGGATTGATACCATCGGATAAATAATGTTCGGCAATACCATCTTTGTCCACAAGACACCATTCGGTTTTCGTAGAACCGCTTTCAGCTAGTAAAATCACAGGCGTATAATTATTTAAAGTAAAAGTATAAAAAATACATCATATACCGATTGTTTATATCTTCTCAATTCCGATGCCGGGGCGGTCGTTGAGACGAAGCACCCCGTCCACCACCGTTACACCCCGAAAGCAATCGTTGCTGATCAGTAAATTGCCATCTAAGTCTGCCCAATCTACGGCAGGCGATAGCTGTGTGGCAGCAGATATGGCACACGATGTCTCTGTCATACACCCTATCATCACCTTCATATTTGCTGCGCGTGCGACTGTCAATATTTTCCAAGCCTCACGCATACCCGTACATTTCATCAGCTTTATATTGACCCCTGAAAATGCACCCTTGAGTCTGAGAACATCGCTCAGTCGCTGAAAGGATTCGTCAGCAAATATCGGTAGCGGGCTGCGCTCCGTAACCCATGCAGCATCATCCAGATTGTGTTTTGGCATGGGCTGCTCCACCATCACTATGTTGCGCTCTTTGAGCCAGTATATCATATCCAAAGCCTCATGCTTGTCTTTCCATCCCTGATTTGCATCTACCGCTATCGGTTTGTCTGTTACCGTTCGGATGGCTTCTATCATTTGCTTGTCCGTATCACGTCCAAGTTTGACTTTCAGTATATTGTAGGGCGAGGCTTCACGTGTCTTTTCTTTTACCACCTCTTCCGTGTCTATGCCTATTGTAAAGGTAGTAGAGGGTGTATGTTCTTTATTAAATCCCCATATCTTGTACCAAGGCTGATTCATTATCTTTCCTACAAGGTCGTGTAAGGCTATGTCGATAGATGCCTTTGCAGCAGTATTGTTTTCAGCTATTTTGTCCACGTAGGTGAGTATATCGTCCAGTTCAAATGGGCTTGAAAATTGCTCCAGATCAACTTTTTTCAGAAATTCAATAACCGAAGCTTGTGTTTCTCCCAGATAGGGTGGGAGTGAAGCTTCTCCATATCCGACAATGCCGTCGTAGACTATTTCTGTCAGCACCACCGGCGTAGTTGTCCGAGACGAATTGGCGATGGTAAATACATGACGCAATTGCAAATCGTAGGGCTTGAACGAAAGCTTCATTTTCTTATTTCCAACCAAGCCGGAAGATTTTCCGCTTTGAGAAAATAAGTTTAGAGGTGTTCCCGTTGCTATGCCTGTCGAAATTACTGTTGCGGTAGCTGCTTTCAGAAAGTTCCGTCTCGATTGTACCATGGTTGTTATATTTAAAAAATTAATCTATTTCCTGATACATCGGGTTATTATCTATATCCCATATCCCTTTGGTGTCTATGGCATTGGTAATACGAGAAGCCCGAATAAACTCAGTTGTATTTCTTTCGTCATAGTTTGGTTTTTCGGGATCTAAGCTTCCTATCCGAATACATCCCGAAGCATGTATAAACTCTTTATTTCCTATATAGAAGGCTACGTGGCGGATGCGTTCCTTTTTGTCACCAGATGCCTTTTTTCCAAAAAACATAAGGTCGCCAATTTGCAGATTGTCATATCCGTTACTAATATCTACCGCAGTTCCGGTGTTGACCTGTTGCGAAGCATCGCGCGTGAGGATGACGCCATGCTGAAATAATACATCTTTTGTAAATCCGCTGCAATCCATTCCTTTCACCGATGTGCCGCCCCATACATAAGGAATACCCATTAGTTTGAACGCTTTTTTTACATAGCTGTCTCCGGTCTGAACCAACGAGGCTTTCCATTCTTTGTATGGGCGTGCCTGATGCTTCAATATGTATGTGCTTCGCCCATCGGGATAAGATACCTTATAAAAGTCTCCCGACTCGCCTTCGTATCTCAATATGTTGCCCGTTACCAGATCGCCGATAGTTTGTTTCTCTTTGTCTGGATATTGATATGAGAAACCGAAATAATCGGTAAAAATTAATTTCGGTGATCGAATCCAATTGTTAAACTCTTGTTTTGTCATCGGGTGAAAGTTTGCCTTTTGAGTCCAAGCAATATATTCGTCAGGTGTTTGTATTCTATACCAATCGTCTTCTTGAAGGATGCGTATTGGTGTGCCCAGTAAGGCTTGTGTTGCCATTTCTGCCGAAAAATCGCCTTTAGTCCGTATATCGGCTACCGAAAGATTGATGACGCCGTATATTTTATCACCCAAACTCTTTGTAGGCAATACTTCTATACTGTCTTTATATTGTATTTGTTTGTCCCTTAGTATCTTTATTAATTCTTTGTATGTTTCTTTGTTTGAGATATATCCTTTTAATGTAGGATTGTTATCACCCTTTAATATCTTTATCTCATATATGCTTGTCCGCTTGTCCGGAACGTATTGCTGTCTTACTGTTTCAATTATGTTATTTATCAATACGGAGTCCGTTTGACTTCCCGCTTTATTCTGAGCTGTTCCTGTTATCGAAAATATAAGTGAAACGATAAGTAAAGTGAATGTTTTTTTCATATCAGAAGATGTTATAAGGGTGATAACCAATGTTAGCGATATGCGGACATATTAATATTCTTATTATGCAAATATATACATAAAAATGTATAGAGTATATTTTATACTTTCTTTTAGATAGTAAATAAATATTAAAAAATGTATTTAATATTTAAACTATATAAGTTCGGATTTGTATTTAGTTCCTTCTAATCGGAAGAAAACTTAACTCTATAATCATCTATTTCTAGATTCATTAATATATAAAGAATATTATGCTTGAAGAATGTGTCTGAATATATATTATGCTGTTTTGTAATTAGTTATCTTGTGTTTGAAACTTTTCAACAACTATTCATCTTTTAGCACTTTAGATCACCGATTTGTAAAATGAATTGATTTTCTTTGTAAGGCAATGAACGAAAATACACTCGAAAAACTAAAAGTATTGGCAGAGTCGGCAAAGTACGATGTTTCCTGCTCTTCCAGCGGTACTGTGCGCAAAAACAAAGCGGGTGGGTTGGGTAATACTGTTGGTGGAATAGGTATTTGTCATAGCTTTACGGAAGACGGACGGTGTGTGTCGTTACTCAAAATAATGCTCACCAATTATTGTATATACGATTGTGCCTATTGTATAAACCGACGTACGAACGACATTCGTCGAGCGACGTTTAGCGTAAAAGAATTAGTTGAACTTACCATCGAGTTTTATCGGCGAAACTATATAGAAGGGCTTTTTCTCAGTTCGGGAGTTGTTCGCAATCCGGATTATACTATGGAGCATCTGGTGCGTGTCGTAAAAGATTTGCGCACCGTTCATCGGTTCAATGGTTATATACACATGAAGAGTATCCCCGGAGCCAGTCAGGAATTAGTAAACGAAGCAGGTTTGTATGCCGATCGTATGAGTGTGAATCTCGAAATCCCTACTGAAGAAAATCTGAAACTGCTTGCTCCCGAAAAAGATCATCGGAGTGTTTATCGCCCCATGCGTTACATACAGCAGGGAATGATGCAGAGTATCGAAGACCGCCGCAAATTTCGTTCAGCACCACGCTTTGTACCTGCCGGACAGAGTACACAAATGATAGTGGGTGCAACCAATGAGAATGATAAAGACATACTTCGGGTATCTTCCATTCTGTATCAGCAAACGCAGATGCGCAGAGTATATTATTCGGGATTTATACCCGTAAATAGTTACGATAACCGTTTGCCATCGCTCAAGCAAGCCCCTTTAGTAAGAGAAAATCGTCTATATCAGGCTGATTGGCTGATGCGTTTTTACGAGTACAGAGCCGATGAAATAGTGGACGATGCCTACCCAAACCTTGATCTCGAAATAGATCCCAAATTAGCATGGGCTTTGCGCCATCCCGAAGCATTTCCCATCGACATCAACAAGGCAGACTATTCCATGATCCTTCGTGTACCCGGCATCGGAGTGAAGTCGGCAAAGCAGATTGTAGTTTCGCGCAGATATGGCAAGCTCAACGCTTCGCAACTGAAAAAAATGGGTATAGTAATGAAAAAAGCCCAATACTTTATCACCTGCAATGAGTTGCCTATGTACACCGTGAATGAAGCAAGCCCCGAATATGTACGACGTATCCTTACCGAACCGAAAAAAAAGAAAATAGATGACGGGCAACTATCAATTATTTTTCCGGTATAGATTATGATTGCATTCTTCTACGATAAAACCTTTGAAGGGCTGTTGACCGCTGTCTTTGATGCGTACAGTCGGAAAGAATTTCCGGATAAATTATTGGAAGAAGGCGATGTACCTCCCTTATTTTTGGATAGCAGTCATACGGTGATAACACAGACCGACAAGGCTTCGCGTGTATGGGCATCCCTAGAGAAAAAGCTATCTAAGGGAGCACAAAATATGTTGACCTATGTGTGGCTGTCGGAAGAAGAAGGTAGCGATGATTTATTGTTTCGTTTCATCCGAAAAACATTTGAATGCAAAATCTCTATCGAAGCCAATTTTGGAGATGACGATGTTCTCCTTATACACAAATTGGCAAAGAAAGTAGCACGCGAGGAATTGTATATCAAAGAATTTGTCCGTTTCCAAAAGGCAGCCGACGATATTTTCTTTGCGCCCATATCTCCTGCCCATAATGCATTGCCTCTAACCATTCCGCATTTTAAAGACCGTTTCTCCGATCAGAAATGGATTATCTACGACCTGAAAAGAAGATACGGATTTTATTACGATCTGCATACTGTAATTGAAATGACTCTCGATGATGACCGGCATCTTCTCAGCGGCAAACTCGATGAAGCATTGATGGCAGAAGACGAAAAAGTTTTTCAGGAACTATGGAGAGGTTATTTCAAGTCGATGACCATAAAGGAACGTATCAATCTGAAACTACAACGCCAGCATATGCCAAAGCGATTTTGGAAATATCTTACCGAAAAACAATAACTGTTGTTTCCAGTCCGTAATGTTTTGTAGAATAGGCATCGTTCAAAGAAAAAACAGAAAATGTTATTTATTTTGCCTATCTGTTGGATATTTGTCTCAATATTTGGGGGATATTTAATATATTTGCACTGCAAATACCAAATGAGCCTAATTTAACATGAAAATATCCTATGGAGAAAAACATTTTTAAGCTAAAAACTAAGCAGTTAGTCGAAATAGCTCAGTCTCTTCAATCTAAAGTCGTGAATGGTTTAGAAAAGGAAAATACAGAAGTGCAATGTATTCCTACCTATATCAACCCTCAGACAGCTAGCATAAATGGACAAGCACTTGTTTTGGACCTCGGAGGTACAAATTATCGCGTGGCAACAGTCGATTTTGTAGATGGCACCCCAACGATTCATCCCGAAAACGGATGGAAAAAGGACTTGTCTGTAATGAAGTCGGCAGGCTTTACCGAACAAGATTTGTTCAAAGAGCAAGGCGATCCTATCAAGGAAATAAAGAGGAGTGAAGATATGCCTATCGGTTATTGTTTTTCATACCCCGCCGAATCTATGCTTGATGGAGATGCAAAATTGCTTCGTTGGACAAAAGGTGTAGATATTAAGGAAATGATAAATAAGCCGATCGGAGAACCATTGATGGACTATCTGAATAAGGAGAATACACCTAAGTTTACAGGAGTAAAAGTGATAAACGATACAGTAGCAAGTTTGTTTGCCGGACTTACCGACAGCAGTTTCGATGCCTATATCGGTCTTATCGTTGGTACGGGTACAAATATGGCTACCTTTATCAGTCCTGACAAAATAAAAAAATTAAACCCTGATTATAAAGGAACAGGTTTGATACCCGTAAACTTAGAATCGGGAAATTTCAATCCTCCACACCTTACAGTTATCGACCAAAAGGTTGACGCATGTTCGGACAGCAAGGGCGCACAACGTTTCGAAAAAGCTGTTTCGGGAATGTATTTAGGTGAAATCCTAAAATCAGTTTTCCCTTGCGACGAATTCGAAGCCCGTTTCGATGCACAGAAGTTGACTAACATAATGAACTATCCTGACATACATAAGAAAAAATATGTAGATGTTTCACGTTGGATATACAAACGCTCAGCTCAGTTGGTAGCAGCATCACTTGCCGGATTGGTAGCCGTATTGGTATCGCACGACAGTTCTATCAAAAGAATACGTCTGGTAGCAGAAGGAAGCCTTTTCTGGAGTGAATATAAAAAAGGTAAAAACTATAAAGACCAAGTAGCAGACGAATTGAGAAAGCTATTATCTGAAATGGGGCTTGGTTCAGTACATGTTCATATCTCTAAAATGGAAAATGCAAACCTTATTGGTTCGGCAATTGCAGCACTTTCTTAATTAGACACAAGATATAAAAGACTTAAGAGGCTATTTCTTCAAAAAAAGAAAATAGCCTCTTATCATATCCAAAGTATCGTTTAAATCAGTTTTTATAAGTATTTTTGCTTCTATAAGCAAAGTTTGTGTAAATTTTATTCCTTAAATAAAGTATGACTATACTGAAGAATGCGGTAGCAGAACTACCGTCCAACGGCTATCTGAAAATGGAAATACCAAAGGGGATAGACTTGGTAGAAGAAATAAACCGTATGCGCAAAGAAAAGAATGCAATCATACTTGCGCATTATTATCAGACCGGAGACATACAGGATATTGCCGACTTTTTGGGCGATAGCCTCCAATTGGCACGTGCTGCCGAGCAGACGGATGCCGATATGATCGTATTCTGTGGAGTTCATTTTATGGCAGAAACAGCTAAGATACTTAATCCTACGAAGAAGGTTGTGTTGCCCGACTTGCTGGCGGGATGCTCACTAGCCGATTCGTGTTCGGGAGAAGGATTGCGTCAATTAAAAAAGAAACATCCGAAAGCCATAGTTGTCAGCTATATCAATTGCGATTCGGGAGTAAAGGCAGAGAGCGATATAATCGTTACATCCTCTAATGCCGAACATATCATCAACTCGTTGCCAAAAGATCAGGAAATAATATTTGCTCCTGATCGTAATCTGGGACGATACATAAATCAGATGACTGGACGTAATATGATATTGTGGGATGGTGCGTGCATCGTACACGAAGCTTTTTCGTTGGAGAGAATAGCCCAACAAATGCTCGATCATCCTCATGCTAAACTGATAGCACACCCTGAGGCACAAAAGCCGGTGCTGCAAGTAGCACACCACATAGGTTCTACGGCAAATTTACTTAATTATGTAGTGAACGACGATTCGGAAGAATTTATTGTAGCCACAGAAGAAGGCATTTTGCACGAGATGCGAAAACGCGCACCACATAAAAAACTCATACCGGCACTTACAATAGATGATAAATGCAATTGTAGTGAATGTCATTTTATGAAACTGAATACAATGCAAAAACTGTATTTGTGTATGAAGTATGAACAGCCCGAAATATTGATGGACGAGGATATTCGCATAAAGGCATTGCGCCCGATAAATAAAATGTTAGAGCTTTCAAAAGCCATAAAATAACAATAATGCTATAATACTATTAGCTTCAAAAAATGATATATACAGATGTTCTGGTTATAGGATCGGGTATATCCGGTCTATCGTATGCAATGAAAATTGCTCAACAAAAACCCGATACAAGAATTACTATCATTACTAAATCGGACGATGAGGAGTCGAATACCAAATATGCACAAGGAGGCGTGGCGGTAGTAACCGATTTTAGCAAAGACAGTTTTGAAAAGCATATTGAAGACACATTGCGTGCCGGAGATGGTATGTGCAAGCGGGAAACCGTGGAGGTGGTTGTAAAAGAAGGTCCTGAACGAATACGCGAAATTGCCGAATGGGGCGCAAACTTTGACAAGAATGCGTCGAAAGATTATGATCTGGGGCGTGAGGGCGGACATACCGAAAACAGAGTAGTGCATTACAAAGACATTACGGGTGCGGAAATAGAAAGAGCCTTGCTCGAAGCCATCAAAAGACTTGATAATGTAGAGTTGCTCAACCACCATTATGTAATAGACCTGATAACGGAACATCATATACCGGGCGAATCGTTTGATAAATATAATCTCAATTGCTATGGCGCTTATGTGCTTGATATGAAAAATCAACGCATAAAAAAGATGTCGGCAAGAATCACTTTAATGGCGACCGGAGGTTGCGGACATGTGTATAAGAATACAACTAATCCGATCATTGCCACTGGCGACGGTATCGGGTTGGCGCATCGGGCAAAAGCAAGGATAAGTAACATGCAGTTTATACAATTTCACCCTACCGCATTTTATAGTCCCATTGCAGGACAATTGCCCTTGATCTCGGAAGCTGTAAGAGGCTTCGGTGCTAAATTGCGTACTGCTTCGGGCGAACCTTTTATGCACAAGTACGATGATAGGGAAGAACTTGCTTCGCGTGATATTGTGGCACGAGCTATCGACAGTGAAATGAAGCTGAGAGGGGACGATTATGTTTGCTTAGACTGTCGTCATTTGGATAGGGAGAAATTCTTAGAGCATTTTCCTAATATATATCAGCAATGCAAGGATTCGGGCTTGGATATGTTTACCGATCTTATACCGGTTGTACCTGCCAGCCACTATCTATGCGGAGGTATTGATGTCGACCTGTTTGGGCAAAGCACAATCAAAAATATGTTTGCTGTCGGCGAATGTTCCAATACGGGACTCCACGGGGCAAATCGTTTGGCATCCAACTCGTTGTTAGAGGCTCTTGTATTTGCGCATCGTGCTGCAATGAAAACATTGGAACGTTTGCACGAAAATAATTTTAACGATGATCACTTGCACCGTATTCCCGAATGGGATCAGGAGGGCATGAAGGTGAATGAAGAAATGGTACTTCTCAACTATCTGCGCAAAGAGTTGCAAGCCTTGATGAGTGATCTTGTAGGTATTGTACGTAGTAACAGACGTTTGGCTTTGGCTAAGCAAAAGGAGGAGGAGATTTATAAGTCTGTAAAAGAAATATATAATTTTTCTATTCTATCACCTCAATTATCGGAACTCCGCAACCTTGCCAGTGTGGCATATTTGATTATAACGCAGAGTATAGAACAAAAGGAAAATAAAGGTACTTTTTATAATAAAAATCTGGATAACAAGCTATGAATAGACCTGCATACGTGACAGATGAAAGGCTGTATAAATTTATAGACGCTGCTATAAAAGAGGATATTGGAGACGGAGATCACTCTACGTTAGCCAGTGTTCCGGCACAGATGCAGCAAAGGGCTCGTTTGCTGATCAAGCACGATTGTATATTGGCAGGAGTGGAGCTTGCAACGGAAATATTTCATTATTACGATAAGAGCCTGAAAATAGATGTTTTGAAGAATGATGGCGAACAAGTGAAAGAGGGTGATATTGCCTTTGTGGTGTCGGGTTCGGCACGTTCGATTCTGACAATGGAACGCTTGGTGCTTAACTGTATGCAGCGGATGAGTGGCATTGCTACATATACACACGAAATGGTAGGCTTGCTATCTGATACAAAAACCAAAATATTGGATACCCGCAAAACGTCTCCTATTTTTCGTATGTGTGAGAAGTGGGCTGTACATATCGGTGGAGGGCAGAATCATCGCTATGGATTGTTTGATATGATAATGCTGAAAGATAATCACAACGATTATGCAGGCGGCATTACCAAAGCCGTTGAGGCTACTGTGCAATATCTGAAAGAAAAGGGAAGATCGCTTCGTATAGAAGTGGAAACCCGCAATCTGGATGAGGTGAAAGAAGCATTGGATACGAAGGCTGTGGATGTAATTATGCTCGACAATATGTCGCTTGAAGAGATGTCCGCCGCAGTAAAGTTGATTGACGAGGCTGCGCAAGTTGAGGCTTCGGGGGGCATAACCAAAGATCGTGTACGGGCTATAGCGGAAACAGGTGTAGATTATATATCATCGGGAGCGATCATTTATTCAGCTCCTAATATTGATCTTAGCTTGAAGGCATTCTGATAAGAAAAACACCGGAGTGTAATTATCTTACTCCGATGTTTTTTTGTTGAAAAAAGTATGTAAATAAAATCTATTTTTTGGTTGTTATCATAATCGCACCATTCTTGGCTTTTTCTCCATATATTTTAGTTGCGGATATGCCTTTGAGAATTTCTATTTTTTCTATATTATCCGGTTTGATTGATTTTAAGCTTTCTTGATCAGCAATTTCTCCATCTATTATGATCATAGCTTCTGATATATCATTCTTTTTCGAAACTATTCTGATAACGCCGTTTTTACCATCTTCTCCATAAGCATTTATGGCATCTTCACCTTTCAATACATTTACGCTTTCTATATCATCGGGAGACACTGTGTTTATATCTTCTACTTTCTTATTATCTACTATGATAAGAGGTCGTGACTTACTTTGGCCTTCTGATATGGGGATATTGGTCATCGTGAATCTTTCAGTCTTCTTGTCTCTTATTTTAATGCTGTCTCTTGCTGATTGTTGAGATTCTGTCATTTCTCTAAAATTAGCATTACTTTCTGTATCAGAAGTCAATATATAACGTGGTGTGGCTGATGCCCATATAAATGCACCAAAAACAGGGACGATCAGCAGTATTGCTGTCTTTTTCCATTGCGGACTTTTTGCTTTTTTCATCATGTTTAAACGGTTTAAAGATTTTGGATAATTAAAAGTATTAGTAAAAGAAAATATTGGTTTATTAAATTCTCTGTTGATGAGTACTGCCTGATAGAGTGCCGGAGAGATTCCTGTTGATAATACAGATGAATCAGCCAGATACTCGTGATTTTCTTTCAACATATATAAATATATCCATGCAAAGGGATTGAACCATTGAATGATAAGCATACATTGAGCACATACAAGATCTATCCAATGCTTTTGTCTGATATGGGCTATTTCGTGCTTCATAATCACTTCTTGTTCAAACTGGTCTAAAGATTCTGTTGTGAAGAATATATAGTTGAATATACTGAATGGTGACTTAACAGATGTGTTGTAAATTACTGTGTACATATTGTTTTGATATACACTTCCTTGATTTTTTATTTTTCTGAGATAATTGTATATAAAGATTTGTTTTATCAAGGATACAGTAATTCCAATTATGTATATTGCAAATACGATAGTCCATATATTGAGAGTGTATTCTATTGCACTATTCTTATCCATAGAGTTTGTTGCTAAGGAAGATATAGGAGCAATGAGGACAATGTCGTACGTGTATTTTATAGCAGGTATGATGAGCGAGAATATGAATCCTGATAAAAGAAAGAATCTGTTGAACTTGAAAAATGTAGTTTTCCTCAAGAATAAAACGTATATTAATAGAAATACACCTAAGCAGATACTCGACTTTATGATATATATTATAAAAGTTTCCATAATCGCTATCTTTTACTTTTTTGTGGCTTTGAGAGCCTTCTTTGTTTCATTTAGCACTCTATCCATCTCTTCGATGCTAAGATTAGATTCTTTGGCAAAGAATGAAACCATAGAAGAAAAAGAGCCATCGAAATAGTTCTTTACAAAACCAAATAGTTGTTTTTTAGAATAATCCTCTTTCGATACACTCGCCTTATATATATTGGAACGCGCTTCTGATCTATGAACTACAAAATTTTTATTTTCCAGAATACTTAATATTGTAGCTATAGTTGTTCTTGCCGGTTTTTCTTTCTCAAAGGTTTTTAATATATCCTGAACCGTAGCTTCCTCCATAGTCCATAAGATTTGCATCACCTGTTCCTCTGCTTTTGTCAATTGCATAATGTTTGATTTTTAATTACGATTACAAATGTATGTCTAATAATTTAGACTAAAGAATATTTGTCTATGTTTTTAGACATAAAAAATAACTTCTTAATAATATTGATCTCCGTAATCTTTCATAAATATTTTATTTATATTTTTGTACAATACCTTTTTAGAATAATATATGAAGAGAATATTCCTGATAGGATACATGGGTGCAGGAAAAACAACGGCTGGTAGAGAGTTGGCTAGAGTATTGAATCTCGAATTTGTAGATTTAGATCACTTTATACAAGCACGCTATCAGAAGACGGTAAATGAATTGTTTCAGGAAGTAGGCGAAAGTGAATTTCGCAATATTGAACGCAAAATTCTTCAGGAAGTAGGCGATTTCGAAAATGTTGTCATTTCTACCGGAGGTGGTACACCTTGCTTTTTTGACAATATGGAATTTATGAATGATGCCGGCAGAACAGTTTACCTCAAGGCGTCGCCCGAAGCCCTATCGGCACGCCTAAATTCATGTAAAGAAAAGCGTCCTTTGATAAAAGATAAGAACGAAGAAGAATTATACACCTTTGTGGTAGAGAGCCTCGGCAAAAGAGAGCCTTTCTACTCCAAAGCTCATACCATATTCGAAACAGAAGAACTAGTCAATAGAGAAGATGTAACCCGATACGTCGAACAGTTAATAAATAAATTATGATATCGAATCCGATAAAGAAAGCAATCGTATTTTGTGGCATTATATCTTTTTGCGGAATATCCCTTTTTGCTCAGGAAAAGAAATATACATTTAATAGTGATAAATCGACCCTCTCTTTACTTATAGATCAAAAAAAGACAAGATATACAGTTGCCGAAATGCAGGCGAGAAAACGAGGTGCGCCCATGCCTGAATCCGAATTTTATACTCTCGGAATTAGTGCCGACACGATAGGGGGATGGTCAGTGAATAAAAAGAGCATGAATTGGATATTAGACATTGATGTTCCTAAAGCAAAAGGCTTTTTTATCGGATTCGATGAATTTTATTTACCTCAAGGAGCACAACTGTTTGTGTATAATAAAAAGAAAGAAAATGATGAGCCTATTGTTTACACTCATGCCGACAATCCGCAGGGAGGAGCATACTCAATCGAAAATCTGTTTGGCGACAATGTTACATTAGAATATGTAGCTCCTAAAAATATTTCCGAATCCCCGCATTTGGTACTTTCAGGACTTGGGTATAAATATATAGACGACAATGGAGATATTCTTTCCGGGTTCAATTCGTCTACAAATTCGTGTATGATAAATACAATCTGTCCTGAGGCAGAACAATGGCAGACTCAAAAAAAGGGAGTCATACAACTCAGAATGCTGAAACGAAATGGACGGACATACCTTTGTTCGGGAAGTTTGATCAACAATACTGCGAATGATAAGACTCCTTATGTACTCACAGCCGACCATTGTTTCGAGGATATGACGCGAGAGGAAATAAATGCCAATACAGAATTCTTTTTCGAATACGAGTCAGAAACCTGCGAAATGGCAGCCAGACCAAATTATAAATATCATAAAGGATCGCAGGTATTAGTCCTCAATCCCATAGGAGGTGGTAGCGATGGTGCATTGTTAAAACTGGATGAAACGATTCCTGACGATTGGGATTTGTATTTTAATGGATGGGATAGAACAGATAATGCAGTCAGAAGTGGTGCAATTATTCATCATCCTCTTGGCGATGTAAAAAAAATTACATTCTATAATAAGCCACTTACTTCAGGAAAATGGGATCCCACTCTCTTTGTCAATACACATTGGATAGCTACTTATTCAGCCGGAGCAACTGAAGGCGGATCGTCGGGAAGTCCCATTTTTAACGAGTCCGGTCTGGTAGTTGGTACGCTTACCGGAGGCGATAGCGGTTGCAATTATCCTAACGATCCTGACATGTATGGTAAAATGTGGTATCATTGGGATCAGTATCAAGATACTAGAGAGCATATGTCTCAATATCTTGATCCTATTAATACCGGAGCGAAAAAGCTGGCAGGAATAATGAATGCCGATACGGCAGTACAAAAATTAGTGCTGGACAATACAATACTCGACCTTGTAGAAAAAACTGCTATGCAAGTTAATATTCTTAGCGGGAATGGAGGATATACTGTATCATCATCAGACGACAGAGTTGCACCGGCTACAATAGAAGGTAACACCATTTATATCAATGCACAAGATTTGGGGGCTGCTGTAATTACAGTAACCGATAAGAAAAAGAAATCGGTGAATATAAATATTAAAGTTCATCAGAATATTGATATTTCTATTGGCAAAGACAAAATGCTTGCTATATCAGCATACAGTAATGATAATGCCGGAGATATGATAAAAGAGGTGATGATCGTAGATCTTGATGCCAATACCTTATATCATAAAAAGAATCTGAACGAACAGATTTATAATATTGATCTGAGTATCTATCCGCGAAGCATTTATATCATAAAAGTAAAAACTCATAAAGGAACTTCCAAAGCGGAAAAAATAACATGGTAAAAATAAAATCTGTATATGTTTGCAGCAATTGCGGAAATGATTCACCCAAATGGTTGGGCAAATGTCCCGTATGTGGCGAATGGAATACATATGTAGAAGAAATAATTAGTAAAGACAAACCATCTGCCCGCAGCGGACTTCAGGCATTCGATACCCCTAAAGCAAAGCCGTTGCTGCTGAAAGATGTGCAAACGGGCGAAGAGCCACGCATTGATCTGCATGATGGCGAACTTAATCGGGTGCTGGGCGGAGGATTAGTTCCCGGATCGCTTGTTCTCATAGGTGGCGAACCCGGAATTGGAAAATCTACACTTATCCTGCAAACAGTATTAGGTCTAAACAGTCTGAAAACGCTGTATGTGTCGGGGGAAGAAAGTGCACGTCAATTAAAACTCCGTGCCGATCGCATCAATTCCAATAGCGAAAACTGTTTTATTGTCTGCGAAACCAATCTGGAACAAGTATTTGTACATATACAAAATCTTAAACCCGAACTGGTTGTAATAGACTCTATACAGACCATATTTACAGATACCGTAGAGTCGTCGCCCGGTAGTGTATCGCAGGTGCGCGAATGTTCGGCAGCAATTCTCAAATTTGCAAAAGAAACCAATACCCCCGTTGTCCTTATCGGACATATAAACAAGGAAGGCAGCATTGCCGGGCCTAAAGTTTTGGAACATATTGTGGATACAGTATTGCAATTCGAAGGAGATCAGCACTATATGTACCGTATATTACGCAGCATAAAAAATCGTTTTGGCAGTACAGCCGAACTCGGTATTTATGAAATGCGTCAAAATGGTTTGCGCGAAGTAAGCAATCCTTCCGAACTCTTATTGACCCAAAATCACGAAGGGCTAAGCGGCGTTTCCATTGCTGCGGCAATAGAAGGAGTGCGCCCTTTCCTTATCGAAACTCAGGCATTGGTCAGCACGGCAGCCTATGGCACACCGCAGCGATCGTCTACCGGATTTGATCTTCGGCGCATGAATATGTTGTTGGCTGTATTAGAAAAACGGGCAGGCTTTAAACTGATACAAAAAGATGTATTTCTCAATATTGCAGGAGGTCTGAAAGTAAATGATCCGGCTATGGATTTGGCTGTGATAAGTGCCGTCTTGTCTTCAAGTCTGGATATATCTATTGAGAAGCATATTTGTATGACAGGCGAAGTGGGTTTGTCGGGCGAAATACGTCCCGTAAACCGTATAGAACAACGCATCTTGGAAGCTGAAAAATTAGGATTCTCAAAGATAATAGTACCTCAAAATAACTTAAAAGGATTTACCTCAAAAGTAAATATTGAAATCGTTCAGGTAAGAAAAGTAGAAGAAGCATTTCGTCAATTGTTTGGCTAACGATTTATATAAAGCCTTTATTATTATGGGGCAAGGTATTACGATTCGCGCATATCAGTATGGTTGTCTACTGACCCGTTGCAGGAGAAGTATCCGAATATTAGTACGTATGCGTATTGTGCTTTAAATCCTGTTAAGTATATTGATCCTAATGGAATGTATTTTGATGAAAATAATGAAAAACAAGCACAAAAATTGGAGAAAGACTTAAATAAGCAGTATGCAAAACTCTATAAAGAGGCTTGGAAGAAAGAGGGTAAGGGTCAAGATGCAAGTGATATCTATGAACGGATTGGAGAAATAAGCAAATCTCTAGATGATATTTTAGATATGAGAAATGAGACAAATATTGAATTTAAATATGAAAAGGCTTCAAATAAAGCTAATCCTGCTGGAAAAGGTAATCCAGTAACGGCCAAATCAGGGACTAATGATCAAGGGCACGTTGTTATATCAATGTATTCGGACAGTAAAGGTACTAAAGTTCACGAAGGCAGACATGGTGGACAAGTAGCTCGAAAGGAATATAGCTTTGATGCACAAGGCAATCCAACTACAGGATATGGACTAAATTCTGAAGTGTCAGCTTATAGAGCACAATATGGGTTTGAAGGTAAGTTAGTGTATATTGATGCAACATTAGAACTCAATATAGATATAGCTAAGCAAGGTATGATGCCAACCACATCTACTGTAACTAATATGAATACAATAGATCGCACTTTTGTCCAAACTAAAATAGGTGAACGTAGATCGATGACATACAAGAATAAAACTCATCATGGATTAGTCCCAATTTACAAAGACTTAAAATGACAATAATAACAAGTTATAAATCTTTGATAATAATTATTATCATACTTAGTTGCTTATCTTGTAAAGTAAATCATTATCCTATGGTTTATCAGTGTCTTACAAACGTCGAAGGTGAAAATCTGACTGAAGATGATATAATTATTGAGTCAATGAGTTCATCAGAAAGAATATTAATTGTTCTTAAAAATGACTCTATTTTAGAATATAACAAAATTTATGGAGGAGTTGGCTCTTCTGTAACAGTCAAGTATTTATTGGATGGGAATTTCATAACCATAGAGCCTTTGGATATCTATGGAAAAAGCTATCCATATGAGCTACTAAATGCAAGGCTTGTATTTTCATTGGATAGTCTAGTAGATAAGAAAAATGAGAGAAAGTATTTAAGGGCAAGATAAACTGAAAATTTACATCACCTTTACTTTATCTTCATTGTAGTATTTATCCCACTGACTATCTAGAAGTAAAGTATTCATTGAAATGTACTTTACTAGACAATTCGCCCTGCATGCTTAAAATATGCAGGGCGAATTTCTTTTTAACTGAAACTGTACAATTGAAAATAAAACATCTATCTTTAGTGCAATGACTTTCAGTAGCGACTGAATTTTAGAACCTCCTTTTGCTCTCGCACGAGATAAAAGGTATGCAGTGACTGGCTACTACTATTATGGAGCAAGGTATTATGATTCGAGGGTGAGTATTTGGTTAAGAGTTGATCCTTTGGCGGAGAAAAAGCCAAATATTTCTAGTTATGCATAATCATCTTACAGATAAATATGTGGGACATAATGATCATAATTATGGAAACTACTTATGGGAAGCTTCTGCAAATGCCTTGGAAGTTTCCTTGCCAGTTGCTAGAATGGGAGCGCATGTGAACAATAGATTCTTTGATGGAACACATAAAGGAACATGGGATAGTAAGGATGATCAACTTTCAATAGTATTAGGTTGGACATGGAGAAATGAAGGTGTCTCTATGAATAAAAAAGAGAAATAATGTGAAATCAATATATATAATTATTATTGCATTACTTAATCTCTTTATTCTTAGCTGTACAGTTAAGAATAAAGAGATTGAGAAACCTATATTTGACTTAAATTTAATCAATTTAGACAGCTTAAAGAATATTATTATCGTAAGGCAGAATGGAATAAAATATATTTCATTGAGGATTTGCACAGATGAATTTCCTGAGGGTGGTTCTGTATTGTTTATTGGGTATCCAAACCAGAACGGGGAATTGTTTTACAAAAGTAATTCAAATAATAAAATGGCACTTGAGAGTCCCTATACTGATTCTATATTGAGATTACATGGAACAAGTTCTAATCAGTTAAAGTATATTTATTCATTTATGAATAAATATAACATTAAAAATATTACAAATTATTGTTTAAATAATAATAATGTATACACTATAGTGACTGATTCTACTACTTTCTTTTATATAAAAGATACATCCCAAACATCTCTAAACTTTGAGAAGTTGATTAGAGTTAAAAAAAATTGGTGGAAAAGAAATAATTGAGATTGTTTTTTATCAAAAGACTTCCTGGTCTGACAAACCAATGGTTACATGAAATATAGTCCTACTATCGTCATTGATAGTGGGACTATTGTTTCTACAAACTTTATTTGGGCAGTTCGTCACTTATTACTAATTTAGATGGCGAAGTAGTACAGCATATTGAGTATGTTCCATTCGGCGAGGTGTTTGTTGAAGAACGCAACAATAGATGGAATACTCCGTATTTGTTTAATGCCAAAGAGTTGGATGAAGAGACCGGGCACAAATGAAAATGTTTCAGGAACAGCTTATCAAGAAAATGATTATTTAATTGCGGCTGAGACTGGATACTTTAATCAACAAAAAAATGCAGGAACAGTTCAACTTTATACTGAAGGAGGTAATCTGATACTAAGTGAATCAATCAAAGAATTATCGGATTTAGACCCAACTTTAATTAAAGCAATGTCTATACAAGAGAGTCATGCAGGTACTACAGGTACTGTAGATATTATGCAAGTCAATGCAAAAGGCGATTGGGATGATACTAAAACTAAATATGGTTTAGAGAAAGAAAAGAGTGTTAGTAGCAAATCTGAATCAGTAATTAAGGGCATTAGGAGGCTTGGGACTAAAGGATTTAAAGGTGGAGTAACGTATGATAAAAAAACGGGCAAATCAACATATACCTTTCAAGGATGGGGTTCAGCTACTAACTCATACAATGGAGGAGGAGTTCCGAATTATCAAGAGCATGTAGAACAGATGGTTAATGAATCTAAAACATTTACGACAAGTGATTATTAATAGGAGGTTGACAAGGATTATATTCATCTTATTATTAGTTCTTCATACTAGTTATATCAGAGCAAACTGTCATCTAGATGATGACAGTTTGACTGTTAGGTTGGAAGAATTGGTTCTGAAAGAGAATTTACTAAGGAATGTTTATTTTGTAAAGAAGTTGTCTTCTGAGGAGATAGTTGAATATAAGATATCATACATTGGAGA
This sequence comes from Dysgonomonas sp. UBA5412, assembly GCA_002409595.1. Lineage (GTDB taxonomy): Bacteria > Bacteroidota > Bacteroidia > Bacteroidales > Dysgonomonadaceae > Dysgonomonas. Next base: position 98,559 of record DHNQ01000004.1, read on the forward strand.
TGTGCATAATATAAAGGGACACTTTAAATTTATCTTTATATCTACATATTCTGGCTTATATAAAGATTCAAAGAAGTGCAGGTCTCGAATTATAATTTATAAAAAGAATCTGAGATATGGGGAGTATTATATTGGGGGCCATTTTGATAATATCCCGTTAATTATTGATTCTTCGGTTGTTATTACCCCAAATGCAGATGGACACTGCGATCAAATTACCCGGTTGGATTTTAAACAAGAATTGATGAATCAGATTTTCATTCCTTGCAAGGAGAAAGATGGTAAATTATTTGGAGATATCTATTACTTTAAAGTGTACTAAGCCTTTATAGGAGTAATTCTCAGTAAACAGCTTTCTGACTGACTCTCTAGAAGCAAAGCATTCATTGAAGTGATTTTGACAACCAATTAGCCCTGCATGTTAAAATATGTAGGGCGAATTTTATTTTCAATTGAAATCGAACAATTGAAAATTCTCCTGTTGAGTGTAGTCTCCTAAATATGTTCAATCTAACCGCAAAGTTCCATTTTGCCACTATATTAAAGCCCGATAATTTTTAGTTGTCGGGCTTTATGTTTGGACAGTTCGAGTTTAATCACTAATTTAGACAGCCAAGTAGTACAACATATTGAGTATGTTCCGTTTGGAGAGGTATTTATCGAAGAACGCAACAATCGCTGGAACACTCCGTATCTGTTTAATGCCAAAGAGTTGGATGAGAAAACGGGGCTATACTATTATGGGGCAAGATATTATGATTCACGTAGCAGTGTCTGGTTGAGTACTGATCCTATGCAGGAGAAGTATCCGAATAAAACCCCTTATCATTATTGTTCTAACAATCCGGTGAATATGGTTGATCCGAATGGACAAACTGATTATTGGACAGTTGAAGTAAACGGAAGCAAAAAGGAACTCAAACATTTAGGTAATGATGGTGTAAATGATGATGTAAACAAAATTGCAGAATTAAGTAAAGGTGATGTAAAGAAATTGTCTAAATCTATTAAAAATATTCGTAATAACAAGGCATCAGCATCAGATACGAAACAAGCAGAGAGTTCTTTCATTGATTTAGAGATTCAATCTAGTGCAGATCAAACTAATTTTATAACAACAATGAGAACTGTAGCTAGTAGAGACTCTAAGAAGTATAAAGAGATAGGTTCATATATGTCTATTATATTTGGAGAAAAATCAGCTAAATTACAATTGAATGGAGTTAACGCTGCATTCTCAGATGGGATTGCAGATATAGCAATTGAGTACACATATACGCAAGGTAGTAATATGTGGTCAAACTATAGTAAAACAACACAACATACAACAAAAGATGGACGTGTTATATCTGCAACAATTGAGGTTGGTCCATTAGAGTATGGGGGAATTGCTAGAGATAAGGAGTGATGAAAACATTACTTTATATAGTACTTTACTCTATTTTTTTAATTGTAGTAATAATATCACTTTTTGAAGTATATAAATTCGTATTAGGGTTATTTCCTTCTACTGTAGAGGTGCTCTTAGCAGTTGGTATTCCTTTTGTCTTATTTATATATACATTAGTAGATCAGGTGAAAAAATGGAGAAGGAAGAAAAATAAATGATTTTTATCTTTTAATTGTGATCCTCGTTGAGCGTAGTCTCCAGACTACGTTCTAGTTAATAGCAAAGTTTCACTTTGCCACTATATCAAAAGCCCGATAATTTTTAGTTATCGGGCTTTGTTTCAACTGAAAAATGTATCTTTAGAATTAAGAAAAATGAATAATTAACGAAATATGATACAATGATCGACCTTCATCTTTATTTAATTCGCTTTAGATTGGAATAAGTCTAAATTAGTTAATATATTTGTGAAAAGGGCACGGCTACCATCATTTATTGCGGTGGTATAAAAATCGAATAAGACAATGACTTATAAGGAAACGATAGAATATCTATATAATCAATTACCTGTATATCAAAAAATAGGCGGTGCAGCCTACAAAGAAGGTCTCGACAATAGTCAGGCATTAGATTCTTACTTCGCTCATCCGCATGCCCGTTATAAGACAATACATGTTGCCGGCACTAACGGTAAGGGGTCTACATCCCATCTTTTGGCAGCTATATTGCAAGAGGCAGGGTATAAAGTAGGTTTATATACATCGCCCCACCTGATAGATTTCAGAGAGAGAATAAGAGTGAATGGTGAAAAGATTTCGGAACAGTATGTTGTCGATTTTGTAGATAAACACCGGGAGGCTTATGAGCCGATACACCCTTCGTTTTTCGAACTGACAATGATGATGTCATTTTGCTACTTTGCAGATATGAATGTCGATGTTGCAGTAGTTGAAGTAGGTTTGGGAGGTCGCTTAGATAGCACTAATATAATAGCTCCGGTATTAAGCATAATCACTAATATTAGTTTTGACCACATGCAGTTTCTCGGAAACACATTGGAAAAGATTGCAATAGAAAAAGCCGGTATTATCAAAAAAGATATACCCGTAATTATAGGCGAGGCAGAAGGTGAGGTGCGCACTGTTTTTGAAGAAACAGCCGAAAGGGTAGGAGCTCCTATCATTTTTGCCGAAGATGAAAAAATGATTCGCTCAAAGCTTAGTACTGCCAGCGGATGGCTGTTGGAAACAAAATATTATTCGCAACTCAAAGGCGAGCTGTTTGGTTATGCCCAATTAAAGAATGCAGCTACTGTGCTTTGTGCAATCAGAGAACTGCAAAAGATAGGTTTTAGCCTTCCTTCCAAAGCTGTATATAATGGTTTTGCTTATGTAACAAGGCTTACGGGATTGATGGGACGTTGGCAGGTTATACAAGAACTGAATCCAAAGATTGTATGCGATACCGGGCATAATGTTGCCGGAATACAATATATTACCACTCAGTTGCAGAACGAAAAATATGATACTTTGCATATAGTATTGGGTATGGTAAACGATAAGGATATTAGTTCGGTATTGTCGTTACTCCCTAAAAAGGCAATTTATTATTTTACAAGGGCATCTATACCAAGAGCTATGGACGAACGAATACTGCAATCTATGGCTCAGAAACATGGGTTGACCGGATATTCATATCAAACGGTAGCCGAAGCCGTTTCTGCGGCAAAAGATTGGGCAACAAGCAATGATTTTATATTTATTGGAGGTAGCAATTTTATTGTAGCCGATGCTCTTATTGCTTTAGGATATAAATAAAAAAAGGAATATCGAAATATATTCCTTTTTTTATTATTGATTGTTCCGAATCAGTTTCCTATTTGGTATTTATCTCTATTGCAATGTCTTCTATCGACGAGGATAGTATTGATCCCGGATATTCTACTATTACAGTTTTGCCATCTTGAGATATTGTTGCATTCGGATTACTTATATTCGAAGCTTTTTTCGGTAGGTGATATTTAACGATAATTCGCCCGTTCAAAAACATTTTAGATAAAAGAGCAGCCTGCGATTGAGATGAAAAAGGATCCGTATTCATATCATCGTTATCTAGGCTATCCTCATTCTCTACACCATTGTTGATTTCATCCGCAACAATTCGTTTCATATCAGTTCCATCCCAATATAAGTTGCTTCTACCGTATAGTTTTGCAAGAGGAAAACTCTCTTTCGGTATATCCGCTTGTTGTCCTTTGTCCAATTGTTCATTTAAGACACACATAGAAGTCAAAGCCTTGTTCAGGGCTTCAATGTTCGCAAAATCTCCGTACATAGATACTTTAAGCATTTTATCTGACGGGTTTGTTTGATACATGAAATATAATGGTTCTATATCCTTTATGGCTTGACGTAAAGTATCATTAGTCGCAAAGCCCAGCGAATCTCCTATAACGCTGGCTAAGTGTATAACTGAATCGGACGGAAGTTTGCTCGAATAATTATCATCCGTAAAAGGCATAGATTTCAGCATTTCGCTGGCATCAATCGTCATTTCATATTTTACATTTCCATTCTCCGAGAAATATATATTCTCGTAGACTGAACAGGAAGAAAAGAAAAATATAGAAATCAGAATGGATAAAATTAATTTTAATTGTTTCATTTTGAACTTGATATTAAACTAAAAAACACTTTTCGAATCATTATTATGATCCGAAAAGTGAGTATTAATTATTTTGTTTCTATTCTTATTCAAGATACGTATACCCATAAAGTCCCGAACGATAGTTGGATAAGAATTCTTTACCTTCTTCCACAGTTATCGAACCTTGTTTAACACAACTGGTAACCCATGTTTCTACCGTGCGAACCAATTTCTTAGAGTTATATTGTGCATATTCCAAAACTTCGGCAACAGTTTCGCCATCTATCATCTGTTCGATGCTATATCCTTCTTTGTTTACCGAAATATGTACGGCATTGGTATCTCCAAACAAGTTGTGAAGGTCTCCCAATATTTCCTGATAAGCCCCTACTAGGAATACTCCTAGATAATAAGGATCATTCTTCTTCATAGAATGTACCGGTAGATAGGATGATTGCGATCCGTTTGAAATGAAATTATCAATCTTTCCGTCCGAGTCACAAGTCACATCTTGAAGAGTAGCCGTTCTGTTGGGTTTTTCATCCAAACGATGTATCGGTATAATAGGAAAAATTTGATCTATTGCCCAAGAGTCAGGCAACGATTGAAATAATGAAAAGTTACAGAAATACTTGTCTGGAAGTAGTTTTGACAACTGTTTCAACTCTTCCGGTGCATGTTTTGCACGTCCTGCTATCTGAAATATTTCGCGGGCGATAGAAAAATACAGACGTTCTATCTGTGCTCTTGTTTTCAGACTTAGCATACCAAGGCTGAATAAGTCTAAAGCCTCTTCCCGTATTTGTTGGGCATCATGCCATGCTTCAAGCATACGAGACTGACTGAGCCCGTCCCATATTTCGTATAGTTCGCGAACCAGTTCGTGATCATCTTCTGCTATTTCCTCATTCTCGTCCCACTCGGGTAAAGTTGTTGTTTCCAATACCTCGAAAATAAGGATGGAGTGATGTGCCGTCAAAGAACGTCCCGACTCTGTTATAATATTAGGGTGGGGGATATCGTTCTTGTTTGCTGCGTCCACCATTGTTGCAATAGAGTCGTTTACATATTCCTGAATAGAATAATTGACACTGCTTTCGTTGTATGAAGATCTTGTTCCGTCATAATCAACACCTAAGCCACCGCCAATGTCAACGAATTCTACCTTGAATCCCATAGAATGCAATTGTACGTAGAATTGAGCGGCTTCGCGCAAAGCTGTTTTTATGCGGCGTATCTTAGTTATCTGACTGCCGATGTGAAAGTGGATAAGACGAAGCGATTCTTGCATATTGTTTTTCTCAAGATAAGCAAGAGCCTCTAAAAGTTCACTTGAGTTAAGTCCGAATTTACTTCCGTCTCCTCCCGATTCTTCCCATTTTCCACTGCCGGAACTTGCCAGCTTGATGCGGATTCCGATATTTGGCTGAATCTTTAACCTTTTAGCTATTTTGGTTATAAGCGAAAGTTCATTTAGTTTTTCTACTACAATGAATACATGTTTACCCATCTTCTGAGCTAGTAAAGCCAATTCGATATAGCTCTCATCTTTATATCCGTTGCATATAATGAGAGAGTTAGGGTCTGTATTGATAGCTATTACTGCATGCAACTCAGGTTTAGAACCGGCTTCGAGTCCTATATTAAATTTTTTGCCGTGGCTTATCAGCTCTTCTACCACCGGGCGCATTTGATTTACTTTGATAGGATAAATGATGTGGTTCAGTCCCTTGTACTCGTATTCTTCGGCAGCCTGCTTGAAGCACGTCGATATTTTTTCGATCCTATTGTCCAGAATATCCGGAAAACGGATTAGAACGGGTGCTGATACATCACGAAGCTGAAGCTCATCCATCAGTTCCTTCAAATCAACAGCCACCCCGTCTTTTCTCGGAGTTACAACAACGTTACCTTTCTCGTTTACCGAAAAGTAATTAATACCCCATCCTGTTATGTTGTATAATTCGGATGAGTCCTCGATGCGCCATTTTCTCATTCTCTTGTAAAGTGATAAAATTATTTAATAGATAAATAGGTTGCTATTTTTGCGTTTGCAAGGTCTTTCGCCTCTTCTCCGTAAACGTCAAAATCAGCAATGTATGCTCTGTTTATATCCGATTTCCAGATGTAAGCCCATGTTTTGCCTACTGCATAAGGAAGCTCTCCTTCTGATATATATTTGTTATATCTGGTTTTGGGAAATTCTTTTATTGTAAGGCTCAGATTTGTTGGAATACCTTCCTTTGTAGATACTTTGTATCCGATAAGGGTAGTATATTCGCCGGTATAGTCGCTTTCGTAATCTGTATAAATACAATAAATATCATCAGAAACTTTATTGGGAAGCATCTGTTGCAGATAACCGTTGCGAAGAAATGCTTCCCACAACTGTGCTATATCTTTTTGCGATTGATGGTTTTGATTGGTTGTTCGAACCGAAATTCCTACAATCGTAAAGCTATCTAATGTTATTTCCTCGTGCTTCATTTCTGCAATATTTTTGTTATTTCAGCTATATATAGATAATGATAGTCTCTTTCGGGATACCATTTGTCTATGATGTCTTTGTCAAGAAAAGCGTCCTCTTCTATTCTCTGAACAAAGAGTTTTTTTGTAATGATCGCAGTTTCTGCTTCTTTGAAATAAGGAGCGTCTGCATCGTTCATCACAGTCAATCCCGTTTTGGCTATCTTATCTTCATCTCGTCCCGACACTTTGCCCAGATAAGCTAAGTCTTTATGATAACTTTTATCGAAAAAGGTAAGGGATAGGAAATTACTATTGTCTACAAATTCTTTGGTATAACGTTGTGGACGTATAACAACGAAAACAACTTCTTTGTTCCACATGATACCAAAACCTCCCCAACTGGCTGTCATGGTATTGATTGTTCCATCGGGTTTGGCTGCCGTAATCAGCATCCATTTGTTTTTTAATCCAAATGAATCGGGTGTGAAATCTTTAATATCTATACTTTTGAATGTATTCATTGTTATATCTATTTGTTATTCAATTTCATGTTTATTTAATCTAACTTCAATACTGCCAGAAATGCCTTTTGAGGTACTTCTACATTACCCACTTGCTTCATACGCTTTTTTCCTTCTTTCTGTTTTTCCAACAGCTTACGTTTACGAGAAATGTCTCCTCCATAACATTTTGCTGTAACGTCTTTACGTACGGCCTTAATGGTTTCGCGAGCAATGATCTTTGCTCCGATAGCAGCTTGGATGGCAATGTCAAATTGCTGGCGAGGTATGAGTTCTTTTAGCTTTTCGCACATACGACGTCCAAAATTAACGGCATTGTCGATATGTGTCAGTGTAGAAAGTGCATCTACCGATTCTCCATTCAATAATATATCCAGTTTGACAAGTTTAGCTTCTCTATAATCGTGCATATGGTAATCGAACGAAGCATAACCCTTGGATATACTTTTCAATTTATCATAGAAGTCGATAACGATCTCTCCAAGAGGGATATCGTATATTATTTCTACACGGTCGCCGGATATATATTCTTGTTTGATAAGTATGCCTCGTTTACCTAAGCACAGGGTCATAATAGGACCTATGTATGCTGTATTTGTAATAACGGAAGCTCTGATATACGGTTCTTCGATGTAATCAATCAGGGTAGGGTCGGGGAGTCCTGCGGGATTATGTACTTCTTTCACATTTCCCTTCTTGTCGTGAACTATATACGAAACGTTAGGAACGGTGGTTATTACGTCCATATTAAATTCCCTATCGAGCCGCTCTTGAATAATCTCCATATGGAGAAGTCCAAGGAATCCGCATCGAAATCCAAATCCTAAGGCTACTGACGATTCGGGTTGAAATGTTAGTGAAGCATCATTCAATTGAAGTTTTTCCAACGATGCTCTCAGATCTTCAAAATCTTCGCTTTCGATAGGGTATACTCCGGCAAACACCATTGGTTTCACTTCTTCAAATCCTTCGATTGCTTTTTCACAAGGTCTTTTTACATGAGTTATAGTATCACCTACTTTTACTTCTTTTGATGTCTTTATTCCGGATATTATATATCCTACATCTCCACAGTTTACTTCATCGCGTGGTAACATATTTAATTTCAGTACACCCACTTCGTCAGCTTCATATTCTTTACCTGTGGCGAAAAATTTCACAAGGTCTCCTTTTTTTATGGAACCATTTACTACTTTAAAGTAAGCTATAATTCCTCGGAAAGAATTGAATACTGAGTCAAAGATCAAGGCTTGTAGTGGAGCTTCAGGATCTCCTTTTGGTGCGGGAACTCTTTCTATGATAGCGTCTAATATTTCATATACACCAATGCCTGTTTTTCCGCTTGCCCGTATGATCTCTTCTTTTTTTACACCTAGCAAGTCGATGATTTGATCTTCTACTTCATCAGGCATGGCACTGGGCAAGTCTATTTTGTTGACAATAGGTATGATTTCCAAATCATGCTCTATTGCCATATAAAGATTCGAAATAGTTTGGGCTTGTATTCCTTGTGCTGCATCAACAATGAGTAATGCTCCTTCGCATGCAGCAATGGAGCGGGAGACTTCGTACGAGAAGTCTACGTGTCCGGGAGTATCTATCAGGTTTAATATATATTTCTCATCCTTATATACATATTCCATCTGGATAGCATGGCTTTTGATAGTAATGCCACGTTCTCGTTCCAAATCCATATTGTCAAGTACCTGAGCTTGCATTTCTTTACCATGTACCGTTTTGGTATATTCCAGAAGTCTGTCAGCTAAAGTGCTTTTACCATGATCAATATGTGCTATGATGCAAAAATTACGGATTTTATTCATTTATACGATTCAATTCTATATTATTCAATTTTATAAAAAAGTAGGTATACTACCCCAAATTAGAGTGCAAATATACAAAAGATATATCAACTTTTTACTACATAAAAGGTGAAGCTTTTTTTAATAAATTACACAAAAAGTGAAAAAAAATAATTTTTTATTTTGCTATTAGAAAAAAGTGCCTATCTTTGCATCGCTTTTGAAGGGAAGCGCAGTGCTGAAAAGCATTGGAGAGATGGCAGAGTGGTCGATTGCGGCGGTCTTGAAAACCGTTGAACTGCGAGGTTCCGGGGGTTCGAATCCCTCTCTCTCCGCCAAGTAACATAGAAAAAGAAGTTGAATCGCTGTAAGTTGCACACTTACAGCGATTTTTCTTTTTTATCCAAAGAAGAAAAGTGCATAATACAGAAGTATATCTGTGGGTTATCTGGTGGGTAAAAAATATTTTCTAAAATAGCCCACAGATCGGTTTCTTTTCCGCTGTTATTCAATGTTTTGCATAGTTTTAGTTTCACCCAGATACTATAACTTTGTAACCAATAAAAACATTCAGAAATGGCACAAAAAAGATCCACTTTCAGCGTAGCATTTTATATTCGTCGTACAAGACTTAACAAGCATGGTGAAGCTGCGATAGTTATTCGAGTTACCGTAGATGGAATCAGAGGAGATACAACTGCTAAGAAAACAATTAATCCAAAGCTATGGGATTCCGCTAAGGGGAAGGCTTATGAACGTTCTCTCCTTGCAAAAGAGTTGAATATGTATCTTGATTCAATTCGTGCGAAGTTTATTCGGATTCACCGTGACTTCGAACAAGACGATACTGAACGTATTACTGCTGATGCAGTAATTAATCGTTTTTTAGGAAAAGATAAACCGGAGCGGCATACTTTGCTTGAGGTCTTTCGTGAACACAATGACAAATGCCACAAACTTTCCGGTATAGATATGTCACCTGCTACAGTTGAACGGTATGAAACCAGTTTTAAACATACTCAGGAATTCATACAGCAGACATATAAAAAGGATGATATCTATCTCGATGAAATGAATAGGCAATTCATCGAGGATTATGAATTGTATTTGAAAACAGTTCGAAAGTGTAATCATAATTCTACAACAAAATATCTGAAAAACTTTAAGAAGATTACGAGGATTGCAATTCAGAAGGAATGGCTTAAAAAAGATCCGTTTATAGATATCAAATTCTCATTGCAAACCGTTGATCGAGACTTTCTGGAAAAGCATGAAATTGAAAAGATCTATAATAAGGAATTCACTATTGAACGCTTGGCACAAGTTCGGGATGTGTTTCTGTTTTGTTGTTTTAGTGGACTTGCATTTTCAGATGTCAAACAATTGACACACGATCATATTTCTATTGATACTAATGGAAATAAATGGATTCGAAAACAACGGCAGAAAACAAAGAATATGTGTAATATTCCATTGCTGGAAATTCCTCTAAAAATAATCGATAAATATAAGAGTCATCCTCGATGTCAGGAGAAGAATGTTTTGCTACCTGTGTTATGTAATCAGAAGATGAATGCTTACATCAAGGAAATTACTGATTTGTGCGGAATCAATAAGCAAGTCTCGACGCACACAGCCCGACACACATTTGCTACCCTAATGCTTGCAAATGGTGTATCCATAGAGAATGTTGCTAAAATGTTGGGGCATTCAGATACAAAAATGACGCGTCATTATGCCCAAATTCTTGACAGTAGTATAATGAGGGATATGGAGAAAGCTCAGGATAATATAAGGTTTGATTGACTTTGTTATATTGCTAGATTTATTCTAATACGAGACTTTGACAGATCAAAACTATTCAAGAAAGAATCTTTCCTCCTCGATTTATTTTCATTCTACTATTCTATAAGTCTAATTAATAGAGGTGAAATCCTAAATAAAATGTGTCAGCCGTATAATTATATCAAACTCTTTGTTTAATAAAGGTTATTCTTATTAAAAAACACACCCAAAATTTGGACATAATTTTGGGGTGCTGTTCATTTCATTGGCTTTTGTGGATTACGAAGTCCAAATTTTCAATTTAGACATTACCCCGCCATTTTGCAAAACTCTCCCTACATTAGCGGTTCAGTTTTTTTAATTTTCAAAATCTCATTTATTTTTTTCTCAACGTTGGCAATACCTTCTATTTTACAAGTGCAGTATTTTATGACTTCAATATCTTCGTCATTCTTTTGTGTGCTAGAAATGAATTCTATTTGATTAAGTTTTTGTGTTATTTCATTAGGCAAAACTTCCCAATTTCTGTGGTAGAATATCAATGAATATTTATTGTCTGCGTAACAAATGTCTAATGCAAAATTTTTGTTGTCTTGGTAATTCCAAAGGTCAATAACTGCGCAAGGTATATCGTCCGAAGAATCATAATACCAAGCTCGTTGGAAAGGGTGAAAAGCAGATTCTTTGCCTTCTAATTTTGTTTTATAAAATACATAAGACCTCAATTCTGCCCTTTTTCTCCAACCAGTAGCAGGACTTCTTGCTAAATCTATTTGATTACCTTTTTTGTTAATTTGAAAATTAATGCAATACTTAATAATTCCATTGTTTTTGATAAATAATGACTTCCAATCATTTTCATTTTCTTGAAATTTATATACAATAGATTGTAGATTTTTCTTGATTGAATCTATTTTTATCGCATCTAATAGTTCGTTCAAATAATTACTTTTTATATCATCATTAAAGACCTTTCGCCAATTATCCGATTTTGCTCTTAAACCTTTTTCAAAATTGCAGAAAGTGTAATGTCCTGAAATAGGCACTAAATAATCCCCAAACGTAAGTAATGCTCTTTGAAATAAGTTATCATCTTTATCTTGAAATTCTGAACTAAACAACTTGTTCATTTTGTCAGAATAATCTGAAAACTTATTTATATCATAACCATTTTCAGTTTTAGCAAAATTCAAAATAAAGCCAATTTGTCCGTTGAAGTAAGAATGATGTTCTATCTTATCTATTATTTTAGACCATTGGTTTGAATTATCATCAAGAATTAATTTGGCCTTGATTTTTTCTTCTTCACACTGTTCTTTTGCAAAAAAATCTATTTTGGTATCAGTTTCTGAAAGATAATAATACAAATTATCTATATGGTTGCTTAATTCATTAATAGAACGAACGGCCCTATAAAACAATTCAGGATCTTCAATACGAGTATTATCTATCAAGTTAGAGCAAACTCGCAACCATTTATCATATAAACTTTGATTAGTAGAATCTAATTTCCCTTTTTTGATGAAAAATTGTGAAACTGCATAAAAACGAGTTCGTTCCCAGTAAGTTGGCTTGTTGGGTTCATCTTGTAATATGTTTTCAAAATGTTTTTCAGTATCATTAAATGAAGTCAAACAATCAAAAATTTTTGAGAGCTGTTGTAACGTGTTAGAATTTTCAAAATATACGTTTTTATACTGGACGAATATATTGAATGTGTCTTTAAATTTTCTGTCAATATCTTTCGTTTCGGCAATAAAATTCAATGTTACATTTTTTAAAAAATTCAAATATTTACTATCAACTTCTTTCAGGTTAATAGTATTATTGTCTCTTTCAAACTTCCAAAAAATATCCAACCATTCATTATCTAATTTTGATTTGCTGTTGTGGTCAAACAGAACCGAAAAATTGGCTTTGAAATTTTCAAAATTTGTAAGAGGTTTTCCTCTTGAATTCATTTTTACATAAATTTCGTCGTCTAATTTAAATTGCTCCAACGGCAAAAAATGAAATATTACTGGGCAATTTTCATCGCACAGTATATTAAAAAGCTTTTCGTTTGGTTGATTGCACTTTGCTTGAATTACATCAAGCATATTCAGCATTGCTTTTATAGTTGGATCATTTTTCCACGATAGAAAAAACCATTTTGAATTGATAATTTGTTGGCTAATTTTTAAATCATCTTGAAAGACAATACTCTCTTTTACTAATTTCAAACAAAAATCTTCTGAACTTGGACGGGTTTCGTATGTGAATTTTGATAATTTTTTTTTATTGTCATTCGTTAGAGTTCCAAGCGATAAAAACCAATGTATTAAAAATAATGTTGTTAGGCGTTGCTGTCCATCCAACGGAATTAATTCTTGATTATCCACCTTTCCGTAAACAAAATGTAAATTGGTTTTTACGTTTTTTGTCAATGAATTGATTATGTCGCCAATAATATCACATTCCTCTTTCTGTAACTCGGAATATAATTTATCTTGCACATAATCGCGTTGAATAGCCGGGATTTCTATTGTGTAATCGGAAATTAACTTCCAAAAAGTAAATTCTCTATTTTCCAGATTCATTATTATTGATTATAAGACAGTCTTTTAATATCGTTTTCATTTCTTCAAGATACGCATCCATATCTTTTTTGTCCCATTTTACATTCTGTTCTACATTTTTAGAGTAGTATTTCAGAAAAACATTCTTTGTGCAAATTGGAATAAACGAACCTTTTTCGTCAAGTTCTTTTACTTTATCTCGTTTTCTGTGAAATGGTGCGTTATTCAACCTTGAATTATCAGATGGTGTTAGTAATGCAAGATTTTTTATCGAATGAATAGTTGAATCGGTATCAGACGACAAGAGAAAAATGTTTTGTTGTAAATTAGAAAAACGAGTTTGGTCAATTTCAGGCATTGCTAATAGTTCAGTAATTTCATTTTTTAATTCTTCTCGTTTACAAATAAAAATGTCCTCTTTTTGTTCTTCTAATAATTGTCTTTTACTTTTCTCATTTGTAATTTCTTCGGATTGTTGAGCATGGATATGCTCTAAACTCCAACTTGAAATTCTTTCAAAAGAAAATTTGTTAAAACCACTATTCATCATTGTAATAACATTGAACAGCAATAAAATTTTCTTTGCTTTATCGTAATTGTCATCATAACCAATTTCATTGAAGTCAATATTTCCAAAATATGATTTTATTTTTCCTTTTAGTTCGTTAACAAATTGAGATTTAGAGTTTGTTTCAGCTAACAGTTTAATAGTTTCAATATTTTGTCCAATTTGTAATAAAAATCCAATGAGATGAAAATAGGTGTATTTATTTTCGTAGTCTAAACTATTATACCATTCTACAAAAGTTCTGTAATATGTTTTAACTTCGTCCCAAAGAAAATCACGAGTATTATTGAATTTGCTATCTTCATAAATTATAATATTCTTCGTAATTAATTCATTGAAAATATAAAATGACCGTAACCTATCATCTTTTTTGATTCTATATGGAATTCTACTTTCGTATTTTGTAGCAACCAAATCAAAAATAAATTCAATATGGTTCAGATACGATTTTGAAGGGTTAATAAAACGCCAAAAATCAGGTTTTCTTAATGTATTTTCTATGTCGTCCCATTCATAGCCAATTTTGATTTGGTGTTTTTTCTTGTCTTTATCACCATCGGTCAAATAGAAAATTGCTTTAATAAGTTCGGCATTTGTTAATTCAATTTTGCCTTGATTATACTTCGAAAAAGTTACATTTGGCTTTTCTTCTGTATCGTTGTTCGCATTTATCGGATACCAAATAAAACGAATGTTGTTCGCTTTATCTATTTTATTTTGTTCATCAACCTCTGTTTTTAGCAAAATATTACAAAAATCGCCTTTGTTAGGTTTATTTTCTTCAAACCATTTCTTAATGATAAGAAAGGCATCACTCATTCTGTAAAAATCAATATTAGTTTTATTGATTTCTTTTACTGTTGTTATATCCTGCAAAAATTCTTTACTACTTCCTCGTGTTTCATATTCAAGCGAAAATAAATTGTAAGGCAAACCAAGAATTTCCAAGGCGTCTTTCAAATACGACAATAAAATATAGATGGTTGTCAGCCGTTGTTGTCCGTCAACAACTTCCCAAGCGTCACTTTCCCTTTGCACAACAATCAAAGGCTGTAGACAATAGAATTCTCCTTCGCTCTTTCTTTTTTTCTTTTGAAATTCAAGAACGTCATTTAATAAGTCTATGATTTGTTGTTCCTCCCAACGATATCCACGTTGATAACTCGGAATGTAAAAATGTCTTCCAAGCAGTTCACTAATTGATTTTAATTCTATTTTATTTTCAACCATAAATTATATTCAAATGTCAGCCAACTATTTTTAAATAAATTTTGTTTCGTTGTCATAGGTGAAATTGTTTCTAGTATAGGTCTGTAAGCCTCAAAACATATGAAATATACATTCTGTGTTTTGCTTTTCAAGTATCAAATTTAAGAATATATAGACTTACTTTGACAAAAAGTGTAAATAATAATCTAAAAGTACCTACAGGCGAAGCCGTATCTTATACAAGCAAACTACGTTCGCCTGAACATGACCACAATTTTAACGTACAGGATGCTGAATTATAACTATTCAAAGAACAGGATAATCTTGACAAACTTTACCTTTCTCTTAATGGAATGAATATCACGGATTAGTTTAAGCAGAAGTATCAGGAATTCAAACAGACTGTAAAACTGCAAGTCAAACCTATCCTCAAGCCCCCAATAAATAGAGGTAAAGGTTTTAAGAGGTATATCGAGCCTGTTAATCAAATATTTGCTAAATTTGGAGGTAAAAAGAAAACTTCTCTTAGTTTGATTCTTCATTTGTAGATTGCCAAAAAAACACAAAGAAGCAAAGAGTTAGAATTAACAAAGAAAAAAGTTGGTAACAAAGAGAATTTAAGTGTAAATAATAATCCAAAAGT
>DHNQ01000011.1 GCA_002409595.1 Dysgonomonas sp. UBA5412
GAACGGGGGTCTCTTTTAGTGTTATTTCCAGTTAGGTGACAATATACAATCAAAAGTACTCGCTTTTGCTTTTGGGCTTGCTGCGGAAATAGAACGAGATATGATCTCAAAACGAACAAAAGAAGCTTTAGCGAAAAAACGAGCTGAAGGCTTAGTTTTAGGTCGTCCTATCGGCTCGACATCTTCATATTGCAAGCTTGACGAACACGAAGATAAGATAAGGGAATATCTCAATGCTGGCCTTGGCTTTTCTGCCATTGGTCGATTACTAAAGTGTCATCGATTGACGGTCGCTAAATTCTGTAATGATAAAAATTTGATGGATGAAGATCGTTCTGATGCTTCAAAAAAGCGTTCGATAGAAAGGAAAAAAGTTATTAAGGACCAGGGCGGTTTATGGGAATGTCCTTTAACAAATAGTGATTTTGTAGAAAAGTATCGAGATTGTTTCTTCTCTCTAAACTTACTCTCTAAATATTTAAATATCTCATCTGGGATATTGAATACTTATGTCAAAAACAATAATAAGTTAGCGACTATGCTTAAATCAGCAGAACAGAAACAGCGTAATGCCGTAAAATCCAAACGTCAATTAGAAAGGGAGGGGTTAATATAATGGCTTACAAGATAACAGAATTAACAGACCTCAAAGAGTATTTCCGTGAAGTATTTGGAATTGGAATAGGACAATTTATAGATAGCCTTATAACTGCTGCTTGTGCTAAGATTATGATCGATATTGTGAAATTCGATGAATATTTACATAAAACACATCCAGCTGATACAGATTTATCATGTGATGAAATAATATTCAAATACTACGGCGATGAAGAGGCCGCCTTAATTGATGAACTAATATGAAAAGAACTTGGACTCCTATACAAACAGAATTGCTCAAGTAACTATATTCATTATAAACCATTTTTGTTTAAAATAAAACTTTTTACTACAAAAAATAAAAGTTTATTTTGCAGCTATTAACAATATTATAGAAATAAAAAATACATCTATTATTACAGATCAGCTTTCCAAAACATTTGATGTAGTCTCAAATAACTAATAATGAATATTTCTTATAACATAAATAAAATATTACAAAACTATACTTTTCAAAGATAATATATTCCAATATTTTCTTATCATTAGTAGTCTAGCTAAGTTTTTTATAAAACACATATAATATGAGCGAATCCTTCTCTAGTCCTACTCTTATATATAATATAAGTACCATATCTGATATTGTCTTTGAATTTCAATTCATCTGATTATTTCTCGATGAAGGATTTCTTTAAATTGTATTCTAGCAAGTAAGAGACTCTTTTATCAAGATGAATGAAAACAATTAATACTTTTAATACTTTATAAAAAATGAAAAAAAATCTCCTCCTTATTTTATTATTTGCATTTATTCTAAATGCATGTACAGATATCGATTTTACACTTCCTCCCGGCCCTGCAGGAGCCAGTGCCTATGAAGAATGGGTTAGTATGGTTGAACTGGGAGTGTATCCTGAATGGAAAGACTATACATCTAAAGAAGACTTCATGAAATTTCTTACTGGGAAAAATGGTGTAAATGGTAAAGACGGTAAAGATGGTAAATCGGCCTATGATATATGGGTAGATATGATTACGCCGGGTAATACTGACGATCCTCATAACCCCGGTCAAAAATGGCCATCCACCAAGAAAACAGAAAAAGACTTCTTCGAATACCTAACTGGAGCTAAAGGAGATCCTGGAACACCAGGTTCAAAAGTTATTATCGGGACTAATGATAATTGGTTTATCGATGGTGAAGACACAGGTATTCCTGCCCGGGGTAAAAATGGACAAAATGGGACAAACGGAAAAGATGGACTAAATGGGTTGGATGGTAAGTCAGCTTATGAAATTTGGTCTGAATTAGTGCAAAAGAATAAAATGCCAGATCGCATGAACCCTTCACAAACATGGGATAAGAATAAATTCTCTCTGGCTGATTTCTGGGCATACTTTTCCGGTAGCAATGGTAAAGATGGAACTGATGGTAAAGATGGCAAAACACCATACATTGGAGATAATGGCAACTGGTGGATTGATGCTGAAGATACAGGAGTCCCAGCTAAAGGCAAGGATGGTAAAAATGGTATCGACGGATCTACTCCTGAAATAACTATTGGAGACAATGGCAATTGGTTTATAAATAATAAAGATACAGGAAAACCATCTAAAGGATCCAATGGCTCAAATGGCAATCCGGGAGCTTCTGCTTACGAGATATGGAAAGTTGAAGTAGCCAAAGGTTTGACAAATCCTCATCCTGATGATAAAGTATATGGGGGTACAAAGTGGCCCAAGGATAAAATTGCTTTAGATGACTTTTGGTTCTACCTAAGAGGTAAAGACGGAAAAGATGGAGATGATGGAGAAACTATAATAAAGGGGAAACCAAATGTCATAGTCATGCCTTTTGATGCTGCAAGTGGAGAGGCTATTAATCCTCAAGATGGAGGTGCCGTTTTTCAGGTATATGATAAAGAAGGTGAAAAAGTCGGAGCAGGAGTGAAGGTAAAAGGACTTCCTGGTTTGAATGCCTCGCTTAGCTATACAACGAACAATGACGGAATAATAAGTGTTCCAGTTGGAGATTTGCCTGATAAGCTAGATATTGCTCAACGAAGTGGGTTTACCGCAGAAATAACAATAAATGGAGTGACTGAGCAATCCGCAAATAATACGATTGTTCCTAATAAAATACACACAAGAATAATAGCTGAAAACGTCTTTATAAGAGAAGTTTTGGCTTGGCCTTATGGACAGATTCACTATGGATTCGATCCTTTCGTTGGTGTTCGTTATAAACTAGAGAAACAAGTTGATGGTGAATGGGTAGAGCAAGAACTATATGTGGATAAGAATGAATTAACATGTTACGAAGTAAATGATGTCACAAAGCCTCTCGAATTTAGTAATTTGACAAAAGTGGCTGATTATGGAAAAAGAAAAATTACTGGAAGTGGTCCTTATTCTACAACTCTAGTAGATTATTTTTATATTGCTCGCCCTATTGTTTTAACAGCTGAAGAAAAAAGTTTTACGGGCGAAAGTTTAGTGGTTCAGACTAGTTGGAAGTTTTTACAAACGTTGAAACCTTATGAATGGAATGGCCAAAAGCAATACTATACAATTGTCGGAGAAAATTTCTTCTATGGAGAAAAGCCAATTATGAACGCGGCAGTAAGAAGCCCCGAATTATACCCAGCTCCTTCAATCAACAATTTCCAATATCATATAAAAGCGGGCACGAGTTATTTAACGGCTACAGTTAATAGGAGTACTTTTAATAGGTTCTATCATTCATTTACAAAAACAGGATATGTCTGGGAAGCGAATTCTTCCGAAGGAAGTGAGCTGAATCCAAAATCATTTCTAACAATTGCCATCAATAAATCTAAAGGTGGTGCAGGAGGAAGTAGCGTTGTGAGAATACAAAGCATAGAGGCATCAAAGACTTTGAACTTTCAATTATTTGATTCATACCCTGGAAATCTTATATCTAATGTTGCCTATATGTATGATCAAGAAGGTATAAACTCAACAGGAAGTAAAGATCCAGATATATTAGGAGATCTTTTTACTCCATATAGAGCAACTATACAGTATGTATTCATCCAAGAAGGTGATAAATACTATATAAGGAATGCATATAGCGATAAAAAAATTGAAATACCTTTAACTAAAGAATAGAAATTTAATATGAATAAAAGACTTTATATATTAGGACTGATTACTCTCTTGGTGTCTCCTCTCACTATCCTTGCACAAGAAGATGTCCGTAATATTGAGGAAAAGCCATCTCGTGCTTGGGAAATTGGTATTGGAGCGTCGGCATATAAAATGACACGATTTAGTATCCTTGACTTTTACAAAGCTTCAGACGGATCTTACCAATTAAATACACAGAAAAAAGATGTACTTTTTGGAGGAAATATCTCTGTTGCCCGCGAGTTGACAGACTATTTTGCAATAGATATGCAGGGACTATTCGGATTCACGAGAGATGATCTGCGTGAAGGAAAAGAAAACCGTTGGTTAGCAAAAGCTCAATTAGGCCTTCAGTGGCGATTAGGAGCTTACTTCAACTCCAAATATATTGATCCTTACTTCCGCGTTGGAGCAGGATATATGTATAAGAATTTCAATATTGTTTATAATGGTGTTGAAAAAGTAGATAATCAGGATATGCGATGGGCAATGGACAACCTCTATAACAAACAAGGAGCCGACCGCAAACATTTCATTCCGATATCCGCGGGAACTGGAGTAAACATGTGGTTGAACGACCGTTTTGGTATTGGCATACAAGGAGACTATATATATATGCCATACAAAAATGTCGCTAATAATATTGAAGGTACTGTAAGATTGATGTGGCGTATTGGAGGTAAATCCAAGAAACCGAAAACTGAACCTATTTATGTAGAGGTGGAAAAACGTGTTGAAGTCCCAGTTCAAGTAATCAAGGAGGTAATTAAAGAAGTTCCTTCTAAAGACAATCAACAACAGATACAACAAATATGTGAACTGTTTAATAATCTCTATTTTGACTTCGACAAAGCTTCTATAGCACCAGAATCTAACGAAACATTAGATCGTATTGCTGACTTCATGAAAAACAATACTTCTAATCGTTATCTCATAACGGGATACACGGATTCAAGAGGAAACTCTGAATACAATATTGATCTATCTCGCCGAAGGGCTAAAGCAGTTGTTGATGCTCTTACCAAACGAGGAGTATCATCATCAGTACTACGTAGTAGAGGTGTTGGTAAGAAGATATCGTTGCTGTCTCCATCCGAAAACAACGATGCCCGTCGTGGCGATCGGAAGGTTTCGGTTGAGATAATAAATAATCTTAATTATTGGGACTTGATAAAATAGAAATATAAAATAAATAAAGTTCCTACTTTTTCAAAAGGAAACAGGGTTATTCAAATATTTGAATAACCCTGTTTCCTTTTATTTCAACTGTTTCTGTTATATCTACTCCTGAAGGTCCTCTATGCTATCTTAAATAACTATTTATTTCGAGGATAAAACTTTCAATAGAATTACATACAACATATTTATTGCCGACAGATTCTACCTCCGCCTGCCATTTTTTTTGGTTGTCGCTCTGCTTATTCTTTCCATATTTCATTTCAATACAGAGACTTGAATAACCTTTTTGGGGAATAAGTAATATTAAGTCGGAAACGCCTGAGACAACGCCTTCTGCGTTTAAAATAGAGGCGGTAATCTTATCTCGTTTTGAGCCGTTGGGAACAGAAAACAGCAATCGTGATAGTTTAGGATATTGAAGCCTAAACCATTTCACACAAGATTGCTGTAATTTAGATTCGTTATTCTTCATTGATAATAAAAGTAAAGCCTTTATGATGTGCATTTTCGCCTGATAAGACTCTTAACGCACACCTTCTGTCGAAAGACTCCTGTCTACACATTTCCCTTATAGAAGGGTAAGTTCTTAACACAACTCCATTCCTGATAATTGATACTCTTTTATTAAAGCCATTATCACAGGGCTGCTCTAATCCAATTTTGTATGCATGAAGCATATTTTCAGATTGCGTACACCATTCTAAATTTCTGAGCCGATTGTCGGTCTTTATTCCGTTTATATGATTGATTTGAAGCCCCGGGTTGTCTTTATCCAATGTAATTAAAACTAACCGATGGATTGTAGTTTGCTTCCTTCCTCCATTCACACACAGCGTAACCCTCAGATATCCATCTCTCGTTTTTGCAGGCTTTAATAATTTAGGCCAATTAAACACAACTTTACGTCCATTAGAGGAAAATAGGCTTCTCACTCGCCCCAAATTAGACACTTGGTAGTATGCCTCAAATTCAGGTACACCTTTCCATATTTCACCATCGATGTGGTTGAATTTAGTCACATCCCTCAATCTCCTTTTTTCTGATGCAATACCAACTACACATTGTTTGCAGACTTTTCTTGTGCTGTAAAAAAGAGATGCCTCCTTGATTTCGCCACAATGAGCACATTTTATCGTTTCCATTACCTTAATATATAAATCCGAATCATTTTTCCTCTGATTTTTCAAAGTCCAACTTCTTTTGATATATTTTCTCGTATTGAAGTTTCAATTACTGAATTATTTGAATCAGCACCCAAAGAGGGGTTAATTGGGGTTATTAGGTATAATGATAGATCCTATGAGATCAATTCCATATCAGATATTGAAGATTTACTTAAAGAAATAAAAGGAAAAGAGTAGCCTTGGTTGGTTACTCTTTTAAATATGTAGTTGTCCGATCCGTAACAGAAGCTATCGATACATTGAAGTGGTATCTTGGATAAATGTCTATCTTTGCACCATTATGAGAAAAACGATTTTAGCGCTTCTTTTTCTATTTGCTATACCTTTTCAGCCCAAACTCTAAAGGGTAAAAACAGTTACCGTTGATATGAAGTCATGACCAATATTCATCAATCACGCAAGCTGCTATATTCATTGTAAACCATTTTTGTTTAAAATAAAACTTTTAATAATAAGAAAGAAAAGTTTCTTTTGCAAGAAATAATAATATTCCCATCTATATACATTAATGTACTTTTAAACACATCATATTTATTATTTCATGGGATATGAATAAACAAACTTTTATGAAACGAGCATCAACGAGACAGATCTATGTTTTGATAATTATACTGGCAACACTAGGCACAAACACCTTTTCACAGGTAACAATAGGGAGTGGAGGTGAACCCGTAAATGGGGCTCTCTTACAACTCAAGGAGAATGAAAACAAGGGTATTAATTCTGAAAATGGACTCGTTCTACCTCGAGTATCTCTCAAATCCCCATATATACTTAAAATCGGAAATAAAGACTTCTCTGCGATGGAGGTAGAGAATACAGGTTTGATCGTATACAATTTGGATAATCAATGTATATCAACAGGAGTTTACACTTGGACCGGAAAAAGATGGGTACCTCTCTATAGTGCAGGAGATATGCAGAAAGATGACGAATCACCGGGTAACTTTGATTCTGATATCGCAGCATTAAAGAAATTTAGTGAAGCCAACGGGAATAAGACAGGATGGTCATTTTCCGAAAATATCATACCAGAGAATATTACAGATAATACATTTCCTGGAGTAACATGGAGCACTCCTCAATGCGAAAGTAAGAAGAGAGTCGTCGGGATATCTCTGGTTAAGAAGAATTTAACTAGTGCTGAGGGCATAAAAGATTTGTTGGCCTTGAAGACTTTAACTCTTAATGAAAACAAACTTACTAATCTAGATATATCAACAAATAAAGAATTGACTCAATTAAACTGCTATAAAAACAGCTTAATAGCTCTGGATGTAAGTAATAATACTGAACTTGTTCGTATCTATTGTTCTTACAATAGCCTTTCTAGCCTGAATTTATCAAATAATCCTAAACTGGCTATTCTTTGGTGCTCTGATAATAAAATAACAGAGATGAATCTGTCTAGAAATATAGCATTGAATGAAATACATCTTTATAATAATCAGCTTATCACTATAGACCTTCCTGATAATTCAACCCTTACCTCTTTGCATATATACAGAAATAAATTGAGCACATTAAGCTTGAAGAATAATAGGGAATTAAAAGAACTTGTCTGTTATGATAATCAAATAACACTCATTGATGGATTTACCAGTAGTAAAAAGCTAGCTAGATTTCAATGCCAAGTAAACAAGTTAAACCAGAGCAATACAGATGCTATTGTAGAGCATCTGAAAAGTTTTATTCCAAACATATGCAGTCTAATAGGCACAGACCTTCTGAAGACTAAATTTATTATCAATCCACAGAATGGAAACTATAATACGTTACCTTGTCCATAAAAGGCATAATACTGAAGTTAATTCTCTATTAGAATAAATATAAAAACCGCCTATCTTCACAGAAAGACGGCTCAAATAATCTTAACCTATACCTAAAACTTATATTTTATTCCTATCAAATGTCCATTGCCTAAATTGCCTAAACTTTTTTGATACTGATATTCCAACCCCATATTATAATAAAATACACCGCCGCCAATACCTACATAATTTAAAGTAGAATAAGAGCCTGATATGAAAGGCTGCCATACTTTAGTCTTGTATATTGTTTGCCTTTCTATTACCGGTGTGAAATTGTAGTCTAAAGCTGATAGCTTATTGTATTGTATTACCGGGAACAACTCTAATTTACCTTGTGTCTTATTATCAAAGGCCGTCAGTTTATATGTTCGCTTTAGTTCCCAATCGGCAATAATAGCGGCTGTATCTACAGGACGATTGATATACTTTATGCTTCCTGTATCCCGATATTGAATATCCGGTCTTTCTTCTTTAATTGGCTCGAACTGTGTTGGACTTACCGAGCCTGTAACGGTTTCGCCTTTAAAATACTCTGTTTTCGTTTTGGTATCAATCGTTGATCGACCGAAAAAGAAGCCGATGATTATGCCAAATAGTAAACCTATCAGTAAATACTTAGCATAAAATCTTAGTTGTGTTGTACACATGGAAATAACACTAAAAGAGACC
>DHNQ01000015.1 GCA_002409595.1 Dysgonomonas sp. UBA5412
CTATTCTGTCTAATAAAAACGCTCAAATTTTTTATACCTTCCTTTTTGACAATGCAAGCCTGTGTTTCTTGTCGGTTTTTATCCTTCTGAAACATTAAAATATTCACATCCACAGTAGCTTCGTCAAATACATTAATGCCAGCAAAGTCTACCAATAAGACCGGATTTGTTTTCTCTACGAGATATTTACGCATACTTCCCCCATATCCTGCACGCATCCATTTGTTTGAAGTAATAAATGAAAGAAAATAATTTTGTCGAAGAATATTATTCCCCAATTCATAGAATAAACAATAAATATCTCCGGTACGTTCAAAGGTCTCAAACTCCATCTTTTTATAGATATCAGTTATCTCGCCCATCGATTGAAGTTGGATATAGGGCGGATTGCCTATTATAGCATCAAAACCAATAAAGTCCCCATCTTCATTTAAAACTTCAGGGAACTCAATTCGCCATTCAAACGCATCTTGATAAATTCTGTTATTCTTAATTTCATCAATAATAGTTGCATATTTTTCAATGCTTTTTTGAGAAATATCAATTTTCTTTTGTAGCTCTTTCTTCTCTTTGGAGGTTAATTCGAAAAGACTAGGGGCTGTTAGATCCGAAAATTCCTTTCTCGCCTTTAATAAAGCCTTACTATTCTTATCATTTTTACTGATTTCGATTTTCAAATTACTTTTGATGTCTTTGATGAATTGCTCCAACTGTTTCTTATCCTGCTTATTATGTGCATTCCTATAATTATTAACGGCCTCTTTGTATTCTGATATAGAAATGTTTAGTCCACGCAGAATCGGCTTTAAGTTCTCATCTAAGCCAAAGCGACTAATCAGCGAATTTCCACACTTGATATTTATATCAATATTAGGTAGAGTTTCTAACTGACTTGTTCCCGATTTATAATAGGTGTGCTTCAACAATTCGATCCAAAGACGAAGTTGGCATATCTTCACCGAGTTGGGATTAATATCGACACCAAACAAGCAATTTTCGATGATTGTCTGCTTTTCGTGGAATAAAGTTTGCTGTACCCTTTGACTTTCGTGTTGATGAGGTTGATATTTGAAGATGCCAAATTCGTTATCACTGATTATCAATTCATCATTTTCTATGCTAATCTTATATCCTCTCAACACTCGCCCATCTTTATCGGCAAGGATACCCAATTCTGATTTAAGATAAATCATCTCATTCAGACTCGACACAAGAAAATGTCCCGACCCTACAGCCGGATCGCACAAACGGATGGAGTTGAATATATCATTTGCTTCCTTAATATCGGATATCTTATTGTGCAAATCTACAACAGTTTTACATTCCCAGCCTTTTGTCTCGTTAAACTTTTGTATAACAGTACGAGTTATGGTGTCCCGACACATAAACATAGTGATAAAGCTTGGGGTAAAGAACGAACCGTCTTTATACCCATTTATTTTCTCAAAAATTAGTCCAAGAACAGAGGCAGAAATCAGGGCTTTATCTTCTTCTTGTATATCTTCAGAACTTTCGCTACTAAAATCGTAAGCATCAAGAAACTTGAGTAAGTATTCTAATGGAGTAAATTCTTTTAATTCTGCATTTTTGGTTTTTAATACAGATTTGGAATATAATTCTATTTTTGCTTTATCTCGAAGAGCACTTATAGCAATGGTATCACCTTCCAAGTCTGTCGGTTCGAACAACGAGCTGTTCAGGTACGGAACATGCAAAAAACGGTCTTTCAGAATCCCCTCTCGTCGATCATCTTCTTTGCGAGCCAATATCTGAAAGAATAAGCTGTTCAAATCATCATATCCCTCTATCTTATCGGTCGAAAGGAAGGAGTAGCGCCTGTCTCCGTTATGGTATTTTATGATCTGTGCTTCGAGCAGTTTCAAAAATAGAACACGATTGACCCAGGTAATACTCAAATCAAGAGCTACATTGTATAATTGTTCCTCGTATGTACTTCCATATTGTTTTGTGTTGGATAGTCGAGCTATTTTGTCCATAGCATCCAATTCGTTCATCGCATTTTCTATAATCGAACCATTGTCGCGCTTACCTTTTGCTTTTCGTACAATGAACTTTTGAGATTTTTCTTTTACCTCTTCCAAGCCTAAAATGTGGAGCAATTCGGCATAGAATTCTTTGTTGAGCTGGTTGTAATCGTTAGCAAACGATAGCTTCAATAGGTGGACGGGAGACAAGAACTTGTAGAGAGCGATGAGCTTTTTGTCGTCTTCTCTGTCCGCATTACGTAATATTTTATCATAATTGCGAATGTCGAAGTGTGTGTATTGGATCTCGGATTTTACCTTGTCAATCTCTGGAGCTGCAACATCTTTGTAAAAGAAGTCTGTTGTTTTTCCGGATAAAGTTCCCTTGTCAAATTGCTTGAATTTATTATGTAGAGACTTATTTTGATAAAAGAGTTTCTCGAAATCCTGTGCATCAAACACAAACCATTCATTGATGTTGGTTATGATCAGATAGCGTAATTCGAAGTTCTTGGCTTTGCTCCTTTCTCTGAAGTAATACAATACAAGTTCCTGAAAAGCCTTAGCATTGAGGTTTTCCTTGCTCACCATTTCGCCCTTGTTGCTTGGCTTCTTTACCTCAATCAATACACCGACAGGCGAATCTGTATTCTTACCGTTGTGAATAACAAGGTCGGCATAGCCCTTGGTATTGATATAATGATTGTTTTTGTAATATACCGAGTTGAGAAAATCGGTAATGAGATTTTTATGAAACTCCTCGCTCTCCGAATCATTTATCTTATCCAACAAAGAAATGAATTCTTTTTTGAACAGCTCTATTTCTTTTCTTTCGGGTTTCTGCTTTAAGTATGCGGGATTTAGAGATTGCTTGGGTGTTTTCATGGTGTTTGTATTTCTATTCTTCAAAATAGTCACTATCAATTTTCTTTACTTCGTAAGTATGTTGTGTTGCCACTCCTAGATTATAATCAATCATAAGCTGAGCTAACCGATATCCATCAATAAGTACAATTTTAGTTTCATTCCTTGGAACAAACTCCAAGGCATCTTTTGTAAATGACGATGTGGTTATAAATATTCCTTTCTTAGCACCTTGCCCGGCTAACGCCCCAACAAACTTGTGAATTTCCGGGCGTCCTACGACATTTCCCACCTGCCATCGTTTTGCTTGAATGTAAATTATATCCAAGCCTAGTTTATCTTCTTTTATTGTTCCATCTATACCTTCATCTCCACTTTTCCCTATTGCCTTACCTGCATCTTTCATAGAGCCTCCATATCCCATTTTAACCAATAATTCAACAACAAGACGTTCAAAAAAAGTAGGAGAAAGCTTTGATATTCTGTCTAATAATTCTTGAGCTAAAGCTTTTCGTATGTTTTGGTATGAATCCTCTAGAATTTCTTCTGGTGTTTGAAAAACATCTTCTGTATGAGAATTTCTTTCCTCTGAAGAATTATCTTCTTTTTTCAGATTCTGAAATTCTAGAAATTCAGGAAACTGCTTCAAAAAAGATACATTTATTTCTTTCGGATTTTGTTTTAATATTTCCAGTCCTCTAGGAGTTATTGTAATATGCCCTCTTCTAGGCGATGCTAAAAGTCCTGATTTTTTTAAATAAGTCCTTGCCCAACCAACTCTATTACCAAATAAGAATGTTTGTCCACTAGGCAATAATTCTTTTCGTTCTTCTTCTGTTAGTTTAAACTTATTTGCTAACAGTTCTACGACATCATTTAGGCGATATTCTTTTCCATTTTGCACAACCTTCAGTAAAGGAAGCATTATTGTTTGGTAACTAGGGATCATATTCAAACCTATTATTTTATAATTAGAACAAAGTTAATAAAATCAATTATATAGAACTGTAGCAATAGCTATAATGAATTAGTTATCAGAATTATTTCAATAACTCAACCCTAGCTGCCACAACGGAATAACATTCAAAAATCCATTTTCAATATCATCTTTCACAATATAGCCATTTTCAATATCTTTAATCTGCTTTTGTCCTTTGCTTTTGCCCCCAACTTCAAAGGTTTTATCAGCAATCAAAAAATCGGCAACAGGAGATGTAAAAACGTTATGTTTCACTCGCATCTGATTTAAAAAGAATGTTTCTCTAATATTGCCAATATTAGGAGTGTTTTCAGCAAGATTGTAAATCAGATTGGTATTGTCTAAATATATCTTATCCACCTTACCCAATCCACGAATACCTCCGGTATTATCTCTAAGTTGAGCTATCATGCCAGCTTCTTCGATATACAGGCAATAATCCGAAATATTGTTGCGACTGGCAGATAATATTTCTGCGATCTTGCTCATATTGGGTTTGAATGGTGCACTTTTAGAGATTATAGCAAGTAGCTGTTTCAATTTTCGTCCTGTAGCCACATTCATATCAGCATACATTGGTATGTCATTTTCAAGCGTTTGGTTGATGATTTGGCCTAAACGGATATCAAAATCTTCTTCTAAGGCAAAGGGATAATACCCCCTTTTCAGATAATCGGCAAAGAGGGGCAAGGGACGTTTTAATTCAGATATTTCAACTTTGTGTTGTAGTATCTCTTCTAACGAATATGTATCTGCCGATATATTGTGAAACAATTTCAGATACTCACGGAAAGACAAACCTTGCATCGTGTACATAACAGCTCTACGACTTAGATCGGAAACTCCTTTTTTTATATCCAATACCGAAGAGCCTGTGAATACTACCTTGAGTTCTTTGTGATAATCATAAATCAGTTTCAGTTCCTTCGCCCAATCTTTGTATTTATGAATCTCGTCGATGAAGAGGTATTTCCCTCCATACTTAACAAAGGTATCTGCAAGTTCAGTAATTCTATTGTCTACAAAATAAAAATCTTCGGCTGTAACATAAAGTGTTTCAGCAGGGTTTAAGTTTTGCTTGATATATTGTAGAACGAGGGTTGTTTTTCCTACTCCACGAGGACCTATAAGACCAATCATTCGGCTTTGCCAATTGATCTCGTCATACATATAGCGTAAAAAGCCCGTATCGGTTTCTTTTATCAGTTTATTGGAGTATTCGAATAGCTTTTCCATAAGTTATCTGTTTTTACAAAGATAAGTAAAATTGCACTTAAAAAGTGCATAATGTAGAAGATATTGCACTGCAAGGAATACAAAATAGGGTTTAATTCCGTTTGAAAAGTTTGGGTTCTTACTCCTTTTTCTTACCTTTACCTCAAGTTCTTAGAAAAAGTTATAAAAGCAAGACACTGCAAAGCGATCATTTTTTACGCTACCAAAGTGTTGCCTGTATGTTTTAGATAGTTTTGTAAAAGCAAGATATACAAACGAATAGAGGGACAGTTCGAGTCCCTTCATCCGCACTGAGAGCGACAAATTGAATTAATTTTCTTTTTGTCGCTTTTTTCATTCTTATAACTTTCTATTTTTGTGTTGATTAAATGAAGGAATGAATTGTGCTTTGGAGTTCGATAACCTTTGATTTTTTGGTCATAGAAAACACCTTCAGGAAATACCAAATTTTGTAATTTTTCTTTCTTTACAATATCAAAATCATTCCATAAACCGCCTAATTTACAAGACATTTGCAGTGCATAGTCTACATATGGTTCGTAGTTCGATAAATTTATTTCAGCAATTTCAAGTTTTTGCTTCAAATCGTTCAATTGTGGTGTAAATTCACTACGAACTGCATCATATATATCTTTTTCTATTTCACCACACCCATATTTAACTTTGGCTGTTTGTACTTTATTTTCAATCTCTGTAATTCTTGTTTTAAACTGTTTTTGTTGATTTATAGCAATCTTCCTTTTTCAAAAGAGTATTCTTTGATAAAACCTTCCTTTTATTATTTTCTTTTTAAATGGCTGACTTATCAGTTGTAAAGAAAAAATAATACTCAGATTATTGTAATTGACGAGCACTCTCCTAAAGATGATGATCTCTTCAATGGATAAATATTAAAGCAATATTTATCTTTGTGAAAAACTTGAAGATTTAAAATGGAAAATATTATAATAAAAGAGGTATCTGCAAAAGGAATAGAAACATTACAAATTATCGGGAAACAAACTTTTTTTGAGACATTCTCACAGAACAATACTCAGGAAGATATGGACAAATATCTAAATGAGAATTTTGCCATTGACAAATTATGTGCCGAGCTCAATAACCCTGACTCTTCTTTCTTTATTGCTTGGGATCAAGAGAGACCTGTTGGTTACTTAAAATTAAATACGGGAAAGGCTCAAACAGAGAAACAAGATGAAACTGCATTCGAAATTGAGAGAATCTATGTCTTGAAAGAATATCATGGAAAAAAAGTCGGGCAATTGCTCTATGAAAAAGCAAAACAAATTGCACTTCTAAAGAATGCTGATTATATCTGGTTAGGAGTATGGGAGGAAAATCCAAAGGCTATAAAATTTTATAAGAAGAATGGATTTCTTGAATTTGGTAAGCATATCTTTAAACTAGGTAATGATGAGCAAACGGACATTATGATGAAGCTTGAATTAAAAGAGTAACTATAATATACCTAAAAAGCAGTCCTAAAATTATGCCTGTATTCCATTGGGGATATTTTTATATTCTTAGAAAATACTTTTCTCATATTGTCAGAAGATCCCAAGCCGCATAAAGAGGCAATCTCTTTCATAGATAGAGATGTGTCTGTTAGATATCTACAAGCTGTTTCAATCCTCAATTTTTCAATATATCTTGCAGGTGTAATGCCTGTTTCGCGAAGGAATACACGGGCAAAGTTTCTCGGACTCATTAACACTTTTTCTGACAGATCTTCTATTGTTATTGTTTCTTGCAAATGCTCATAAATCCAATTACAAATAATTTGTATTGGTTTATAATCTGTTTTTTGATAATTTAGAATAGAGCTATACTGAGATTGACTACCGGGACGTTTCAGGTATAAGACCATTTGTTTTGCCACTTCTAAAGCAAGGGGTCTATTGTAATCTTCTTCAACCAGGGCTAAGGCAAGATCCATTCCGCTGGATATACCTGCGGAGGTATAAATATTACCATCCTTAATAAAAATAGGATTACTGTCAACCTGAATATCCTTATACTTATTACCCAGATAATCGCATTTTTCCCAGTGGGTTGTAACTACTCTGTTTTTGAGAATACCAGCTTCAGCTAAAAAAAAGCTTCCTGTACATATAGAACATATTCTATGTATTTCCTCAGACTGTTCTGCAATCCACTCAAGAACATTTTTCGAAAGTTTGTATTGCTCTACCAGAGCATTCGGGACTCCAGGTATCAAAAGAGTATCAATAGAATATGAAATCGTTTTGATACTTTCTTCACATTGTATTGTAATACCTGACGCAGTCCGAATGCTTTTCTTTCCACTAATAGAGACTGAATGTAATTCGTACACAAATTCAGTTTCTATATTATTCCGCTGAATATATTCTAATGCCTGTGAAAAGACTTCATAAGGTCCTGTTATATCCAATAACGTAGCATCAGGTATAATTAAAAATACAATATGTTTAATCCGATTTGTCATATCTCACAAATATAAGATTTATTTGGCAGTATTGGACGCTATATTGTCATTTAAGACAATTCGAATTTAAGTTACTTTTGTCATTAAAATATATAGAAATTCAATGCAAATTAGACAATCAAGGTAGAATGAAAGAAGAAAGATTTTTTAAACTTCTATCAATTCAAGATATTCAGGAAATAGCAATCTTAGGACAACAACTGAATCCATCTTTGGGTATAGGGGATGCCAGAGATTATCTTATTCAGATGTTTGAATTCCAAAGCTATCAATGTTTTGGTTTATATATAGGTCAACAACTTGTTGGGATTGCAAGCGGATGGATAACTGTTCGGTTATACTCTGGCAAACAACTTGAACTGGATAATGTGATAATTGATTCAGAAATGCAATCAAAAGGATTGGGGAAATTCTTTTTCAATTCTATTAAAAATTGGGCTAAAGCTAATAAGTGCTCTACAATAGAATTGAATACTTATGTGAAAAATGCAAGATCGCATAAATTTTATTTCAGTTTAGGTTATTCTATTCTGGGATTCCATTTCCAAAAATATATATAATTATAAAAACTACTAAAAAATAAATAGAACAAGATAAGATATAGTTTATATTCTGCCCTATCCTATTTTACACCTAAATACTCTACATGTTATGCTCTATCTCATTTTGTATGTTAGTAATGAAATATTCGTCTAAAAAAGCTATTTTAACGTAGGCTTAAATTCTTATTCTGAATTTACATTGTTGCTTAATTCTTCTTACATCTGACCGATAGAAACATGGAGGAATAATTACTTGACAATTGCAATTTATCCATCCCCGAATCGGCGCTCCATGCTATTACATAGCTCATGTAATGATTTCTAATACTTGTGGCAAAGTAGAAAGCTTCTCCAAAAAAATTTGCATTATCCATCTCAATTTTACCGGGCATTAAGACGGAAAAACCTCCAAACTCTTTAGCAAATGAAGTTCCGTTTTTTGAATCAAATGTAGTGCACGGATCAATATACGGTTGAACAGGTGATCGTTCGTAGTCGTCTACTAAAATTGTTCCTCCTATATCGGGAGTTGTGCTGTATTTGGATGTTTGTGCCAAAATCACATTCTCCAATTCTGTCCATTCCACCAAGCTTGGCAGATGCCATCCACTTGGGCATATGCCCTGAACTTTTGTGGTGTTGTCATCTATGTCTTGAGAACCTGCATCTTCTATTCCCCTATCGGCAGCCCCTCTTGTATAAAGCAATCCCATGGATGGGTTTTGTTTAAATAAATCGTCGTTTACTACATCAGCACCGTCTAACATTGGATACATCCACAAAGCCGGATAAGCTTCAGTACCGCCATTGGTTCCTTCCGTAAAAAACATTGGTCCTCGAAGCTCAATTTCTCTGGCATCTACCCCATCTCTTACAGGATCAAATTTAGTAGCTCGTAGATTTTCAATCATCCAAATACCGGCGCTGCCAAATTGTCGAGCCAAAAAAGGATTACCATCCTGATCGTTGAATTGCATAACATCGGATGCTTTATTGTTTTTTCCAAGAGCCTCCCAATTCTCTCCTGTCCAAACATAAGGACCTTTGAAGATAGATTGGTCTGTTGGGCATTTTTGTTGTTCTATGGCACTGTATACTAATAGTCCCACATGCTCTTCTTCACTTCCTGTCAGATCATGATCACCCATCTTTAACACTTTGAGATCAGAAAGTTTTACCCGTGGCAAACCTAACCCTTTGGTTGTTATGCTTCCTTCAGTCAAATCAAGTAGTGCACCTTTAGCCGGAGCTTGACCCGACCCAATGGTAACTTGTGCGAAACCATCAGAGCTAAAAAGCAATAATCCTATAATGATTGATAGAAAGAAAAATCTCATACGTGGAATTTTGGTCATAAATATTTTAGGGTTTCAAATATAATATACAAATATACTTCTCCTTATTAAAAAAACAATTGTGAAATTCAGATTGTTCGTTAAAGGTCAGCAAAACTAAATCCTGTAAGCAACTATCAACATACAGATTCAATGCTATTCTTTACATTGGGGACTCGGCGGTTCATATCCTTGAGAGCTTGCTCTCCGCCATCTTCAAACAATTCTTTGTAACGACAGAAAGTCTCTCGGCTATAACCTAAATACTTGCAGGCTCTGGATACATTACCGAACTCTTCTGCTAAGGATAACAATCCTAAACGGATTTTAATTACTTTTGTTTCTAAACTCATTTTCTGACATTTTAAAGGGTTAAACTTTTATTGTTTTTATTGCAATACAAACTTAATTGTTTGCCCTTTAACTGTCAGATCTGATCGAAACTAATTCAGATAAGTAGACCTATAAATACGCAATATCAATCAACTCTTTTTATAACATTCCTTGCTACCTCAACCTTATATTTCTTTCCTTTCATCTTTTCATCTCTAATATTCGCTAAAAGGGTTTTTACGGCAGGCACACGAACTGCAACAAAAGAAATAAAGTCTTTGACTTCGATCAATCCTAAATCGGATTTATCCAATTTTCCTTTTTGTAAAAAGAACCCGACAATATCTCCTTTATTCAATTTATTCTTCTTTCCTCCACTTACATAAACAGTCTGATATTCGGGACGATTAGGCAATGGTTTATCTGTCCGAACTTTCAAAATATCTAAATCATCAGGAATATAATCAGGCATTTTATCATCTTTGAATTGAACAATATATGCAGTTCCAGAAGCATGCATACGAGCAGTACGACCGTTGCGATGAATAAACTCACTTTCTTTGGATGGAAGATGATAATGTATTACATGATTCATTTCGGGAATATCCAATCCTCTAGCTGCCAAATCAGTCGTAACCAGATAGTTTAAACTTCCATTTCTGAATTGAATCAGTATTCTTTCCCGACCGTCCTGATCCATTCCTCCATGATAATATCCTGTTTGTATCCCTCTCGCATTCAATAAATCACTAATACGTTCAGTAACTTCTCTGTGATTACAAAAAATAAGAGCAGGCTCTGAATCGAAAGAGCATATGAGATGAAATAACGATTCTATTTTATCCTTATCGGGTGATAAGACAAGCTTCAGGGAGAGAGCATCGTTCTTTACTTCTTCTATATAATCAAGTGTAACTGGCGATTTGATTCTCACAAAATCGGGAATTTCTACATCGGATGTAGCTGACAGCAGAACCCTTTTTTGTAAATTAGGGAGGTGATCTATGATCGTACTCATTTCTTCCTGAAAGCCTAATTGTAGGGATTTGTCGAACTCATCCAAAACCAATGTTTTAACAAAACTAGTATCAAATGATTCTCTCTCCAAATGATCCGTCAATCTTCCCGGCGTTCCGATAAGTAAAGCAGGGGGATTGCTCAAGTTCTTGAGCTCCGTGTCAATAGAATGTCCTCCATAACAAACATTCACCTTAAACTTTGTTTGCATCTTTTTCCAGACCTGTTCTATCTGAAGAGCCAATTCTCTTGATGGTACAACTATCAGGCATTGTACTTTTGTGACACTCTCATCCAACAATTGAACAATAGGCAGTAGAAAGGCAAGTGTTTTTCCTGAACCGGTAGGAGACAATAATACTATATTTTCTTTATTAATTATCGTATCCTGAGCCGCAACTTGCATCTCATTTAGCGTGTCAATTTCCAGATTGGATAATATGCTATCAATTTTATTCTCTGCTTTCATAGAACAAAGGTAGGCATTATCTTACAGCTCTCAACTCCGGCTTTTCGTTTCTTTTTTACTGATGTTATTTTATCTTCTTTTTTTAAGCATAAAGGGTCTTAATTCATAATTTGCTTAGTGTTACTCAAAAAGAGGGTTGCACTAAACTAATATATATTGGTAATCATTTATATTACAATCAATTAAGAGTTTTGACTTAGCAGGACCTAGCCATTTACTTTCTTATAATCTGCAAGAAAAGTTGCTAAGCCACTATCAGTAAGCGGATGTCTGAGCAATCCTTTTATAGCAGGCAGTGGACAAGTAGCAACGTCTGCCCCCACTTCTATACACTGAATAATATGTTGTGTGGTACGAATTGAAGCTGCCAATACCTGCGTTTCCATAGCATATGTAGTATACATATCAACAATCTTGCTTACAAGCTCAATACCATCACTTGAGATGTCGTCGAGCCGTCCGACAAAAGGCGAAACGTAAGTGACGCCGGCTTTTGCAGCGAGCAATGCCTGCCCAACGGAGAAGATCAAAGTGCAATTAGTTCGGATATGTTTATTGCTAAAATATTTTATTGCCTTTATACCATCTTCAATACACGGAATTTTTACAACAATATTTTTATGTAATGCAGCCAACTCCTCACCCTCACGCACCATACCCTCATAGTCCGTAGCTATTACTTCTGCACTAACATCTCCATCCACAATATTACAGATATCGAGATAGTGTTTACGTTGATTTTCGACTCCCTTGATTCCCTCTTTCGCCATCAACGAAGGATTAGTTGTTACACCGTCAAGGACTCCCAGATCATTAGCTTCACGAATCTGATCTAAATTAGCTGTGTCAATAAAAAATTTCATGATGTTTAATTTAATAACAAGGTTAATAATTATACATTCCGATGGAATCATCTTTATTTATTAAAACAACAAGGAAACCCGGAATGTTTCTTTATTCTTTAATCTATGTTTACACAATTCACCTTAATCTGATTTACAATTATTTATCTATATGATGGAATAGAAAAAATGAAATATGGAAGAAAAAAGAATAATCAAAAACAACCTAAAAGTGTACAACTTTGTAACCTTTTAGTTAAAATATAATTCTTCCATTTACCAATAACATTAAATTTGCATACTTTATTTAAACAACATTATGAGTGAACTTAAAAAATACTGGTTTCATATTATTGCCATATTTACAGTAGCTGTATGGGGAACTACCTTTGTTTCTACTAAAATATTAATTAACGATGGACTTTCGCCGGTTGAAATATTCCTATATCGCTTCACATTAGCCTATATCGGCATTTGGTTTTTCTGTCCGCGCACACTTTTCTCTAAAAATATAAAAGACGAACTACTTTGTATGGCAGCCGGACTGAGCGGCGGAGCAATGTATTTTATTCTCGAAAATACGGCATTAGGTATCACCCTCGCCTCCAATGTATCTCTGATTGTTTGCACCTCTCCTATTTTTACAGCATTGCTAAGTTTTCTTATTTATAGAAAAGAGCCGCTAAAAATTCATCTGATATATGGTTCTCTAATAGCTTTGGTTGGGATGGCATTAGTTGTGTTCAATGGGAGTTTTATTCTACAAATAAATCCATTAGGAGATATATTGACTATGCTGGCAGCTTTGTCTTGGGCATTTTATGGTATTATATTAAAACAATTGGATGGTAAATATCCGACTCTATTTATTACCAGAAAGGTCTTCTTTTATGGCATTATCACCATGCTCCCTTTTATTGCAATGGATTCTGCAACGTTTAATCCACGATTGTTGAGCAATGGTGTTGTATTGGCTAATATTATCTTCCTAGGACTTATCGCATCCTTGCTGTGCTTTATTTTGTGGAATAGCGCAGTAAAAGAACTAGGAGTGGTGCAAACTACTAATTATATCTATTTTGTGCCCTTGGTTACTTTACTTACTTCGGCGGTTGTAATTGACGAATATATAACCCCTATTGCACTATTGGGTTCTGTATTCATATTACTGGGTGTCTATGTGTCCGAAAAAGGATTTAAATTTAAGATTCAAAAAAGGAGTGTCAAATAATAAAAATATCGCTTTTCAAACTACCTCACCAGACAGAAGGCTGATATACAATATAAAATTATTTTGGTAAAGAGCAATCCGATATTCAATTTTTTGTTACTACCTTTACTTCATTGTAATAGTTTTTTGACATTAATTGTAATATCATGACAAAGAAAGTATTAGCTGTAACTTTGGTCGCTGCAGTAGCTAGTGTTGCTGTATACGCTTACGTACAGAAAAAGAAACAAGACAGACGT
Source organism: Dysgonomonas sp. UBA5412 (assembly GCA_002409595.1). Classification (GTDB taxonomy): domain Bacteria; phylum Bacteroidota; class Bacteroidia; order Bacteroidales; family Dysgonomonadaceae; genus Dysgonomonas. The sequence continues at coordinate 13,539 of DHNQ01000015.1, forward strand.
AAAAATCTATCTGTAAACTTTATCTAATTCAGCTCGCTGACATCTGCAATTCCATTACGATTGAAGAGTATACGGTATCGTCTGAAGTATTCGTCTTCTGCCGACTTGCATTGTAGTATGAAATATAAAGAATATACCTTATTGCCTTTTATACTGGTAAAACCACTTTCCTCATTTGATATATAAAGGGGAATAAGGGGATTATCCATTTTGCGGGTATAATTCAGCAAATTGAATTGTGTTATATCATTGATTCCGGAAAGTCGATATTCCTTATATTTTTCGATGTCCTTTTTAGACAAGCTGACCCATTTACGATAGAGAACTATCTTCTCATCATATATCTCATTCTCAGCTTCTACAAGCGATGTTCTCGCTCGCATCTTGCGTATTTCTTCAGGAAGCTTTTCTTCTTCTATATAGTCGAAAGCTTCTTTAACCCACCCTATTTCCTGCTTTCTTATACTTAGGTTTAATTTGGTATCAAAATACTTCTTGCCCAATTTAGAGGAGAAATAGTAGCGCATCATTTCTTTTATACGGTCTTTGAACATATAACTGAAAACCAATATAATAAACAGGTCTGTTGTAAAGTTCCCAAAACGTTGCGTGGCAAAGAAGGATATAACCGTAGCAAAAACCATTGCGATACCTGCTGCTATACTATAATAGAACTGTTGAGCCAAAGCTCCATCTTTCTTTCTGACAACTTGTAGAAAAAGATCACTTTCTACAAACTTTTTGAGTATATTGCGTTGAGCTATAACCAAGCTATTGTGCATCTCATCTTTCTCGTTCAACAATCGGAATCCTCTTCTTTTACGATGCTGGATTTCGTCCTCCACCAGTTTATGAAGAGGCGAACGGACTTCTTCAAATATCGGTTTGCCTTTCAACAGACGCATTATCTGAAAAGTATATTGTTCGATAATATTACTAAGAAAGTCATCTCCAAAAAGAAAGTATTCCCGCTGCCGATCTGTAATACCGGGCTTTAGAAGTTCGTCCCACATTTCTCTATATTGCAGGCTTATACTTCGTATATCACTAACGAAAGATGTGATATAATTCTCTGTTTTCTCTTCATCATCTACGGTTTCGGCTATCAATTGCACATGTCGGCGTAAGGCACTCTTCACTATGCAAACCAACATTTTTACCTGATAGGAATAGCTTTCTGTTTTAATGTCATTTTCAGGATCGACAACTAAATCGTCTATTGCCTTTTGTAAACGAGGGAAAGGGCCTCGACCGGCTTTTAATATATCAGTCAAAGAATATACGGGTGTTATCAGCCTTATATTATTCTTAACATCCCGATAGAAGTCATCCTTAGTATACGTAGTCCGATTTATATCCAAACTGTTGGGAAAGAATATCCATGTATTAATCTTAAAGTCGTTGATATCTTCGGAATTCTTATCGGTAATGAATCCGATCTTGAATTCGAGTGAAAAGTTATCGTGTACCTTTACTTCTGTATCAATCATATAATCATCTCCATTCTTTATATGGTTTCTTTACCAGAGAAGCATTATAGTACCTCTGATCTCCCGTAACTTCTTCTCCCAGCCAGTCAGGTTTATCAAAAGATTCATTCTCGCTATTCAGCTCTATCTCTGCAACAGTCAATCCTTGATTCTCGCCTCTAAATTCATCTACTTCGAAAACGTGTTCTCCGACCTTAATATAATAACGGATCTTATCAATAACTCCGGGCTCACAAAGGTGTAATAGCTCTCGTGCGTCTGAAACAGAAATCTCCTTTTCCCACTCGTAACGGGAAGTCCCCGATATATTGCCTATTCCCTTTATGGTAATAAAGGCTTTTACTCCCTTTATCCGAATACGGACTGTACGTTCAGCTACTGAAGATAGATAACCTTGCACTATCTCTTCATGGGCATAAGCGTATTGCTTAAAGTCTCCTTTTACAAGGAACTTTCGTTCTATCTCTATTGACATTATTCTGTATTATCTTTAATAAAAAGATGCCAACGAGTAAGCATATATAACTTATCTTGTTGGCATTTTAATTTATATGCGTTATTGATTCTCTTATTGAATTATTTGCTTAATAGCTCCCAGATCAGGATAAAATATAACCTTAACCGGAAGTTTATTATTGTCAAACATTTTAGTCACAAGTACATCTTGTGTACCATATTGAGCTACATCGCATTCGCGCTGTACATAATTACGCCCATTATAGGATACTTCCAGTGTTGCCTTATTGGGTATATTATAAACGATGCCGGATGAGAATTTCTTCTCCATATCCTTTTCTTCTTTAGCTGTTAACACGGGAATACCCATCGGGTCTTTATTTTTCAAAGACAAGGTTATCGGCTGACCTGATAAGTCATTAGCATCCACAACTCCCAATTTGGAAGAGAATCTGAATAGAATCTTATTGTCTATATTCTTTTCATCGGGAACAACAACAAATTCTTTATATCCTTTTTCTTCAACCTCTGTACCGGTAAACATAGCTGAAAGAGCTTTTTCTTGTTCGTCCAGTTGTGACATGACCAACTTGTAAGCGTCACCATCGGGTGGCATATTATCTGCCTCTCCGATTAAAATATTATTACGACTTTCGCGTAGTCTGTATATTTGTTTAGCAATCAATTCTGCCTGTTTAGCTGTAGATCCGGCACGCAGTATCTCTTCGGAAAGGAAACTTCGGGGATCGGGCAATGAAGGGCTTGTCAAACCACCTATCTTTACGACTTCATCAGCAGGAAAGCTATAATCTTCATTGATCGCACAAATCAAGCCTTCCTTCGTAAGTGTAACAAAAGGAGCAGTGGTATTCGATTTAAATTCTACCAGATACGACTTATCTTTGTCTGCTATACCTTTTGCAGCAACGTCTATATTATCCAAAACATAAAGAACCGAATTCTCTACGATTGGGTTAGAAACACTTAAATACCTTTCGGCATATTGATAGAATTCCCCCATCTTCCGCGTTTTTTTAGTATATTCTGCGGTTACGACCAAGGAGGTTTTTGGTAAAGAATAAGCGACTCCGTAATCGTTGCTCTTTACAGCACTCATTTTTACTGTCTTTTGCGAAAAAGCAGAACTTGCGATCAGGAGTAACAGCAAACTTATATAATATCTCATATACTTCTATTTTAAAAAATATGGTATTACAAAGCTAAGTATTTTTTATGAAACTATGAACGTTAAGTTATTTCAAAACAGTAACTATAACAAATGAAATGAGGGTCTATTTGAAACAAAGACACAATGATAAAAAAGGTACTATCTGACATATCATTCTCTTTTATTAAGGAATATACTTTTGTCAGATAGTACCATATAGGTGAGCCTATATTAGGCTCTGTTATAAGATATTCTTTTTATTTCTTGTTTATAACAGGTACTTCAGCCTTCAATGATGGTATTCCATTCTGGACATAAGGCCATCCCTCAACATCCCATAAAACCTTGTCAAGCAAAACCTGACGGGAATTTTGTAAAGCATCAAGCTGGAAAGCATGGTATATCATCCACGTATTCTTGGCATCATCTTCTATCAGAGTAGAATTATGCCCCGTTCCAACAAACCCATTGCCTTTAGCGATCACATCTTCATGTGAATTATCTAACATAGTCTTTCCCTCTTTGTTTACATAAGGACCAAATAAGCTCTTGGAGCGACCGACAACTGTTTTGTACGTACTTTTCTCTCCTTCGCAGCAAGAACCAACAGAGGCAAATAAATAATAATAGTCTCCTCGCTTCCAGATATTAACACCTTCATAGGCATCTCCCGCCAAACGTTGTTTTGTGTCCAAGTTATAAGTTATATCCAAGTTGTCGGAAATATTTAACTCCATTATATAGAGACCTCTGAAACTACCCCATATCATATAATATTTACCATTGTCTTCGAAAAAGAACTGATCTATTGAGTTCTCAACATCAACGTCTCTACTGTCAAAGACTTTTCCTTTCTCGGCAAATGGACCTTCAGGCTTGTCTGCAATGGCATACCCAATAGTACTCACCCAATGGTTACCCCAAATAGCAAGGGAATAGAACAAAGCATATTTATCTTTTATTTTTCGAATCTCAGGTGCCCACAGAGCTCCACCTTTAACTAAATTGGGGCGAGTTTCGTTGGTAAATGCAGTACCGACCTGCGACCATTCTATCAAATCACTTGATTTAAAAATTGGGAGATTGTGAATATCCTCTGTTGCATATAGATAAAAACTCCCATCGTCGGCTCTAATCACAGTAGGATCGGGAAGCGACATTTTGATAATTGGATTTGTGTAATATTCTTTTTTGACTGGTTTTTCCGGCTCTTGTCCGGATTTTGAACTTACGCTCTCTTTACACGAAAACAGAAAGACTAGCAATAAGAAAGAAATAAGGCAACTTTTTTTTTCCATTTTAATTCATATAATTTGTTAGTATTAGCTTATACATAGCTTATGTGATAAGAAATGTACAGACTTAGATTTAAAATATTTTACACACAAGGCTCTCCCATTTATTCGTTTGGAGAAACATAAAGCTTCGATTATGTTCTATAGCAACATTTAATGAAAGAGACAGAGTCTTTAAATAATCTATTCTGAGAATACTCCACTATCACAGCTATATTCTATAGATTTGTTCGAATCTTGATTTTCGATAATTAAAGATCAGACGTTTATTATCTATTCTATGGAGAAAACTTCAAATATCACGAGTGGGCATCCTCGAAATAATTGAATTTACAATATTGCAAATATATTAAAAAGAACCAACATATGAATCTAAAAAAACAACGAGAGGAAAAAATTCCCTCTCGTTGTTTAAAAATTACTCATAGAGAGTAAATTTATTTATTTTGTTAAAGAATTAATCAGCAAAGCAATAACAGATGCCATAGAGGTTACACTTGAAGCAAGGGCTACTGTTTGACCGATCGTCATTTTTTCTTTCTGCTCTTTAGTCGGAACGATTATTTCTGCTCCGGGCTTGATTAAATCTTTGCTAGAGCCTTTTGCTTTAGCAGTCATACCATTCATATATACGACATAAGCTCTTTTCTTTTCGGCTAAATCACTATATCCACCAGCTTGTTCTATATAGTATTTAAGGGATTGTCCTCTTTTATAAAGAACTGTGTTAGGATGCATTACCGCTCCATTTATTTTTATCGTATTATTAAATTCGGGAATTATTAGTTTATCATCTGCTCTTAAAACAATATCATATTCAGATCTTGGATTCTTAATAGCTTTATCTAATTCTATTCCGACAGTATATTCTACTCCTGTTTCTAGAGATTTTGTAGATATAGAATCTTTCATTGCTCCTCTGGCCAACATTTCGAGATATTGTTTTTGTCGAGCTATTTCATCTTCGGTCATTCTTCTAATTAAGCGTGCACCTTCTGCATAAGCATTACTAGATAGTCCTCCAGACAATCCTACAATTTCAGAAACTCTTTGTTCTTTTTGAGTTAGCGTATATGTCCCGGGGAATAGGACTTCGCCCTCGATTTTCACATTACGTTGTTCTTGATAGCCAGGGCTTCTTCTTACATATACCTGATCGTATGGCTCTAAAATAAAATCAGACTTTCCATCGGCAATGAGACCATCTGTAATGGAAAATGAAAATATTTTAGCTATTGTAGTGGCATTGCTGGTACTACTTGGATCTACAATTCTTCGAGAAACGTCTATTTTGGCAGTAGAGGCTGAACTTAGTAAACCTCCTGCTCTTACAATCAAATCTTTTATTGTTGTATTATCTGCGTATTGATATTCACCCGGATTGGCAACCATTCCTCTAATTGTCAGATCTCCTAAATCTTCGTCAATAGTATTTGCTGCGATATATAAAACATCATTCTTTCTTAAAGGTGTATCCCCATAACTACTTGAAGCTAGATTATTCAAATTCAAAGCCAATGTTTCAAAAGTTAAATCACTTTTTTCTCGAGTCAAGACAGCTCGATCAAGAAACGCATCCTCTGTTAGCCCTCCTGCTTTTTCAATTAAGTCTCGTACAGTTTTTATATTTCCTCCTATTTCATAATATCCTGGATAGAAAACATTCCCTTGTACTTCGACTCTATTCTCAAAAAGCTGCAGCCCTTTACCTATAGAAATACTATCTCCATCAGCTAATGAAAAAGACGCTATTGTTTCAGAGTTCAGAGTATGTATCTGTCTATATTTACCGGTTTTTCTACTTAGAGTTATTTTGGATGTATTTGCATTTCCTGCAAAGCCTCCAGCATAAGCGATAAGATCTTTAGCCGTTTCTTTTTGGATCATTTCATACAACATTGGACGCTTAACTTGTCCTGTAATATTTACCAAAGAGTGATAAGGGGGAACTATAATAACATCTCCATCGAAAAGGCGTATTTCATCAGAAGATTTTCCATGTAATAAGAAATCATAAATATCTATAGATGTTACAAGTTTACTATTTCTATATAGATTTACTTCACGAAGAGATCCTATGTCATTTATCCCACCAGCTAAATACAGTGCATTAAACACCGAGGATAAGGATGATAAGGCATAAGTTCCAGGTGTTACAACTTCTCCCATAACATTGACTTGTATGGTTCGTATCTGTCCTAATGTCAGATTTATATCTGATGTTCCAACTCCTGATTCATCTTCAACTCCAGCATATAAACTGGCCAATTTTCTTTTTACGAAATTGTTTGCTTGCTCTATTGTCATCCCACTTAAAAAAATAGGACCAAGATTATCAATATTTATTGTCCCATCAGGAGTTATGGTCTTTCGAATACTTGTCTGTGAAGCTCCCCAAATATCTATAATAACCTCATCACCTGCCCCCAACTTGTAATTTGTGGGAGTTGGAATGTTCATTTCCGGGGCAAAAGTTAGGTTTTTCTGATTAAAGATATTCTTTCCAAATACTTCATTACGCAAAGTATCTACAATAACAATAGAATCTCCTTCAAGATTCCAATAAACAGTTTTATTTCCTTGATATGAAATCAAGCGACTGGTCTGTCTTGGGTCTGTTCTATCTAAAGGGGTAGTACGTAAGACTGTTCCGGTTCCACCAGGAATCGAACTGTTTGCATATCTAATTTTATATCAGCGTTATATGTGTTCTCCAATTGGTAGAAATCTCTAAAAAATCACCTGAATTTCGCAGTGTTTTGAAAGGAACTGCTTTGGGGAATTCCTTGTAGAACAAATTTAACTATTTTATTTTGCTATCCAATCTTTAACAAATAAAACAGGGAAAATAAATGCAGCTTTTAGATATCGTTTTCGTGTATGTTTTTCTTTATACATTCTGTAAATGAAACGTACATTATATTTATCTACCCATTGGGGGTAATAATCAATTTTATTGTCTCCTTTAGCTGTTTGGCTAATAAAACCACCACAAGTAAATCCTATTCCTTTATACCCTCTATCTTTTATTTCTACAAGGAATCGTTCTTGATGAAGAATTCCCATTCCAACAATTAAAAAATCAGGATTAGCAGATATTATTTTATCATATTCTTCTTCTTTATCCTTTTGTCCATCGAAATAGCCACTTCTATATCCTATTATTTCTAATTTTGGATAATTATTTTTTAATATACCTATAGTTACTTGAATCTCATCTTCCATAGAACCAACAACATAAATAGATTTGTTATTTTCTATAGAATAATTAAATAAAGTGGGAGCGACTGAAGTCATATCGAAACTTCTACGCTTTATTTTTTTCTCATAAAGAGTTTTAATAGCTTTAATAAGTATACTTCCATCAACAAATATGCCATCAAATTTCCCAAAGAGCTGCTCGTTTTTTCTAGCATCTAGATATGATACAGGATTGAGAAATGTATAAATACAATCTTTCTCAACAAAAAAACTACTCGAACTCCTTTCTTTGGTAGAAAATATTATTTCAAGAACATTCTTCATAATTTTTTATTTGATGAAAATATAGGCAATAGATATACAGAATACTAATTCGATATTAACATTTACAGACTAATATTATGCTCTTTTTTTCTGCAATCTTAAATTCTCTTTATGAATACAAATGTAATATATCGAAAATAAATAAATAATAGAAAGGTGATCAAACATCATATTATGCATAAAAGAGACAATATATATCAATAGAGGAATTAAAGGTTTATATAGTTTACTAAAAATAGTTACCAATGAGTAAATAAAAAACATAAAAAAAAGTATACCCCAATCCACGATCAGTTTTAAAATATCATTATGGGCTAATATCAGAGAATCACCCGTATTGTATTTATTTAAAATGGAGTTAGCTGTCCCTATTCCATTACCAAAAAGCAATTCAACTGGAGAAGACGAAGATATTAGATTGAACAAAGATAGTTTTAACTCCATACGAGTTAAATAAGAATAATCTTCTCCTTCACTATATCTATCTAGAACCTCATTTAATCCAATAGAATAGAGTAAGTTATATATAATATCATTGAATGTTATCAATATAACAATAAATCCAATCAAAGCAAAAAGGAACCCTTTTTTATTAAAAATAGACAAATATTTAAAGTCAACGAGATCTATTAAGCTGATAATAACAACTAAAACTAGACCACTTCTTGTCCCTGTAAAAAAAACTACTATAAATAGAGAAAGATAGGCTATTATTTTATGTTTTTTATTTGTAATAATCAAAGAATATATATGTGTAAGATAGGTACAGTATATTGCTAGTGTTGTAGGGGAGCCCGCCCAACCCATAAATCGATTTTCATGATTCATAAATTGCTCTCCAAAAATATAACTCAAAAACACAATTATTGTTATGATAAATATGGATACTACATTTTTTAACAGCGAGGATTCGATTTGTAAAAAATAATTATGAATAACACAGAAATAGACAAGTAGAATGAAAATAAAGGAAATATAATCTCGTTCTGTAAACGACCCTAGATTTATTAGACAAAAAAATAAAGATGGGAATAATGCATATATCGCTTTTTTTTTAAGGTAACCTTTTTTTAAAACAATTGCAGTAAGCGCTAATATTATACACCCTAAATAGACATTAACAGACAAAAAAGGATTAGTCGAAAATAAAGATATTATAATAGGTATTATAATAAATAAATTATTTCGTGAACATATGATTGACATCATTTTATATATTTATTGATTGACTCTCCATAGTATAATACATTAGTATCTTGAAAGAAATGCTTCATTTGTTTTCCCCATATATCAATATTTAAAAATATTAATTTTTCTTTTGGGTAGCTCGATCTTAGTAGCTCAATCGCAGTAGAGGATATCTCAGAAACTATAAAAGTATATTGAAAATAATCAATATTCTCGAAAGGGACTTCTTTGTCTAACAGAATTATGTTTGTACCATAATATTTGTATTTAGTTATATCTTCTCGAGGATGAGGTTTTACATATACAGAGTAATCAAGGTTTAATAACTCCTGAATCAGTTTCATTATTGTGACAGTTCCTTTCTGACTATAAGACCTAATGTTTTCGTAAGGAAGTGTAAGAATTAAAACACTCCTAAAATTATCTCCTTTGTACACTTTTTCAGTCTTAATTACTCCATCAATACCCATCTCTGCAAAAGAGACCACTTCTGCTGAAGTTTTATACAGTTTTTTACTTGGCACCCTTAAGACAACCTTATTGAAGCGTCTATGAGTTCCATGGACTCTAAAGTACTGATACTGAAACCCTAAAACAACAGGAGTAAGAAGATTGTATGTGATTTTCTTAAAAAAATCACTTTTAATTGCTTTTATATAATGGGCAAAACCCTCATCTATACTCCATGCAACAGTTTGATTCGTAATGTTTTTAAGTATTAATTGAGATAGAATATTTTTTTCGGAAAAACATAAATAATTGTCTATTTTTTCTGCTTTAATCAATCCTTTTATCTTTTTATTATATTCTAGTATCTTATCACGAAGATCCCTCCCTTGCTTTATCCGATCAATTATATATGACAAATATTTCTTTTTTCCATAATATGTCAAGTCTAGATTCACCTCTATACTCCTAGAATCGCTAAATTCTTTAGATATATAATTGGCAACTAATTTATCATAAAAGATAATCCACTCAGTCGATCCAAAATATCCACTGTTTAATAGTTGTCCTAATGTCCTCACATGAAATGGAGTCTGAATATATGCTATGTTTTTTTTCTCTAAACCCATAGGTAAACATTATGAATTAAATTATTTTATTTTGCTTTTTAAAAAGTTGTTTTTATAGCAATAAATAATGGTTAACAAGCAAATCGTAAAATTACTTATAAGCGAAATATAAGCAGTATAGAGGGGGGAAAATCTAGTAAATAGTAAAGAGAGTAGGAAATGACATATTGAAATTGATACTGTAATATACATTAGGCTCTTTGTCTTTTTATAAAAATATAAGTAGTTAACAAATAGATAATACACACATTGAAAGAATGCCCCTATGCAAAGAGGGTACAAAAGAGGAATAGCTCTTATGTAGCTAGGAAATAAGTATGGAATCCCAATATGTGCTCCAATAATGACACACACTGTTATTAATCCAAAGAAACCAGTCATAATATAGATCTGCTTTAATAGATTATTTTTTGTATGTGAGGTTTCATTCGCTAGACTTTTATATATGAATACTGAGTTTGCCATGTTAAATGCTAGTCCTATCATATTGATTATATTGCCAAAGTTCAGAGCAAAGCTAAATAATCCAACTGTACTAATAGAACCAAAAAAGTTCAAAATATATCTATCAAGGCCTTGTCTTAGCCAATTTGACATAGCATGAGGTAATAAGGGAGCGCCAAAACTAATACTCTCCTTAATAACTTTAACATCCACTTTTTTGAAGATGAAAAAACTTTTACTATATAAAACGATAAAAGATATTATCGAGAAAATTATAGTGACAATCAACTGTGCATAAACTCTCCCTTCCCAATCTAATTTACACTTATATACAAATAATAAAGTTAATAATAGATTTAGTAAAATTATACCTGAGCTATATACTCCGTATATAATTGGCTTTTCTTGTAATCTCCATATTTCTAGATTTATAGTTGTGAAAACTTGTCCTAAACAAATAAATACTGCAATACATTGAAATACTCTTGAAAAGCCCAGTATAGTTTCTATATATTGACCTCCAATAAAAATCATTAGGAGTAATATTATAGATATAGAAATGCTAATTATAGAAATTGCTGATATTATTTTGGCTAGATCATTTTCTGTTTTTTGAAAAAATGATACTCCTACATAAGTAATGCTAGCTAGAGGGATTATTACAGTTAATACTAAAACTGTTGTTTGAAAAAGGTTCAGTGCTCCATAACTATTGGTCGATAAGATATCGGCTAATATCATTAATAATAGAAAATTTACTCCATTATTTAAGAATGAGAAAAAAGAAAACCAAATTCCATTTTTGATATTTGTCCCTTTAAAAGGTATTTTTTTTAGACGTTTGAGAAAAAACATATGTCATTAACAGATACAGATTAAATATAATTAGGAAATTTAATAGGATATTTCCATTCTTTTTTATTTATATCATAAAAATACGATATGTTCATTTTTCTTTTTTGATAAATACTTTGGGGAAGGAATATTAGTTTAATGGAAAAAATAATCAGTTTGTAAAAAAGAGGAATTTTATGATTTAATTTACCTATACCTAGTTGTGCATTTTCTGTTTCAAAAATATCAATTACAACCTTAATTCTTTTCAAATTCGAGAATTCAAGTCTTTTAATGAATCTAGTTAATAGATAACGGATCGTATTAACTAAAAATATTTGAGTATATTTGAAAGTATAAATATCTATATCGATATGATTTGGATTAGCAGAAAGAATTTTAATTAATCCTTGATGAATAGTCAATAATCTATCATAAAATTTAGGGTTAAAAGATTTCATTCTAGTTACAGATTCCAAATCTTCATTATATGTATATGCGCAGATATTTGTTTTGTAGAAGCAGGAAGTGAAGTTGGGCAAAGAAAATAGGAGGTAATTATCTTCATAGAAACAATTCTCAGCAAAGAAAATACGATTAGATATCAAAAAATCCCTAGAGTATATTTTTGTCCAAATTCTACCAAAGTTTACTTTTAATAAAGATGATGTCTCATTATCCAAGACAATTTTTCCTTCTTCAAATCTTGTATCAATAGATGAAATAATTTTTCCTTTGCTCACATAATTATAATCTATAAAATCATAATCATCGCACTTAATGTCATGAAGAAAAAAATATGCTTCGATATTTATGAAATCGTCAGAATCAACAAACCAAATATATTTGCCAGTTGAATGTTGTAAACCTTTATTTTTAGCTCCACCTGGACCAGAATTCTCTTGCTTATATATTCTTATTGTTGATTTAGAAAAGTAAAATTTATTAATAACTTCTTCGTAAGTATTATCTGTAGACCCATCGTCTACAATGATAATTTCAATATCTTTAAAGTCAAAAGATTTAATATTATTATATAAATTATTAATGATCTTTTCTCTATTAAAAATGGGGATTATAATTGATAATAGCATATGTTCTATTTGAGATTCTTAATATATTTATTCTTTCTCATTTTGAAATAGGAAAGAAGCTAGGCTCCAGTCAAATAGGGTATCAATGTCAACTGAATATTCTTGAGGCATTATATATTTTATTTTCTTATCAAAGTTTGACAAACCTCTGTCTTTTAGCGATTTTACATTTATTATATAAATAGCTCCATTATATACATAAAGAGTTGCTGTATCCTGCCTTCTTGATTGATCTTTATTAAAGATAGGTTTTATAAATCCAGCTTCATCATCTTTACATAATACACTACCAACATCTGTTTTGCAAACAGAAACAACCATATCAAGTTTTTTCGAAAATAGTTTGAGAGCCTCCTTTATATGTTCTTCTTTTCTCAACGGTGAGGTTGGTTGCAACAATACAATTTGATCATAAAACAGCCCTTGTTCTTCATAAAATTTAATAGCATGTAATAGTACCTCATTTGTAGAGGCTGTATCAGTTGCTAGTTCAGCTGGACGTATAAATGGTACTTTTAAACCATAGTTTTCAACTACACTGACAATCTTTTGATCATCTGTAGATACACAAATATGCTGATCATCTGTAAACTTTCTTGCGATGTCGATAGTGTAGGTAATTAATGGTCGACCACAAAAATCTTTAATGTTTTTATGGGGTATACCTTTTGATCCGCCTCGGGCTGGTATTATAAATAGTGTTTTCCTATCCATATATATGTTTTACTAATTCTTGAGCTTTATTATAATCTTCATGTTTCCCAATATCAATCCAGTATCCTGTAAGAGGGAATCTGATTACATTTAATTTTTTCTCAATGGCGATATTTATTAAATCCGTAGCATCAAACTGCTCATTATCAGGAACTAAGTCCAAGACACTTTTTTTTATCAAATAGATTCCTCCATTTGCATAGTAATTGTGTGTCGGCTTTTCTTTTACACCTCTAATGTTTCGTCCATCAAGTTCGAATATACCATAAGGAATATTGTAAGAGTATGGAATTGACAACACTGATATATCTGCATTATTCTTTATAAAGTGTAGGTAGAAGTCCTCATAATCTACATTGGTAAATAAGTCAGAATTCATAACTAGTACAATCTCATTACAAATAGACGGAACAAACTTTATAGACCCCATAGTTCCTAAAAAATGGGGTTCTCTCACACATTTTACCTGAATTCCTTCCTTGGGCTCTTTGAAATGTTCTTCTAACTGTTCTTTTAGGTAATTTACTGTTACGTAAATATTTTCGACTCCATAGTCTATTAGAGAATCAATATTATAATCTATAATCGATTTCTCCCCTATTTTAATTAAAGGCTTGGGCACTTTTTCTGTTAGTGGTCTAAGACGTTCACCTTTCCCTCCCGCCATCAGAACAGCATCAATTGGTAGTATAGACTTACGATTTTTCAAGTCTAGAATCTTTATGATCCTATTTTCGCAATCTAATATAGGAAGAAGCTTAATCCCTTTTCGCTTACAAAACATTATATATTCTACATCTATAGAGTTGGTCTTTATTGACAAGAATTTGTTATTTGTAGCGGAAGTGACTTTATCTTCCAATGTATACCCCTTAATCAAACTACGACGTATATCTCCATCAGTAAGAGTCCCTAACATGAAAGAAGAAGATGCATCGACTACAAAAAGAGTTAGTACAGCATCAGAAAGTTGATCTAATGCCACTAAAGCGTCTCTAATAGTAGCTGTGTTTTTTATAATATATTTTGAATAATTATTTGTCATTAAGTAATATTATAAAATGATTTCTGTACTATGTCGTCTAATGAATGAAATTTTAGTTGGTTTAAAATATTCTCAGCTGTGTTTTCCTTTTCATAAGGATTTTCTGCATTCTTAGTTTTCTCCCTAAATTCATCCGATAGTATTGCTTCCATTCCTCTAAAAATATCCTCCTCCTTTGTGGAGCAATTATATACACTTTCTGCGGATATTCTACCCTTTTGTCTATCTCCAATATTTAATGTTGGAATATTAAAAGATGGAGCTTCAATTATGCCACTTGAAGAGTTCCCAATTACAGCACTCGTATATTTCAATGCGGATAAATATCTTATTTTACCCAATGAAGTAAATAGAATGGCTCTTCCTTCATTTCTATTCACATATTCTTCAATACAATTTAAAATCAAATGTCCATCAGTATCTGAGTTTGGTGATGTAAAGATAATCTGATAATCTGGATATTTGTCTAAGACATTTAATAATGCCTGAACCTGTTCTAGAACAGTGTGCTTTTCTAATGTTACAGGGTGATATGTTACGAGAAAGAATTTTTCTCCAACTGAGAATTTTATACTATTCTCCAACTCAGCCTTACTTAATAATTTTGATTTCTTTATATTCTCAACACCAAGAGCACCAACATTGAATACTCGTTCAGGATTTTCTCCTAATTGAATAACTCTTTTTTTGTATTCGTCTGTAGAGGTGAAGTGTAAATGGCTCATTTTTGTAATACTATGTCTTATTGCATCATCGTATGCCCCTTCTGTTACTTCGCCTCCATGTAAATGAGCTATAGGAATCTTATATATTAAGGCGGAAGCAGCAACAGCTAGCATTTCATACCGATCGCCCAAAATAAGAACTAAATCGGGTTTTAAGTCGTCGAACGCATCAGCAAAACCAATCATCGCTAATCCCATGGATTTAACTGTTGCATTCTCTGTATCTGATGAAATTAACATATTTACTTTTTTGTCTATTATAAATCCATCAGATTCTATTTCTTTATAGGTAAGTCCAAACTCTGGGGATAGATGCATATTAGTTGCAATTAGCTGTAATTGCAAATCTGTATTTTGCTTAATTAAGCTCATTAATCCGCTCAATATCCCATACTCGGCCCTTGTTCCTGTAACTATACAAATTTTCCTCATCAGTCTATTTCTATGAGATCATCTTCATTAAAATCTTTCACAGCAACTGTTCCAACAACTTGATTCCAGCTCATAGGAGATATTCCTGTCCCCGGACGTTTCACTGTTATATTTTCTTCAGTAAGAGGTTCTCCTTTTTTTATAGTTCTTGCTGCGACTATACTTTTTCTCGCTATAGCGATATTTCCTCGTTCCGATTCTGTCACATTTTTTTCTTCACTTCCTAAAGCCATCTCAATGTTACGGATGGCTTTTACCATAGCTTTTAGTTCTTCAGGCTCTAACGATGCCTTATGGTCTGGTCCATCTAAACTTCTATCTAAAGTAAAGTGTTTCTCTATAATAGTAGCTCCCAATGCAACCGCTGCAATTGGCACTTCTATTCCTAGTGTATGATCAGAATATCCAATATTGACCTCCAAATCTCGGGCGATAGAGTTCATTGCTCTTAAATTAACATCTACCATTGGAGTTGGGTATTCTGTATTACAGTGTAATACTGTAATATCCTGTTTAGAGGCACCATTGTCAATCAATGCTTTTATTGCATTCTGTATATCAAGCATATCTGACATCCCTGTAGATAGAATTATTGGTTCTCTAGTCTGTGCTACTCTTCTTAGGTACGGATAATTTGTTATTTCTCCAGAAGGAATCTTCCATAAGCCTAAATTTAAACTCGCGAGAAAATCAAGACTTTGCAGATCAAAAGCAGTGGAGAAAAAAGCAATATTTTTCTTTTTGCAATATTCCATAAGTTCATAATGCTCAGATGGACTTAGTTCCAATTCCGAAAGCATGTCCTGCTGAGAACCATTCTCGTCTCTCATGTTTTTTGCCTGATAATCTGCTTTCTCGGCATTTTTTGATGCCAGTTTCTTAGCATCAAATGTTTGAAATTTCACATAATCAACACCAGCTTCAGATGCTGCATCAATTAGCTTTTTTGCCAACTCTATTGAACCATTATGATTTACGCCAGCCTCTGCTATGATAATAATTTTTTTCATAATTATTTTGTTTTCTTGGCAGGATTACCTATGTAAACTCCCGAATTAATACTCTTATGAACAAAAGCTCCTGCACTTATAATAGAATTTCTATCTACAGATACACCCTGTGCCAAAACACTTTGACTCCCGATAAAAGTATTATCACCTATTATGCATCCTCCATTTACCATTGCTCCTGTTGAAATATGGCAATTATCTCCTATTATGGATTCATGTTCTATATTAGAAAAGGTATTAATAATACAGTTCCTTCCTATTTTCACTTCCGCATTCACAAAAGCCTTATGCATTACAATAGTTCCTTCTTCGATAGTTGCATATTTGGATACATATGCTGTTGGTGCTATTATAGTTTCTAATTTTCCTCCACTATTCTTCACTTTGTTATAAAGTTTAATTCGGATAGAGGAATCTTTGATAAATCCAACTGTTATTATAAATGTAGCATTATCCTTATACTTATGTATATCATCATCTGTGCCAATGACAGAAGTTGATAAAATCTTTTCCCCAATCTTTTCAGGGATATCCAAAATGCCCAATATAGAGTATTCTAGCGACTCCAGCACCTCTATGACAGACTTGCAATGACCTCCACCACCTATAAGAACTATATTTTTCATCACACTCTTACACTACTAGGTATATTAACGACTCTATCTTCTAGCCATTGGGTATTTATAAGAGAATCTGTTTGACATTTTTTAAACATTTCTAGTTTGTTCATCAATGCCCATATAGGACGAGTCATCACTTTGTTAGAATTCGTATACTCTAAAAATTCTTCTCTTTGCTCTCTATTGTCAAGAATGATTGCATTCAACCAATAGTTGGATGAACAACCGTCGGGCTCTTTGACAAATTGGAGACCATTTTTCGTGCAATATTCTTCGTATAGACGAGCCGTTTCTCTTTTGTTCTTTAGTATGTCATCTATTTTTTCCATTTGTGCACATCCCAGAGCTGCATTTACATTGGGCATTCGATAGTTATACCCAACATGGTCGTGAACAAACTCCCATCTATGTGGGACTTTTGCTTGTGTAGAGAGATGTTTAGCATAGTCTCCCAGACCTTTATCTTGAAATAATAGCATTCCACCACCACCAGTAGTTATTGTTTTATTTCCATTAAAACTCAGAATTCCAATTTGTCCAAACGTACCAGTATGTTTGCCTTTATAAAAACTTCCCAAGCTTTCAGCAGCATCTTCTATGAGTTCTATATGATACTGCTTGCAAATACGAATAAGTTCATCCAGGTGTACCGGATGTCCAAATGTATGCATAGGGATACAAGCTTTAATTCTTCGTCCTGTTTCCTTATTAAAGCACGTCCCATCACGTACCTCACTATTGTTCTTCAACCAGTCCTCGACAGCCTTTGGTGATAGCCCTAGTGTATCTTTATCAACATCAATAAAAACAGGTATTGCATTTGCATAACTAATTGCATTTGCTGTAGCAATAAAGGTCAGTGCTTGAGTAATAACTTCGTCTCCTGCTTTTACTCCTACAAGTTCAAGAGCCAAGTGTAACGCATTTGTTCCATTTACACATACCACGGCTCTAGTAGCACCTGTATAATCCTCCATCATTTGCTCGAAACGATCTACAAACTTTCCAACACTAGATACAAATGTCGTATCAATACATTCTTCTAGGTATTTCTTTTCGTTTCCAGCAAAATATGGTGCATGTAGAGGTATAAAATCTTCTGATTTATATAACTCTTGTACATATTGAACAAATTTTTTATACATTGTAAATATCACTTTTGTATGCTTTCAAATTTTCCCCTCTCGTAAACCATTCGATAGTTTCTCTCAATCCCTTTTCTATATCATAGTTTGGTTGAAACCCTGTCAATTCACGAATCTTAGTATTGTCTCCCCAAAGTCTAAACACTTCGGATTTACTAGGTCTGATACGTTGTGTATCTTCAATAAATTTCACATCAGAGTCCATTATTTTTGCAATCAACTCTAATGTATCCCTCATTGAGATCTCATAGTTACTTGCAATATTCACTTCCTCTCCAATAGTTTTGTCACATTTTGAAATTTCAATAAAGCCTCTGCATGTGTCTTTTACAAAGTTGAAGTCTCTAGTAGGAGTTAAATCTCCTAATTTTATCTCTTTCATACCAGCTGCTATCTGCGTTATAATAGTAGGTATAATGGCTCTGGCAGACTGTCTAGGACCATAGGTGTTAAAAGGTCTAACAATCGTGACTGGAAGCTCAAATGCATTATAAAAACTCATTGCCATAGCATCGGCTCCGATTTTTGATGCAGAGTAAGGAGATTGTGGTTGTTTAGGGTGCTTTTCATCAATAGGAACATATTGAGCAGTTCCATACACTTCGGATGTAGATGTTGCTAATACTCTTTTTACATTATTTTCCTTTGCTGCTTGACATATATTTAATGTTCCTTTCACATTTGTGTCTACATAGCTGTCAGGAGCAACATATGAGTATGGAATTGCAATTAATGCTGCAAGATGAAAAATCTCATCTACTCCTTTCGTAATATGTTTACAGAAGTGTGAATCTCTAATATCTCCACTTACTATTTCTAGATTCGGGTGTTTTACTCCTTCAAGCCATCCCCAATTATTGAACGAATTGTAATAGCATAATGCTGTTACACAATACCCTTCTTCTAAAAGAGCTTCGGTTAAGTGTGAGCCGATGAATCCATCAGCACCTGTTACAAGGACTTTTTTCATTATATTTTGATGTCGTTTTTAAATTGTTTGATATGTTTTTTCCCAATATCCACCCACAAGCTCCTATGAAGGAAAGTAAGATAAATGCAACAAGAATTATTTTTTTATTAGGACCCGATGGATATAGCTGTTCAACAGCTGGTTGAATAATTGTAAAAACAGGGGTATCATCTTGTACTTTTATTTCATTCATTTGTACTTGTTGAGCCATTTGATTGTAGACAGAAAAAGCTAAATTTGTTTCATTCTCCAATTTTCTTTGATTAAAACGATAAGATTCTGATATGATATTTTTATTTCTGTCAGTAAATAGAGCTAATTTTAGCTGTGAATCATCATAATTTTTCTTGTATTGTGTATATAACTTACGTGAGTTTTTTAGGTCTGTTTGTGATTTTTTTGTTCTTTCCTGTATTATGTATGATTGTAGATAAGATGTTATAGTATCAGCCAAGAGTGCCGAAATAGTAGAACTTTGAGTTGTTATTTCAAAGACGGTTATTCCCGTCTTCTTATCGGTATTAATATTATATATTTTTTTAAAGTCATCAATGATATCTAACTCTTCTTTTGATATAAAAAAACGATTTTCATTTAGATCAGATGTCTCTTCTGAATCTGACTTTATAATACCATATAACATCTGTGGCATTTTCAATATATAACTCCACCACGCTTTTTTCTGATCATCTCTTATATAAGAATATAATGTCGTATTTATTTTTTGCGTCCGATCTTCAACATTAATATCAAGCAATGCTTTAACAAAAGGTGTTGAACCTATTATGTCAGGATAAAGCTCTGGTGAAAAAGATTCAGAAGTTTGGTTGTTTAAATTTATCCCCGCCAATGAAGCTAAAGCCCCCATACTCCCAGTTTTGGCATCATTAGAATTTGTTGTAAATACGACAGTACCCGTATATTCTTTCGGTATACTAAAAGCAATTACTAGCCCTATAATAGCACCAATAATAGTTACTTTTATGATAAATTTCTTATTAGCCCAAAGCTTACGACCTAGCTCTAACAAATCTATTTCTACTTCTTTATCTTTTTCTTCCATAGATTTATTTTGTTAAAGAGTTAATCAGTAAGGCAATTACAGAAGCCATAGAAGTAATGCTTGATCCTAGAGCGATTGTCTGTCCGAGAGACATTTTTTCTTTCTCTTCTTTTGTTGGAACAATAATTTCGCTACCTGGTTTGATTAAGTTCTTACTAGATCCTTTCGCTTTTGCAGTCATTCCATTCATATATACAATGTAGGCTCTTTTCTTTTCAGCAAGATCGCTGTATCCTCCTGCCTGCTCGATGTAATATTGAAGAGATTCCCCTTTTTTATAAAGAACTGTATTTGGGTGCATAACTGCTCCATTTATTTTAATGGTATTATTGAATTCGGGAATTATTAGTCTATCATTTTCTCTTAAAACGATATCATCCTCCGATTTTGGATTTTTTATGGCTTTTGCTAACTCAATCCCCACGGTGTACTGTAAGCCAGTTTCTAAAGACTCTGTTGAGATTGAATCTTTCATTGTCCCTCTTGCTAATGCTTCTAAATATTGCTTTTGACGAGCTTTCTCATCCTCCGTCATTGTTCTAATAAGTCGTGCCCCTTCTGCATAGGCATTATCTGACAATCCTCCTGCCAGTTTAATAACTTCTGACACTCTTTGCTCTTTCTCAACTAAAGTATATTTACCAGGGAAGAGTACTTCTCCGTCGATCTCTATATTTCGTTGCGCTTGGAATCCTGGACTTTTTCTAACATAGGCTTGATCATAAGGCTCTAAAACAAAGTGTTCCTTACCATCTGCAATCAAGCCATCTTCAATAGAGAATGAGAATGTTTCTGCTATAATAGTGGCATTGGTAGTACTTGCTGGATCAATAATTCTACGAGAGACATCTACTCTTGCTGTTGAAGCAGAACTTAATAATCCCCCTGCTCTCACAATAAGGTCTTTTATGGTCGTATTATCTGCATACTGGTATTGTCCTGGATTGGCAACCATACCTGTGATAGTAAAGTCTCCTAGATCTTCATCAATAGTATTGGCAGCGATATAAAGAGCATCATTTTTTCTTAGTGGAGTATTTCCTGAAGCATTTGACTCAAGCTTATTTAAGTTTAAAGCTAAAGTTTCAAAGGTAAGATCTTCTTTTTCCCTAGTAAGAACAGCACGATCAAGAAAAGCATTTTCTCTTAATCCTCCCGCTTTCTTTATAAGGTCTTTTACGGTCTTAATATCTCCTCCTATTTCGTAGTAACCAGGGAACAGCACACTTCCTCCAATCTGAACTCTATTTTCATAACGCTTAAGCCCTTTCCCTATCGAAATACTATCTCCATCAGCTAAAGAAAAAGACGCCATGGTCTCTGGATTGAGCGTGTACATTTGTCTGTACTTCCCTGTTTTTCTACTTATGCTTATATTTTCGGTATTTGCTTCTCCCGTAAATCCTCCTGCATAGCTGATTAGATCGCTTGCTCGTTCATCTTTAGCCATTTCGTACCACATCGGGCGTTTTATTTCCCCTGTAATATTTACTAAAGACTGATAGGCGGGTACAATAATGGCATCTCCATCGAAAAGACGTATGTCATCAGATGATTTACCATGGATCAAGTACTCATATATATCAACCGAAGCTACTTTTTTGCCACTTCTATATAAATTGACCGTACGCAAAGAACCGATATCATTTACTCCTCCTGCTAAATACAAAGCGTGAAACATAGAAGATAGCGAGGAAACGGTATATGTACCAGGGGTAACTACCTCTCCCATTACGTTTACTTGTATGCTACGGATTTGTCCTAATGTAAGGCTTATATATGATGTGCCTCCATCATCATCAACTCCAGAGTATAGATTTGCAAGTTTTCTTTTAATTGCCCCATTTGCTTGCTCCATGGTCATCCCACTTAAGAAGACAGGACCATATCCATCTATATTTATCACCCCTTCAGGTGTAATCGTTTTCTTTATAGTTGTTTGTGAAGCTCCCCATACATCAATTATAACCTCGTCACCTGCACCTAATTTATAATTAGCTGGAGTAGGGATATTCATGGTTGGTGCGAAAGTCAAATCTTTTTGCCCAAAGATATCTTTCCCGAAAACTCTACGTTGCGGTAGGTTTTCCAAACTAACAGTCCTTTGTGATAGATCTTCCTGCTCTTCCCTCAACACCGAGATAGAACCATCTACAGCAGATGATGCACTTCTTGATTGACTCTGTTGCTGCTCTACTTGACTTTTTATTTTTAAGAGTTGTGCTTGGCTAACACCTCTTTGCAGTAGGGATTTTCCAATCGCTTCTTGGCTAGTGCCTTTAGCATGCTCTGTCTTCACATACTCTATTACTTGGCTATCCGACATTTGAGCACTTAGGCTAATAGGAAGGACTAAAATAAGAAAAAGAAAAACCTTTTTTATCATATAGGGATATTGGCTAAAATAAACTATCTATAAACTTGCTGATCTTTAAATAACTGCAAAATTAATCATAAATTACTAGTTGACCAATATTCTATGTAGAAATCTTTCGATTATTCTATTTGTGAAACAAAAAACACTAGGATAAAATAATGAATATAATTCTCTCTTTGTTATGCTACTACAATCCTCTACCTCTATTTCTCCTTTTCCTTATTTCCTCTTCTTTCATTTTTTCTTTAGCAAAATTTTCGGCATCATAATCTGATCTATGTTGTGTGAATAATGAAGGAAATAGAGAAGTAGTAAAGTCTGTTTCTAGTTCAATTGGGTTTACTGCATTTTGGGAGTAGATATTATTTTTATCAGCGAACTTTCTCTCAAATACATTTGCTGAAAACTCTTTGCCTAATCGTGAGCCATTAAGAATAGTCTTATTTTGATAATCAATAAAACTAACTCCATAGATTCTACCTTCGGTATTTTGTCTTAATATGGTCTCAACGTTTTTCTCCTTCAACAGTAATTTGAATTCATTCATAGATTGCGATTGCTGTATTGCTTGCACAAGTATGGGTTTCAAATGCTCTCTTATCTTATTGGTTTGTATTTGTTGCTTTGATTTCTCGAAATGATTTTCAAGAGTATGCAGGTTCATCGATTTCCCAAAGAGTGAAGATTTGAAAGGAGTACCAGCCTTTCGCTTATCCTTATCTAAGGCTGAATAGATGAGTCCATGATAGGGTTTCTCATTTTTTAATCCTTTGACTTCTTCTACAGTGATATTCATTTTCTCTAAAAGTGTACGAAATTCTCCTAGAGATTGAAATTTGTAGTTATTCAATACTGCTTTGGCAATATTACCCACTTGCTGTTTGACATTTCCTTCTTTGTAGCTGAGTGCTTTGGTTGGAATGTTATAGACTCGCTCCTCTTGCTTAGTTGCAGGGTGGAGGTTGAAATCCTTTTCTAGTTGCCTGCATATCTTCATCGAACGCATATGCTCAAAATTAGAATCTAGTTTTTTCCCATTCTCATCTACCCTTATGCTGACTATGTGTAAGTGAGCCCTTTGAATATCTGTGTGTTTGAAAACCACATAAGGCTGATTGCCATACCCCATCTCTTCCATATAGCGATCTGCTATTTCTTGGTATTGCTTATCTGTTAGTTTGTCTTCAGGACTAGGGTTGATAGATACATGAAAAATAGGTTTTTCGGTACGCTTGTTAGCAACTAGATAAGGTTCAAAGGACTTGATAGTTGTCTGCATAGAGAATGAACCATCTGCCCTTTCATATACATTTTTAGAGAAAAGCAACTTCGCCTCATCCTTATCTACCTTATTTTTATTGTATAAAAGTGTGCCAAAAAGGGAAGTGTTTGAACTTATTTTTGCAACCATTTTGTTTCAAGATTTTGTAATTGCTGTTCTAGTTCTTTATATACTCGCACTAATTCAATCATGGCTTGTTCCAATCTATAGAGGTATCTCAACGCTTTTCGTTCTCCTAGCTGCTCCTTTAGTAAGCGTAAAACCTGATTGTAATTATTCCCAATTCCTCTTATTTGACTTCTTATTTGAGATAGTTTGATGATATAATCGCTGATTGTTTTATCAACTTCTATAATCTTCAAGGGAGTATTTAGGACTCTATCTTTAATAAAATGTCCTCTGTATTTGAAGCCTGATAATTCGAACAAGGTCTCAAATTTGCAGTTATCTGTCTCATTCAAACGGATATCGCAGCGATAGATAGCAGGGTTGGCTTTGGGCTTCCTGCCTGCTTTGGACTTTCGTCCGATATTCTGATTTTCTTTTTTCATTGTGAAAAAGTCTTTAAGTTTTTATTCTATAGAAAACTTATCATTCGGACGGCGACTTGGGAGCTGTCCTTCCCCGAATCGGCAGATGAGAGGGCGAGTTATTTTGAGTGGCTGGAATTTATTTCCGGTGGCTCAAAATACAACTCGCCTTAGACAGGTGTCTAAGAAAATCCGCTGTGAGGCGGATTCATTCAATTGAAAGATTGAGTAGCACATAACAATCAATCGCTTTCTTCAGGATCTTCGTCAAGATCCTCGTTATTAGCTGAATAACCTGAACCGTTCAAGAATCTATTGTCGGCTTCTTCTTTCAGTTGAGTCAGAAGTTCCCCATAGGCTTCAATATGATGATCCAGAATCCGATCAGCTAAAGAAGACAAGCTGGTATAATGCTCGAATCGGAATAAAGCAGCTATCCTTTTCAGTCTTCTGTGTACTTCGGGACTAACGTAGATCGCATTGCGCCCCCGAATACGCTTATCCCGACAGAACAGAGCGATGTATTTCTCTTTAGAAATCTTTTTGCGTTTCATTATCTAACAAATTAATGAGTGAATAAATGGTGGACTTATTGATTCCTATACTTTGCTCATTCGTTAGTTCTTTCTTGGAATAAGTAAAGAATCATTCCTAAGAAACAAATAAGATTTTAGAATTTAGCTATCAATGTATTATCGGAGAGTCTTATTCGCTGTATTGCTGTAATTCTCATTTTCAATCATATAATAAATAGTGTTGGGTTACTGCATTATGCCGTCTGAATAATTCCCGATTGATACTGAAGCATATCTCAAATAGGAATGTATGAGTGAACAGAATAATGATGGACTTTGTGAATGTAGTTTCGCAATAAAGATGGAAGTCTGCTTTAACATCAAATCAATAGAACAACTGTACGATCGATTAAGCAACTGTTTGAAGGATTGATTAATTGTAAAATTGGATTTTAAAGCAATTTATCTTTTTTAATTTAGAGTTATTTCGTCCGAACGTGTTTTTATCGCGAAGCCAATCGCTGCCAACCACTACTCCTTTTTTTGATCCTGCTATCTGTTTGCAAGCAAATATAGATCTTTGTTTTTGCGAATAATATTAATGTCACAGGTCTCAGACATAGGCAGACACAAGCTGCCAGTAATTAAAAACAAGGGAATATAGTGAAAATTAATCTATTTATTTGCAGAAGTGTATAACGATAAATAAAAAGGGAAAAGATATGATGGAATTGAAAATTATTGAAGGGAAAGCCTTAGACAGGGTAAAGGAGCGTATTAAGCTTTTACTTGAAAAGAGTAGGGTGTTGACTCGTTATCGCAATAGGGAAGAATGGTTGGATAATCAGGATGTCTGTCAGTTACTGAATATCTCTCTTCGCACCTTGCAAAGCTATCGGGATAGAGGAATCCTGGCGTATTCGATGATTGGTCATAAATGCTATTACAAGGCAAGTGATGTGCACGTATTTGTTGAGAAATCAAAAAGATAGTATAAAAATATAGAGGTGAAAATTATGGAATCAAACGATTTTCTAAACTCCAATTCGGAAGAGATAAAAGAACTACTGGCAGCTATTGATGAAGTAGCTGATAATCTGGATGCAGGCTTGGATTATCTATCTTCTTCTCACAGCCAAGAACGTTACCTAAACAACAATCAAGTCTGCGAGATGCTCCATTTAAGTCAACGAACTTTGCAGGATTACAGAGACAAGGGAAGAATTGCTTTCTACAAACTGGAAGGCAAGATACTCTACAAATTATCGGATATTGAAAAGGTCCTGGAAGATAACTATTACAAAGCTTGGGAGCAAGACTAACTGATACAGCCAATCTTACTCCCGCACAAAACCAATAAATATTATTTTCCTTTTTTCTTATCTGATAACTTCGCCCTACAGGAAGTGGAATAAATTAGACAAACTTTTCGTTTAGAAATCCGCAAGGACTTGAGTTTGACGTTTTATTCGCTTCCTGTTCTTTTGTGAGAAGAGAAGATAAAAGCTGGTACTTACATCTCCCCATATTTACCTTCAATACGATTAGCCAAAGCATCCATATCCTTGCTGATTTTTGTATCAATCACTTTAGCATACAATTGAGTCATTTTCAGACTGGAGTGTCCAAGCATTTTAGAAACTGTTTCCATAGGAACATCATTTGAAAGGCAAATTTGGGTAGCAAAAGTATGTCTGGCTGTATGAGTGCTAATGTTTTTCTCAATTCCGCACAAATCGGCAATTTCCTTCAGATAGCAGTATTATTGAGATTTATAACTCTTTATCAATTGGTTATAAAGAGTGGATTTTGACGAGGTAACGATTTAGAAACGGTTCTTCTGACTTTGGTTTGCTAGGTTCTGCAAGTCTCGGATAACTTTTCAAAGATAAATAAAAGTTCTCGACTACTCGTCTTATTTTTAAATCTATTTCCATTATTCATTTAATCTAAATCTTCTTCGTTCGAAATAGAGTAAAATATATAAAAAAGGAGTCGTTCCGCATTAGGACAACTCCTTCAATTCTATTTTAAGGTTTTAAACATTTGCTCAATACATTTTTTCTTTTGTTCTATGTTGGGATGAACATATAGGTTTAATGTTGTAGAAATATTGGAATGTCCTAGGATTACGCTAACCGTCTTATAATCACAATTGCTTTCAATACATCTAGTTGCAAAGCTATGTCGGAGCCCATGAAATTTGAGATCAGGCATATCTAACTTTCTCATTAATTTTTTATAATAATTTCGATAGGTTCTAGGTTCAGTCGGATTCGGTTCATTTGTTAATACAAAATAGGAATTATTGACCACTTTTTTGATCGGTTTTAAAACTTTCAATAAATCACGATTCATTGGAATTTCTCGAATGGAGTTTTTCGTTTTTGGAGTATCAAGAATAAGTTCGGTATGTCTTACATCTCCGTCAACAACATATATACGTTGAATTGTTTTTCGAATAGAAATAATACCAGTGTCAGTGTCAATATCTTCCCATGTTAGGGCACAAACCTCTCCGATACGAATCCCTGCACTTAAACAAATATATATACCCAAATTTTTGAACGTAAAATGCTCTTGAAGGTAGGACATTATTTTTTTTTGATTTGCTTTACTCAATACATCGATTTTTTGGCTAACTCTTTCGGTAGGGAATTGTATATCGAATTGTTGATATTCGAAAACTTTATTCTTCATTCCAAATTTTAGTATCATTTTTAAAACTATCAGAATGTCCTTGATCGTTTTAGGGCTTAAACCTTCATCTAATTTTCGGAATACAAATTCCTGAACTTCTGCTTCTTTGATTTCAACTTGATGTCCAAAGGTTGGAAGCAGATGGTTTTCAATCAGTAGCATATATGCTGAATAGCTAGACTTTTTTACGTACTGTTTTTTGTCTTCTTTCCAGGCTTCGATTACTTTACTGATTTTTGTTTTTTCTGTCATATTATCTGATTTTATGTTATTAATCATTAGAATATACAGAAAAGGTTTCAAGTATCAAATATCCTCAATTGTCCAAATTTGAGATT
>DHNQ01000020.1 GCA_002409595.1 Dysgonomonas sp. UBA5412
GTGATAAGTAGGGCGGTTTGTTTGTTTTATGCATTTTAAAGCGATTTAAGAGACTTTCTTCGTTTTTGATATAAGAGTATGGAAAAATGCAAACAAGTACTTAGAGAGAATGTATTAAAGCGAGATGTGTATTTTTTATACGTTGCAAAGAATTTGAAAATTTTTTAATATTTTTTCGTGCAAGGTCTTGCATATTAAAAAAACAGTTTGTATATTTACCGAGTTATAGAGATAACTAAGAAAGTGTAGCGACTTTGGCGAGTCCTACACGTTCTATATTTTTTCAGAAGCTTTCCGTAACGGGATATCTCTTAGGTAGATACAGCATTCTTTTATCTTAATGGCACAAATATACGACAACATTTTGGATAATCACTAAGAAAAAATGTTAAAAGTAGTATCTTTTCGTATTGGTGCAGTTGTAAGTATCTATTAATGCCCTTTTATGGATTGCTATTTATAAACTAAAATCTATTTACTGAATGGCAACAACCAAAAAAGAAAAGTTTTTAACGATCAAGGAGATATGCGAGAAGTATCGCATTAATCCTTCAACACTTTACAGATGGAGAAGATCCGGTAAAGTATCGACTATGAAATTAGGTAACACGAGAGTGTTATTTGATGAAGCAGCGTTTCAAAGGGAATTATTAGTACAAACACAAACACAAATTGCATGATTACACAAACAGCGAGCCCCGCAGGGAGTGCAGGGCAAAAAGGTAAATTAGAGGGAGATATGTCATTGAATAACAGTAGTAAAGATAGCGAAAATAGGTTAACCTTGCAAGACCTTAAAAACGATATCGAGTCTAATATCCGAAAGATCGATGCAATAAAGCAGGAACGAGAAAAAACGGTATTAACTCAAGACAAAAGCAAAAACAAGACCGAAATTTTAAAAGCACTGATTAAACAATGTATGCCAGTAGATTTTGTTGGGAAATTACATCCTACACTATCAAAGGAGGAACGAGCGGACATAAAAATAAAACGTCCAGAACTAAAGGTTCTAATTGTTGAGGAAATTTTACAGCATGCACAAAAAAACAATTGGTCGTTATGTAAACAAGGTGGATCTTGTTACTTATATAATGGTGCATATTGGGAAACATTGACAGATGATGATGTAAAGCACTTTATATCTTCATGTGCTATGAGATTAGGTGTAAAACACGTTCTTGCAAAAGAATGTCAATTTGTTGACGATCTATATAAGCAATTTCTTTTTTCGGCACACCTCCAACCACCTACATTTGAACCCAACAAGGTACTGATAAATTTACAGAATGGTACGTTTGAAGTAACAACGGAAACGCAGGATTTACGAGCATTCAGCGAAGCCGATTTTTTAACTTATCAGTTACCATTTAGTTATGATGAAACAGCCACGGCACCCATATTTCAAGAATACCTTGATAGAGTATTGCCGGATAAAACAGCACAAGCAGTTCTATCTGAATATGCAGGCTATTTATTTATCAGGCATGGAAGCGGATTAAAATTTGAAAAATGTCTTATTCTTTATGGTAACGGAGCTAACGGAAAATCCGTATTCTTTGAGGTGTTGACGGCTTTACTTGGTCGTGATAACGTTAGTACGTATCAGCTTTCTGACCTTACAGACAAGACAGGTTACTATAGAGCTGAAATAGCCGATAAGTTGCTTAATTATTCCAGTGAAATTAGCAAAGGAATGGATTGTGATATGTTTAAAAAGTTAGCCAGCGGAGAAACTTTTACGGCTCGGAGTCCATACGGACGACCGTTTGAGGTTCGGAATTATGCGAAAATGATATTTAATGCTAATGAATTACCAAAAGACACGGAGCAAAATAATGCCTTTTATCGCAGATTTGTAATAATTCCGTTTGATGTAACTATTCCAGCAGAAGAACAAGATAAAGAATTGCATCAGAAAATTATAAGCAACGAACTTGCAGGTGTTTTTAATTGGGTGTTAGATGGATTGAAACGACTTCTTTTAAATAAAAAATTCACCAATTGTAATGCAATAGAAGAAACCTTAGAACGATATAAGACCGAGAGCGACAGCGCACAAATGTTTCTTATTGAGAATAATTATCATCAAAGTAATACAGACCGAATGCGTTTAAGCGACTTATACCAGCACTATAGAAGCTTCTGTAACGATGATGGTTATAGAGCTTGTGGTATTCGTGTTTTCTCCGACAGGTTACGAAGAAAAGGTTTTGACGTGATAAAGAGCGGTGATAGATATGTTTATATAGAAAAAGTAGCCTAAAGAATCTATTTTGACAGAAAAAAAAGTTCTTAAACCATCGTCCATTGCGTCCGTTGCGTCCAGATTTTTGATATTTGGACGATGCGGACGATGCGGACGATAAAAAACAAACATTTTTTTTATGACATACACCACTCAATTAGAAAAAACCAGCCGTAAACATATTTGCCCTTCATGTGGAAAAAGAACATTTGTAAGATATGTCGATGCAGACAATAAACATATTGATGAGAATTGCGGACGTTGTGATAGATCGGACAATTGCGGATACCATAATCCACCACGAGAGTTTGTAGATAATAACGAGATACGAGAATATAAGCCTATACCACCAGCACCACCAAGACCGACAGACTTTCTTGATACGAAATTCATTGAATCGGGTAGTTATGCTTTGGGCGGTCGATTGTATGAGTATAGCATGATACGAAACAATAACCTCAATTATTATCTACTCGATTTGTTCGATTGGTGGACGGTCAAATATTTGCAAGATATATTCTTTATTGGGAGCTTCACAGATGGAGCAATAACATTCCCTTATATTGATGAGAACGGAAAATTGCGTTCGCTGAAACGGCAACAATATGATAAGGAGACGGGCAAACGATCAAAAACGGAAAACAGCTATCTATTGCATAAAGCATTATCCGGCAATGATAATTTTAATTACAAAGGTTGTTTATTTGGCATGCACCAGATCAGAGCCAAATACAGCAAAGGTAAAACGATCTGTATTGCCGAGGGTGAGAAAGCGGCTATCATAGCATCGGGGCAATTTCCCCAATGGCTCTGGATGGCTACAGGTGCGAGAGATTGGTTTAATGAGCATAGTTTAGAGCCGATTAAAGACCGTAATATTATCTTATTTCCCGATACATCAAAGGACGGAAAAACCTTCGAGAAATGGAAGCAAATAGCTGATAGGTACAAGGCTAAAGGTTATGATGTATCTGTATCGGATATGCTCGAAAAAGGTTGCACACAGGAGCAAAAAGAGCAAGGATATGACATAGGCGATCTGCTGCATAATAAATTAGTTAAAGAGAAACTACCAACAGAACCTTTGCCCGAACCCATGCCCGATATTAAGGCAGAAGAATTTTCGCCAATGGTAAAAGAAATGATAGTAGCTAACCCAGCATTATTAAATCTGATAAATACATTTGATTTAGTTGCTGTATAAAAATATCAACCCCAAAACAGAAAGGAGGTAATGTATGAAGTGAAGTATAATCTGTCTAAATCCGTAGAATTTACGGCACAAAAAAAAGGTGCTATAGTTCCCAACCAATGCACCCTAATTATTTAACCGAGTCGAAAGACTCATAATATTTAAAATGAATGAATACAAATATAACTATGAAATCCGAAGATCGCAAGTTATTTGGCGTGATTATTCGGCAACAAACAAAAACAGGCTTCTTAAATGTATCTGACTTGACGGCTGCTTATGAAGCGGAACGGGCAAAAAAAGGGTGGAGTTATCGAACTCTACAACACGTGTTAGACTCAGTTGAAAATGCAGAGCGAATATTCTATATTCTAAACAAGAGAGGCTATTTAATTGATGATGAACACGGTATCATAAACAACGGAATTCCGTGTTTTATGGATATGATTAAGAATCAAAGTCTTACAAAAATTCTCAAATCTCTGAAAGCATATAAAACTACTGGGCGAGGCGAAAATAAAACTGTGTGGACTGATCCGTACATTTGGATGCTAATAGCAATGGAGCTTCACCCCGAAATTTACGCTACTACCGTTATATGGTTAGGTGATAAACTTCTCCTAAATCGAATCGAAGCAGGGAATATGTATAAAGGCTTAACGAAGGCTATATCTAATTTCCCCGATGTGGATTATAAAGAATTGGGAAAAGCCCTAAACTTTATAATATTCAACAGAAACGAAACAGGAATAAGAAATACAGCAACGGAGCAGCAACTTAAAGAGCTGGAGGATTTAGAGAAGTATCTTGCAATGCTTATCGAGATGGGACATACAGAATCATTTGATAAGCTGGTCGATGAATTGAGAGCAATGTATAATAAGAAGTGGGGTAACATCAAGAAAATATCTGCATGAAATAAGACCATTGTTCTAATCTAACACTAAGCACCCAGTTTAACCGCTGGGTGTTTTTTTATGTGGATTAGGATGTATTCGCCTCGAAAGTTGCAAAAAAGTTTATTCTATTGATTTTCGGATTGAGGGAGGTGGAGGAATAGCAATATAGTTGTCATTGCAACCATTTTAAAGATAGTAAGTACACTTATTATTTTATCAACTCGGATAGGCTAAAAATGATGTTTTGAAAACACTTTGTGTGCAAATAATGTGCAAATTGTTAAATTAGGCTGGAAAAGAAAAACGCTAACCTGCTTATTTATTGCGGATTAGCGTTATTTTCATTAAAAACTGTGAGGTTCCTGGCGGATTCGAACCGCCGTCAACGGTTTTGCAGACCGGTGCCTAACCACTCGGCCAAGGAACCATTTTGAGTTAGCGATTGCAAAGATATAACAATTTCCTCAATTCGCAAGAAAATAACTGTTTTTTATCTATGAAAACTAGCACCTGTAACCCTTTTAAGACTAAATAAGTCTTACTCATTATATAGCAACAAATAAATATCTTACTTGTATATGATTAATCTATTGGTACAGTATCTGAAAATGTGATAGGCTCCCATTCATCTTTATGTTCTGATATTTCTACTTTAACAACCCCTTTACGCAGCATATCCAATTCTCTGGCAGCAGCATGAGACAAATCTATTATCCTTTTTTTTCCAAATGGGCCGCGATCTATAACTTTGACGATAACTTCTTTGTTGTTATCCAGATTTTTAACTTTCAATAATGTTCCAAATGGATATGTCTTATGAGCACAAACCAGACTGTCTTTGTGATACATTTCACCACTGGCAGTTCTTCTTTTGTTGAATTTTTTTCCATAGAATGTTGCATGTCCAATATCCTGAGCATGAAGTGCTATAATAAAAATTAAAAATGTGAATAGAATAATAGTTTTCTTCATAAAGTTATTTTGTGTGTTAAGAATTTGGCTTCAACACAACTCCAACCTTTTTCTTTCCATTTATTTTTATATAAACAGGCTGGGTGAAGCGTACATGTCTTACTAGCTCGGTTTCGAAAATAGCTGGTAAATTATTTAAATAATCTTCATCGAAAAATCCATCATTGGATAGAAATGGATTTATAGAAAAATAACCAACTCCGAATGATGTTAAATTTTGAAAAAAGTGAGTGCCTTGGCTCGGCTCTATCTTATAATTATCGAGTGTTAATTCTACTAATAGTCTTGCATTACTTATCTGAGGCCATCTGACAGGTATACCTAACCAATGGTCACTACTACCCCATCTTCCCGGGCCTACAAGTATATAGTTCTTGTCTTTTTCTAAGAATTCTTTATTTATCTTATCTATTTCAGTAGCTATCAGAGGATTGTTTGCCGCATTAAATTCTTTTGTTTTTACATATACAATATCATATACATCGCTTATTACACCATGCCCTAAAGCATTGTTAGAGTGTAATATTTCATCCTCTTGTTTTATTTGGGACAGATCTTCACTTTGCAATTCTTTATTTTGAACAATAGGCCGAATTTGTAAAAGGTAGAAATTACCTTCACCTTTATCTTT
Source organism: Dysgonomonas sp. UBA5412 (assembly GCA_002409595.1). GTDB lineage: Bacteria > Bacteroidota > Bacteroidia > Bacteroidales > Dysgonomonadaceae > Dysgonomonas. The sequence goes on from DHNQ01000020.1 coordinate 5,943, forward strand.
CAGATCGGCTGCAAATTCTATTTCAACAGCACGTCCCATTTCCTCCTGTCCTATTTTTAATATTGTTTTTAATATTTCTGCTAAAGGAAATACATTGTGCTCCAATATATTTACAAAAGACAAGATCTTACGCCCACTTTCATAATAACCATCGTATATGACCTGATCGACAGGATCGTAAGTCGATGATATATATTTGATAGATCCATCTTTTTCTGCATCTTTTAAATTTAATTTTAGCAGATTGAATCCATCATTAGTCGAAATATCTCTAAACACGTCTTTCATATCCAAAGCATAAAAAAATCTTTGAGTATCGCGTAAGGCTAGATCAACCGAACTCAATTGTATAATATTATGTGGATGTGCAGGAGAGAAACGTAAGCTAGTACCTCCTTCTACAATATATTTGCCCAATCCTAACACAATATTAGCTATTCCTTCTTCAGGTTTTTCATTACCTACGGGATAAAAATTGAGTGAGCGGGCAACTCCTGATAGTGTCGGATAGAAATGATCTCCATACGAACTTCCGACTGCTTCTTGCAAAACAATAGCCATTTTTTCCTGATCTATAAGATTCTGTGTAGCCATCATATAAGTTTTGCTATCCTTATAGAATACCGAAGCATAGACTGCCTTTATAGCCTTTCCAAGCAAACTAAGCATCTCATACTTATTGGGCAACAAAGGAATCATATAAGTTGAATATACTCCGGCAAATGGTTGATAGTGTGAATCTTCCAAAAGGCTTGATGACCTGACTGCAACGGGAGCTTTTACAACATCCAGAAATGCCATAAAATCTTCAATTAACCGATCCGGTAGTTCTGCATTAAGAAAGCTTTGTAATATTTCATCATCCGAATGGGTTGACAGTGCGATCTGATACAAATCATTTACTTCCATAAATTCATCAAACAGATCAGTACACATTACCACTGTTCTAGGTATTTTGACTATTATATTATTATCCTCATTTAATTCTGCATGCTCTTTTACAATATTATCCATAAAAGCAATGCTACGTCCTTTACCTCCGATAGAGCCATCCCCCATTCGCACAAAATTAGAAAATTCATCGAAGCGGTCTTTATCAAATACTGCAACAATGCCAGAATTTTTTATTCGTCTGTATTTGATGATCATATCATAGATAACCTGACGGGCATCCTCTACATTATCAAAATCCGAAATATCTATTTTCTTTAGCCATTCAGCCAATGGAAATAAGGCTCTGGAGTAAAAGAATCTTGAAAAGTGGTTATGAGACATGTGATATACCAACGATTCGGTTGGGATATTGAAAATATTCTTTTGTAGATCCTTCAAATTGCGAATTCGCAAAAATTCCTCTTTAGTCTGTGGATCTAAAATAATAAAGTCGCCGAAGCCAAAGTTATTTACAACCTGTTTACGGAGATCTCGTGGGAAGCTTTTCGAATTTTTATCTATAAAACTACAATTCAGTTTATCGGCATATTCTTTATTTTGTACTTCGGATGATGTAAATACAATTGGTTTAAATCTGTCCTGTCTTTTTATCCATTGAGCCAAGCTATATCCGGCAAGCTTATCTTTTGATCCGTTGTGTATGTAGCTCATATCGGTGACAACTCCCAACATATAGTCTTTGTATTTGCTATATATATTGACTGCCTCTTCGTACGTACGAGCCAGCATAATTTTAGGACGTCCACGCATACGCAGCATTTGCTGATGCTCATTAAGAGCTTCTTTTGAAAATTCTTTCGATTCCTCCATTACTATTTTAAATAATGTAGGTAAAGCTGAAGAATAAAATCGAACCGAATCTTCTACAAGAAGTATAATTTGTACACCAACACTCGCTGTGTCATGTTCGGCATTCATTGCATCTTCTATCAGTTTGATAATAGCTAATAATAAATCCGGATTTCCCAACCAACTAAAGACATAATCGACTCCTGACAAATCTTCTTGCGATAATCTTTTTGTCACCTCTCTAGAGAATGGAGTAAGCACCACAAAAGGAATATCGTTATAAGTTGCCTTAATATGTTTAGCTGTCGAAAACATTTCTGTCTCATCCATATTAGGCATTTGTATAATAAGCTCATAGTGATTGTTCTCTAATTCTAACAGAGCTTCTTCTTCCGTAACTACCTGGGTAAAACGAGGAGGATAATTCAGATTGAGTGAAGTATATTCGTTAAATATTTGTTCGTCAATGCGTCCGTCATCTTCCAGAATAAATGAATCATATTTAGTGGCAATCAACAGCACATTATAAATGCGCTTGTTCATAAGATTTGCAAAGGAAGTGTCTTTAAATCGGAATTCTTTTATATCCGGTATTTTCTTCATAATTATAAGCTTATTAATCACAAATATAATGTAAAAAAAAGAAGCTGAAAGTAAAATACCTTCAGCTTCTTTTATATTATGTTAATTATCTGTTATCGTATACGATCTAATGATTTTACGAGCTTCTCATCTTTTTTAATTCGAGAAATAGCCAACAAGTCTAAAATTAAGGCTATAACCGGTAGAATAATACCTACCTGCAAATTAAATGTGTATGAATCATCTATTTTTCCTAAAAATGAGTTTATATACACCATACTGGTTACATAATATATAACAATACATAAGGCTGTCACATAACCAATATTTATTTGCAACTTTCGTTTTTTGAACAAAAAAACATTGATAAATGCCAATAAAGCACTTAGTATAGCAAAAATAAGGACTCCCCAAGTAGGAAAATCTGTCCCGATTCCAAACGAATGAAAAATTACAGATAAAGAAGCATCCTTATTTACCAATTCTATCAAAGGACAAAAAACTGTTGCTGTCATTATGATAGAAGTCAGTAGTAAAAATAGAGATTGTATACGCTGTATCATTGTTATTTAGAAGTTGTCTTTATCCTTATTCGGATTTCTGTAATAAAGTTTACCTTCTGTATATTCTTGTGCTGCAATCAATGTTGGTTTAGGAAGTTTTTCGTAGTAACGAGAAATTTCTATTTGTTCTCTGTTTTCGAAAACCTCTTCCAGATTGTCGTTATATGAAGCAAACTCCTGTAATTTCTTGTCTAGGTCTTGTTTCATTTCCACGGCGATTTGATTAGCACGTTTTGAAATAATTCTAACAGTTTCATACACGTTACCTGTGTCTTCAGAAAGAGACATCATATCTCTGGTAACTGTGTTGCTGGCTGCATTTGATTTTCTGTAATCCATTGTTATTCCTTAATTATATAAATTGTGACTTATCTTTTTATTATTTAGTTAATTCTTGTTGTACAACCTCGTTAGTAGCCTGATCTACTTCTTGTCCGAGAGCTTTCAATGCCTGACGATAATATTTCTCCGATTCGTTTAGATACTTACCTGTTGGAAACATATTCTTATAGTTGAAATGTTCGTCTAATAAATCGCGGTAACGATTTGATTTCTTTTCCTCAATACTATGATAAGCCAGTTCAAATCGGGAACGAACCATCAAAATCTGAAATTCTTCTGCAAATTCCGAAAAAGGATAAGATTTTAATGCTTCTCTCGAAGTTACAATACACGATTCGTAATTATTTCCCATATAAAGGCCGAGGTTGAAATAAAGACGAGCGGCAAGATATTCTTTATAAGCAAGTTTCTCTTGTAATTTAAACATCAGGTCTTGAGCTTCAGGTGCTTTTTCGCTTTGAGGAAAGAACTCTAAGAAGCTTTGAAATTCTTGTATTCCTTTCACCGTACTAGTTTGATCTAAACGGGCATCGGGGGAATCAAGATATAGACCATAGGCTGCATTAAATCTAGCAAGTTCAGTATAATCTCCTTTAGGAAACTTAGTGTAATATCTTGTATAATATTGAGTTGCTGTGGTATAATCTTTGTCATAGAAATAAGATTGAGCCATCAGGAATAAAATCTCCTGCTCTTTGGACGAACCTGTATATGTGGTAAGTATCTCACCTAAGAGAGTAGTAGTCCTGCCATACTTTTTCTCATCAAAATATTTTTTTGCATATGTATATTTTAGTTCAGCATCGCGGCTTTTTAGTATTTTGTTATATTCTCCACACGAAGCTAATAACAGAGTCAATAATAAAGTACACAGAATTTTGATTTTCATTCTACTCAAAAATTAGTTTGCAAATTTACACAAAGCTTTTATAATTTGAAAATAAACTTTTACAATTATGCTTTTTTGAGATTCTTACTCATAAATCAGCCAAACATTGCAATCACGCGTTTCAGACAACTTATAAATTGGTCGATCTCTTCTTTTGTATTATAGAATGCTAATGAAACTCTGACTGTACCTTCTATACCCAACTCATCCATAAGAGGTTGTGCACAATGATGTCCTGTGCGTACAGCAATTCCCATTTTGTCCAAAAGCATCCCCATATCGTAATGATGAATGTTACCTACAAGAAAAGAAATCACGCTGCTTTTCTTGTCCGAGGTTCCGAATATGCGGATACCCTCTATTTCGGTCAATTTTTCAGAACAATACTCTAATAACTGATCTTCGTATGCTTTTATTGAGTCTAACCCTATATTTTTTATATATTTTATTGCTGTTGCTGTTGCTATGACATCGGGATAATTAGGCGTACCGGCTTCAAACTTGAATGGTAACTCATTGAAAGTAGTTCCTTTAAAAGAAACTCGACTTATCATTTCACCCCCTCCCTGATAGGGTGGCATTTGATTAAGCCATTGCTCTTTTCCATACAACACTCCTACCCCATTAGGTCCATAAAGCTTATGACCTGAAAAGACAAGAAAATCACAATCCAGTTTTTGTACATCTATTTCCATATGTTGTACAGATTGTGCTGCATCTATTAGCACAGGTACATCATTGTTGTGAGCTATAGATATAATTTCTTCTATCGGATTAATAGTTCCCAATACATTCGATACATGCATTATAGAAACTAATTTTGTTTTAGGAGATATTAATTTTTTGAATTCATCAATTCGGAGTTCTCCTTTTTCATTTATTGGGATGATTCTAAGTTTTATCCCCCTTATTGATTCTTGCAATTGCCACGATACAATATTTGCGTGATGCTCCATTGCAGAGATAATGATTTCATCTCCTTCTTTGCAAAACTGCTGACAAAAGCTATGAGCCACAAGATTGATGGATTCGGTAGTTCCCTTTGTAAAAATAACTTCTCGGCTATGTTTTGCATTGATAAATTGCTGTACAACTACACGTGCTTCTTCTGCCAGATCGGTAGCTTGCTGGCTTAAATAATGCACACCACGATGCACATTAGCATTCGTGGTGTCATATATTTTTTCAATCTCATCTACAACACATTTAGGCTTTTGAGTTGTTGCCCCGTTATCAAAATAGATAAGAGGTTTACCGTAAATGGTTGTAGAAAGAATAGGGAAATCATTTCTTATTTTTTCTACATTCATTGTCTTCTGTTGTTAATTTGCTTGTAAGGATATAACTACTTCTTTACAAGCTAAAGGTTACAGCTTTATTTGCAAACCATGCAATTACCACAACGAGCACTTTCTCCCTTAAATCTTTTTTCAACAAGTTCAGATAGCCTGTCTCTCAATCGAGGGATGCGTACATGCTCTAATACTCCGGCTGTAAATGCTTGCATCAACATGAGTTTTGCAACATCATAACCAATACCTCTTGACCTTAAATAGAATAAAGCTTCTTCGTCAAGTTGTCCGGTAGTCAATCCGTGTGAACATTTAACATCGTCAGCATATATTTCCAACTGTGGTTTTGCATACATACGAGCTTCAGGAGATACACATAGGTTATTGTTCGATTGATATGCTTGCGTTTTTTGAGCATCCTTTTCTACTAATATACGTCCGCAAAATGCACCCTTAGCTTCTTCCAATAATACATATTTGAATAATTGGGTACTTGTACAATGAGGTTTTGCGTGATCTAAGAAAGCAAAATTATCTACATATTGTTTCTTATCAGCAATCACCATGCCACATACATAAGCTTCAGAATGTTCACCATTCAGCTTCACATTATAATTATTACGGCTCGAACCCGTATTTAGTGTAATATTATTTACTAATACGTTTGCATTTTCTTCTTGTATAGAAAATGTATTTGCTAAGCGGACTACTTTGTCAGAGTTCTCTTCCAGATCATAATAGTCTACGATGGCATTCTTGCCTGCATATATCTCAGTAACCTGTGTTACCAAGAACTTCGCATTATCTACAGTGTGGTCACAAACAAGCAATTTTACCTGTGCGTTATCTTCTGCTATGATTAATACCCGGCGATTGACAAGAGTATCGAATTTACCACCCAATATATTGATTAGCTGTATAGGTTCTTCTACAACGACTCCTTTGGGTATATATATAACAAAACCGTCTTGTGCAAACATTGTATTGAATGCAATAGTACCATTGTTGTTTATATTGGCTATTTGTCCATAATATTTTTTGCAAATATCAGAATGATCTTCGGCAAATTGTTTGAGGCTTCCTACAAATACTCCCTTAGGATAAGATATTTTCGGTTTATGTTCTTCGTGAAAAAGATCATTCATCACAAAGTATAAATTTGTCGTCAATTCGGGTATTTCACATTTGAAAGACACATACGGATTACCTTCAAACGGAACTCGATTAAGATTCAGTGCATAATCTGGAATAAATTCCGCTGCTACATCTAAATAAAGATAATCTTCTAACTTTTTTGTAGGTAAACCTTCTTTTATAAATGCTTCTAAAGCCTTATCTCGCAGATTATTCATCCCTTGTGCAGACATAGAGTCTATCTTATCTCTGTACTGGTTGAATATATCTATATATTGATTTTCTACCATTATTCTTGAAATTCTTTAATGATCCAATCGTAACCTTTTTCTTCTAATTCGAGAGCAAGTTCAGGACCTGCACTCTTAACGATACGTCCTTTGTATAAAACATGTACAAAGTCAGGTTTGATATAGTCGAGCAAACGCTGATAGTGTGTAATAACTACGGTTGCATTGTCTTTCCGTCTTAACTTATTTACACCTGCGGCAACTATACGGAGAGCATCGATATCTAATCCCGAATCAGTTTCGTCAAGTATCGCAAGCTTTGGTTCAAGCATTGCCATCTGAAATATTTCGTTACGTTTCTTTTCTCCACCTGAGAATCCTTCGTTTACAGAGCGTCCTGCCAGATCTTTATCTAATTCTACCAGCTCTCGTCTCTCTTTAATCATCTTTAAGAAATCCGATGCAGATATAGGGTCTTCACCTCTGTGTTTGCGAATTTCGTTTAATGAAGCTCTCATAAAGTTTGTCATGCTCACTCCCGGTATTTCTACGGGATATTGGAAGCTCAAGAACATACCTTCACGGGCTCTGTCTTCGGGATCCATTTCCAATAAATCATGTCCTCGGAAGTCTACTTCTCCTTCTGTAACCTTAAAACTTGGATTTCCTACCAGAACGGAAGCTAAGGTGCTTTTTCCGGCTCCATTAGGTCCCATTATTGCATGTATTTCGCCCTCGTTAACTTCGAGGTTTAGTCCTTTTAAAATTTCCTTGCCTTCAACGTTAGCATGCAAGTTTTTTATGTTTAATAAATTTGCCATTATTAAAGTTTATATTGTTTAAATAATAATCTTAGTCATTATAAATGGTTAACGCTAAGATTCAATATATGTTCAAGTCCAATAAGACTTCGGAGTACAAAATTAATAAATAAAAAACAAAATAGCTTGTTTATTACAAGCTATTAGTTATTTATTAAATCTATGAAATATTTGTTGTGATTGATTTTTTTTCAATACAGTCTTGCTTTGAAGTTAGGTATTGAGATCTACTCAACATTTCTAATCTTTAAAAATCCATATCTACTAATATGGGACAATGGTCGGAGAAATTAATTTCGTCGAGAATAGCTGCATTGTTTAGTCGTGGCTTAACTTCTTGCGATATGATATGATAATCGATACGCCAACCAAGATTCTTACTTCTGGCTCCTGCTCTATAACTCCACCAACTATATTTTTCAGGACTTTGATCGTATACTCTAAAAGTATCTATAAGTCCCGAGTCTATAAATTCATCAAACCATTGGCGTTCTTCAGGTAAGAAACCCGAATCTTTGGTATGACGTTCGGGGCGGCTAATATCTATGGGTTTATGACATATATTATAATCTCCACAGATCAAGATTTGAGGTCTTTCTTTACGAAGCTCGTTTATGAATTTTGTAAAATCGGCAAGAAATTTCATCTTAACGTCTTGTCTTACATCACCCATAGTTCCCGAAGGTATATACACGCATATTACTGTTACATCTCCATAATCGGCTCTTAGCACACGTCCTTCTCTATCGTATACAGGCATATCCATTCCCGATTTCACGAAATCCGGTTTACGTTTCGTCAGTATTCCTACTCCGCTATATCCCTTCTTTTCGGCTGAATGAAAATAATAGTGATAACCTAATGATTGAATGGTTAATACATCTATTTGATCTTCCATTGCTTTAATCTCCTGTAAGCATAATATATCAGGTGATTCTTTTTCCAACCATTGATACAAACCCTTATTTATAGCAGCACGTATACCATTAACGTTATATGATATTATTTTCATACAATTCCGTTTTGTTAAGTTAATTTTATTCCTTCGTTTTGTGCCGCTTTTACTTTTTTAAATAAATCTGAAGCAAATACAAAGTCATTAAAGTCTTCGTTAGTTGATGACATAACCTCTTTACTTGTACCCTGCCATTCTACTTCACCCTCTTTAATAAAGTTGATACGTTCACCAATACCCATTACCGAATTCATATCATGTGTATTGATCACCGTTGTTATATTATACTCCTTTGTAATATCGTGAATCAGATCATCAATAATAAGTGAAGTTTGAGGGTCTAGACCCGAATTAGGTTCGTCACAAAAAAGATATTTTGGATTAAGAGATATGGCGCGTGCTATGGCAGCACGTTTCATCATACCTCCACTAATTTCGGAAGGGTATAAATGTCCGGAATCCCCCAGATTTACTCTTTCAAGACAAAATTGAGTTCTCTTAGCTTGCTCGGCTTTCGACATTTTTGAAAACATCATCAATGGAAAGTTGACATTTTCAAAGACAGTCATGGAATCGAATAAGGCCGAACCTTGAAATATCATTCCCATTTCCTGCCGGAGTTGTTTTATTTCATATACTTTTATCTTTGTCAGGTCTCGTCCATCATACAATATTTCTCCTTTGTCGGGGCGCATTAGTCCAACAAGGTTTTTAAGCAAAACTGTTTTACCTGAGCCACTTCTACCTATAATAAGGTTTGTCTTTCCTGCTTCGAACAGAATATTTATATCTTTCAGGACCTCTCTTCCATCAAAAGATTTATATAGATTTTTTACTTCTATCATGACATCATCAATTGAGTGAGTAACAAGTCGGCAATAAGTACAAGAATACTGCTCATAACCACAGAGTCGGTACTGGCTTTACCTACATCCAGTGATCCTCCTTTTGCCGAATATCCATAAAATGAGGCAACAGAGGAAATAATAAAAGCGAACACTATTGTTTTAGCAAGGGCATACCACACATAAAATTGTTTGAAGAACGATTGTAATCCATACTGAAATGTATCAGCAGGCATTATTTGCCCGATAATACAAACTGCAAAGCCTCCGATAACTCCAAAAAACATACTTAATACCACTAATACCGGTATGAATGTCATTAGACCTGCTATCTTAGGTAAAATGATGTAATTGGCTGAATTTACACCCATTATCTCCAAAGCATCTATTTGCTCTGTAACTTGCATTGTTCCTATTTCGGAAGCTATGTTTGAACCGACCTTCCCAGCCAAGATAAGACACATAATGGTGGACGAGAATTCGAGTATCAAAATCTCTCTGGATACATATCCCACAGTATAACGAGGCATAAAAGGTGAATCGATATTCAGCTTTATCTGCACTACTATTACAGCTCCGATAAAAAAAGATATAATAACAACTATCCAGATGGAGTTTACTCCTAATTTGCTTATTTCATCAAAGTATTGGCGCATAAAGACACTCCATCTTTGAGGTTTGGTAAAAACCTTTTGCATGAGAAGTGCGTAACGCCCTAGTTTGTCGAAAAGGGATGTTAACATATTTGTTATATTGAATTGTTTTCTTTATTAATTAACTAAGACCAATGCCTGTATTAATAAGCAAAGATACATCTTTTTAAGATATGTAAGTTTGTCTAAATAGAAATTTTCCTTAATGCAGACATTATAAGTAAGATAATTTGTTTACTCTCTGATAAATAAATTAACATTGCTAAGACTAAGATAAAATATGTTTCAAATCTTTTTATATATGATTCGTTTTTTTGACAATAATTGATACTTTTACGTGAATTATTAACTGAAGGTATCATTAACTATTAACTATGAAAAAAATTATTTTGTTTGCCCTTATTGGTTTTTTCTTTTCTTCTTGTGCTACTATCTTTACTAAATCCAGACAAAGTATTACTTTTTCCGGTATCGAAGGAACTAGGATTTATGACGCTAGTAGTAATGTTAAATTGGCAGAGATTGGTAGTGATAAAACTGCAACGGTATCGATCAAAAAGAAAATGGGTGATAAAGAACTTCTTGCTAAGAAAGATGGATATAAGACATATCCTTTTTTGCTGGAATCAAGCTTTAACGCCACTACCTTGTGGAATATCTTATTTTGGCCGGGATTTCTTGTAGATTTAGGAACAGGACAAATGAACAAATGGGATAATACTCATATTAATATTGAAATGGAAAAAGCGGATAGCGAAACAGAATAGTTTTCGATTTAAGACTGGGCTCAACAACCTCTATTCTTAAAAGAAATAGAGGTTGTTTTTTTACAAGTTGATATTTAAAGAATATTATAGATCAGACACCCGATCTTCTTAAAAATATTGAAGACTACTTTCAATATGTTGCCTACATATAGGCTATCCTTGTTATGTCCTTTTTAATTTTCTATCTTTACGGAAGAACCATAATTTACATAAAACTATGCTTGCAATTCTTGAAACTTATCCGTGGTTACTTCCTGTCATCATTTTTGTTGGACGTATATGTGATGTTACTCTCGGCACTTTACGTATTATTTTTGTATCAAAAGGAGAACGATACAAAGCCCCCATTGTCGGATTTTTTGAAGTCTTTATATGGGTTGTTGTTATATCTCAAATATTCTCTAATGCTAACGATCTTGTTGCTTATCTTTCGTATGCGGCAGGTTATGCGGCAGGGAACTATGTGGGAATATTAGTAGAAAATAAAATTGCTTTTGGCTATCAACTAATACGGGTATATACACGAAAAGACGCCAGAGAGCTTATTAAGCTTTTAAACAAAAAGAGTATTGGCGCCACCTTTGTTGTTGGAGAAGGAGCTGTATCGAGTGTTAATATTATTGAGACAGTTGTAGATAGAAAATCTATGAATGATGCGTTAAGTGTAATTACCGGATTTGATAATGATGTATTCTACTTAGTAGAAGACATAAGATATAAGAAGAAAGGAATATTTACATCCGAAAATAAAATCAGTAGATTTAATCTATTGAAAGAGACAAAGAAATAAGTGTCTTAATGAAAGATAATGATAAAAAACGCTCGGAGATATATCTTCGAGCGTTTTTTATTAATATATAAGAGTAAATCATTTTGCTTTCTCTGTAATATTATATATTTCTTTTATAGCCTCAAGTTCACCTTCAAAATCAAAATTCAAATCATGTAATCCGGCATCTTTTATATCAAATACCCATCCGGCAACCTTTGGATATCCGTTTTTGTAATAGGAACGTTGTACTTCTGCTATTTTGATAACATTGAGGCATTGCTCATAAGTATTAAGCTCAACAAGACGCCGATGACGAGCTTCCACATCCTCGATTGAATCAAGCTCCTTTTTATGCAACTGATACACATCACGGATGCTGCGTAGCCAAGGATTTAGTATACCGTAATCTAAATTCTTCATGGCAGCCTTTATTCCTCCACAACCATAATGTCCGCAAACAATGATATATTTCACCTTAAGATATTCTACCCCATAATTTATAACAGAAAGCGCATTCAGATCCGTTGCTATAACCATGTTGGCTATATTACGATGGATAAAAACTTCTCCGGGCTTCAACCCCATAACCTGATTGGGATGTACTCTGCTGTCAGAACATCCTATATATAAGAAATCGGGATGCTGATCTGCCGCTAAAAGTTTAAATAATTGAGGATTGTCTTCTTTGTTCTTTTCTATCCATTTTCTGTTTGCTTCAAAGATTTTGTCATATTTATCTTGGTCCGGCATATAGTAACTATTTTTGAAATAATGGTTTAAAGATAAAAAGCGTGTAAACTTTTAATTTACACGCTTAATTTTTCTTGTGACCACGGCAGGATTCAAACCTGCAACCTTCTGATCCGTAGTCAGATGCTCTATTCAGTTGAGCTACGTAGCCATTTCTTAAATGCGTTGCAAAGGTAAGATAGATTTATATATTCTCCAAATATCAAGCACCTTTTTTTATAAAAAATTTAAGATAAAATTACTAACATTTGATATTCAGTTCTATAAGAACATTACGAATTTGCTCATAAGTCGTAATTCGCGTTGGGACAAGAGGCAGACGCAGTTTGTTTTCTATATATCCCATCATATTTAACATACATTTCACTCCAGCCGGATTGCCGTCTACGAATAGAAGGTTAAACAATTCGTTAAAACTATGATGTATCGTCAATGCACTATTGTAGTCACCCTCCAGAGCCAAACGAGTCATACGGCTAAATTCTTTAGGAAAAGCATTCCCTATAACCGAAATAACACCAACTGCCCCCAACGTAATAAGTGGAAAAGTGATACCATCATCACCCGATATAACATCAAAGTTTTCAGGCTTACGTTTTATTATCTCATCCATTTGAGCCATATTGCCCGAAGCCTCCTTTACGGCAACAATGTTCGGAAAGTCGTTTGCAATACGCAGCGTAGTATCGGCTGTCATGTTCACACCGGTGCGACCGGGAACATTGTATGAAATAATAGGTAATGGAGAAGCCTCCGATATGGCTTTGTAGTGCTGATATATACCCTCTTGAGAAGGCTTATTGTAATAAGGAACGACCGATAATATACCATCAATACCCGTATAATCGTTCTTCTTCAATTTCTCTACTATCGCCAAAGTATTATTGCCTCCTTCGCCCAGAATAATAGGTATACGACCGTTTACCCTATTGACTACCAACTCTACAATCTGCTTCTTTTCGTCCTCTGTCAATGTAGGAGTTTCGGCAGTTGTACCCAATACCACCAAATAGTCAATACCATTTTGTAGTTGATAATCAACAAGTCTTAGTAAAGCATCGTAATCAACGCTTTCATCTTCCTTAAAAGGAGTTATCAGCGCAACTCCCATTCCTCTGAGATTTATTCTAGGCATACAATTAGTTCGAACTTATATCTTTTCGCAGCCGAAAAGGTTACTTCTATTTCAGTTTGTGCAAAATTAAGAATTAATTTGAAGCTTAACGTATATTATTCAGGTAAATTTTAATCTGATTGTAGGTATCTGTCAGGCTTCTGTTTTCTTCTTTGAGGACTATGAAATCATAGATTTTGACATCGTACTCTTTTATTCCTATACAAAATTCGGAAGAATTATGTGCCAATAGATATAGCAAAGATTTGTCTTTCTGCGTTGTCAAATCCAGCAATGTATCGTATGATAGAGCTGTGAATTCTTTGAGAACATCAGAAGACAAACCTTGCCATATTGAACTATCTTTATGTGTAATTACCCTCACTTCGGGTGGAAGTTTTATCTGACTTCCCTCTGTTTTATGACCTTGAGTTGTCCATAATAAAACCGCTTTACCCTTACTTTTCAAATCTTCTATAATCTGTTGAATATCATTCCAGTCTGTATATGAAAACAGAATCAAAACAGTCTTTATATCACCCAGATTGTGAAAGATATGAGTGCGCGTATTACGCTCCAGAGCTGAATTAATTTTCTTCTTTGCAAAAAAATCAAACATAATATACAATTTTAATTTATTTACGTGTTATTCAAAATATTGATTCAGCCCGGAGCCGGATATAGTAATGATTTATTTAAAGCTTTCTAGCTCCATCTTTAATCACTACATCATATACCTTTGGTTTTATTCTAAACTTCTGTTCATAAGCCTCAGTAGCACGTTTGATAAAGCCATCGTGAAGTTCGTCTTTTACAAGATTGATAGTACAACCTCCAAAACCTCCACCCATAACGCGTGATCCGGTCACTCCACATTCGCGGGCTATATTGTTCAAGAAATCTAACTCTTCGCAACTAACTTCATACTTGCGGCTCAATCCGATATGAGTTTCGTACATTTTCTTTCCTACCGTTTCGTAATCTCCTTTTTTCAGAGCTTCGCAAGCATCTTGAAGACGTTGTATTTCTTCTATAACAAACTCGGCACGTATATAATCTTCGGCGCTTACCTCGTTGGCAACTTCTTTCAGCATATCTAATGTCGCATCACGCAGCAATTCCACTTCAGGATGATATTTGCGGATGTAAGATGCTGCATTCTCACAAGACTCACGGCGTTTGTTGTATGCCGACGAAGCCAATTCGTGGGCTACGCAAGTATTTAATAGAACCAAACGATAGCCTACCGGGTTGAATGGCACATATTCATATTCTAAAGAACGACAATCGAGACGGATAAGAGAACCTTCTTTGCCAAAGCAAGAGGCAAACTGATCCATGATACCGCACTTAACACCTACATAGTTATGTTCGGTAGCTTGTCCGATCAATGCAAGTTCGAAGCGGTCGAATCCCAAATTGTACATATCATTGATGGCAAAGCCGAAGCAGCTTTCTAATGCTGCCGATGAAGACATTCCTGCACCGAGAGGCACATCGCCCGAAAATACGCAGTCAAAACCTTCTACTTTTTTTCCACGCTTCATCATTTCGTGGCATACTCCGAATATATATTTAGCCCAACCTTTGATTGGAATATCGTCTAAGCCAAATTCATCCATCTCGGACAAATCCATTGCATATGCCTTGATACGATCAGGTGTTCCGTTTGGTTTGATCACACAATACATTGCTTTATCTATTGCTCCCGGTAATACAAACCCTCCATTATAATCGGTATGCTCTCCGATAAGATTGATACGTCCGGGAGATGTATATGTTTCTCCTTCACACCCATAAAGGGATTTAAACTTTTCTTGAATTGCTTCTACATTCATGGTCTTATTTCTAATTTAGGTTTAATAATAAATATATATCAATATATTGGACATTTTCGAATTTAACTAAAAAGTGACAAAGGTGACAGATTTAAGGCACTTTTTTGTTTTTTATTTTATCATTTCTAAAAATTCATCTTCGTTTATTATTGCTATTCCTAGCTTTTCAGCCTTTTCCAGCTTTGCAGGACCCATATTATCGCCTGCTAAGATATAATTTGTTTTTGATGAAATTGATCCACTATTTTTACCTCCATTCTGTTCTATCATAGCTTTATATTCATCGCGCGAATGCTTTTCGAATGTGCCACTGATAACAATAATAAGCCCTTGCAGCTTATCGGTGCGCTGATCTATAATATCTTTACTCAATTCAAGTTGAACACCATATTCTTTCAGTCTGTTTATAAGCTCTATATTCTTCTCTTCGCCAAAATGTTTGACTATACTTTGTGCTATCTTGCCTCCTATCTCATCTACCTGAATCAGTTCGTCCAAACTTGCAGCTATCAGAGCATTTATGGAAGGAAAAGCCATTGCCAGTTTTTTTGCAACAGTTTCGCCCACATAACGTATTCCTAAGGCAAAAAGTACTCTCGGATATGGTACTGATACTGATGATTGAATACTATCTATCAGATTTTTGGCGCTCTTTTCAGCCCAACGCTCCAACCGTGATACGTCTTGCCACTGCAATGTGTAGAGGTCGGCTACATTATTTATAAGACGCGCATTGTATAGATGTTCCACAGTTTCAGGTCCACAAGATATATTCATTGCCTTGCGTGTACAAAAATGTTCGATGCGTCCTTTTAGCTGAGTCGGACATGCTAAATCATTAGGGCAATAGTAGATAGCTTCGCCTTCATCTTTTACTAAAGGTGTTCCACATTCGGGACAAATCTTGGTAAACTCTACTTTGGTATCAAATATACCTCTTTTTGCTGTATCTACTCCTGTTATTTTAGGTATTATTTCCCCGCCTTTTTCTACATATACCTGATCGTTGATATGTAAATCTAATTGATTGATATAATCTTCATTGTAGAGCGATGCCCGTTTAACGATTGTTCCCGAAAGCTTTACCGGTTTCAAATTGGCTACGGGAGTCACAGCACCTGTTCGCCCCACCTGATATGTTACGGATTCGAGTGTGGTAATAGCTTTTTCGGCTTGAAACTTGTAGGCTATGGCCCAACGTGGAAATTTGGAGGTGTACCCCAGATTTTTTTGTTGGGTAAGCGAATTTACCTTCAGTACGATACCGTCTGTGGCAACGGGCAGGTTTTTTCTTTCTATATCCCAATAGTTGATATATTCGAATATTTCGTCCAACGTATGGCATTTTTTCATGGCATCCGATATTTTAAAACCCCATTCGCGGGCTTTCATCAGATTTTCATAATGTCCGTCTGTCGGCAGATTATCCCCTAACATATAATAAAGATAGGAGTCGAGTTTGCGTGCGGCAACTATCTTTGGGTCTTGCTGTTTTAGTGTACCTGATCCGGCATTGCGAGGATTGGCAAAAAGCATTTCTTCTTGCTCGGCACGTTCTTCGTTCAATTTGTCGAATACTGCCCACGGCATAAGTATCTCGCCACGTATTTCAAATTCGGCAGGATAATCGCTTCCTCTCAGCTTCAAAGGTATGCTTCTTACAGTACGCACATTGTCTGTCACATCGTCACCCTCTACCCCATCGCCACGTGTAATGGCTTGGGTTAGTTCGCCATCAATATATGTAAGGGATATGGATGTGCCGTCATATTTTAATTCGCATACAATTTCAAAATCGCTATTCAGCCCTTTTTGTACTCTGTTGTAGAAATCTGCAACATCAGATTCCGTGTAGGTATTTGCCAACGAGAGCATGGGATATTTGTGTCTTACTTGTCTGAATGATTTATTTATGTCGCTTCCAACTCGTTGAGTCGGAGAATTAGCATCAAAGTATTGAGGGTATTGGTTTTCGAGATCAGATAATTCTTTTAATTTTTCATCAAAATCAAAGTCCGATATTGTAGGGGTAGATAGTACGTAATAGTCGTAATTATGTTTGTTCAACTCCTCACGCAGAGCGTCTATCTGTTGTTTTATATTATCCATTTTTAATGTTAAATGTGTATATACAAATATAGCAAGAAATAGATTTATGAAACAAATAATTAGTTTTTTTTCAATTTTGCTTATCTCTAATATAGATAAAGAAATATAATATTGTCTGATTAATAATTATTTGCTGTATTTTCTTTTTCTATAAATAAAAGTGCCTCCTATTATAAGTGCCATAAACAGAATTGGAATACCTATATTTAATACTGCATATCTGTCTCTACTCTCGAAGGCTAATTTTTTGTTCAGAATATATAATCGTTGTTGCTTGGTGCGCAATGCCATCAGTCCGTCGTCGTCAGTCAACCAATTGACAGCGTTTACAATAAAGTCTCTGTTGCCATATTGTTGCTGGGAAACCCGATCGTAGCCCATTGGCAAAACTTCTGTTTTTTCGCCCTTGCCTTGTATTTCGTTGCTGATAATATCGGCAGATGAAACAACTATCATGCGTGTATTTTTGCTTTCGTCGAGTCGTTGTGTATCTATTGTTGTTACACTATCGGGAATGGCTCTATGTTGGAATGCCGAACCGAAATGACCTTCCAAACTTACGGCGACGGGCAGAAACTGCTGATCGAAATAGTGTGGCGTGTTTTGTATGCGTTCTGCATCAAAATCTATTATATCGGGAACTTTTACAAGATGTGTATTTGCTGAACTTGTCAACAGTATTTTCTTTTTTACATCTGATGTATTGTTCACAATATCTATAGAGCTGGCAAAACTTGCTTTTATATCTTTTATATCTTTGGTCACGGGATGATCGGGGGATGGCATGAGCAATGGTTGGAAATAGCTGGGAACAAGGGATGACGATTGCATAATCAGATAGGTAGACAGGCATTGTGCGTCTTGTATGAGATCGGGATTGATACGCACTCCGTAGTTGAACAGCAGATCGTCAAGATTGACATCATTCTTCATGCTGGCAGATTCTCCTTTTGCAGCCAGATCGGAATGTGAATAATATACTCCGTCTATCAGCCACATAACTTTACCTCCGTTCATAATATATTGGTCGATAATATATTTTTCTGCTTCGGTGTATGAAGATAAAGGTCCGGCTATTATTATGGCATCAAACTGATTCAGCTCGCTCACATCTGTTCCTATCTCACCTCTGTTTATTGAATAGTATTTGGATAGGGCTTCTTCGGCATCGTAAACGTATGTGCGTGGCAATTCTCGGTGTCCATCAATAAATGCTATTGCTTTTTCTTCTCGCTGTTGGAGGAGTTTTATGGCATCTATAAATTCAAATTCTAAACTTTCTATTGATGCGTTCAGATTCTCTTCAGCATTGTTTCCTGATATGTTTTTTAGGAGGGAAACGACTAATGTATCTTTACTATTGGTTATTTCAGCATATGGATAGATGATTTTTCGGCTTACCTTTCCTTCTCTGTCTACTTCATTGAGCGTAA
Organism: Dysgonomonas sp. UBA5412; assembly: GCA_002409595.1. Taxonomy (GTDB): domain Bacteria; phylum Bacteroidota; class Bacteroidia; order Bacteroidales; family Dysgonomonadaceae; genus Dysgonomonas. The sequence continues at coordinate 24,775 of DHNQ01000020.1, forward strand.
TTCCTGACATTCCTTTGTCATACAACTGTTTATAAAGCACATCGTTTGAATTCGCATTCTGATACGGGTTTATATATTTTACAAAAATATTGTCATTCGCATATTTATTGAAGTCTGATAATATATCTTTTGTCGCACTTTGTAAATATTGAAAACCAGCATTTAAGCCTCCTTCAAGATATACATTTACCTCAATGGGCGATTTGTCGTCTACTTGTTCTAATATTTTCTTCGAATAATCGCTGATTGTGTATCGTTTATCAGCAGTAAAGTCGAATTGAATAATAGGCAAAAAGTATATAAAAATATTGAGAATAGATATAGTTAATATATAATTTAATAGTGTTCGTCTTTGAGGAAAGCTTAAATAAATCAAAGAAGCAGCGATGAACGTCAGTAAATAATTGAATATGGTTTGTATATTATTTATCTGTACAACACCTCGTTGCATATTTTTATAATGATAAAATAGGCCTAAAGATGAAAGCTGATTCCGGTATTTTCCGGATTGGAAGAAGCCGGCTAATAAATCGAACCCATAGAATGTAAAGAAACAAAGTATAATGCTTATAATGAGTGCCACTATCTGATTCTTAGTCAAGGATGAACCGAATAATCCGATGGATATAAAAACGGCACTTAATAAGATAAGGGAGAGATAGGATATGATTATACACTCCAGATCTATATTCCCTTTTGGGTTTGATAGTTCAGACAACGAGAATACATATATTGCTGTGGATAGAATGACGATAACAATAAATATGAATGATGCCAGAAACTTACTAAAGTAAATAGCTGTAAGGCTAATAGGTCTAGCCTTTAAGATTTGGAATGTCTTATTTCTTTTTTCTTCCGAGAATAGACGCATCGTGAGAGCGGGCATCACTATTGCCAATATCATCGGTGCTATGCCGAAGAATAAAGACATGTTGGCATAGCCATTGTCTATAAAATTATATTTTCCGGAAAAGCCCCATAGCATTGCTCCCATAATGAGCAAAAAGGCTAAAGCTGAAAAAGCACCCGCCGGAGAACAAAAAACTGACTTAAGTTCTTTTAATATTAAAGCTTTCATGTATCTTTGTAATAAGCGGTTACGTTTTATTTCTGCTGTTAAACTTAAAGAGAATGTCTCTTAAATCAATTTTCTAGTATTTGAGATCCACCTCTATCCGTAATACTATAATGATGACAAAACAAGGTATAAAGATAATTATTTTATTTATTCTGGTGACCATTGTATCGTATATAGGGTGGCACATGTATGAAGGATTGCAGGCTCATAAACAATATTACAATGAAAATATATACGATTATATACCTGCGCAGGCTTGTGAAGTCTTTCACATTAACAGAAAATATAGCTTGCATGATCTGTCTGTTTATGATTCCGTACCATTCCATTTAGTTAAAATAATAGATAATCAATTACATCTGCCCGTTATTATTACAAAAAATAGCGATAATAAACATTTGTTGTTAATGCGTACCGGAAGGGAGCAAGCAGAAAACATTTTCCAATATATACAACAAAATATTGCTTTGCATTATCCTCCCCGAATAAAGAAATATAAAGATGCAGAGATAGAAATATATAGCCTTAGGAATGATGAATTTCTGACATGTACTTTTTATAAAGGCTTATTTTTCATGAGTTATAATTATAAGTTAGTGATTGACGCTATTGATACTAAACCTACAACTTCATTCTTTTTACAGACTGATAATATGCAAAAGGTCAATGATATGCTTCGAAAAGCACCGTTATCTATTTTTATAAAATTAGAAGAAAACAAGCTGGCTCTCGAATATCGCAAATTAAACGATATTATAATGATGGACGGATATATATTAGATAAACAAAACACAGACTCTATGAAGATAGAAAAAGCGCTTACGATGTATCTGAGTACCATACCTGACAGCATCTGTATAGAGAGCTATCGGGTGTATCCGAAAAATAATCTTATGGCAGTCAAAATTATATTAAACAAAATATATTAAGTTTGCGTTCTAATTCTAATTATAACATTTAATAACTAAACACATAAAGGGAATTATGAGTGTATTGAAAGAATTAAAAAGTTTTATGATGCGCGGCAACGTCGTTGATATGGCTGTCGGTGTTATCATAGGTGGAGCATTTGGTAAGATCGTATCATCATTGGTAAGTGATATTATAATGCCTCCGATTGGAGTTATATTAAACGGGGTAGACTTTACGGATTTGAAACTGGTTCTCAAAGAAGCTGCCGGAGACACTGCTGCTGTCAGCATCAATTATGGAGTATTTCTTCAAACAATACTTGACTTTGTTATTATTTCCACAGCCATATTCTTTGCTATAAAAGGTATAAATAAATTACAATCGGCAAAAGAAGAAGCTCCTGCTGCGCCTCCCGCTCCTACCAAGGAAGAACAATTGCTTTCGGAAATCAGAGATTTATTAAAAGAACAGAATAAAAAATAATAACACGTACATTAACTTTTGAAACTAACTGAATAATTATGATGAAAAAATATTCATTGGTCATACTCACCGCCTGTATTATACTATTTTCAGGATGTGGCAGTGTGCCTGTAACCGGACGTAAGCAACTATCTTTGGTTTCCAACGATGAAGTTCTTTCACTTAGTTTGCAACAATATGGCGAATTTATAAAATCTGCACCTATATCCACCGACAAGGCTAATACCGCTTTAGTTCAAAAAGTAGGTCGAAACATAGCAGCAGCAGTTGAAACATACCTCCGGAATAATGGATATGCCAATGAGTTATCATCTTATTCATGGGAATTTAACCTGGTCAAAAGTGCCGATGTAAATGCTTTTTGTATGCCGGGAGGCAAAATTGTTGTATACGAAGGTATTCTACCATATACACAAAACGAAACCGGATTGGCAGTCGTATTAGGACATGAAGTGGCACACGCTGTGGCAAAACATGCAAATGAACGTATGAGCAACCAAATGGCAACCCAATATGGTACAGCAGCATTAGGAACAGCTTTAGGAGGAACATCTGCTGTTACCCAGAAAGTTGCAGCGACAGCATTAGGTTTGGGGACACAATATGGTATTCTTCTACCCTATTCGCGCAAACAAGAACTCGAAGCTGATCAGTTGGGGCTGATCTTTATGGCAATGGCGGGCTATGATCCCAGTATGGCTTCTGCCTTTTGGCAACGCATGTCTCAGCAGGGAGGCAGCACTCCTGAATTTATGAGTACCCACCCTTCCGATGCTACTCGTATTAAGCAAATAGAAAAAGACTTACCCGAAGCTCTGAAATATTACAAAGGAAAGTCTTCGGTAAATACAAAATCGTCTACCACTTCTAAAAAATGGGCATTCTAAAAAGCAGGCATCTGATACGATAAAATAAGAAAAAGGGCAGAAATTTAATTTTTGCCCTTTTTCGATTTATAGGAGATTAATACTTTAATTCAAAATTTTTCCAATCTCTTTCATTATTCCATCTATATCAGTGTCATTTGTATTAATACCGATACTTCCTTTATTATAAGGTTCATATCGTTTCATATTACTCACTGAGAAAAACCCGACTGTAGGTGTATGTGCTGCACTTGCCAAATGCATAACACCGCAATCTCCCGTAATAAATATTGCAGTTTCACCAATCAGAGCTGCCATTTCTCGAAGATTCCGGCTGTAATAGAATGTAGCTTTAAAATTGATCTGAGATACATTTTCGGCAGGCAACACTTCCAATATATTATACCTGTCTTCATATTCGGCCTTCAACCGACTATAAAAAAGCTCCCACCACGATGGAGGATAGCACTTGTCGCCTGTTGCAAAAGTATATATACAGATGGTTTTCTTATTATTAGGCACTATACTATCCAATACCTCCTTACCCTTTCTTTTTTCATCCTCAGATAATTTTATGTCAAGAAATGGCATATTCTGATCCTCTACACCTTTAAGCCCTAAAGCAGCCAAATCTTTCCGCAAATTGTATACCGGAGACTTGGCCATATGCATATAATCCTTATATCGGGATTTCAAGTTCTCGTCCACATCGTTGAATAGCTTAATCTTTGAATGTGCTATCTTTGTAGATATTCTGCCCGAAGAAGAACTTTCTGTCGCATTTATAACAATATCATACTTGTATTTTCTCAAAGAAGTCCATACCTGCATATATTTCACAAGTTCCTTAAAAGGCTTCTTAGGTAGTTTTATTATACGATCTACATTTTCATAATTTTCAAAAAGGATGGGAGCTATATTCCCTCTCACAAAAAGATCTATTTTACAATTGGGAAACAGATTTGAGATTTCTTGTACCAAAGGAGTTATCAACAACTGATTGCCCAATCTGCTATTCGGTCTCGAAATCAATACTCTTTTTACTTGAAGGTCGGAAATTGAATCAGGATCAATTCCATTGCCATCTCCACCTATATGATTAGTCAAGGAGTGCATGACCTTGCCTCTATACTTGTTAATTGATTTCTTAAAGTTCATTCTTGTTTTTCTTTATATGTCAGTCAGGTACAAATATAAATATATTTGTTGCATTTTTTTTTCTCTCAGTTAAAAACAAATGAATTCGAGTGCTTTATTATTTTAGATTGTTTATACCTTCTACTATAATTAAGAACTATTGTTTTCTCAAACTTTCAATAATTGTCAAAAGATTATTTAATGGAGGTATTTCATACCTGAGGTTAAGTCGGATCGAATTATAGTCCAGCTTATTAACGATACGGGTTGTTGCATGATATCGTTTAGTATATGATTTTCCCACCAGTCTATAAATATTGTCCAAGTCCTTTGCCGGATGCACGCGGCTTTGAGGATCTATCGTGTATGGATCGAAACCTAATTTTTCTTTAATAAATTTTCCTGTCAAACGTCGATCTAATTTTCTCAAATGACTTGTCTCAGCCAAAAACCAAGCTTCTATTTCATGTATTGCAACAATTACATCAAAATGTCGAGCCTCACTTCTGAGTTTATTGGGTAGAAATTTAAGCCCTCTTTCCAGTTTTTCCAAATCATCTATCGGAATCGGATAAAGATCTCGCAACCCTACAATCATTTCATATCCGTTTTTTCTCAGATTTTCCATATTATCAAGTATCTCCGACTTAACACGGTTGTCCGAGCCACAGTCAAATATGAGAACCTCATATCTGGGATTTCTCGAAAAAGAAGAGTTTTTTACAATTTCTACTTTAGGAATATTTACTCCTCCACGAAACTGTTTCTGTATTATATTTATCTGTCTTGTCCCAAGGATTTCCTTTATCAAGCGATTTACAAAAATCTGCTCAGTCTGCCCTTCAACAAAAAAAGCAATTCGTCTCATCAATCGTTCTCATCTTTTATTATGCCAAAACCTTCCTTGTAGAAGTTAGAAGCAAGGAAATCAAAATTATTTAGTCCCGTATATTTAAAATCTTCAAAATTTTCTTTTGCATTTGAATAATCATAGAATACAGACTTGTTGTGCAATCTGTCGATCACTGTCCAAAAGCGTAATGGAATTTGATTCATTACCTGCCTGTCGTTAGTAGTCATAAAGAACTGGATATTTGAATTATTGATTTTTTTGATAACGATATCCATCATTCTTTTGGTACTTTCAAAATCTAAGCCTTCTCCCATATCATCGACCAACAGGCATAGAGACAAGCCGTTAAGACGTGTATAGCTAAGCATTATAAACAGAGACAATGCTCTGAACATACCTTGTGACATTTCTTGTTGCGAAACAGTATATTCACCCTCTTCTTCTATAAAGATACCATAGCCCCGACTTGTTTTTTGTATGCTTATATCAGAAACATCATAACCAAGTTCCTGCATATTGTTTTTTATTTCGGACAGAAATGCGTCGCCATGTCGCTCTATTCCTTTGTGAAAAATATAAATCAATACATCAGGGTCATCAATATCGTGGTCGTCGCCATCTATTTGTGTATAATCTTTTACCAATCGGTTTTTCTCCAGTTGATTAGCAAACAAATAATTTTTCAAAGACAGCCCCCACCCTACTATATCCTTAAAGTATGGTATATCTTCATTGTCGGATAAAGTAACAGCCAGTTGAGATTCTGCAACCGAAAATGAAATATTATTATTGTTGGAATCTAACAATAGCGTTTTAGCCCTGTCCAACAATACTTTCTTATTATATGATAATCTTTCCTCATTAACAATTCTATCCTTAAACGAAAGGAGGTAATCGTATTTATTATTATCTCCATCAGTAAACGAAAGCTCAAATCTCTCTGACGGGGCTATTGCACCTTTGAGGTCTATTCTACCCGACAGCAGATTGGCTATCTCCCTTATTACATTTAATGTACGGCTTTTTCCCGAAGCATTTTTACCTACCAATAGATTTATATTACCAAAATAAGCATAATTATCGCCATTTCCGATAATAGACCATTCACGAGGTTCATCTGCATAACGTATGTATTTTAAGGTGCTAAGTATCATACTATTTTAGACTATTTATGTTTCTTAATTCATAATAAAATAAGTTGAGATCTATCCGCTATAGGATTGCCTCGTTTGTTTTATATAGCCAAATATACACTTTTTAGCTGTATATATCTACATAAGATTGTCATATTAATATTGTATATTTGTAACCGAAAACTACGTTTTAGTCATAAACAGCAGATTTAGGTTTATGAAAAAATATAAAAATCTTATATTCTACACCACTGTCATTAGTTTCTTTTCTGTTTTGATATACATAATTGTCGAAACGGGAAAGCATAATTTGGAAATAAATAAAAATGTATACGGACTTACCTCCGAAAATTCAGCATGGGCTGATTTCTTACAGCATTTGGTCGAAGATGTAGGGCAACCCTTATCTACATTACTTTTACAAATAGTTGTTATTTTGTTGGCTGTTCGATTTTTCGGTTGGATTTGTCAAAAAATAGGTCAACCCACCGTTGTAGGTGAAATCTTTGCCGGAGTTGTACTAGGACCATCGCTACTAGGACATTATTTTCCACATGTTTCAGAATTTCTCTTTCCCGTATCATCATTAGATAACATACAATTTTTAAGTCAAATAGGGCTTATCTTGTTTATGTTTATTGTTGGTATGGAACTTAATTTAAAGACATTGAAAAACAAGGCAAATGAAGCTCTTGTTATCAGCCATACCAGTATAGCGGTATGTTTTACACTGGGTGTATTGACTGCATATTTTCTTTTCGATACTTTTTCGCTTCAAAGTACTACCACATTTCTTCCCTTTGCCTTGTTTATGGGCATATCCATGAGTATAGCAGCATTTCCTGTCATGGCAAGGATAGTACATGAGCGAGGAATAAATAAAACTCCTTTGGGGGGAACTATTATCACTTGTGCGGCAATAGACGATATTACGGCATGGTGCTTATTGGCTACTGTTATTGCTATTGTAAAAGCAGGTTCAGGCATAAGTTCGCTTTTTATTATATTACTTGCTCTTGTGTATATCCTTTTTATGTTTAAGGTTATACGCCCATTTTTGCAACGAATTGCCGATTTGCAGGTGTCGAACCGAATAATAAGCAAATCTGTAATCGGTATTTTCTTTTTTGTACTATTTCTTTCAGCCTATGCTACAGAAGTAATTGGTATACATGCGCTTTTCGGAGCTTTCTTGGCGGGTGTGATTATGCCTTCAAATCTCAATCTGAGAACTTTGTTTACTGACAAGATAGAAGACATCTCGTCTGTTTTATTACTGCCTTTGTTCTTTGTTTTTACTGGACTCCGTACTCAGATAGGTTTATTGAATGAGCCGGGGATGTGGATGATTTGTGGGGGGATTGTATTCCTTGCAGTGTTCGGCAAAAGTATGGGTAGTGCTTTGGCTGCTAAATATGTAGGCAATAGTTGGAAGGATAGTCTGATGATAGGTGCCTTGATGAATACGCGTGGGCTAATGGAACTGGTGGTATTGAATATCGGACTCGATCTGGGAATACTCACACCCGAAGTATTTGCTATGATGGTGGTTATGGCTCTGACTACTACTTTTATGACTTCTCCATTATTAAGTCTTATAGAACGGATATTCAAAGATAAACAAACGAATATAAATGTGGCAGAGGCTGAGAAATATAAGATTCTTGTATCTTTTCAGAATGCTGAAATTGGGCGTAAGCTAATGTTTATAGCGAATAGTTTTATTCGAAAAAAACAATCCTATTCGGAATTAACAATGTTACATCCTTCCGAAGGAAAACTATTATCTCAATATGGTATAGATGAAGAGGAAGAAGAAATATTTCAACCCATAGAACAGGAAGCGCGTAGTCTGCAACAAGACTTTATTCCGGTGTTTAAGATTGTAGGAGATACGGATTCAGCAACAGCTAAATTTGCAAATAAGGGAGATTATAATTTTCTTCTTATCGGTTACAAAGCATCTGCTCTTGCAGATAATGTGCTGGGACGTTTTCTAGGATTCTCGAACAGATTGCTTCATCTGCCAGATTTTTTGTTGACAAGGTTAGGCAATCAGAAAAAATGGCGTAGATTGTTAGTTGCACCCATTGATGAAGGTACACGTACGATAGTTTCTAAAAGTGATATACCGGTTGGCATATTTATTGATAAAGGATTAGTAAGCATGCGAAATATTTTCATCCCTATTTTTGATGAGAATGATATTTTTGTAGGAGAATTTATGGAAAGATTGGCTGAGAATTCATATGTTAGAATTATCTTGTGGGATGCTATTGGACTGGTAGACAGTTCTATGGATTTCACAAAATCGGTAAGAAACATAAAGTCAGTCAATCCTTATTTGTTTCAATTATGGAATAATAATATTCCCATAGATGGTGATATCCTGAAAAAACAAGATCTTATATTGATAAGCCTTAATAGTTGGAAGGAAATAGATAATAGAAATCCAAAATTGATGAAAGAGGCTCCCTCTATATTAGTTTTAGCTAATTAGTTATTTGATTTACAACGAAAAAGAAATAAAGAATGAATAATTACGATACCCTCTCTTTAAAGAAAGAAATATTGCTTCATCTGTCAAAAAGGCAGTTGAAAGATGCTTTTGAATTGTTGATGAAGCTTGCTGTTAATATTCAGGATTGGAAGATAAGTGAAACTTTGAGCGAATTGGAGACAAATTATAAATTTATGCTTCATTATATGTTTGAAGGAGTTGAAGATCCTGAACGTGAAAATGTATATCGTAATTTGTTGCGTTCACTTTATGAACTAACGGATGATGCTGCTGACGAATTATTGAAAGTAGAATCTTCTAATATTTTTTATGAAAGATATCGGGTTATTAATTATCGGCGATTGAATATTCTTGATTACTTTAACCAATTGCAGGAACTGGTCGAAAATATAGCCATCGTATCTTTACAAAATGGTGAAAGCGAGCGGAGTAGTCGTGTCCGTGAATTATCTGTAAAAAGGGAACGAATAGCCTCAGATATGTTTCTTAGCGTATACACATCTGCTAGAGCTGACGAAAAAGATTTAGAAAACTATTTGTCCGTTGTCAATAATGCAGAACTACCCTTAAGGGAAAGAAGTGTATTTATTTCCGCTCTGACACTTAGTATATTTCATAGATTCGACTTTCGAAAAATTCAGGTATTGATGGAGGCTGCCATTTCTGACAATCTGCAACTCAGGGCACGAGCAAATGTAGCTTTAGTTATTGCAATGCAAATGTATGATTTACGATGGTCATTATATCCCGAATTACAGAGTCGATTAGCCGTATTGGGCGAAAATAAAGACTTCAGAAAATCTGTTTTACGCATTATTATTCAATTAATCAGATCAAGAGAAACAGAGCAGATAAGCAAAAAGATAAAAGAAGAGATTCTTCCCGAAATGATGAAGTTCAACAATTTGGCAGGACGAAAATTAAATATGGAAGAATTGATGGGCGAATCAGAATTTTCTGAAAAAAATCCGGAATGGCAGAAAGAACTTGAAGATTCAGGATTAAGTAAGAAATTGCAAGAATATTCCAGCCTCCAGATGGAAGGGGCAGACGTTTTTCACTCTACTTTTTCGGGACTCAAAAGCTTTCCTTTTTTCTCAGAAATGAGTAATTGGTTTATGCCTTTCGACCCTAAATACTCGGAATTTCAGATTTTATTTCCCGAAGATAAAAAAAGTCATCTGTTGCAGGCTGCTGTTGTAGATTCGGGACATATGTGCAATTCTGACAAATATTCTTTTTGCTTGAGCCTTCTGCAAATATCGTCTGCTCAACGTGAGATGATGCTTGGACGTATGAGTGCAGAATCGGAAGAAGTAAAGCAATTACAAAAAGAAGCACAGGCAATGAATCCAACTATTGATGAAGAAGTTATGTCTAATCAATATATTCAGGATCTGTATAGATTCTTTAAATTGTATCCGTATCGAAATAATTTTTACGACATATTCAATTTGAATCTGAATTTTTATGAGAAAAAATCAATAGCACCACTTATTTCAGGTGTAGATGATATGAAAAAGATTGCTTCGTATTGTTTTGATAAGAATAAATTCAGCGAAGCTTTAGATATTTTCAACAGACTGATAAAAATAGACAATCGGAATGATGATGTTTGGCAGAAGATAGGCTATTGCAAACAAATGATCAACTGTCCTGAAGAAGCTTTAGAAGCCTATTTGCAAGCTGACTTATTAAAGCCTAACAACTCATGGATAATAAAGAGAATAGCTCAGTTGTATCGTACATTGAAAAAGCCGGAATTGTCTCTCGACTATTACAAAAAGGCAGCTAAACTTACTCCAGATAACATTTCGATAGAATTGAATATAGGACATTGTCATCTTGAACTGAATAATTATGAGGAAGCATTAAATACATATTTCAAAGTAGAATTATTAGATAGTAAAGGCACGAAGGCTTTCAGACCTATTGCATGGACAGCATTCTTGTTGAAGAAATACGAGTTGTCCCGTAAATATTATCAACAAGTCCTGTCTGCCAAACCAACTATACATGATTATTTAAATGCTGGACATGTGGAGCTTTGTGTAGGTAATAAGAAGGAGGCTATATCCTTGTATAAACAGTCTTTATATCAGGATCGGGATTTTGAGTTATTTCAATTACTATTCGATGCAGACAAAGATGTGCTTATCTCTCATGGAATAGATGCCCGTATATTTCCATTCTTATTTGATCAGGTAAAATACAATATGGATTAGGTAATAGATTTATTTATATTTGCTTATATACTATAAATTAATCTCTCTTTGGTTACGATTTGATACATACTGAAATTATATTTTAGTATTTTTTCATCTATCCATTGTTTACCCTTACTAAAAATATTATTTTTGTTATTTACTAAAAGTTATTATGCCTAATATAAACCATGAACTAAACAGAAATTAAAATAAAAATTAGATATGGAAAATAATGATTTGCTTTTGCAAGTAACATCCAAAGCTGAAACTTGGCTTTCGGACAAATATGACGAAGAGACTAGACGAGAAGTGCAAGCATTATTAGACAATGAGGATAAAGCCGGCCTAATAGAAGCTTTTTATAAAGATCTTGAATTTGGCACAGGTGGACTTCGAGGCATAATGGGAGTTGGTAGCAACAGAGTTAATATATACACAATAGGTGCAGCTACACAGGGATTGGCAAATTACTTATTAAAAGAATTTTCAACTAAAGACCTTATAAAAGTTGTTATTGGACACGATTGTCGAAACAACAGCCGAAAGTTTGCTCAAATATCAGCAGATATATTGTCTGCTAATGGCATAAAAGCATATCTTTTCGAAGACTTACGCCCTACGCCGGAAGTTTCGTATGCAATCCGGAAATTGGGATGTCAGAGTGGTATAATGATCACAGCATCTCACAATCCTAAAGCTTATAACGGATATAAAGCATACTGGGAAGATGGTGCACAGGTTATACCTCCACACGATAAAAATATTATTGGGGAAGTAAATCGTGTAAATGTAGGAGATATAAAATTCAAAGGAAATAAAGACCTGATAGAAGTATTAGGTAAAAATATAGATGAAGAATATATAAATGATTTGAAGTCTATATTATTATCTACCGACTCTATCAAGCGCCATGCTAATATTGGTATTGTATATACACCTTTGCATGGCACAGGGTTTACCATTATACCTAAGGCGCTTAAAGCATGCGGTTTTACCAATATTATTAATGTTCCAGAACAAGATATACTCAGCGGAGATTTTCCGACAGTAGTCTCACCCAATCCGGAAGATCCTGCAGCAATGGCTTTGGCTGTAAAGAAAGCTGTGGAAACTAATGCAGACTTGGTATTTGCTACCGATCCCGATGCAGACCGTTTTGGAGCAGGTATTCGCAATGATAAAGGAGAATTTATCTTGCTTAATGGTAATCAAACCATGCTTATTCTTATTTACTATATAATTACACGTAAAAAAGAACTCGGACAGCTTACAGGCAAGGAATATACTGTACGCACAATCGTAACCAGTGCTTTGACTCAGGTAGTATCAGAAAAAAACGGTGTCGAAATGTTTGAATGTTATACCGGTTTCAAATGGATTGCTGCCATTATGCGTGAATTAGAAGGCAAACGTCAGTATATAGGAGGAGGTGAAGAAAGCTACGGTTTCCTAGCCGAAGATTTTGTGCGTGACAAAGACTCTGTTTCAGCCGCAATGCTGTTTGGTGAAATTGCAGCATGGGCTAAAGATAATGGTAAAACATTGTACGAAATGCTTCAGGATATCTATATCGAATATGGTTATTCTAAAGAGAAAGGTATTTCGGTAACAAAAGAAGGTCGTAGTGGCGCAGAAGAAATAGAGGCTATGATGAAGAATTTTAGAGAGAATCCGTTGACACAAATAGCAGGCTCAAAAGTGACTCTTATCAAAGACTTTGTTACACTTAAGGCGCAAGATCTGAATATAAATGAAGAATTTACTTTGGAGATGCCAACTACTTCAAACGTATTACAATACTTTACCGAAGATGGAACAAAAGTATCTATACGTCCTTCAGGAACAGAACCTAAGATTAAGTTTTACATCGAAGTAAAAGATAAGCTTAAATCCAGAGCAGATTATGAAGCCGTAGATGCAGCAACAGAAAGTAAGATAGAACAGGTCCGTGCTGATTTAGGTATATAAAAAATATGTAAAAGCAAAAAGCCGGATAGTCAGACTGTCCGGCTTTTTATATCTTATAGAAATAAATTATGAAGCATATATAAAAATATATAACATTTGTTTTAGCATTTACATCCTAGGTGAAGATGTTATAAAGCATATTTTTTTGCAAAAAATGTTAATTGTTTAAATATTTCCACCAATATAGAATACTTATTATAAGTACACTTATTACATTTGCATCCAAATTAGATAAAGAACTTAATAAGTAAAGTAAAATTAATAATGAATGGAAATAGCAGCAGATTAGAAAATCCGAATGAGGATATCGGATATTTGATATGGCGTGTTTCTAAATATTGGCAAAGAGGCAAACATAAAATATTAGACGAATTCGGACTTACTACCTCTCAATTAGAGTTGCTAGGAGCTATATATCATATGTCGTCCCACAATATTGAAGCTACACAAATTATACTGTCACAAGAGACAGATATAGATCCGATGACTACATCTACAACTTTGAGAAATCTGGAGCGAAAAGGTCTGATCAGACGGTATGAGAGTACAACAGATACTCGGGCTCGTATCGTAAAACTCACCGATACAGGAAAAGACCTCTTTGAAAAAGCAGTTGTAAAGTTGAAGAATGAACAAAACAAATTATTCAGTAATATGGATCTGAACCTGAATGAATTGAAAACTCAATTAAGCCTATTGCTTAAAGAACTGGACAAGATTGGAAAATCAGATAATAAATAAGTAAAATCAAACAATAATTAATAAATATTAGGTATGAATGTAAAGAAGATTGTTTTTGGAGCAACAGCTTTAATGGTCATGGCTTCTTGTGGTAAGCAAGCCAATTCTGGAGGAGATAAAGATGAACCTCAACCTTACAAAACGCAAGTGCTAGCAGAGCAGGATGCGCAGTTGGAAACCATATACCCTGTTACTATAAAGGGTAAAGAAGATATCGAAATACGTCCGCGTATCGATGGCTTTATTGATGCCATATACGTAGATGAAGGATCGGTTGTAAAAAAGGGACAATCATTGTTTCTTATCAACTCGCCGTCTGCGACTCAAGCTTTAACAACAGCTAAGGCTAGCGTAGAAAGTGCTCAGGCACAAGTTAATACAGCACAGGTTAATGTTGATCGTATCAAACCTCTTGCTGAAAAAGGTATTGTAAGTTATACTCAGCTAAACACTTATGAAAATGCGTTATTGTCAGCTAAAGCTTCTTTAGCACAAGCAAAAGCTCAATTGGCAAATGCTCAAGCTACTGTTAGCTGGACGCAAGTTGCAAGTCCGGTAGATGGAGTTGTTGGAGCTATCAATTATCGTTTGGGTAGTTTAGTTAGCAGTTCAAATGTATTAACAACAGTTGCCAATACAAGTAATGTTTTCGCTTACTTTTCTCTAAATGAAAAAGCTTTAACAGAATTTTTAGGCACATTGGAAGGAAATACTCAGGCTGAAAAAATAAAAAATGCACCTGAAATCACATTAATTCTTGCTGATGGAACAACCTATGAAGAAAAAGGCAAATTGGAAACTATTACCGGTGTAATTAATATTACGACAGGTACAGCAAACTTTAGAGCCGAATTTCCTAATAAGTTAGGACATCTAAGAAGTGGAACCAGTGGTAAGATATCTATTCCACGCACATTACATAATGTATTTGTAATTCCACAAGCAGCAACATTCTCTCAACAGGATAAAATTCTTGTTTATAAAGTTCAGGGAGATTCTGTTATACAGAAAACGATTTCGGCACATGGAATGCCTGATGGTAAAAGCTTTGCTGTTACAGACGGACTTGTAAGCGGAGACAAAATTGTTTCTTCGGGTGTAGCTACCTTATCAAACGGTAAAAAAATCAAAGCTGAATAATTACTCGCATTAGTCAAAAACTAAAAAAAGAGATACAATGTTAAAAACATTCATAGAAAGACCCGTATTATCGACCGTAATATCCATTATCATTGTGGTATTAGGGCTAATCGGTCTGGTTACATTACCCGTGGAACAATATCCTAATATTGCTCCTCCCACAGTGCGGGTTACAGCCTCTTATCCAGGGGCCAATGCAGATGTGGTTATGAATAGTGTGGTTATTCCACTAGAAGAACAAATAAATGGTGTGGAAGGGATGACATATATGACATCATCTGCATCAAATAGTGGTTCTGCCGAAATAACAGTATATTTTGAGCAAGGAATAAACCCAGATATTGCAGCTGTAAACGTGCAAAACCTTGCAGCTCGTGCAACCCCTTTGTTGCCTTCCGAAGTAACTCAAACGGGAGTTATTGTAAGAAAGCAGCAGAGTAGTACGATTATGATGATCTCATTGACGTGTGATAATCCCGACTTCGATGCTCGTTTCGTACAGAACTATGCAAATATTAATATTTTGCCTCAGATCAAACGTGTACATGGTGTGGGGGATGCTAATATATATGGAGCAAAAGACTATTCAATGCGTATCTGGTTTAAACCGGATGTAATGGCATCATATAAGATTAGTCCGATGGAAGCAATAAATGCATTGACTGAACAAAATATTGAAGCAGCTCCCGGAGAGTTGGGACAAAACAGTGATCAGGCCTTCCAATACACTCTTAAATATACAGGTCGTTTAAAAACAACAGATGAATTCGGTAATATTATAGTTCGTTCAGAGAATGGACAAATTCTTCGATTAAAAGACATTGCTGATATTGAATTAGGCTCATTGAACTATTCGGTAGTATCAAGAACTGATGGTCTGGAATCTATTGCTATTGGTATTAGTCAAACTGCAGGATCCAATGCTCAGGAAGTGATCAACAATATCAAAGAAGAGTTGAACAAAGCATCCGAAACATTCCCTGCCGGCTTTAAGATCACTTATATGATGGATGCAAACGAATTTTTAAGTGCCTCTATCGACAAAGTTATCCACACATTGATAGAAGCCTTTATTCTTGTATTTATTGTTGTATTTGTATTCTTACAAGATTTCCGCTCAACCATTATTCCGGCAATAGCCGTGCCGGTTGCCATTGTAGGTACATTCTTTTTCCTTCAGTTGTTTGGATTCTCTATCAACTTGCTTACATTGTTTGCGTTGATTCTGGCTATTGGTATTGTGGTCGATGATGCCATAGTCGTCGTCGAGGCCGTCCATGCTCAGTTAGATGCCGGAGAAAAAGATCCGAAAGTAGCAACAATGACGGCGATGAAAGAAATTGCACCTGCGATTGTATCCATTACACTTGTGATGTCGGCAGTGTTTATTCCTGTTAGTTTTATCGGAGGTACATCCGGTATATTCTACAAACAATTTGGTTTGACATTAGCTATTTCAATTATCATATCTGCTGTGAATGCCTTGACTCTGAGTCCTGCACTTTGTGCTCTATTCCTTAAAGGGCATAGCGATGAAGAAGGACATGGTAAAAAGAACTTGTTACAAAGATTTTACTTTAGTTTCAACGTTGCATTTAGTACAGCAACATCCAAATATAAATCAGCTCTTCATTTCTTAGGAAAACGAGGACATCGCTGGATTACAGTTGCTATTATAGGTGTCGCCATAGTTATTATGGTTGCATTGATGAAAATGATTCCTACCGGATTTGTACCACAGGAAGATAGTGGAGTAGTAATGGGTATTATAACATTACCTCCGGGTGCATCATTGGAAAGAACCGACTCTTTGACTAATAATGTGATTAAAGAAGCCAAACAAATACCTCATGTAAAGAATGTATTGAATATTACAGGGGTAGACTTTCTTAGTGGAGGTTTAGGAGGATCATACGCAGCCATTATTATTAAATTAGATCCTTGGAGCGAAAGAAAAAGTACAGTAAATGATGTTGTTGCTGAAATGACTAAGAGAACAGCATCAATGAAAGATGCTACATTCTTATTCATGGGGGCTCCTACCCTTCAGGGATTCGGTTTAGGTACCGGTGTAGAAATGAATATGCAGGACCGTACAGGAGGAGATATTCATAAATTCTATGGTATCACTAATACTTTCTTAGATAAACTTCGTAAAAGAGAAGAGGTTATGATAGCAATGACTACATTTAACCCTAACTTCCCTCAGAAAGAAATTGAAGCTAATATACCGAAGATAAAAGAAGCCGGGTTAACGTTAAGTGGTGTTATGACTACTTTACAGGCATATGTTGGTAGTATGTATATTTCTAATTTCAACTTGTATGGAAAACAATTCCGTGTTATGGCTCAGGCATCGCCGGAATATCGGTCCAATGTTGGAGATCTTGATGGATTATATGTTCAGACAGGTTCCGGAGAAATGTCTCCTATCACAGAGTTTATAACAATTAAAGATGTTACAGGTCCGCAAATGTTAACACGTTTCAATATGTATTCATCTATGAGTTTGACTATTATACCAAACTTTGCTTCCGGTAAGAGTACCGGGGATGCTATTAAGGCAGTAGAAGAAGTTGCAGCTGAAACATTACCTATTGGTTATGGTTATGAATTTTCGGGTATGACACGTGAAGAGGTTGGTAGTGGTAGTCAGACTACTCTCATATTTGCATTATGTTTGATATTCGTTTACCTGTTGCTGTGTGCATTATACGAAAGCTATATTATTCCATTAGCCGTTATATTCTCACTGCCAGTAGGTTTGGCCGGAGTATTTATATTCATCTTTATAGCCATGATGGCGGGTACAGGTATTGTTAATAATATTTATGTGCAGATATCGCTCGTCATGCTAATCGGACTCTTGGCTAAGAATGCCATCCTTATTGTGGAGTACGCAATCCAGCGTCGTCAGCAAGGTATGAGTATTGTAGAAGCTGCTGTAAATGGAGCCGTAGCTCGTTTACGTCCGATCTTGATGACATCATTTGCATTTATCTTCGGATTGTTACCATTAGCAATGGCTTCAGGAGCCGGTGCCGTAGGGAATAGATCTATTGGTATCAGTGCCGTAGGAGGTATGTTAATCGGTACTATGATCGGAGTATTAGTTATACCATCTCTTTACATCATTTTCCAGACTCTACAAGACAAGGTTAGTAAATCGGGAATGATTAACTCTAATGATGAGTTCATAAACAATAAAAAATGATGAATATGAATATTAAATATACCAAAAATGTGGTTCTATTGGGAGTTTTACTCTCAATGGGACTTACATCCTGTGGAATTCTGAACACAAACAAATATAAAGCACCTGAGGTAAATACAGATGATTTGTTCAGAAATAGCAATTCTACAGATACCACCACTATTGCCAATATTCCATGGAGAGAATATTTTAGCGATCCTATCCTTCAATCTCTTATTGAAGAAGGATTGACTAACAACTATGATCTTCGTATTGCTTATACGCGTATAAAACAAGCAGAAGTTGGTCTTACTATAGCCAAATCGGCCTATTTCCCTACTATAGCTTTGTCAGGGCAAGTACAGCATACTCAGCGTAGTATCGGAAATACCGGCAAAGAAAGAGTTTTAGGTTATAATGGCGGTGATGCTTGGAGTCTTGGATTTGCAGTGCAATGGGAAGCAGATATCTGGGGTAAACTTAATAGTAAGTCAAAAGCTCAGTATGCTAATCTGGTTAGTAGCCATGCTTATCGTAATTTGATTCAAACATCGCTGGTCGCTAATATTTCTACAACATATTATGCGTTATTGGCAATGGACGAGCAATTGAAGATTACGCTGGAAACAATCGAATTGCTAAAAGAAAGCACAGCTACTATGACTGCTATGATGGAAGCCGGCTTGTTGAACCGTGCAGGTGTAAAACAAAGTGAAGCTTTGTTATACAGCACGCAGATTAGTGTTCCTGACTTAGAGTATCAGATTTCTCAATTAGAAAATTCGTTGTGTTTGATGCTAGGTCGCAAACCGGGTTCTATAGCTCGTACATCAATACAAAATCAATCTACTCCCGAGTATTTGGCAGTTGGGATACCAACTCAAATGTTAGCAAAACGTCCTGATGTATTGCAAGCAGAAATGGGTTTCAGATATGCTTTTGAAATGAAAAATGTGGCACAACGCTCGTTGTATCCTTCTTTGACTTTAGGTACATCTACTGTAGGATATGCCTCTAATACCCTATCTCAGTTTTTCAAACCTACTAATATTTTAGCTAATATTGTAGGTGGTCTTACTCAGCCTATATTTGCAGGAAATCAGTTGAGAGGACAACTTAAGATAGCTAAAGCTCAACAAGAAGAAGCTTTGTTAACTTTTGAACAAACTGTTTTAACAGCAAGTCAGGAAGTGTCAAATATCATGTTTGATTATGAAACATCTTTACGTAAAAACGAAGATCGTGTAAAACAAGTAGGAGCTCTAGCTACAGCAGTAGATGATACTCAAGCCTTGTTGAAAGCCGGTGAAGCTAATTATACAGAAGTGCTGAATGCAGAACAAAGTCTGCTACAAGCTCAACTGGGTCAGGTTAGTGATAAACTGGAACAATTGCAAGCATCTGTAAATCTATACAGAGCCTTAGGTGGAGGAGCAGAATAAAAAACATATATTGCTTAATAAAAGAGAAAAGGATATTCTATCAAAAGAATATCCTTTTCTCTTTATTCTAAAACATCAATAGTCATTTATAGGTATCTTATGCAAAAGATTGAAGTAAGTTTTAAAGCCTTATATGTTAAATAATGATTAAGAATTTTGTTTCTATATTTAAAAAAAAGATCGTTTCAGCTATTTGTAACTAAGGTATTTCCTTTTCATACTATTTTATTGAAATACTTTACAAAAAGTAATGATAAATAGTGATTGCAATGTATAAGATAAAATATATACCTTTGTAGAGGAATCAAAAAATAAAGACTGAAAAGAATGTTGAGCGATAAAATGAGAAGGATGATAAAGATTGCCTTGCCGGTACTCTTTATTGTGTATGCATCCTGCATTACATTCTTCACCCACACTCACATCGTTAATGGTGTCACTATTGTTCATTCTCACCCATATGCAACTGACGACAAAGGAAAACCCAATCATGAGCATACCGGTGTCGAAATACAGTTAATACACACCTTATCAGTATTTTTTGTTGCAGGATCTATAATTCTGAAAATTTTGTTGGATATATTCCGCAAAAAACAGGCGACATTCATTCCTGAACAAATTATTCCGGTTTACACCCGTGGCATAGAACCACTCTATAGATTACGTCCACCTCCTGCTTTATAATTTACATTATTTCTCTTTTCTTTTATTATATCAATCTATTTCTGCTTTTGAAGACAGAAATGTAATTGGTGTATAATTATTGTAGTAATTTATAAAGCAAAATATAATGAAAAAATATATACTTTTTTTATTTTGCCACCTATTTGTTATGAATATGATGGCAGAAGCACCTGTGTTGAAAAAAACAGATGCAAATATTATAGGACACGTGATAGATAAAAAAACAGGCGAACATCTTCCTTATATAACAATATCTCTAAAAGGGACTACCATTGGAACCACAACAGACGCTACAGGTCACTATTTTTTAAAGAATCTACCCGAAGGCAAATTTATTATAGAAGCAAGGTTTGTAGGCTATCAATCTCAGCAATTTGATGTCGTATTAGTAAAGGGTAAAACGTTGGAAATAGATTTTGAGCTGGAAGAAAGTAATGTTTCTCTCAACGAGGTAGTAGTATCAGCCAATAGGAATGAAACTTCGCGCCGCCTTGCTCCTACTCTAGTTAGCATCTTAGATGTAAAAACTTTTGATAGAACCAATTCTCCAACAATTGCCGATGGGCTGAATTTTCAACCCGGGCTGAGAGTAGAAAATAATTGCCAGAATTGCGGTTTTACACAAGTACGCATGAACGGTCTTGAAGGTGCTTACTCTCAAATCCTGATAGACTCTCGTCCTATATTTAGTGCTTTAACCGGAGTGTACGGTCTGGAACAGATACCTGCAACAATGGTCGAACGTATCGAGGTAGTTCGTGGAGGAGGTTCAGCCTTATTCGGATCATCAGCAATAGCAGGGACTATCAATATCATAACTAAAGAACCCATCCGAAATTCGGCACAGCTGTCACATACTATAACTTCGATAGGAGGAAAAAGTGATTTTGACAATAATACAAGTTTCAATGCTTCGTTAATATCCGATGATCATAAAATGGGAATAATGGTATTCGGACAAAAAAGAAATAGAACAGCTTATGACGACGACGGTGATGGATTTTCGGAAGTACCACAACTAAACAGTCGTACACTAGGTTTTCGTTCTTTTATAAAGACCGGTACATATTCTAAAATGACGTTTGAATATCATAACATGAACGAATTCAGACGTGGCGGAGACAGAATGAACGAAGAGCCTCATAATGCATATATAGCAGAACAAATAGAATCAAATATTGATGGGGGTAATCTGAAATATGATATGTCTTCTCCCGATGGCAAACATAGATTCAGTGTATATACAGCTGCTCAATTGACGAAACGTAAAAGTTACTATGGAGGAGGTATTCCCGTTACTGAAATAATGGCTGACGAAAGCCTGAATGATGCAGAAAAACTTGAAGAAATAGAAGGTAGAATGAGTTCTTATGGTAGAACAAAGGGTGTAACATACTCTTTTGGAGGACAATATTCTTATGATTTTGATAATTTATTATTTATGCCCTCTTCTTTAACTGCGGGACTTGAATATACAGCCGACGATCTGAATGATAAAAGCGGTTATCGGGAGAATCCAATAGAGCAAAAGGTAAATACAAAAAGTATTTTTGCCCAAAATGAATGGAAAAATGAAAAATGGAGTTTCCTTATTGGCGGACGT
Organism: Dysgonomonas sp. UBA5412; assembly: GCA_002409595.1. Lineage (GTDB taxonomy): Bacteria > Bacteroidota > Bacteroidia > Bacteroidales > Dysgonomonadaceae > Dysgonomonas. Next base: position 46,736 of record DHNQ01000020.1, read on the forward strand.
TTAGATAAGCACAAACTACTAAAGAATGCAATATTCAGTCCTCGTGCAAATATCCGTTATAACCCTACCGAAGATGTTAATATTCGAATCAGCTATGGTCAAGGATTCCGTGCTCCTCAGCTATTTGATGAAGATTTACATGTTGATTTGGCAGGAGGAGATGTGATCGTTCGAAAACTAGATCCGAACTTAAAAGAAGAAAAATCTCATAGTGTTAGTGGATCAGTCGATTGGTATCGACAAGTAGGTAGTGCAGAGTTAAACCTTTTAGTAGAAGGCTTTTTCACTAAACTCAACGATCCTTTTACACCTGTATCAGAAACTCAAGAAGATGGATCTACTATAAAGCGAATTATAAATGCGTCGGGAGCAAAAGTTTATGGTGTTAATCTGGAAGCCAGAGCTGCTTATAGTACGCTGTTGCAACTTCAGCTTGGTGCGACTATACAAAAGAGTCGTTATGACGAAGCACGCAAATGGTCGGGAGAAGATGAAGAGGACAATGTGAAAGCGGAAAAGAGAATGATGCGTACACCGGATGTTTACGGATACTTTGTAGCTACTGTAACTCCTTTCAGTAGGTTTAGTACTAATCTTTCGGGAAAATATACCGGAAACATGCTAGTACCTTATGAAGGTGGTGGCGAAAAGAATAGAACTGTAAAGACTTCAACTTTCTTCGAATTAGGATGGAAAGTTGCTTATGAGATTCCATTCTACAAGGGAACTACTTTTGAAGTAAATGCCGGTATTCAAAATATTTTTAATGCTTATCAAAGCGATTTTGATAAAGGACCGGATAGAGTTTCCAGTTATATTTACGGACCGTCTATGCCTCGTAGCTATTTTGCAGGAGGAAAATTAAGTTTCTAAACTGTCGTATCTAAAATAAGAAAGATCTCAGAATTAATTTCTGAGATCTTTTTTATACTTTATCTATTCATATCCTTATAAGAAATCCCAATTGTCATCAGTTAATAATTGTTCCTGAAATGCGTTGTATTCGGTATCAGAACACAAGCAATATTCTATTTCTTTTCTTATTTTTTGTTCATCCATTTGTTGACCGATAAAAACAATTTCATTCATTCTATCTCCCCATTTTTTATCCCATCGGCTTAGTATATATTCTTCATTCGCTTGGAAAGAGGGGTGTTGATTTCGCTCTTTTAAAGTAAAAGATGCCCACCATGTACCAATTCGCTCTACTACTATGGAGCCTTCTGCCTGACTAAGAAGTAGAGCCTCATTTTTACGACTAGCCAACCAAAAAAAACCTTTACTGCGCACAATCCCTTCATTCCAATGTTTACTAAGATATTCTTTGAATCTTCTTGGATGTAGAGGGCGATGCTCGCGAAAAACGAATGACCCGATGCCATATTCATCAGTCTCTGGTGTATGCTTGTTTTGCAACTCTTTTTGCCATCCGGAACTTTGAACAGCTTTTGAAAAATCGAAAGAATTTGTATTAAGGACTTCCTTAATATCAACTTTACCATGATCTGCTAAGATTATCTTTGCTTCTGGATTTAATTTATGTATAATACGTTTCAGCTCCTCTACCTGATAAGCTGATATTAAATCTATTTTGTTCAGTATAATCACATTAGCAAACTCAATCTGTTCTACTAAAAGATCAACGATCGAACGTTCGCTTATTGTATTGTCTGGATCTCTGTCGGCCAGAGTTTCTGATGATCCAAAATCATTATAAAAATTGAACCCATCCACAACTGTTACCATGGTATCAAGCTTAGATATTTTAGTTAAGTCAACACCTAAGTCTTCGAATGCATAACTAAAAGATTGGGCAATAGGCATTGGCTCGGCAATTCCCGTTCCTTCGATAAGTAAATAGTCGAATTTTCCATTTTTCACAAGTCTTGTAACTTCTTTTACCAGATCGTCACGCAATGTACAGCATATACAGCCATTACTCAATTGAACTAGCTTTTCTTCAGTACGTGATAGCGCAGCTCCTTGCTCTACTAATTGTGCGTCAATATTTACCTCACTCATATCATTTACGATAACAGCAACTTTCATATTCTTTCTATTATTCAGAATATGGTTTAATATCGTTGTCTTCCCTGCGCCAAGAAAGCCACTGAGTACAGTTACAGGTATTTTGTTCATTATTTTATAATTTAAGTATGGTTTTGAAATATTCCACAAAAGTAAGTAATTTTTCAATTTTGCAACACTGTTGCATTTGAATATTTACTATATTTGTGTAAATTATAAAAGTAATGAAGGAAAACTTAGTAACAGAGAATATACAATTCTCTTATAATAAAGACCATACGTTCCTATTCCCTGATATTGTATGCGAAAAAGGTGAACATTTATTGATAACCGGTTCATCGGGATGTGGAAAAACAACATTGTTACATCTTATAGCAGGACTTCTCAAACCCAGTTCGGGCTGCATATCTATAAACAATAGAGACATTACTAAATTAAAGAATAAGGATTTGGATAAACATCGGGGACGAGAGATCGGTATAGTTTTTCAAAGTCCACATTTTATCAAATCATTGACTGCTAAAGAAAACCTTGCAATAGCTCCATCTATAAATCATTTGACAGTAGATCAATTATATATCGGAAACCTGTTTGAGAAGCTTAATATCAGTCATTGCATAAATAGCAAGGTGAATGAAATGAGTCAAGGTGAATTACAGCGTTTATCTATAGCTAGAGCTGTTGTAAATCGGCCATCTCTTATTCTAGCAGATGAACCGACTTCGAGTCTCGATGATAAGAATTGTGAAGAGGCGGTCAAGCTATTGTGTTGTCAGGCAGACGAACTCAAGGCTAGTTTAGTAATAGTGACACATGATAATAGACTTACTTCTAGATTTTCGAAATCGATACAATTAAAGTGAAAAAGTTCAATCATTACTGTCATGAATATAATAAGTTTTAATTTCAAGCAGATAAAAAGCCGCCCTTTATCCTCTATCTTAAATATTATACTTTTTGCAACTGGGGTGACTGTTATTTCTCTTATCTTTCTTTTAAAAGACGGATTTGAGAGGCAGATGGATAAAAATGCAAGTAATATAGATCTGGTTGTAGGAGCAAAAGGAAGTCCATTACAATTAATCTTATCCAGTATTTATCATGTTGATTACCCTACCGGAAATATTGATTATAATGAGGCGATGAAATTGAATAGAAACCCATTAATAAAACAAATAATACCATTGGCACTTGGTGATAATTATAATGGGTTTCGCATAGTAGGAACAGATAAATCTTATCCGGTTATTTATAACGGAAAGTTGAAAAACGGTAAAATATGGAATAAGAATTCTGAAGTAACAATCGGCTCTAAGGTTGCTTCTAAGACAGGACTTACTTTAGGTAGTCAATTTGCCGGAGTACATGGGCTATCGGAAGATTCTGATCATATACATGAAGAAAAACCATATACAGTAGCAGGTATATTTGAGGAAACGGGTACGGTAATAGACCAACTGATATTGACTAATATAGAAAGTGTTTGGGATATACATGATCACAATCATAGACATGAACAACATGAATTGGAAGAAGAGCATGAACATGATGATGGCCATAAAGAGATAACAGCCTTACTGGTTCAATATAAGAATCCGATGGGAGCTATAACCCTACCCCGTCAAATCAATAAGTCTACAAATATGCAAGCAGCTTCGCCAGTTCTTGAAATGAATCGTTTATATTCTTTATTAGATGTTGGAGTAGAAGCTATAACTTACATAAGTGGGTTGATAATCTTGATTTCAGCGCTCAGTATTTTTATATCGTTACTTAATTCCTTAAAGGAACGGAAATATGAATTGGCTCTGATTCGGGTTATGGGAGGAAGTCGTCTGCGATTATTTTCGATTCTATTATTAGAAGGTATAAGCTTTTCTATTATCGGCTACATAATTGGATTTATTTTTAGTCGTGTTATCACGCTTATATTATCTCATTATACTGAATCCAATTTTAATTATACATTTCAAGAATGGACTACTTCTACCGATTTATATCTATTTATAGCTTCTCTGATTATAGGAATTGTGGCAGCACTTATTCCTGCCATTAAAGCAATGAACATGAATATATCAAAAACATTGAGCGAATGATTTATAGATTAATATGCCTTACCTTATCCATTATTGCTTTTTCAACTCTGAATGCTCAGAAAGCTATATCATGGCAAGCTCTGAATGATGTCAGTTGGAAACGAACATTTGTAAAAGATATGGACGGTTATTATAATATACCCGTATTTGGAGATCGAATTAAAGATCTGAATAGCAAAGAAATAATAATCAAAGGATTTTATGTACCAATAGATATGAGTGGCAGAATATTTGCATTATCAAAAACTCCTTCCAATATGTGTTTTTTCTGCGGTGTAGATGGTCTTGAAACAGTAATGGAAATATCTATAAAGAAAGGGCACAAAGATTTAAAGCGTGTAAATGCAGACAAATATATAGAAATAAAAGGGATATTAGTTTTAAATCGTAGCAATCCTGATCATCTAATGTATCAACTAAGGGATGCAGAACTTGTCCGAATAGTCAAATAATTTTTTTACTATATAACAATAACATATTTAAATAATGGAAATTGATAATGCTATTTATGCTATATTAAGTGCTTGTGTTGTAAGTGCGATATCATTAATCGGAATATTTTTACTGTATTTCAAAACAACGAAGTTAAACCAGATACTTACTCTGCTGATCTGCTTTACTATAGGGGCATTGTTGGGAAACGCTTTTTTTCAACTTATTCCCGAAGCCTATTTTCATATAGAATCCGCAGCAACAACTTCATGGCTTATATTAGGCGGCTTTTTTATATTTTTCGTAGTAGAACAGCTATTACATATCAGGCATAACGAGGCTAAATCAATCAAACCATACGGATATTTAAGCCTTTATGCTGATGGTGTTCATAACTTTACAGATGGAATATTGATCGGAGCCACATGGATGTTTAGTCCTGAGCTTGGTTTAACAACGACTATTGGCATAATTTTACATGAAATACCTCAGGAAATAAGTGATTTTGGAGTATTGCTTCGCGCTGGGTTTAGTAAAAAGAAAGCTCTGCTTTTCAACTTTTTTTCGGCTTGTACAGCTATATTAGGCACATTGATGGCTTTGTGGATAGGTAGCGAACTCAATCATTTCTCTATTTTTATGCTTCCCCTTGCAGCCGGAGGATTTATATATCTGGCTACAAATTGTTTGATACCGGAGATATTAAAAAATACAACATTAAGTAAATTATCTGTTTATGTACTATTTGTTATTTTAGGATTATTCTTTATGTATTATCTTAGTTTGCATAACGGACATTCACATTAGATAAAAATAAAGACAGAGCCAAATTACCTTTGGCTCTGTCTTCTAATATAATCATTCGAGATCTTTGTTACAATACAATATTATAAGAATTTTCTAATAAGTATTAATTCCACTAACAGCAGCTTTCTTTATCATAAAAGCTACAGCATTAAGCTCTAATGCCGCATTTGTAATGTAGCGCTTATTGACATCACTAGCAGAAGGACCATACATCTTAGTAACCGGTAGATATGTAGATGCTGTGAAAAGTGTAGGATAATCAATCACATTATTGATCAAAGCAGTTGTAGCTACAGCTCCATAGGTGGAATCTCCAAAATATAAGAAATTTTTACTGTTGTTATACCAAACTATTGAATATGCCGGATTTACGTTAGGCAGAGATGGAGATTGGGCAGTACAGATCTGTACAGAATTTGCCGGCAAAGAAGTCATTATAACCGAGCCAGTTGTTACATTATCCTCACCCCAATATGATCCGGCTAAGTTTCCAAATGGACCATTTATAACAGGATCTAATGGATTGTTTGCTATTGGATATACTTTATCGCTACCAGAACCTGTCTGGGCTGCGGCAGTTTGTTCACCAAACAAACCCTGCATTAATACATTAACCGCAGATGAAGTATTATCTGAAGAGCCATATATTACGCATCCACCGGCATTTATATATGTAAGAAGAGCTTGAGACAAAGCTGCGGTTGGAGAAGCGCCGTATGCAAAATATAATATGACATCAGGATATTTCCCATTTACACCATTTGTTACATATGGTATTGCGGCAGCAGCAGAGCTAGCTGACCAAAGCTGTTTAAAACTTTTTATTTTCACAAGACCTGTGGGGGCAAAGCTCTGAGAACTATTCTCTAAAGCCGATTTTCTTGCAGATGCAGCCCAAGAATAAGACCCGGAACCAATGACGGCATATGTCATATCAGGCAAAATAATAGGAATTATTGCAGAACACTCAGCCGAACCCGATGCCGTTTTAGCCTTTATCACTATTGTAAAATCTTCATTGACAGAAGGAATACCACTACCTAACAACGTAACCTGCTGAGTGCCAACCGAAGCAAATGTACCCGAAGCCTTGAATGTAACACCATTCTTAGACTCAGAATAAATATTATATGAACCCGGCTTCGACACATTAACATTCATCGTTATCACATTATCAGAAGTTAACGGCTGCTTTTTGTAATAATAACCCTTTACCATGGCAGAAGAACACACAAAATTAAATTCAGCAATAGCCTCCTGTACAGTAATAGAAGGCTCACAACCCGGAACCAATGTAGCACCACTGAATATCAATTTATCCGTCTGCACCAAAGCCGGAGTTCCCTGCCCCGGTATCTTTATCGTCAAAGGCCCGGCCTGCAAAGCCACCCCCGTACAATAAAAATTATAACCATTTCCCGACATGACAGATATCGCATACGATCCCTTCTTAGACACATTGACATCCACCTCCAGATAGTTGGCTTCAGCCAAAGCCACCCCCTCCACATACGAACCACTAATTCTTATCGCCGAACAATTGATAGGCTCTATTACAGCCGCCCCATCCTGATTTAACTTAACCCACTGATCAATTTGCCACATGTATAACCCATCATCCATATTCTTAGCCTCCGGATTAACATTATAAACAATCATTCCGGTTGCTTTCAGTTTTTCGTCAGCAGTCGATTCGTCGCTCCATTGCCCCGATCCATCATCGGCACCTCCATACAAAGGAGTTAATTTAGACACATCGTGTAGAAACACCTTAGGGAATAAAACACCCTTTTCCGAATTCTCCAGACTAGTCACATCTGCGGTCGGATTCGCAATATCTTTTTCTTTATGTTCCAGCAATGCCCCTCTTTCCGGCGAAGTACCCGATCCGATGGTGACTTGTGCTTGTAATGTTGTAGATACTAATACACTCATTAGTACCCAAATTAATGATAACCTTTTTCTTGTCTTCTTAAAGAAAATTGATTTTCTCATCATTTTTGTAAATTTTATTGTATCTGATTTGAGTTCACTTATCGAGATAACGAAAGATATTTAATCATTTCTGAATAATTTATTTAGAAATATTTAAATATATCGTAATAGATAAGGAATAGTTTTGTATGTCTTCTTTCTAATCAATTAAATTGATATAATTCTCAAAAACAGATACTTTATGTTTGTCTTCTAATTCCTTTACAAAAATACTATTTAATTTTTAATAAAATAGCAATTAATATAAAACGTAATTATTAAAGAAAAACAAATAATTCTTTCATTAAATTTTTTATTATACTCTTCACACACTTTACACAAACTCTGAAAAAATCAAAAATTAAAGAACTTAATAACAACCTATTTGTTTTATTTAAAGAAATAAGGATAACACATTATAATATAAACACATGAAAAAGACCAATACAAATACAACAGATCAGCCTAATAAAAAATTTGAAGGATATGAAGAGGCTCGTGAAAGCAAAGATGAGAAAGACCCAGCTCCGAGTTCGAAAAAATCGGTAGATGCAGCTACGGACAGGTTGCATCCGGACGAAAACTCTTTGGATAGAGGCTAAATTTTCCAGAATCTTATTCAAAAACGAAATCTTTGATATCGAAAGAATCTTTCGAGTAATTTGGTATAAATTATAACCTGATATAAGTGAGGTTTATTCTTTTATGAATAAACCTTTTAAGGTATCCTTTTATATATTTATAGGTAAGTTTTATTATCTTTTTTTCAAAATTTTAAATTAAATAAAATCAAGGTTTGTTGAAATAGTAATATATATGATTATCTTATAGTTATATCAACAAAAGACCATCCATAGATAAAACATACTTTACAAACCGTAGTAATGATAACTGAGTTAAAAACAAAACTGTGATTATTATGAACAATCAAGAAAAAGTTTATTCAATCAAAACTGTTAATCCAACTACCAACAAAGTAGAAAAGGTTTTCGACGAAATGACGAAAGAGCAATTGGAAGTAATTCTTGCCAATGCGGACAAAGCATTCAAAACATGGCGTAAAGCACCATTTTCTGAAAGAGCTAAAGCTTTACATAAAACGGCTGAAATAATGCGCGCTCGCAAAGAAGAGCTTGGTAAATTAGCCACCTTAGAAATGGGTAAATTATTAAGTGAAAGCATTGGAGAAGTATTACTAAGTGCAGATATATTTGATTATTATGCAACGAATGGAGAAAAATTTCTGGCAGATGCTCCACTGGAAACTCCAAGCGGAAAAGCATTTTTGAGCTACGAGCCCGTAGGTGTTCTGTTAAGTGTACAACCTTGGAATTTTCCATACTATCAGATAACCCGTTCGGCAGCACCAAATCTTATGGCCGGAAATACAATGGTATTAAAACATGCCTCTAATGTACCTCAATGCGCTGCCATTATGGAACAAATATTGCACGAAGCAGGAATACCTAAAGGAGTTTACACTAATTTATTTGTTCCCGGATCTAAAATATCTGAATTGATTAGTGATCTTCGGATTAAGGCTGTTGCCCTAACCGGAAGTGAACCTGCAGGATCGAGTTTTGCTTCCGCAGCAGGAAAATATGTCAAGAAGTCAACTTTGGAACTGGGAGGAAGCGATGCTTTTATTGTACTAGCCGATGCCGATATAGACAAAGCCGTAGAAGTAGCTTCAGCCGGACGTTTGTGGAATGCCGGACAAGTATGCGTATCGCCTAAAAGAATAATTGTACTCGAATCGGTAGCAGACAAATTTATTGAAAAAGCAAAGGCGATATATGAAAAAGTAGTTGTCGGAGACCCTCTTGATTCTAAAACACAACTGGCTCCATTGAGTAGTGAAAAAGCAGCTCAAGATGTTATAAAACAAGTAGAAACAACTGTAAGCCAAGGTGCAAAATTAATAATAGGAGGAAAACGCCTTAATCGTGAAGGTGCATTCATCGAACCTACTATCCTGACCGGTATTAAGAAAGGTATGTTAGCCTATTCTGACGAAATATTCGGACCCGTACTTTGCATATATCCGGTGAAAGACGAACAAGCTGCAATAGAACTGGCTAATGATACAAAATTTGGACTTGGAGGTACAGTCTTCGGAACAGATACAGGTCATGCGGTTGAAGTGGCTCGTCAAATAGATACCGGAATGGTGTATATCAATCATGTAACCGGCATAGCTCCGGAATTACCTTTTGGAGGAACTAAAAATTCGGGATACGGTAGAGAACAATCACCCGCCGGTATATATGAATTTGTAAATGCTAAATTAATCAGGATAACAACTCCTGATGCAGCTTACTAAAAGTAGATAAAATTCAAGGATAATAGGTCTCAGAAGGCTTATTATCCTTGGATTATAAAAAAATATTTACTCTATACCAAAGAGTGATACTGTAAAACAAGACAAAAGGAGTAAACAGAATATGAGTAAATTATTTTCAGAATTTAATATAGGACAGTTAAGGTTAGAGAATAGATTTGTAATTCCTCCCATGTGCCAATATTCTGCAGCAAACGGACAAGCTACCGAATGGCATCTTATGCATTATGGAAATTTAGCTTTATCCGGTGCAGGTTTTCTTATAGTTGAAGCTACGGGAATAGTGCCCGAAGGAAGAATATCCTATGCAGATTTAGGTCTATGGGATGATAAAACTGCTTTTTCTTTGAAAAAAGTAATAGATTTTGTCCGTCTTCATTCACAGATACCTTTAGCAATACAGATATCTCATGCTGGACGAAAGGCTTCTACAGACTTAGGTTGGAAATCAGATCAATATATCGCACCCGAAAGCCCAAACGGATGGCAGACTTATGCACCATCAGCAATACCTCTGACTACAGGAGGAACTGTACCTAAAGAATTAACAAAGAATGAAATAAAGACTCTTATCAGTCAATTTGCCGAATCGGCAAAACGTGCTGTCGAAATAGGATTTAATGCCATAGAGCTACACTCGGCACATGGATATTTGCTGCATCAATTTTTATCACCAATTAGTAATAAACGTACGGATGAATATGGCGGAAGTCTGGAGAACAGAATGCGCTTTGTACTAGAAGTATTTGATGCTGTAAATGCAGCAACTCCGAAAAATTTTCCCGTTTGTATCCGAATATCTGCTACCGACTGGATAGAGGATGGTTGGGATTTGAAACAAAGCATTGAGTTGGCAAAACAATTAGATAAAAAAGGATGTGGGTACATTCATGTATCTACCGGAGGTCTTGATGGCGGTTTACAAAAGATACCAACTATCAATACCGGATATCAGTTGCCTTTTGCCGAAGCCATAAAAAAAGAAATTAATATGCCTGTAATTGGTGTAGGGTTGATAACTCAACCTCAAGAGGCAGAAGATGCGATAGATAAAGCTAAGGCGGACTTGATAGCAGTAGGACGAGGTGTGCTTTATGATCCCAGATGGGGTTGGCATGCAGCAGCAAAATTAGGAGGTCAGGTAGCCGGTGTAAATCAATATATGCGCTGTACTCCTCATGGCATAAAAGATCTTTTCAGGCAAGAATAACCTAAAATATTGAAAGATTATGAGTAAAAAAACGATTGGAATCTTTATCGGAAGTTTGAGAAGAGATTCATTTAACCGAAAGATAGCAAATTTTGTAATCTCATTAGCTCCGTCTGATTTTGAATTTAAGATTATCGAACTAGGAGACTTACCTGTTTATAATCAAGATTATGATGACGATGGCACACCTCCTCCGGCATATAATAAGTTTCGTGAACAGGTGAAAGAAGTTGATGGCTTTTTGTTTGTAACTCCCGAATATAACCGCTCGGTTCCGGCAGTGCTCAAAAATGCTTTAGATGTTGGTTCACGTCCGTATGGACAAAGTGTATGGGATGGAAAACCGGGAGGAATAATTAGTGTTTCGCCGGGGCATTTAGCTGCTTTTGGGGCTAATCATCACTTACGACAATCTATGGTATTCTTAAACGTACTTATGCTACAACAGCCGGAAGCTTATATTGGAGATGTTGCAGATATATTGGATGAAAAAGGAAATGTTGTTCCTGAAAGGTCTATCAAATTTTTGCAGCAATATATAACAGCATTTGTGAAATGGGTAAATCTTATCTCTGAGAAAAAATAAATAATTTCAATTTCTTCCACTACTAAAAAACTGTGTTAGTAATGTCTATTTATTGGATTTTACTAATACAGTTGCTTTTTTGTATAATCGTTATACAGCGATTATACTAGTGTTGTAAGATGTTTTAAAAATAGTTCCTCTCCTTTATTCACCCATTCGCGAAAAGTATCATTACTCTTATCTTTACATGATTCTATATATTCAAGAAGTACACTTATATCAAAACTAGTTCCGGTTATACCCCAGCCGGTAGATTCGGCATCGGCTGCATTTACTTCTTGCTCCAGGTGTACGGGTATCATCATTATAGGTTTGCTCAGATACATTGCCTCACATACCGATTCGAAGCCGGCTGTTGTAATATATCCTTTGCAGTTGGCCATATATTGAAGAAATTTTTCATCATCTAACTGATGCAGAATCAAATTTTTATCCAAAACTGTTTCTGCTCCGGCTTCTTTTTTATCCCAAAAGAAGTCTAACTTGGTATCTGAATGTTTCTTGTGCCACTCCCTCACTTCATTCTCATATCCTTGATTGAGCATATAACCCAGAATGTAGTCACCTTTGCCGGGAACTAAAGACAAAACTTCCTTTCTTAACAATGGTGGTACAACAGCTATTCTGTCAGGTATAAAGTCTTTCAGAGGATAGAAAGACAACGCTAATGTTTTGGTTGCACCAATACCGCATAATAGGGTATGCAGACGAAACAACATCATACCCTGCCCATCTCCCTTTGCATGAGGATAGTCGGGATGTTTGATCAGGAATTGATGCCCGATATTGATAAAAGGGATGTTGAAACTAAAACGAAGATGCGAAAGTCCTGCCAATATCTCATAGAAATTGATCACTACGTCCGGAGCTTTTTTATTGATGCGCCGATTGATCATTTCAATACTTTTTTTATACTTTCTCAATCTTTTTGGATTAATATTATATATCAAAGTCTTTAGAGGGTGAATATGTTTCTGGTTCTTTTTAAAAATAAATGAAGGACTATCGTAAACCCGACATTTAGCTCCTATCCGCTTATAAAAGAAATCCGGAATTTCTCTGCTTTTACTTTTACCAACAAGTACTTCTACAACTTCGTGTCCGTTTCGGCGCAGCATCTCAGAAAGGGCAATGGCTTGTGTCATGTGTCCTCTCCCATCTCCTTGTACTATAAACAGATATTTCATATTGCCTGAGGTATTAATTGATGATTTATATTGGTAGTTTTATCTTCCACTATTTCCGGCTGTTGATAGTAGACAAGATCCCATTTCCCGTCATAATCTTCGGTCAGTGCAGATAAGGATTCTACCCAATCGCCTGAGTTGAGATATAAAACATCATCATAATAGCGCATTTCGGGATGGTGAATATGTCCGCAAATGACTCCGTCACATTTTTTCTTTCGGGCTATATCCACAATATGATGTTCGTAGTCACTTATATAAGAAACAGATGTTTTCACTTTGTTTTTTATCTCTTTGGATAGTGAATAATATGGCAATCCTTTCTTTGTCCTGTTGTTATTATATATTTTATTCATCCATAATAGAATTGAATAACCTACGTCCCCAATTTTTGATAGCCAACTGAAACGACTGGTGACAGTGTCGAATACATCGCCATGCAGAATATAAAATCGTTTGCCATTACTCTCATAGAGATAGTCTTTTACAATCTTTATATTTTGAAATGTCATAGGCAACACGGCATCGAGAAAATCGTCATGGTTTCCTCTCAGATAAATGATCTGTGTGTTGTGTTGAATGTCAAGTAGTAGCTTTATGAATCGAGTATGTTTTTTCTTCCATTTCTTCTTTTTTCCCCGGGCAAGATTCCATCCGTCTATAATATCACCGCAAAGGATTAGGTTATCACACGTATTTTCTTTCAAAAATTTAGTAGCTTCTTTAGCTTTCGACCATTTAGATCCCAAATGAATATCAGAGAGAACAATGGTTTTGTGGTGTTTTGTTTTTATCACTATATAACTAATTTTGGTGTTATCAAAAGAATAAATAGATTGTTACGAAGTGATGACCTATTAATGAAGAAGTAATAAATTATAAGTAACAGAATATTCATGTTAATTGGCAAGACAAAGCGAATAAAATAAAACGACAAATGGAGCTATTGTATATACAATAACTCCATTTGTTTTTAAGGAAAACTCAATCTTACTTCGAAGAACAAGTCTTTTTCACCTTTCTTATTCGTCTTTTCAGATATTTAAATCCAAGCCAAACACCTGTGACCGAAACAAGTGTACCTCCTATCATTGTAGTCCACATAACAATATTCCAAAGCACCGGATGTTTTGCCAAGAATCCAATTTTATAGCTATGCAATGCCTGATATGTCCATCGGTGAGCTTTCAGATTATTGTTAAAATAACGGGTGTTTCCGTTTTTTGGATTAATATAATAAGTACTATTATCAGCATCGGCAACTTCAGCTTTATATACCGGTAGAGGCAAATGGTCGGTTAATCCTACATAATAATTATCGTATTCATTTATTACCGATATCTCTATGGGTTCGGTATGGGTAAGGGATAATCTATTTCGGATAGACTGTTCATTCAGGCTTAGAGTTTTTACTGTATCAGACGACGCATCTATGGTCAGCAAGCGATCTTTAACTACTACTTTATAGAGTGGAAGTTGTCCGAAATTACTCCATTCTATACTTTTTACCTGATTAGGATATGCTTCCAAAAGTTTAATATAATTCAGCTTATAATTAGCAATATTTATAGGCTGGGGTAAATACATACTTTGCTGAATGGCCGGATTATGCACCTTTACCATCCATTGAGGAAGGTCAGCCAGTGACATCATTCCGCTAAAAACAAATGTGAATACAAATACTCCAAATACAAATCCTAAGATATGATGCCATTTATAAGAGAATTTACGATAAGGAGTTGCCCATTTCTTTTTTCTGCGATATTGTTTTACGTACGAACGGATACCAAGTATAATGCCTGTAATACACATAATACATCCCATTCCGGAAAGGATGATTAAAAGATTTGACCACAATTCTGAATTTTGACGCAACGAGGTAAAGTACACCCAATGAGGTATGGGTCCTAACCATGACCAAAATCGTTGATCTTTATCTGTAAATTGCAGTACGTCTCCCGTTACAGAAGAAACATATAGCTGATGTTTGTCAGTATCTCCGAAATAGAATTTATAGATGGGAAAATCTTTTTTCAGATAACCGAATGGAATCCATTGTTCCAGTTCTCGCAGAGTATCAGTTCTTATTATCTGAGCCTCATTCCATCGTTGAGCATATTCTTTTATTTCGGGAAAAGAGGGAGACGATATTTCTTCATTTATCAGAGCCGTATCGGCAGATAAACGTGTAATACCATCCATTGTCAAAGATTCGAAATAAGGCTTTCCTGCAATAGATTTTAAAGAGAATCTCATTATCATCCCTTTTGTACTCAGCTTCGAATAAATAGAATCGGCAGATTGCAGGCTTTTCTTGTCTCCCACAATATCCATATACTTGTATTTATCCAAGTTCGACACTTTGGGAAAAGTGTGGTAAATCATTACAAAGCCTGATAAGAACCATACTAGGAACAAAATACAAAGCATAGTACCTAGTATCTTATGAATAGAATATAATATTTTTTTAAGCATCGTTTTACTTTAAGCTATATGAAAGAGACACCATGTAGTTTCTAGGCATTCCGGGAACTCGTTGTGTGCCATAAATTGCTTGGTTACTATATTTTTTGTCGAAAATATTATTCACATTCAGCGAAAGGCGTACTCCATTTCGGAAAGGATAAGACACACCCATATCAGTCAGACAATAAGAAGAATAAGACATTGTTTTAGCATAATTTGTGTATACTTTATCCATAAAAGACACACTCAAATTGTAAGCTAAACCCTGAAAAATACCCTTAGGTACAAAAATACTTCCATAAGCATAGAATGTATTGTGAGGAACTAATGTTATATTTTGTGTATCTACTTTGATGAATGGATTTGGCTCTATCTCTTTTGTCTTGGTATCTGTATACGAATAGCCAAAGTTGATAGAACTGTAAGATGTCGGGGTCAGTGTCAGCTCTATGTCAAACCCTTTAGCCTCTTCTCCGCTTATCTGCCCTATTACGTTCTTGGAAACCGGCTCAGAATCAGTGCCAACATTCAGTTTTCCAAAATTTCTAACTACATCATTTTTACGGATATAAAATATACTTGCCGATGCCTGGAAAATATCTTTGTGCGAGTATCGTGTACCTACTTCGAATTGGTATCCGTTTTCGGGATCAAAAAGGTTTTTGATATTATTGATGTCTATTTCTTTACCCTTTTTGTTTAGATAAACATTGTTGGCAGAAGCAAATGTACGATCCGGACGATAGTACGATGCTGCGGATGCGTATATTGATAAGTCAGGAATAGGTAAATAAACAATACCTGCACGGTATGTAAATGATGCGTTTGTAACCGTACTATATCCAATCTGATCTCCTCTGTGATATTCTCTCTTCCCGTCATAGGTAGGAAGTGTATTTATTTCTTTGCCCTGATTGTCTATACTGTTAGCCCTCATATATTTATAAAAATCGTATCGACCTGCCAGCAAAACTTTAAATTTATCATTCAGTTCTATTAAGTTTTGAAAATAAATACCATGCGAATAATCTTTTGTTACAATGGCTTTACTAAACTTAGAACTCATATATCCCATACTATAAGGATTATTAACAGCCACAACCGAATATAATCCGGGGCCATATACATCATATTTAGGGTTTAAACGGTCATTCGTAGGAGCCTTAGTATAACCTGTATATGAATCACGGAACATTTGAGAAAACGAATATCCTCCCATGAAGTTGTGCTTTATGTTTCCGGTATAAAAATTACCGGACAATTCTAATTGATTATTCAGCATTTTAGCAATGTGAGAAAACCGTAAAGGAGATGTTAATTGCACAGAATCAAGATTTATATACATTTTAGTCTTACCCATTTGCATATAATGATCATAGATCGGAGACATACTGTAGAAGGGAAGCTTCCGAATGGACTCAGATATGTTATTCATAAAAATCCAAATCCTAAAGGAAAAATAGAATTCAGGATGGTATTGAATGTAGGGTCGGTACTAGAAGATACTCATCAGAAAGGTATTTCTCATTTTATTGAACATATGGTATTTAATGGAACAAAGGATTTTCCGGATAATAAGGCTACCCGTTTATTACAAGCTATGGGTATTAAATATGGTTACGATTTAAATGCCTTTACCGATAATGATAAAACAATATATATACTTCCTGCCCCTATTGATAAAAAAGAGAATATAGACACAGCATTGAATATTCTTTATAATTGGTTGACATCTCTAAACCTACATACATCGGATATAGAAAAAGAAAAGAAAATAGTTACACAGGAAATAAAAGATGCTACAGTACACGACATTTTCTATACAACCAAGGTTCACAATAGCAGATATGGTGATAGGCCCGTATTAGGTAGTGAAGAAAGCATTCAAAGCTTTGATTCAATATCTGTACGATCATATTATGATAAATGGTACAGACCTGATTTGGCTACAATTATAGCTGTCGGTGATTTGGATATTAATGAAATACGAACCAAGATAAATAATGTTTTTTCGAAAGCTATATCTCGAACCAATGAATTTCCCATACGGACAATCTATTCTTTACCTACAGAAGGTGAGCCTATCATTCAGCAAGAACAAGATACTCTGCTTAGCTCCAATAAACTGGATATTATATTTCCTGAGAAAATATATCCGATAGCGACTTATCTTGATCTACGAAATAATCTTTTGTATCAATTATTTAAAAAGATGTTATCAGAACGCATAGCCGGAGACAAATCTTTGAAATGTCAATATACGAAGGCATGGTATCTAAGCGATATATCTCATCACTCGTTCGAAATATCTGCTTTATCTGATACAGCAATGTACAGATCAGTTCAACGCACATCACAGCTATTAGCCCAAATAAAGCAGCATGGATTTACTTCTGTCGAATTAGAAACGGCTAAAACCGAATTTCTGAAAAATCAAAGTAAAGAAGATTTTGCTCGCACTTCCGAGTCATATTGTAGCGATTATGTTGATTTGGCTGTAACAGGAGATCGTTATATAGGTAATAAAGCTAAATATGATTTTTATAAAAGTATTATAGATTCAGTAAGCATACACGATTTCACAAATATGATTAACCTCTTTTTCGATGCCAATCGTCAGGTATATCTTTGTTATTTGTACAATCCTATGCTATCAAGCATTCTGGATAAGGATTCCATTCTGGAATACTGGAATAAAGGATTGACCTCTGAAATGACAGAATATTTGTTTACAGATAAAGTAAAGAATAATAATGAAACAGAATCGAAGGTTAATATTGAATTGGAAGTCAAAGATCTACCCGATGTACATGTAATAACGGAAAAAGTATATGAAAATATTGGAGTAACAGAACTTATGTTATCTAATGGAATAAAAGCTGCTTTTAAGCCAATAGTAAATAGTGATAATAAGAATATTATGATAACATTAGTTGGTAGAGGAGGTTTCTCCATTCTACCCATCGACAAATATCCTTACTATAGCGGAACAGCAGCTTATGTAGATATGTCAGGCGTAGGAACTCTAAGCGCTGATACCTTAAACGATTTATGTTATCAAAAAGAGATTGCTCTATCTACTAATATTGACAATTATTATCATGAAATGTATGGTATTGCATTTGAAGGAAATATAGATGATCTGTTAAAACTTTTTTATTTAAAAATTACGGATTTAAATCAAAATCAAGTAGATTTTGATTCAGATATAGAATCTCAGATATCATCTTTAGGTAAAGACGATTTACTTCTCAAGCAGATAAATCGTGATCCTGATAGAATACTGCAAAATATGACTGCACGTTATTCAGGCTATATCCATAAGGGAAGTAAAGATCTGACAACTAAAGATGAAGTCTTAAAGATAAAATTGGAAGATAACATCTCTTTTTTCAAGCAGCTATTTAATAATGGTGAACTAACAGCTATAATTACAGGAGCTTTTGATATAGACTCTATAAAGACCAAAGTAGTTCAATATTTAGGAGCTTTACCTAATAGAAGAATTAATCTTCAGATGGCAGATGTTGGTGATCATTTTCCTCATGATATAAAAAACAAGATTATAAATGATACAAATGCCTCTCGTGCCAATATTACAACTCTTATATATGGACAATATCAGCAGTCTCTCAAAGAGAGTATTATATTTAAAATAATGCGTGATATTATAAGCAATCGTATGTTAGCGTCGTTACGTGAAAAAGAAGGACTAGTATATTCCCCCTATGTAAATGTCACATACAGAGCTTATCCGAAGGCGGAATTCTGTTTCAATGTAAACTATTACTGCGATAAGGAGTATATCTCTTTTTTAGAAAAACTGCTTTGGTCTAATTTAGATATATTAAAGAATGAATTGATTTCAGAATCAGAGCTGAATAATATTAGGCAATCTTTTTTAATATCTAAAAGAGAAAATCTGTCCGAGTCCAATACTGCAGAATGGAGAAATAAGCTGAAAGAAATGTATTTAGAAAATAAATCTATTTCTGACTTTGCGAATTATGATTCCATATTATTCCATATTTCAGCAGAAGATATCAAAGAATCTTTTCAAAAATATATAGATCATAAACAATTTATGACAATATCTATAATGAATCAATCCGATAATTAAACCAGTATAAACAAATTATATCCTATTGAATATGAAAAATCTTATTTTCTCTATAATTATCTTTTTTTTTCTTATCCAAACAGATGCTTATTCTCAAAACGATAAGTCGGCATATATTTTATATAATGCACAAGGACAAAAGTCAAGCTATCAACAGATGATTGATGAGCTATCTAAAGCCGATGTTGTATTTATTGGAGAATATCACAACAATCCTATATCGCACTGGATGGAATATGAAATTACACAATCACTCTATAACAACAAGAACAAACAAATAATACTAGGTGCCGAAATGTTTGAAGCAGATACGCAATTGATGTTGGACGAGTATATATCCGATAAAATATCAACTAAGCGATTCGAAGCAGATATGCGACTTTGGCCTAACTATAAAACAGATTACGAACCATTGATATCTTTTGCCAAAGAGAATAAAATATCATTTATAGCCACTAACATACCTCGCCGTTATGCTGATATGCTTCATAAATCAGGTGATGAAAATACTCTCTTTTCATTATCCGATGAAGCAAAAAGGTATATAGCTCCCCTACCCATTCCTTTCAAAGCTGACTCTGTCATGTTATCCGAAGGAAGTATTATGTCTATGATGAGTTCCAATCCTTTAGCCTTAGCCAAGGCACAAGCTATAAAAGACGCCACAATGGCTCACTTTATCAATAAAAATATTCAAAACAACAAAACTTTTATTCATTTCAATGGAAGTTACCATTCCGACAATAAAGATGGCATAATATACTTCTTACAACTATTAAGCCCCCATCTAAAAATAGCTACAATATCTACAGCACAACAAGATGATATATCTACACTGGATGAAGCTTATACCGGAGTTGCTGACTATATAATATGTGTGCCTACATCTATGACTAAGACATATTAAGACGAGTATATCTTGTTTAGAATTAGAATCATACCGATTTTTGATCTTTATCATTAAAGACTCAGAAATCGGTATAAAATTATAAGGAAGAGCATACAATAAAGGTTGGATCTATAAAAATATAAGTAATAACTGATTTATAATTCAACGAAATATAATTAATTTGTATTCTTACTTTGTCAGCATCCTTCACAAGATAAAATATTTTGTGAAGTAAAATATGAACGATTATTCGCTTTGAACTGTTTTGATATATAATAATTCAGAAAAATGATAACAGAGACGACTAACAAAAATACAAATCAATTACAAGATGAGTCTAACAATAATCTATCAGAGCTAAAGTTAGGTGAAGTGGCTACAATCTGTGGTATAGACAAAGATTGTGACAACAATATCCGTGAACGATTATTAGACTTAGGCTTTGTTAAAGGTGCGGATGTCTGTGTACAAAATATTAGTCCGTTGGGCGATCCCATTGCTTATAATATTCACGAAACGCTGATTGCTATTCGTAAAGAGGACGCTCGATATATTGAAATAATAAAAGAAGGGCAATTTTAAAATGCTAAAAGATTCTTGTGAAATATGTGAACTCAACCCAAAATCAGGTCTGAAAAGATTAGGAGAGCAATCTGGTAAGGCTGATTATGTTATAGCTTTAGCCGGAAATCCGAATACAGGAAAAAGTACAGTTTTCAATGCTCTTACCGGGCTACGTCAACATACTGGAAATTGGCCGGGTAAAACGGTGGTTAAAGCCGAAGGAAGTTTTTCGTATAGAGATAAACGTTTCAAACTGGTAGATCTACCCGGAACATATTCTCTTCTATCCGATTCGGATGATGAAGAAGTTGCTCGTGATTTTATTCTATTTGGCAAGCCCGATGTGACCGTAGTAGTTGTAGATGCAGGCCGATTGGAACGAAACCTTAGTTTAGTATTACAAATATTGCAGATAACGCCCAAAGTAGTCTTATGCCTCAATTTGATGGACGAAGCTGAAAGACACAATATAAAAATAGACTACCGCACCCTTGCGCGTGAATTACATATCCCCGTAGTACCAACTAGCGCTCGCAACAATAAAGGATTGGACGACTTGCTGCAAGCTATCTCACAGGTAGCATCCGGTAATTATTCTGACCGACAATTGATTATTAAGAAATTACCTAAAAAAACAGATGAAGCTGTAAATAAGATCGTAGATAAATTGGCTCATTCCGATTCTGATTTTCAGTCTAAACAATGGGTTGCATTGCGTCTATTAGAAAATGATCAGAGTGTAATTGATGGATTAAAACAAGGTAAATTATCCACTCAATTAAAAGATACAGACGTTAGAGATATTTTAAAGTTAGTTACAGAAAGTCAAGGCAACATAGATCATAAAATATATGATGACCTTACAGGAGCAGTTTATTCTCGTATATATGAATTGATAAAAGATACTGTTCAAAAGGATAATAGTCATCAATCCTTTAGGGTAGACCGATTAATAGATAAAATAGTTACTAGTAAAACATGGGGATTTCCCACCATGCTCTTACTATTGGGGATTGTATTGTGGCTTACAATTACCGGTGCAAATTATCCGTCCCAATTATTATCGGATTTATTATTAGGCAAAATTCACCCGCTGCTCAAAGATGCAGCAATCTATATACATCTTCCTTTATGGCTAGAAGGATTGTTAATAGATGGAGTATATTTAGCTACAGCATGGGTTGTGTCTGTGATGTTACCTCCAATGGCTATTTTCTTCCCTTTATTTACACTTTTAGAAGACTTTGGCTATTTACCACGAGTGGCTTTTAATCTCGATTTTTTATTCAAAAAGGCAGGTGCGCACGGAAAGCAGGCTCTGACAATGAGTATGGGATTTGGTTGCAATGCCGCCGGAGTTGTAGCTACACGTATTATCAATAGCCCTCGCGAAAAGTTAATTGCTATCATTACAAATAATTTTTCTCTTTGTAACGGGCGCTGGCCGACGCAGATTTTAATTGCCGGAATTTTTATCGGAGCATTAGTTCCCGCTAAACTTTCGCACATAGTTTCTACGATGGCTGTTGTAGGCATTGTTTTATTAGGCATCGCGTTTACATTTCTTGTATCATGGTTCTTATCTAAGACATTATTAAAGGGCGAATCCTCATTTTTTGTATTAGAATTACCTCCATATCGTCCACCTAAAATTTGGAAAACAATCTATACCTCCCTAATCGACAGAACGCTTATTATATTATGGAGAGCCATTGTATTTGCAATGCCTGCCGGAGCAATAATATGGATTATCTGTAATGTCGATATTAGCAATCAAAGTATTGCTTTATGGTTGATTGAAGGGCTTGATCCCTTTGCTGTTATAATAGGATTGAACGGTGTTATTCTCTTGGCATATATATTGGCAATTCCTGCTAATGAGATAGTAATACCAACTATTTTGATGTTAACTACTTTAGTAATTGGTAATTCGAGCTTTGGAAATGGTGCAGGAGTCCTATTTGATGGTTCGGAAGACGAAATAGCGTCTATACTCCATGCCGGAGGATGGACTTTACTGACTGGTATAAACCTAATGCTGTTCAGTCTATTGCACAACCCTTGCAGTACAACAATATATACTATATATAAAGAAACCGGTAGTGCCAAATGGACATTTGTTGCAAGTATTCTACCATTAATTCTCGGTTTTATTGTATGTTTTATTACAACTCAGATTTGGCACATATTGACATAAATAAAGTAAATCCATAAAAAAATAAAAAGGATATGTTTGTGTTAACAAAAAGTTATATATTCAAAATGATAATAGACGAATTAACTATAAAAGAATTTGATTTAGCATGAACTTTAAAAAAAGTACCTTCACGTCAATAAATAATTTATTCATTTTGAGTGTATTTCTTATGACATCATTTCACCTTTCAGCTCAACCTACAATTAAGGACGTATTAAATAATTCTGATGCGGGACGAGTTGATTTGTCTATTCCTCTGAGAGACGAAATTAACTCTTCTGTATTGCCAGTTACTATTATTAATGGTGTACAGAAAGGACCTACGTTTGTAGTTGTCGCAGGAATACATGGGTATGAATATCCTCCTATTTTGGCTGTACAACGTATTATGAATAAAATAGACCATAATAAGTTGAAGGGTTCTCTGATTTTTTTACCAATAGCCAATATTCCATCTTTCTATGGTAGATCTCCTTTTTTTAATCCTTTAGATAAGAAAAACCTTAATAATGTTTTTCCCGGAAAAAAAGATGGAACTATTACAGAGCAAATAGCTTATTTGATTACAAAAGAGATAATCTCAGAATGTGATGTCTTTGTCGATATTCATGGAGGGGATGCTAATGAAGACCTACTTCCATTCGTCTGCTATTATGATAGAGCAGATAGTCGTAATCAAACAAAATTGGCTGCAAAACTATGTAAAATCAGTGGTTTTGAAAATATAGTCTCATATAATTATAATATTACACCGAGTCAACCTGCCATTTATGCCTTTAAGCAAGCTACACAGGATGGAAAGGTGGCTTTAAGTATAGAGGCCGGAAAATTAGGCAACGTACAAAATGAGGCTGTAGATCAAATAGAATCTGCTGTGTTTAATATGTTATATGAAATGAATATGTATCAGGATGAACATAAGAAAAACCTCCAAAAAGTATCAACAAAAACGTTCAATCAGCAGTCTTATTTAAAATCGACTATTCAAGGTATTCTCTATAGCGATCTATTATCAGGAGATAACGTTGTTCAAGGGGAGGTTGTTGGTTCTGTAACAGATGTTTGGGGTAAGAAGCTTCAGGAATTAACAGCTCCTGCATCTGGTATTATTCTCTACAAGATAGGAACACCTCCGGTAAATGAAGGAGAGACGATATTCTGTATAGGTTACAATAAAGAATAAAAATATAATCTTTTTATAAAATTTGCGACATAGGGTTGTCACTGCATGGTTATACTTTTGTTTCTGTTAATAGATTAATAAATTAAAAGAAACAAACATGAAACTTAAAGTACATCTTGTATTCCCCGGAAACTGCGAAGAGGCATTAACTTTTTACCAAACAACATTAAATGGAACAATAGATTTTGTTTTTCGTAAAAAAGAAGAAAAAGATATTATTATAGCAGATTCTGACAAAGAGAAAATTTCTCATATGGTTGTGAAAACTCCATATTTCGATTTGGCCGGCGAAGATGCAAACAGTGAAGCTAAATTAGTAATTGGTAACAACAATAAACTCGTTCTCGTTTTTGAAGAAGAGGACGAATGTAAACGTATCTTTGATATTTTTGCTCAAAATGGAACTGTGACAATGCCTTATGAAAAAACATTTTTCTGTGACGGTATGGGAGAAGTAACAGACAAATATGGTATCTCGTGGATTATAATGGTCACAGACGAAGGTTATTCTGCTTAAGTTAAAACCAAAAGGATTAGATAGGATTTGGCAGGGAGCAACGTCTTTCAGCAAATCTTATTTGAATTTGTAACAAATACATTTCTATGAATAGAATAGATCGCTTATCAGCAATACTCATAATGCTCCAATCTTCTGTAATGATAAAACCAAAATTAATTTCGGAGCGGTTTGGCATCGGTATTCGCACTGTATATAGAGATATTAAAGCACTAGAGGAAGCTGGAGTTCCTATTGCAGGCGATTCGCGTATCGGATATTCATTGGTTGATGGATTTAAACTTCCACCACTTATGTTTACACAAGAAGAAGCTTTTGCCTTTTTGGCAGCAGAAAGGCTTGTGGATAAATTTACAGATGAAGGTTTGCGCAAAAGCTATAAGTCAGGAGTTGAAAAGATACGAGCAGTAATGCGCATGACTCAAAAGAAGACAATGGCTACTATTGACCAAAGAATAGGCCATCTTGATTTTCATTCATCCTTTCAACAAAGTTCAGAAGACAGGCTGCAATTATTACTTGATAATGTATCGAAACGAGAGAAAATTGAAATTGATTATACTTCGCATGGAAAAATAGAAGGGACTAAACGTATAATTGATCCGATAGGCATCTTTTTTTCTATGGCAAACTGGTATCTTATCGCTTTCTGTAATACAAAAAATGATTATCGAACATTCAAGGTCAATCGTATAGGAAATATAAAACCGACCGGATACTCTATCAACAAAGAGCATCCTTCTTTGGATTCATTTTTGAAAGAGCTCAAGGATAGAACTGATTTGCAAAAAGTCATTATTGAAATTTCTACTTCCGATCTGCCTATTATTGATGAAAGTAAGTATTATCAAGGACTTGTTTCGGAAGAAACAAGTGGCGATAGAGTAAAATTGCATTTTATGACTTTCTCATTAAATCAATTAGGCCGGTGGTATTTGTCATATATGGATGTTGCCAAAATTGTTTATCCTGAAAAGCTAAAACTCTTTGTCGCAGATATTATCCGACAGCATTTAGCATATTAAAAGCATCTCCCACCCTACCTGTAATTTAGGTAAGATGACAGATGCTTGTATATATTAAAATAATTAAATTGATTCAATTATATCATTAAGTGCAAGTCGAAATTTAGGGGTTATAGATGGTTGATTATTATCCTGAGGATCTCTATATCCAATAGACACTGCAAATAAAGGCTTGTAATCAACTGATGGTTGTAATATTTGAGTATATATATCTTTATCAATTCCTTCCATTGGGGTAGAATCAATTCCCATATTAGCACACGCACTTAGGAAGAATCCTAAGGCTAGATATACCTGATGAGCAAACCATGCCTTGATAACGTCGTCTGATTGTGACTTCAGATTTTGTCTGTAAAATTCAAGAGCGATTTCCGGTAAATATTGTTGTATCTGATTTTCAAATTTTTCAATATTGTCTAAGACATTGAATACGACTAAGTGACTCGCTTCTTCTATACGTTTTTTATTAAAATATGAAGCTTCAGCTAATTTTGATTTAATCTCATCGTCTGAAATAAAAATGAATTTCCAAGGTTGGCCATTAATGGACGAAGGCGTCATTCTTAGTATTTCTTTCAACTGCTCAATCTTATCTTCTGTTAATTTTAAATTAGGATTATACCTTTTTGTAGTATATCTACTGTTTGCAAGATCTAAAAAACTCATAATTTTTATTTTTTTAATTAAACTATATATTTTATAGTTGCAAACATAGGTATAGTATTTTATCTTTGCAATAACGGTCACAAATGATAGTAACAGATGTATTTTATAGACGACAAAGAATATCCTTGTAGTATAAGCCTGGCTATGAAGTATATAGGAGGAAAATGGAAGGCTGTAATCTTGATTCATCTTATTGAAAAAAAAAGATACAGCGAATTAAGAAGAGAGATTCCGATGGTAACGGAGAGAACTCTCAGTCTACAATTGAAAGAATTGGAAGAAGATGGGCTGATTTCCAGAACTGTACATACGGATAAACCTCCGTTGAGAGTAGATTATGAATTAACGGAATTTGGGAGAAGTGTTATTCCGTTATTAAGTTCAATCTCAAAATGGGGACAAAAAGCAGCTAAAATGCAGAAAGATTTAGTTGTTGAGAAATAAACTGATCTATAAATAGGTCGGTTATTTATAATATCTTTGTATAGGCTAATCAGTATTGATAAGCTCAATACTGAAAATTATATTTTTAGATGAAAACAATTTTAATAACATATGCGGTTAAAGAAGAGTTTATACCTTTGAGTTTAAACTCTTTTAATGTAATATCTATATGTACCGGAGTCGGAAAAACGAATTCAACATTTAGATTAACTCAAAAGATAATAGAAGAAAAGCCGGATTTTGTATTAAATATTGGTACAGCCGGAACAGTATCCCATAGTCTGGGTGATATTTTTGTTGCCACTCATTTTATTGACAGAGATTATGAAATGATTAAATTACCCGGAATAAATTTCAAAATAGAAGATAATCAATTAACGAAAGACAGTTCAAAATTGAACAAATGGTTGTCTACATATCATAAATTAGGAATTTGCAGTACGGGAGATACATTCGTTACTCAAGTTTCATCTATATCTGGAGATTTTGTCGATATGGAGGCTTATGCACAAGCCTTTGTTTGTAGAGAACTAAACATCCCGTTCCTTTCTGTCAAATATATAACAGATATAATCGGACAAAATTCGGTAGAGCATTGGGAAAATAAATTAGCTGATGCGCGCATTGCTTTATCCAAATGGTTTGAAGAACATAATTTATTAGCTTTACTTACTGACTAAGTTTTGCTTTTTGAAAAAACAAGAATTAATTATAAAATTAAAAGAGATTATTGTTGCTGGCATAAACGATCGCTTCTGCAATATTATTTACTTTTAGTTTTTGGAAAATATTCATTTTATGAGCTTTTATTGTATTTACATCAATAGATAATATATTTGCTATCATTTAATGTTTTAGAATAAAATAAGACCTGTCTCTTCTGAGACAGGTCTTATTTATTTAGAAGGATTTAGTTCCTGATTCATTAGAAATTAGAATGTGACCTTACATGGTTTTCCTGTTGAAGGATATTTCAGATCAAATTCTACATTGATTATTTTTATCAGATCAGCATTCTCCGGAGTAATACAAATATTCTCAATCACATAACAACCAGCAGACTCACATCTTATATCTTTATTGATATGATCTTTTCCATGTTGTCCGATGCCATACGAGTCAATCAATACTAATGAAGGATTACGATCTAATATAGCTGACAGAACGTCATCTGTTAAAATTGTATTTGTTTCGAAATATGCAGTTGCTCCATAGTCATTTTTATACATATTACCTGTATAAAGAATCAACGCTTGATCCTTCAACGAGGGTAACAACATTGCTTCATCAATAGAAGGCATTGATTTACTACAGTCTAATAAATACGCTGGAAATTGATATTTACCCTGAGACGGCGTTGATGTGTAACAATCTATATGCGTACCGAAATGACCTTTAGCTCCGATCTTATCAGCTTGTTTTTCCAACCATTCGTATGCAGGATGGCTGGAATCTAATTTAATATGAAGATTCATTTTAATTAATTATTAAAAGTATATACAATTATAAACTATACATGTTCTCCAATGTATGTTTATCTATTTATCCCTAAGTAAGAAAGTTCACTCACCAAAATGCAGGATTATATACTTTAATAATTTTCTTCATTTTTCTTTTACTATTATATGTTGCAAAGATAGAAATATTTAAGTCTTAATCTAGAACGGAATAAGCAATTTCTATTTTCTTATATTTGAAATACAGATACTATGTAAGATTATTTGTAAGTTTGTAGCCTATAAGTAAATATAATTTTTATGTTTGGAATTGATAACTTTATGGCATTTGCCATAACTGCGGTATTCTTTATTATGACACCGGGTATAGATACTATTTTTGTTTTAAATAAATCTATTACTCAAGGTGCAAAATCTGGTATATATGCAACACTAGGAGTAAACTCCGGTATATTAGTACATACTGTATTTGCCGCTTTAGGCCTATCGATAATCATTGCCAAATCTGCTTTAGCCTTCTCTGCCATTAAATATGCAGGAGCTATTTACTTAATATATTTGGGTGCAACTAAACTATTAACAAAAAAACATTCTTTCGATAACCTTGAGATTAAAAGTTCTGTAATAGAAAGCAGAAAAAAGAATTATTTATCCGGAGTATTCACAAACGTATTAAACCCGAAAGTTGCCTTGTTCTTTATGGCATTCTTTCCTCAGTTTATACGTCCCGAAGCAATGGAAAGCCCTCTGCCATTCATCCTATTAGGAGTTTCTTATGCTCTGATCGGTTTACTGTGGTTTACGATATTGAGTTTGTTCACCTCTATTTTTTCAGAAAAGCTTATGAATAACCATCTTTTTAGTAAATGGATGGATAAAGTATCAGGGTTAATATTTATTCTGATGGGAATAAAAATAGCTTTAACCAAAAGATAAAATCAGAATTTATTTTTCTTTAATTTTCTATCAACTATAATTGGCTTAACCTCTATTCAAGGAAAAAGCCGAGCCCGATGTTGCTCACCCCATTCTCTTAAAGCATGAATAACGGGAACTAAAGTAGTAGCGTAGTCATCCAGACGATATAGTATTTTTACCGGATATTCATTTTCTATTATTCGGACAACTAGTTTATGTTCTTCTAATGCCTTCAATTCCTTTGATAACATTTTGGGAGTGATACCTAAAACGTTTTTTTGGATATCAGTAAAATGTTCACACCCGTATTGTATTGCAATAATTATCTGGATTCTCCATTTGCCACTGATAACGTCTAATGCATCTCTGACAGGCAAAAGTGTTTTTATACATTGTTTCGATATTGGAACTTTATTCATAAGGTATATCTTTTTATATTAACTATACTTTAGGAAACCTCTATAAAATAGATAGCAAATATAACTTAACTTTGGGATATAAAAACTAAAAAATTATGATAGAATTAAGTATTGAAAAAAATTGTATCCGTTGCGGTAGATGTGTAAGTGTCTGTCCCGCACATATCCTTATTCAGGAAGCTCATAAGAGTGAAATTAAAACACAGAGCCTTCAATCGTGTATAGAATGTGGACAGTGTGTTGCAATATGTCCGACTGAATCGGTAATACATTCTTCATTTTCTGCTGAAACAGTACATCCTATTCAATCAGATCTTCTACCCTCTCCTGAATCAGTGATGGAATTGCTTCGTAAACGACGTTCGAATCGCTCATTCTCAAGCAAAGAAGTTCCAATGCCTTTATTAGATAAAATACTCGAAGCTGCATCTCTCGCTCCTTCAGCAGGTAATCGGCAAAAATTGCAATATACTTTGGTTACGGACTCCAGTACTTTGAAAGAAGTTACTGCCCAAACAATAAGACTTGTAGATAATTTTGTTAAAGTTCAGAGGAGTACTGGAAATGAAGAGTCACTAAATCATTTCTCAATATTAAGCACTGCCTATAATAATGGGATTGATTTAATTCTAAGAGGAGCTAAAGCCCTTATATTGATACATACAGTTGATGGTTGGCCTGCAGATGCGAATTTAGCTTATCAAAATGCATCCATTATGGCTGAAAGCCTAAATGTAGGTCATTTCTATACCGGTTACATCTGTAAGTTTTCAGAATTAGACAAAGAAGGATTATTAAAGAAAACTTTAGGAATCGAAGGTAATATTTATGCAGGTATGGCTCTAGGTATGCCTAAATATAAATTTAAAAAATATGTTGATAGAAAACCAATGGTTATAAATAAGATAATTTAATTAAGACTCAAAAGAACATACCTTATCGTGTTAATATAAAAAAGAATAGCTCTAATCTCGAGAACTATTCTTTTTTATATTATAAGATTTTATCTGCGATAATGCATGTTTATTTATCCTTTACACATCTGACAGGATTTAATCTGCCTTTAAGTTGGAGGCTATCTCGATAAACAGCAGAAGTTGCTGCCGAAAAAAGACGAGCCCACACATAAGATGATTGATTTGAATCTCTGCAACTGCTAGTCCAAAAATAGACTGATCCTCCATAACCGAAAGAAAGAGGTGAATTAGGCTTGGTGTCAACTCCTCCGGTGAGGCTTCCTACCAACCAAACAGCAAATCCTCCATCGACAGCAGAGATGCTACGTCCATATGTCTTCTGTTCCGGCACATATTGATTAGTTATTAAAGCTACTTTACCCTCAGGATACGTAGGAAGTTTCATGGCATTTCCATGTCCGGGTACACCTTCAGCTACCGCATTGATCATAGCCCATCCTAGAGGAACTTGTGTTCGAGATCCTCTCCAACCTGCTCCATCTGTACTCTCTGTTCCCCATTCCCAAATTGGGTTCCATTCCGATGGAGTAAGTACATCAGTCGCTTGGTTACAACTATAATCAGATATATTGTTATAAATTTGCTTCTCCAATTTATTCCATTCCCTATCGCTCGGCAAATGCCAACCTTCGGGGCAAATTCCTCTTATTTTACCAAACAAAGTTTCTACTTCATTCGGTCCGGGTACTTCTGTAGCATCTACTTGTCCTTGCTCCGCAGAAGAGAGATTTTCATCATTCGTTGCAGCGTGCCAACTATACAGTATGCCATATTCTTTTTTCCAAGTATCAGGTATAGTACCTATGGTATAAATGACATCCATCGGAGTGGGATATCCATACAGTTTGGAGTCTTTATTTATTAAACTAGTATAAGGATCTTCCTTAAAGCCGGAAAATCCGGGATCGGAATCGTTAGGTATGTAAATAATAATCCAAAAGT
>DHNQ01000026.1 GCA_002409595.1 Dysgonomonas sp. UBA5412
TTACTCCCTTAGGTGGTATACTTTTCGAGTAGAGTAGTGGGGTACTTTTGGAGTATTATTTACATATATTAACGTTACTCGCTAATTTTCCTGACGAGTGGTTAAGTTCTGATCTTGTTGCAGGAAGTATAAATATTAATCCTGTAATTGTACGAAAAGAATTAGGTGTATTACAGAGTGCAGGGCTCGTTGTCAGCCGAAAAGGAAAAGATGGTGGCTCGAAGCTCAAAAAAGCAAGTGAAGATATTTCATTATCCGAAGTTTATCTATCAGTTAAAAATTCAGATGTGTTAGGTAAAAAAAATTTAAACCCTAATCCGAAATGTTCTGTTGGTAAACAAATTAATGAGAATCTTGAGCAACTTTTCGATCAAACTGATCAATTGGTTATAGAGGCTCTTAGTCATAAAACATTAAATGATTTTGTGAAAAAGTTTCACTGATTTTTTTTATATATAAATGTAACAATAATTATTACAATTTAAAGCTTATGAAAACAGGAATAGCAGGAGCTACCGGTCACCTAGGGCGTTTGGTAGTACAAGATTTGAAAAAGAAAACAGCCGCAGAGAATTTAGTAGCTTTAGTACGTACACCCGAAAAAGCAACAGATCTAGGTATAGAAGCCAGAGCATTTGATTATGATCAACCCGATCATTTGGTGGAAGCACTGAAAGGAATTGATCATTTACTTTTAATTTCCGGCAATCAAATCGGTCAGAGAAAACGACAACATGAAAATGTGATAAAGGCGGCAAAACAAGCCGGAGTAAAATGGATTGTTTATACAAGCGTGTTGCATGCTGATAAATCTACCTTGAGTTTAGCCGGAGAGCATCGCGAAACAGAAGCAGTATTGAAAGCCTCGGGCATTGCCTACACTCTTTTGCGAAATGGTTGGTATACCGAGAATTATACAGGATCTGTTTCAGGAGCAGTCAAAGCCGGAGCTTTTGTAGGATCAGCCGGCGATGGAAAAATCTCTGCGGCAGCCCGTGCCGATTATGCAGCGGCAGCAGCGGTAGTGTTAGCTGATGAACAACACAAAGGAAAAACGTATGAATTGGCAGGTGACTCATATTTTACTTTAAAAGATTTGGCTGCAGAAATTTCTCATCAAACTGGAAAAGAGATTCCTTATAAAAACCTTTCAGAACAAGAATATGCCGAAGTTCTAAAAAGCATAGGATTGCCAGAAGATGCAGCTAGAGTCATTGCCGGATTTGATATAGGAGCATCTAAAGGCGATTTATTCGATGATAGTAAACAACTTTCGCACTTGATAGGTCGTCCCACTACATCCTTAGCTCAATCTGTAAAAGATGCGTTGGCACAATCTGAAAAATAAGATACTCATTAAAATATTTTAAGAAAAAGGCAAATCTGTGTAAAATAGGTCTGTCTTTTTCATTCCATATATACAGATAATAAATATAATGCTATTATGTTGACTAGTCAACATAATAGCATTATATTTGTTTTTGAAAAAGCAAGATAAATATATGGATCAGATTTACTCATTAGGATTACTGCTCAACAGAGCCTCCGTTGCATTATCAACCTCATTGAATGCAGCCCTTGATAGACAAAATATAGACTTACCTCATTCTCAGTTTATAGTATTGCGTTGCCTCTACTATAAGAATGATCTTAGTCAGCTTGAGATTGCAAAGCTTCTATCAAAAGATGCCGCAGCGATAAAACGCTCTATTGATAATCTTGAGAAAAAACAATTAGTTGCTCGTAAACAAACGAGAGTAAATAAGAATTGCATTAGCATCACCAAGCAAGGAAAAGAGCTTCTTCCTTCAGCTCTTAAAATTGCTGATTCCGTAATTGCAGATTCGTTGCGGGATATTTTACCTCCCGAAGCAGACATGTTGAAAAGACTATTAACTACAATATATTCAAATCTGGAGGATAAAAAATGAAAAAACTAAATGCACAGGGTTTAAAGATTTTAAAATCTATACATTTTATTCTGGTTATGTTATGGACTGTCGGCGTTATAGCAATGGCAGTTTTATTTCTGATGAGTTCACATTCAGGCGATGAATTATACACAAAATATAAAGCGATTCGCTTCATAGATGATGTACTGGTAGTGCCCAGTGCCACACTAACAATCTTGGTAGGTATTGTGTATGGAGTATGGACTAATTGGGGATTCTTTAAATATAGATGGATAACAGTTAAGTGGATTTTGGGTATTGCTATCGTTATTGTAGGTACATTTATACTCAGTCCAATGCTTGATTCCAATTTGGCAATCACCAATGTCGGTCGTGATTTGGCTTTGGCTGATGCTAAAGTAGAAGAACAAGGAGCATATCTTTTTATACTTGGTTGCTGTTCTTCACTAGCTCTTGTATTTTTGGTTATTATATCGGTATTTAAACCTTGGAAGAAAGCTCAAACTCGAAAAAAATAACTAATTAAAATAATCGTCTCTGCCAATATTTTTATATTTGGTTGCTAGACTAACCTTTCGCCTAATTTAAGATATTTTTATCTAAAAAAATATTTGTTTTATCATATTTTTTTAGTTGTTATTGCAATTATTTGTTTATATTGCAATCCAAATCTATTAGGTTAGAATGAGAAAAGATTTCATTCTGTAAGTGGAGGTGTAGATGTTTTCTTACTCTATCTCCTCTTACAAAACTTCATTAGGCTTTCTAACCTTAGCTATGTAACCCGTAATTCATCATTGCGGGTTATTTGCTGAATATAAAGCATCCTTCTCTATATAGGTTGCGTGAACTTTAAATTATGTTAAATGTGAGATTTTGCTATCTTTCTGATATAATATATGTTTCTCGTATATATCATAGAATAAGGTTGTTTCATTTACGAAACAACCTTATTTTTTATTCTAGCTTTTATGTTTTTTAGACAAGTATTACAGTTAGTCCCTTGGGACCATGAGCACCCACAACCAAGGCTTGTTCAATATCCGCTGTCTTAGAAGGTCCCGAAATAAATACACCATATCCCTTATCACTAAATTGTATTTGCTCATATGCTTCATGCATATTGTT
This sequence comes from Dysgonomonas sp. UBA5412, assembly GCA_002409595.1. Lineage (GTDB taxonomy): Bacteria > Bacteroidota > Bacteroidia > Bacteroidales > Dysgonomonadaceae > Dysgonomonas. The sequence goes on from DHNQ01000026.1 coordinate 3,042, forward strand.
TACAATTTTATTCTTATCCAATATGATAATCAGATATTCGGAGATAAAGTATAATACACGTTCTTTCACATTTTGCGGTATCCATACACATCCATTCTCAGCCACACCAAGTTCACCCCTTACTACGCTTAAATCAGTACCATTAAGATCGTGAGCCTCTTTAGTATCAGGATCGATCGTAGCTATTGATATTTCTGGGAGGTTAGATGCTATATTCTTAGCTTCAGGATATAGGTTTTTTATACAGCTGTTCAGGTCTTCGCCTTCTCCTAATACAACAGCATTTCCTCCAACCCCTTTACTGATCTCTACAAATTGGTCTATTTTATTATTATACTGTATGGCATCAATTCTTATTTCAGGCATATCGTATGTCTGATTGATATGACGCCTCAGATTGCTTAATATTTCAGATTTATTACTCATCGTTTTTTCATTTATTGGTTTTCTTCACTTTGCCTTTCTTCCACAATGCCGAAAAAGATTCGGATGCAAATTGAGGAAGCTCTCTGCCTTTACCCCAATCATTTAATCCATTGTATTTTACAAATCGAGGAGTTGCATTGATAACCGGTGCGACCGACATTCCTACTCTGAACAGAGATGGACGGGTAAAGAGAAACTTCAGACCTCCCGACATAACCTTTTTCATCGGATCGGCTTTTCCGATCGAATCAAGATTTTGTCGCCAGCGATATATCTGATTTCCCAAATCAATCTTTACGGGGCAAACGTTGTTGCAAGAAAAACATAAAGAACATGCTGAAACATTATCAAAATATTTTTCGGGAGACCTCAACATCCCTAAATTTATACCGATAGGTCCCGGTATGAAATAAGTATAAGAGTAACCTCCGCTTCGGCGATAGACCGGACATGTGTTCATACAAGCACCACAACGAATACATTTTAGTGTTTGTATGTGTTCCTCATTACTCACTATTTCGCTACGCCCGTTATCTACGATAATGATATGCATTTCGCCACCTTCACGTGGCTTACGATAATGCGAAGTGTAAGACGTGGACGGCTGGCCGGTGGCACTTCGTGCAAGCAATCTTGTGTATACACCTAAAGATTTGAGAGAGGGAACTATCTTTTCCATCCCCATCGAAACGATATGTACCTTTGGTAATGAAGTCCCCATATCGGCATTTCCCTCATTCGTACATACTATAACATCTCCCGTTTCGGCAACGCCAAAATTACATCCCGTCATGGCAACATCTGCTGTCAGAAACTCATTTCGCAGGTGTGCCCTTGCTGCACGAGTCAAATAAGTAGGGTCGCTATTATCTTTCTCGGTATGCAGTTTGTCTTCAAACAGCTTTCCTACCTCTTGTCTTTTGAGGTGAATAGCGGGCATTACAATATGGCTCGGTGCTTCATCCATTAGTTGAAGAATACGCTCTCCAAGATCGCTTTCCACAACGTCTATACCTTTTTCAATCAGAAAAGGATTAAGATGACATTCTTCGGTGAGCATAGACTTACTTTTCACAAGTTTCTTAGCCTTATGCTTTTCTAATATTTGATATACTATCTCATTATGCTCCTTGTCGTCTTTTGCCCAATGAACAATCACACCGTTTTTTTCAGCATTGTCTGCAAATTGTTCAAGATACTTATCAAGATGCGAAATCGTGTGCATCTTAATATTACAAGCCAGATCGCGCAGTCTTTCCCACTCCGGCACATTCATCGCCATGCGGTCACGCTTTTCGCGTACCATCCATAGTGTTTCGTTATGCCATTGCTCTTGTTCCTTATTTTTGATAAAGCGGCCTGCCGCTATCGAATGTTTTGTACTCATAATCCTGCAGCTAAAATTTGAACGACATGAATAAACTTGATAGGTAGTTTTTCTCTGTTAACTATCCCTTGCATATGCATCAGGCATGAGCTGTCTGCTCCTGTTATATATTCTGCTCCCGTATCTATGTGATTCTTTAATTTATCTTGTCCCATACATACGGAAACTTCAGGTTCTTCGATGGAGAACATACCTCCAAATCCGCAACATTCATCTACTTTTTTTGGCTCGAATACTTCAACGCCTTCTACCATATTAAGCAAATCCTTTATCTTAGAATAGCGGGGTATATTTAACTCGCTGGCAGAACTGAGCATCATCTCTCTTACTCCGTGGCAACTGTTATGTATGCTCACTTTGTGCGGGAAACGGCTGGGTAATTTTTCCACTTTTAATATATCGTGCAGAAACTCGCAAATATCATATATTTTTCCACTTGTCTGGCATAGATGCCCTTTCTTTTCTAATATAGGAGGATAGTTTTCTCTGACAAATACGGAACAGCTTGGAGATGGAGCCACGACATAGTCGAATTTATTAAAAAGCTCATCAAACTGATTTGCTAAAGGAATAGCTTTCTCTTCGAATCCGGCATTTGCCATAGGCTGACCGCAACATGTTTGGTCGAGAGGGAAATCAACATCTACACCCAGACTGTCGAGCAGTCTGAATGTAGCAACACCCACCTCAGGGTATATGGCGTTGATATAGCATGGTACAAATAGTCCTACTTTCATTCTTTTGTTAGTTTTAGTTGATTTAGATTCTTAAAGTTAAAGGAAAATTTTTTAAAAGAACATATTTCCCATAATCTTTGGAACAAAATATACCATCAAACCTGCAATAACGATGTATCCTAATGCAAATGGCATTGCTTTTTTCATTATTTCTCCCTCTTTTCCTTGCTGTCCACAAGCCGAAGTTGCTACGGCAATACTTTGAGGAGATATTATTTTACCTCCGGTAGCACCGGCTGTATTAGCGGCAGCCAACCAGCTTGGGTCTGCTCCGGTAGAAGCTGCGACTGAGGCTTGTAGTTTTCCGAATAAGATATTAGACGATGTGTCGCTTCCGGTAAGGAATGTTCCCAAACATCCGATTGTAGGAGCGAATAGCGGATAAAGAGACCCTGTGGTGTAGGCTAATGCAACACCAAGGATGCCAACCATACCTGAAAAATCCATAATGGATGACATGGCTATCAGCGAGCATACGGTTATTATTGTCTTTTTCTGTTGTACAAATACTTTGCCTAATACTTTGAATAGGCTACTTATTTTAGCTCCTTGTATCAGTCCGCCCAATACAGAACCGATGAATAAGAGGACTCCGGCATCTATCAACCACGATATTTTGATCGAACGGGTAACGTCGGCTCCACTGTCCATCGACATTATGTCGAAGTTGAAAGTAGTAGTTAAGATCGGTGCTAATATATCTCTTAGTGGCAATAAAGGGCTTGTAAGTACAACTAGGATGAGTATAAGACCGTATACGCTCCACGCTTTTACGACTTCGGATAAACTGTGTTTAGGAAAGCTTGCTTTAAACTCTTTCTCTTTTTTAGTAGCTGTTAATTTTGCATATACAATAATAGCAATGATGGATGCAATACTACCTAAGATGGCAGGAGTTTCAGCTCCCATATATCTGGCAGCAAGATATTGTGTGACAAGTGAAACAACACCTACAATTACACTTAGCAGAATGTGTTTAGGTAGAGATTTTATGCTTGGGTCTGTCATAAAAACTAACACAAAAGGTATTAGTATCATCAGTGGGGAAAGCTGGAATACTACTTGTGTACTTAACGTTTGAATGTTTTCGACTCCGGCTTGTTCTGCTAAAACTTTAACGGGTGTACCTACGGCTCCAAATCCTGTTGCAACACTATTGGCTATCAAGCTTACTACAGCCGAAAAGATAGGATTGAAACCTAAACTGATCAGAATTGCAGCCGGAATGGCTACTGCTGTTCCAAATCCTGCCATGCCTTCGAGCAGACCTCCAAAACCCCAAGTGAGTAATAGGACTTGAATACATTTGTCGGACGAGATTGACGAAAACTGCTCTTTGATAATTTCCATCTTTCCGGTGTGGACTAGTACGTTGTAGCTGAATATTGCCATAATGATAATGATCAGTATGGGAAATATTGCCTTTAATATGCCATATACAACGGATAACCCTATGTCTCCCGCGGGGAGGTGAAAGGCTATTAGCCCGATTATAATACTGGCTGCTAAAGTGATCACAGCACTTTTATCCCCCGACATTTTCAGAAAACCCATCAGTATGATAAGTATTAGTACGGGTAGGGCGGCAAGTAATATTTGCCACCATTCGAGATTTAATGATTGAATTTGTAATAATGGTATTAGCATATAGTTTTCTTTTTAAGTATTAATATATTCAATACTATTGGCTTTGATTTGCAAAGCAGGTTGTGTTTTAGAATATTTTGTGAGGATTTAAGATATGTTTAGGGTCGAAAACATTCTTTACACCTCTCATTATATCCAACAAGACCGGATTTAATTGTTTCTCAAGATACGCTTTTTTTGCATATCCAATACCATGTTCACCGGAAACTTGCCCGTTTAATTCACGTCCTTTAGCATATATTTTGTCGAAGGCAAGGTTGAGCTTTTCTTTCCATTCTTTCTCGTCCAAATTGTCTCGCAAAATGTATGCATGCAAATTACCATCACCGGCATGTCCAAAACTTTTTATTCTAATACCTATTTCTTTTTGTAATGCGTGTGTATATTCAACCAAGTCATTTACTTTATTGCGTGGCACAACTACGTCTGCCTCATCCATTTCGGTGGTAGATCCTTTTATTGCTTCAAGAAAAGCTCCTCTGGCTTTCCATATCGACTCTTCTCTTTCTTCGGTGTCTGAAATCAGTATATCCAAAGCTCCCGATTTGAGGCATATTTGAGCCGCTTCCTCATATGATTTTTCTACATCTTCTACTGAATTTCCATCAAATTTAAGCAATAGGTAAGCATCAGATTGATTATCAGGGAATTTCTTTCCCAGATAATTTTCAGAATCTATAATTACTTCTCTTTCCATAAACTCGATAGATGCGGGAGTCACTTTTGATTGTACTAACAATGGTACTGTTCTGATGGCATCTTGCAGGGTAGGGAAGGGGATTAATAAGCTTATCACCACTTTAGGAAACGGTATGAGTTTCAATGTTGCTTTTGTTACTACACCAAGTGTACCTTCCGAACCAACGATCAGGTCTTTAAGATCATATCCTGAACTGTTTTTTACCGTTTTTCCTCCTAGTTGTACAACTGTTCCATTTGGCAATACAACTTCTAACCCTCGTATATAGTCGCGTGTAACTCCATATTTAACGGCACGCATTCCTCCTGCATTGGTATTAATATTACCGCCTATGGTTGCAGATTTTTCACCCGGATCGGGCGGATACATATATCCGTGTTCTTCGGCATAGGCTAACACTTCCATTAGTAATACACCCGGTTCGAGAGTCAGGGTCAAATTTTCTTCATCCAGGTCCAAGAATCGTTTCATTAGGCTAAGATCCAACATTATACCATGTTCGATGGCTACGGAAGCTCCAACAAGCCCTGTTCCCGATCCACGGGGTGTTACCGCGATATTGTTTTCATATGCATACTCCATCACTTTCGATACTTCTTCGGTCGATAAGGCTCTGACCACAACATCGGGATAACTTTCTGTATCGCCTAATTCGTCGTGACTGTATTCTTCTTTAATGTCTGTTCCATATATTACGCGTTGATTGTCGTTAATCAACTTTTCGAGAAATGCTATATCTTTGGTGTCTATTTTTTTATATGTCATACGGCAACGTCCTCCTTTTCTGCTTTAATAGTTTTTATTAGTCTTGGTATTATTTCATAAATATCGCCTACCAATCCGTAGTGGGCGACATTGAATATTGGTGCATTGATGTCGGAGTTGATCGCTACTATTTTTTCCGACTTATTCATTCCTGCTACGAATTGTATTGCACCATACACGCCGCATGTTATTATAAGTTTTGGACGTACGGTGCGTCCGCTAAGTCCAATTTGCTTTTTAGGATTCATCCATCCTTTTTCGGCTAGAGGTCTTGTACAAGCAATCTTAGCTCCCAATAATTCGGCTAATTCTTCTAATAATACAAGATCTTCTTTTTTCTTCACACCACGCCCAGCAACGATTAATACTTCCGATGTTTCAATAGTTTCTTCGTGCTCTTTAAGGTCTATCTTGATAACTTCTATATTGCTTTTCAATTTCGATTCGGGAATTGAAAATGCGGTAATGATACCGATTGGATCTTCCATCCGCTTAGGTGCATTCATTACCTTATATCGCACAGTAGCCATTTGAGGACGATGGTTAGGAGTCTGTATCTGAGCCATTATATTACCTCCGAATGCTGGTCTGATCTGAGCTAAGTCTGTATTTTTAGCCATTTCCAATACTGTACAGTCGGCTGTAAGCCCTGAACGCATTCTGGCAGAAATACGAGGAGCTAATTGACGTCCCATCGGAGTAGCCCCTACGAGGATAGAGCCCGGATGCCTTTTGGCTATAAAATCTTCAAAAACTGCAGTGTAAGGCTCTATTCTGAAATGTTCTAATTCAGGATTGTCATATATGCAGACTTCGTCCACTCCGTAGTGTAATATTTCTTTACTTTTCTCTTTTATATTGTACCCCATCATCAAAGCATATACAGGCTGGTCGATAACTACTGCCAATTCTTTGGCTTTTCCAATCAGCTCGTACGATACGGGTAGAATCTCGCCGTCTATGTGGTCTATGTATACGGCTACCCCTTTCCATGCCGATTTATCAACTTTGGCTGTATCTTCTATTTCTACTAATTCTACACAGCCGGCAGGGCCTTTCTTGACACAAAGTTTACACATTTTACAAGCGGCATTGATGGACAATATTCCGTTCGTATAATCGAAGGCATTGAAGGCACATAGATCTATCAGTGCTTCTGCCTTTTCTTTATCTATTTTTTCTTGATGAACTACTAATTTTTTCATTTTATATCCCTCCTTCTTTTTTTAAATGAATTTTTCTGCTTGAAGAACGTCAAACAGATTCTTAGTTAAAGTATCCGGTGTTTCGTCTGTCCATATTTCTTGAACTACATCGCTTTCGGGAGGAAATATGCGAACTACTTGTGTCGGAGAACCTCTGAGTCCGTAATGCTTCTCGTCTTTGTCTTCCATATCGTCAAGAGTCAGCACCTTTATTTCTTTATCCTTAGTCTTCATTTTCAGTACATAAGAAGGGAGGCGAGGTTGATATATATCTTTTTCTACTGCAAGAAGACATGGGAATTTTACTTTCGAATGTTCTACATAGTTAATCATATCCATTCCGATCTCGATATCTTCTTTTGTTGCACCCAAAATCTTAGTAACATTCGATACACTTGGTATATTAAGCCATTCGGCAATCTCAGGCCCTACTTGTGCTGTATCGCCATCGGTTGTTTGCTTTCCACACAGAATGAGGTCATAGTCTTCGATAGTTCTGATACATTGCGATAACGCATAGCTTGTGGCTAATACGTCAGCTCCTCCAAATCGACGATCGGTCAATAAGATGCCGTCATCAGCACCCATCATAAATGATTCTTTTATAATTTGTTTCGATTGAGGAGGTCCCATCGTGATAACTGTAACGCTCCCTCCATAACTTTCTCGCAGTCGTAAGGCAGTTTCTATTGCATAGAGGTCGTAGGGATTCAACTTTGATTGAGTTCCATCTCTTTTTAAGACTCCGGTCACAGGATCCACTTCTACTTTATTCGATGCAGGTACCTGTTTGATGCAGACTAAGATTTTCATGATATATGTTTTTTTAGTTCAATTGTTGAGCAAAAATGATACTTTTTGTAATATAGGCTTTGCAAAATAGGCTAAAAAAATAAAGATATCACGTTTTTTTTATATGTTAAACAGCACCTTTTTTACTAAAATAAAGATTTAAAATTTGATGAAATAAACTTATTTGTCATAGATAAACTAAATAACTTATTGATATATTTTATTTTAATGATAATGTTTGGCTATACGTCTGCTTTTTCTTTGCTATTCCCAGTTTAGAGAAATTAACAGAAAAAAGTGTGTGATTCCTTATTTAGTATTACATTATCCAATGTAGGAAAAACACTTGTTGTTGAAATGTTATTTGTTAGCACTGTATTATGAATATAAAAAAGCAATGGACTTCCAGAGTCTATTGCTTTTCTATATTCTTTTCCAAATTAATCGAAAGAGAAGGTCGTCTCTAATTATTTAAGAGATTATTATACACTTTGATTAATTCATTTGTACATTCTTCATCCGAAAATCTTTTTACGTACTCTAAGCCTTCTTTAACCATTAATACTCTTTGTTGATCATTCTCTAATAAAGATTTTACTTGTTCGGCTAATTCGCTTTCATTGTAAGGGTCTACATATATAGAATGAGGACCGCCTGCTTCTTCGAGGCAAGAACCTCTAGCGGCTATTACCGGTATACCCGAATTTAGTGCTTCGATGATAGGTATTCCAAAGCCTTCGTAAAGAGATGGGTATATAAATATTTTTGATTCTTGCAGTATCGTCGGCAAATCTGTAAGAGGAACTTTACTAAAGAAATGAACCCTATCTGATAAGTTATGCTCCATGGCATAGCGCATTACTTTATCCGCATAGTCTTTTTGTTTTCCAATGGCAATGAAATGAATATCCGGGATGTATTTAAGCGCCTTGACTATGAGTAATATGTTTTTTCGTTCTTCAATGCTGCCTATTGATAGTAGATATTGATCGGGAAGATTGTACTTGTGTCTTACCTCTTTCTTTTTTAAGCCATCCGCAGGTTCTTTGAATATAGGGAAACATCCTTGATATACGACATCTATCTTAGATGGATCTATGCGGTAATGTCTTATAATATCCCTTTTTGTACAATCACTTACTGCTATAATTCTGTCAGCTACTTTACAGGCATACTTAGCCTTTATATCATATATTATGCGATCTATCAGATTGTAAAATTGAGGATAATTGATGAAAATAAGGTCGTGTATGGTAACAATACTTTTTACTCCGGCTTTATTAATTCGATATGGTAATTCGTTACTTAACCCATGGTAAATATCAATTCTCTCTTCTTTTATATCTTTTACAATACCCATTGTTCGCCAAAAAGGTTTATGAGTTTGTTTTATCGAATATACTTTTTCATCCTTTCGGGTTTCGTTTTCTTTATCTTTACTTTCTTGTGGTAATTTAGGTATGAATAGTTTATATACATTTTCAGGGTAGTACTTCATTAAATTGGAAATTACAAACCTACTGTAATTTCCTAGTCCGGTAAAGTTCGATACGGCTCGTTTTGCATCAAATCCAATTCTCATAATGTAGTTGTATTATTTAGTCCATATAGGGTAGGACGCCGGGATGCTGTTTGGTGTATGTATCCCAAAATTTTTTGCGATATTCAAATGTTTTTCTCAAGCATATTTCTTCATCAAGGTTACGGGCTTTTGCATATTCTTTTACGATGAAGCTTATCATTTCATCACTGCCCCATAGTCGCCTGAAATTAAAACAAGCTGTATTTATATCTATGGGTTTATCAAAGGTCATTCTATTTAGGTCAACAAGATAGAAAGTATATCTATCTTCATTTTTTTTGTACAATATATTTCCCGACGAATAATCCAGATGTAACACCATCTTGTCATGCAATTGCGCTGTATATATAGCAAATTGGCGTAAAAGATCCTCGCGTCCTTCTAATGGTCCGCGTTGCAATTCTCTCATTATTCCGTCAAATTCTTCATGTATTGAAATATATAAACTATGTTTTAATAGATTACATATTTTCAATTCCATAAAAGCCACCGGATCGGGGGTGTGAAATCCTCTTTCTTTTAACTTAAAGGCATATAAATAAGATCGTTTTGCTTTCGATTTTCGGAATGTGGCGTACGCGATCTGATTGATAAATAAAGGTTTTTTGAAAAACTTCACGTTCAACTGTTTTCCATCGACATTAAATACTTTGATAGTATTACGTCCTGAATATATCGTTTCTCCGGATTTCGGAAATTCTTCAGGTAAAGCAGTTATGAAGTTTTCCAAATTACGGTATGCCTCATTTATCACCATTTCTATTTTCGCCATATCTTAAAATTCAGAGGTAAAGTGGAATCTAATATCTTTAAAGTCTTGCTGAGCCATCATTAATACATAATTAGAATCAGCCAAGAAGACATCCCGTCCCTCTTTATCTACGGCCATATATTGTGATTTCCGTTTTTTGAAATCGTTCAATTGGTCGATATTATCACTTTCTATCCAACATGCTTTATAAAGATTGATCGTTTCCCATCTACATTGTGCCCCATATTCGTGGAGTAATCTGTATTGAATAACTTCAAATTGAAGCTGTCCGACAGTACCTATAATCTTTCTTCCATTAAATTGGTTTGTAAATAATTGGGCAACACCTTCATCCATCAACTGATCAATGCCTTTCTGCAATTGTTTAGATTTCATCGGATCTGCATTCTCAATATATTTAAACATTTCGGGCGAGAAGCTTGGCAAGCCTTTAAAATGCAATTCTTCGCCGGAAGTAAGAGTGTCGCCGATCTTAAAGTTTCCGGTGTCTGGCAGCCCTATTATATCTCCTGCATAAGCCTCATCAACAGTCTCTTTCTTCTGAGCCATAAATGCAGTAGGAGAGGAGAATTTCAATTGTCTGTTGAGGCGTACATGTTTATAATTAACATTACGTTCAAATTTTCCTGAGCAAATTTTCACAAACGCTATACACGAACGATGGTTTGGATCCATGTTTGCATGTATCTTAAATATAAAACCAGTAAAGGCATCTTCTTCAGGGCTAACCTCTCTTTCTATCGCCTCTATCGGGCGTGGCGAAGGTGCTATCTTTACAAAGCAATCCAAAAGCTCTTTTACTCCAAAATTATTCAGCGCTGAACCAAAAAATACGGGTGCTACTTGTCCTTTCAGATATTCGCTCAAATCCAAATCCGAATACACTCCATTTATTAATTCGATGTCGTCTCTCAATTTTAGAGCTAAAGCATCTCCTATATGCTTTTCCAGATCAGGACTGTTTATATCTTTAAACTCAATAGATTCGGTTATCTTTTGCTTATTCGGAGTATATAAATCAAGCTTTTCCTTATATATATTGTAAACACCCTTAAATCGTTGCCCGCTATCAATCGGCCAGCTCAGAGGGCAAACGCTGATTTGCAATTCTTGCTCAAGCTCATCCAATAGTTCGAAAGGGTCTAACCCGTCTCTATCCATTTTATTTACAAATATCATAACCGGAGTATGACGCATGCGGCATACTTCCATCAATTTGCGTGTTTGAGCTTCCACCCCTTTGGCTGAGTCTACCACTATGATCACACTATCCACGGCTGTTAGAGTACGATAAGTATCTTCAGCAAAGTCTTGGTGACCGGGTGTATCTAAAATATTTATTTTGTAACCGTCATATTCGAATCCCATGACGGATGTTGCAACCGATATTCCGCGTTGCTTTTCTATTTCCATCCAGTCCGAAGTCGCGGTTTTTTTTATCTTGTTCGATTTCACAGCCCCAGCCACGTGTATAGCTCCTCCGAATAACAATAGTTTTTCGGTCAGAGTTGTTTTACCCGCATCCGGGTGACTTATGATGGCAAAGGTGCGTCTTTTATGAATTTCTTTTTCCAGTTCGCTCATTTAATTTTTTCTCTAATGAGATGCAAAAATAATAAAAAAAGCCGACAAAAAGCCTCAGTGTTTATCCTAGATTAAGTAAACATCTGAGGGTTGTCGGTTTTAGATTCCCTTTATAAAAAGGTTTACATTTTTCAGCCTTAATTAGGCACAAAATTGAAGTCGGGAGTGATTTTGTATTTAGAGATCAGCGTATCTGAACTCTCTAAGGCATTGTCATCCTTATCCGAATAGTTGAAGTTTATTGCTTGTACCGTAATCTGATCAGCATTAATCTTCGAAGAAGTCTGGCTGTAATATTCTACCATATCCTCATACGCTACTATCAGATTGTCTTTGATATTGCCATCTTTATCATAGCTTATCAAATATTCTGAGATCTCTCCGTCTGTAATAACTTGAATAGTTATTATCTTTCCGGCGTTATTGACCAGTAGTGTTTTACCCAACGAAAGATAAGTTGTGTCATATCCTTCCAGACCGGTAACTTTTTGCAATTGCAGACTGTCGTATTCTGCCATTGTGAGACGTGGCAATTTTTCAAAATCAACAGATTGAAAATTTGAGCCCAATGCACTGTCGTTTAGGCTAACATTGATTGAGTCCAACTCGGTGTTGAAAGCAAAATCGCTTGATTTTTTATTTTGACAGGAAATAAAAATGACCGTTACAGTCAAGGCGAAAAGATAAATCTTTTTCATTTTTGATGTTGTAGCTGTGAATTTTAAATTATTTTATATACTTAACAATTCTTTGATACAAATGTTTAAGCTTTCCTCCCAAGTAGGGATAGAAATATTAAAGGTCGTTTTTATTTTTGTCTTATCCAGAACACTATATTGAGGTCTGGTTGCTTTGGTTGGGTATTGGTCTGTTGTGATTGGATTTACTTTACACGTTGTGATACCTGCATCTTTATGAATGGCTAGAGTAAAGTCATACCATGTTGTAACTCCTTCATTCGAATAATGATATATTCCTGATTCAAACTTATTGGCTACGCTAAAATCTAATATTTTGATAATTGCATTTGCCAGATCGGCTGCATTAGTTGGAGTTCCGGTCTGATCGGCAACCACATTGAGAGTGTCACGTTCTTTTCCGTACTTGATCATTGTTTTCACAAAGTTATTTCCAAAGATGGAATATAACCAAGCGGTACGTATTATTATGCTATCGGGACAAGCTTCCATCAATCCGGCTTCACCTTCTTGTTTCGATTTTCCATACACCGATTGCGGATTGACATTAGCAGTTTCCTTATAAGGTGTGGATGCAGTTCCGTCGTATACATAATCGGTTGATATATGTATTACTTTAGCACCATTATTAGTTGCAACAATACCTAAGTTTATAGCTGCATCTCTGTTTAGTTTATAGCAAAGATCAATATCGTCTTCGGCTTTATCGACCGCAGTATATGCTGCACAATTAATAATATATTTTATGTGATTCTCCTTTACAAAAGCATCAATAGCATCGCGGTTTGTAATATCTAACTCGGCTACGTCCGTAAAGAAGAATTTGAAGTTATTCTCATGCTTTACAGATGCACGCCTCATTTCATTACCCAATTGTCCGTTAGCTCCGGTTATAAGAACGTTCTTTTGATTCAGCGTAAAAAGAAAGATATTCTTAGCAGTTTCGTCCTGATCGTCAGCCTGCTTATTTCCCGAAAAGAATGCCATTGTTTTTTGTCTTATAAATAACAGACTGTATAGTAGATATACAATCTGTTATTATTGTTTTATACTAATTGATCTTTATTGCTTACCGCTTGTAGCCACACCCGAATTTATTTTCTTTACGAGTCCTTGCAATACATTGCCCGGTCCTAGTTCGATAAATTCAGTAGCACCGTCAGCTATCATATGCTCTACCGATTGTGTCCATTTAACGGGAGCAGTCAATTGAGCTACCAGATTAGCCTTGATTACAGTAGGATCTGTCTCGCCCTTTGTCGATACATTTTGATATACCGGACATATAGGAGCATTTATTGTAGTTGTAGCAATAGCTTCCGATAATTCTACCTTTGCAGGTTCCATTAATGGAGAGTGAAATGCACCGCCAACTTTCAGTTTCAAGGCACGCTTAGCTCCGGCAGCAAGTAGCAACTCACAAGCTTTTTCTATGCCCGCATTAGAACCCGAAATTACGATTTGTCCCGGACAATTATAGTTTGCCGGCACTACTACCTCATCTGTAATCGAAGCACATATTTCTTCCACTTTGGCATCAGGCAATCCTAATACGGCAGCCATAGTTGAAGGGTTTAGTTCACATGCTTTCTGCATAGCTAAAGCCCTTTTATATACAAGTTTTAAACCATCTTCGAATGATAATGCGTTTGCAGCAACTAATGCTGAAAATTCGCCTAATGAGTGACCTGCAACCATGTCGGGTGTAAAGTCAGATCCCATTGTTTTGGCCAATATTACCGAATGAAGGAATATAGCAGGTTGAGTCACTTTAGTTTGGCGGAGATCTTCGTCTGTACCCGAAAACATCATGTCTGTGATACGAAATCCTAAGATCTCGTTTGCTTTTTCAAACATTTCTTTAGCCACAGGAGATGTTTCATACAAATCTTTTCCCATTCCTACAAACTGAGCACCTTGCCCCGGAAATACAAATGCTTTCATTTTCAATATTTAATAGTTAAAATAAGCGATTAAATTCAGCCTGCAAAATTAGTAAAAATTAATAATATAATATTCGTAAAAGGATAAAATAATGTATCACGATACGTTTTGCTTCGGTTTAAAGCCCGTTCAGATAGCCTTCGCTTTCGGACTTTAGCAAATTATATTAATAAATACCAATTTAGACTATTTAAAATCTATAAAACACTTACCTTTGTCGTCTATTATAATAGATTCTGTTTTAAATGAGAAATACATCGAAGAGAGATACTGTACTTCAAGATCTGAAGGTTGCAGAAAAATGTGAGTTGCTCGATTTCCTGATAAATAATCAGGTGCGAAAAAGTCGCAATGCTATAAAATCACTACTTGCCCACAAGCAAATAAAAGTAAATGACAAACTTATCACCCAATATGATTTCGAATTAGCGAAGGGCGATAGAGTGTCTGTCATGAAATTTGATCAATCCCGAAAAGAAAAAAGGCTACAAGGGCTTAAAATTGTATTCGAAGACGACGATATTATAGTTGTCGATAAAGAAGCCGGTTTCCTATCCGTATCCACCGATAAAGAAAAAATACGTACCGTATACGGTATGCTCAACGAGTATGTAAAGAAAAAGAATAAAAAAGCACGCGTATTCGTTCTTCATCGCTTAGACAGAGAAGCATCTGGATTGCTGATATTTGCAAGAAGTGCTGAATTGCAGGAAATGTTTCAGAAGAATTGGAATTATATTGTAAAGAAATATATTTATACCGCTGTTGTAGAAGGTACTCCCGAGCATGAAAACGGAACAGTTGAATCGTGGTTGACTGAAAACAAAAACTATGTAATGATGTCTTCATTCACAGATAATGGAGGATTGAACTCTGTGACACACTATAAAGTCGTGAAATCGTTGGGGCGATATTCTCTTTTAGACTTTGAACTAGAAACCCGAAGAAAAAATCAACTCCGAGTTCAGATGCAGGCAATCGGTAACCCCGTGGTAGGAGATAAGAAATATGGTTCGTCGGGCAATCCGATCAAACGTGTAGGTTTACACGTTCGTGAGATAGTGTTGAAGCACCCCACTACCGGAGAAATATTGGAATTTAAGAGTACAATACCTAAAGTAATGCAGCAGCTTGTATCTGCACCCCGAATAAAAAAAGATGAAGAAAACCAGAAATAAATTTATTATATGAATTTAGATGTAAAAGAGATAGGTCAGAGATTGAAAGGGCTTCGCGAAGCCTTAGATATGACAGCCGAAGAGTTTGCAGCTTCATGTAATATTGAACTGCCTATATATATGGAGTACGAGTCGGGCGAGCGAGACCTGACTATAAGTGTACTCAAGGGTATTGCAACAAGACATAATGTGGATGTATCGGTGCTAATGTTTGCAGACGAACCTCGTATGAGTAGTTATTTCTTAACCCGAAAAGGCAAAGGCTTGTCCGTTAAGCGAGTTGAAGATTATAATTATCAGACATTAGCAGGAGGATTTAATAATCGTAAAGCAGAGGTGTTTGAAGTAACAGTAGAACCCAAAAACGAAGACGTGGAGATACATCACAGCATACATACCGGTCAGGAATTTAATTTGATTCTCGAAGGACGCATGCTAATGCAAATAAACGGAAAAGACCTGATAATGGAAGAAGGAGATAGTATATACTTCGACTCCAGCTTGCCACATGGCTTGAGAGCCTTAGACAATAAGAAAGTCCGTTTGATAGTCGTTGTATTATAAACCCCGATTGCACTTATTCAATATAAGAGATAACCTGATAACTCACAAAATAACTATGTTGGAGAAATTCTTAAAAAAAATCGACTTTACCTCAACCAAGGATTTTGCCGATAACTATCATGTAACTGTTCCCGAAAATTTTAACTTTGGCTACGATATCGTAGACGAATGGGCAAAAACAAATCCCACCAAAAGAGCCATCTGTTGGGCTAATGATCATCACGAACATATTGATTTTACATTTGCCGACATTAAAGAACAGAGCGATAAAGCCGCATCCTATTTCCAATCCTTAGGTATTGGCAAAGGTGATATGGTAATGCTTATTTTAAAACGCCGTTACGAATTTTGGTTTGCCATTATCGGATTGCATAAAATAGGAGCTGTGGCAATTCCTGCTACACATTTGCTCACAAAAAAAGATATTGTTTACCGCAACAATGCGGCTGATATAAAAGCCATAGTCTGTGTTGATGATGAAATTGTACTTCAACATGTAGACGATGCCATGACCGAATCACCCAGTATTAAATTTCGTATTGCGTGCGGAGGTACAGGCAGAGAAGGTTGGCTCGACTTTCATCAAGGGCTGAATGATGCTAAACCATTTGTCCGTCCGCAGAATGTAAATACTAATAAAGACATAGCTTTATTGTATTTTACATCAGGAACAACCGGCGAACCTAAGATGGTAATCCACGACTTTGCATACCCTTTAGGTCATATTGTAACAGCTAAATATTGGCACAATCTGAATGAAGATAGCCTTCATCTTACAGTTGCCGACACCGGATGGGCTAAGGCAGTATGGGGTAAATTGTACGGACAATGGATAGTAGGTGCAGCAGTAATGGTTTACGACCATGAGAAATTTACACCCGAAGCCATGCTTCGCCTGATCGAAAATTATAAAGTAACATCATTTTGTGCCCCTCCGACAGTCTTTCGTTTTATGATACGGGAAGACCTTTCTAAATTTGATTTATCTTCTCTCAAATATGCGACTACTGCAGGAGAAGCTTTGAATCCGTCGGTATATGAAGCCTTCTATAAAGGTACCGGCATTAAGATGATGGAAGCATTTGGGCAAACGGAAACTACTCCTACCATTGTAACTTTCCCTTGGATGAAACCCAAGCCAGGAGCAATGGGAGTCCCCAATCCTGCTTATGATATGGATCTTATAGCTACCGATGGACGGTCGGTAGAAGATGGAGAAGTCGGTGAAGTTGTCATTCGTACCGATAGATGGAGACCCTTAGGCTTATTTATGGGATATTATCGCGATGAGAGATTAACAAAACAAGTCTATTACGATAATATTTATCATACGGGAGATATGGCTTGGCGCGACGAGGACGGATATTATTGGTTTGTCGGACGTAGCGACGATGTCATAAAAAGTTCAGGATACCGTATCGGACCATTTGAGGTTGAAAGTGCATTGATGACTCATCCCGCAGTGGTAGAATGTGCTATAACCGGAGTGCCGGACGAAATAAGAGGTCAGGTTGTAAAAGCCACAGTTGTATTGGCAAAAGAATATAGAGATATTGCTAATGATCACCTTAAACATGATATTCAGAATCATGTCAAAAATGTGACAGCTCCTTATAAATATCCTCGTATAATTGAGTTTGTGGACGAACTTCCTAAAACAATAAGCGGTAAAATAAAGAGAGCCGATATAAGAAAACAACAATAAAAAAAACGGGTGTCAAATATACTGAATAGCGAATTTATGTTTTGTCATATTTAAAGAGATTAGCATAGTATCAGATCGTTCTGTCAGCATATTTTATTATATTTTATTATGATTTGTAAAGAATAAAAGATTATATTTGCACGCCTTAAAGTGTGTGTATGTCTCAGTTAAACCTCATTTTGGTAAAAGAGGGTGTGAGATATATGCGTATTTTATTTATTTTGAATGAAATAGAAATAAATATTAAGTAAATAACAAAAAGTAAAATCTAAAATGCAAAACAAAGGATTTGTAATTACATTTTCCATTCTGCTGACTTTGGTTTGTCTTTTTTATCTGTCATTTACATTTGTAACAAGAAGTTATGATAATAAAGCAGATGAATATGCAACAGCCTACGCTTTAGCAAATGCAAAAGGTGATCAATTACTACAAGATGAGTTGTATAACAAACAATACACTCACTACCTTGATTCTATGTCTACTGAAAAAGTTTGGATGTCTTTTTCTTGGTTAGGAGCAGAAAATTTAGGATATACCCTAAAAGATTGCCGTGAGAAAGAAATAGGACTAGGACTAGACCTTAAAGGTGGTATGAGTGTCGTTGTAGAAGTAGATGCTAGTGCCGTATTACGCTCATTGGGAGATCCCGATAACGAAGCGTTTGATAATGCTCTGAAAGAAGCTTCAGAAGAAAACCGTAAAGGTAGTAATCGCGATTATATCACTATTTTCGTAGAAAAATTCAAAAAAGCTAACGGCAATGATAAGTTAGCCCCGATATTCAGTACAAAACTAGGAGATCAGATTCTTCCAACCGACAAAGATGATAAAGTAGTCGGAGTATTAAGAACCGAACTTCAAAGTGTTGCTGATAACTCATTCAATGTACTTCGTACACGTATAGACCGTTTTGGTGTTGTTGCTCCGAATATCCAAAAGTTGGATAATAGAGCAGAACGTATAATGATCGAACTACCGGGTATTAAAGAACCTGAGCGTGTAAGAAAATTATTGCAAGGTAGCGCAAATCTTGAATTTTGGAAAACTTATAATATTGGTGAAATACAAGGATATTTAAATGCTTTGAACGAGCGCTCTAAAGAAGCTTTGGCTGCGAATAATGCTCCATCAACAGATACTACTGCTGTGGTAAGTGATTCGCTAAAAGTTGAAGACAATCAGAACTTAGGGTTTAACAAAGCATTCTTGGATAACTTTGTGCATGGAGGTATGGGTGCTATCGTCGGTGTTGTTCATAAAAATGATACTGCTGCTGTTAATGCCATTCTTAACAGATATAAAGATGCATATCCTACTGACTTAAAATTTGCTTGGGGTTTCAAAGCAGAAGACGTAAAAGAAACTCAAATTACACTTTATGCTCTTCGTGGAGATGGAATCAAAAAAGGTCCGGCTCTGGATGGAGAAGTTGTGATTTCGGCTAAAGCTGACCAATCTCAAAGAAGTGCAGCTTGGGAAGTTGATATGCAAATGAACTCTATCGGTACACAACGTTGGGCTGCTATTACAGGTGCAGAGAAGGGTAGAAGTATTGCTATCGTTCTTGACGGATCTGTATATTCAGCACCTAATGTAAATGACCGCATCGAGGGTGGACGTTCTCAGATAACAGGAAACTTTACGCCGGAAGATGCAAAAGACTTAGAGAATGTATTGAAGTCCGGTAAAATGAAAGCCGGTGTACATATTGTACAAGAAGATATTGTAGGTCCGTCATTAGGACAAGAAGCTATTCAGGCAGGGATTGTATCTTTCCTACTTGCATTAGTCTTATTGATGATTTACATCTGTTTAGTGTATGGCTTGGTACCAGGTGTTATTGCAAACGTTGCTGTATTAGTCAATCTGTTCTTCACGGTTGGTATTCTTGCGGCCTTTGGGGCGGTAATGACCCTACCGGGTATAACGGGGCTTGTGCTTGCTCTTGCGCTTGCAGTCGATGCTAACGTATTGGTGTATGAACGTACGAAAGAAGAACTTCGTGCAGGTAAAAATGTAAAAGTAGCTGTTGTTGATGGTTACAAACATGCTTTCTCTGCTATCTTTGATGGTCACGCATCGCAGGTAATCACTGCTATTATCCTTGCATATTTCGGTACAGGACCTATTCAAGGGTTTGCGACTACTTTGATTATCGGTATCGTAGCTTCGTTTATAACAAACGTGTTCCTTACTCGTATATTCTATGAATATATGCTAGATAAAGGTCACTTCAGAAATCTTACATTTACGACTCCTTTCTCCAGAAAATTATTTGTTGATACACACATCAACTTCTTAGGAATGACTAGGAAAATTGTAATTTTCTCAACCATATTGATTTTAGCAGGTGTTGCCTCTCTATTCATCAATGGTTTGAACGGTGGTATTGACTTTACCGGTGGACGTAACTATCTGGTACGTTTCGATAAGAATGTAAATGCCGATGACGTAGAAAAAGTTTTAGTTCCTGAATTCCAAGGTTCTACTGTCCTTGTTTTAACTAGTGGTTCGGCAAGTCAGTCTTCAACTACTAGTCAGGTACGTATCACTACTAACTATAAGATTGAAGAAGCTACAGATGAGGTAGAAGCAGAAATCAGAACAAAAATGACTAATGCTTTAGCTGCTCAGGGCTTTATCGAAAAAGGAACAACAATAGATAACTATATACAAAGTTCTCAACGCGTAGGTCCTAGTGTGGCAGACGATTTGAAATCTGCTGCAACCATCGCGGTCTTGATAGCTGTAGTTTGTATGGCATTGTATATCTTACTTCGTTTCCGTGATGTGGCCTTCTCTATCGGTACATTTATTGCTGTAGCTCACGATGCTATAATGGTTATTATCCTATATTCATTGCTATATAAGATTATGCCATTCTCTATGGAGATTGACCAGTCGTTTATCGCTGCGATATTGACAGTTGTCGGATACTCTATCAATGACAAAGTTGTGATCTTTGACCGTATTCGTGAAATCAGAAATACATATCCGAAACGTAATATAACCGAAACTATCAACGAGGCTCTAAACTCAACGTTAGGACGTACAATCAATACATCATTAAGTACTTTGATCGTTATTCTTTGTATCTTCCTCTTGGGAGGTGATACTATCCGTAGTTTCACATTCGCCATCTTCATCGGTATTATTATCGGTACATATTCATCAGTTTTTGTAGCTACTCCGATTGCATGGACAATCTTTAAAAAAGAAGCTTCAAAGAAGAAAGAAGTACAATAAATTCTAAATAAAACTTAGACTTTTAAATAGTAGTGGGAGGTAATCATAACGATTACCTCCTACTTTTTATTATATAAATCCGTTGTAGTGTTTATGGAAAAAAAGAGACTATCAGTTGTATCTGATAGTCTCTTCTATAATAATTCTGTATATCTTTAATTGTTAAGTCTAGAAAGGAACAAAATCATTTCCTGAACCTTGCATAGGTTGGAAATCTTGTCCTGAAGTAGGAGGTGCTCCCGAATTAATTTTCGAAGTGAAATTTTGTCCTGCCCCAAAATTATAATCATCATCAATATTTTGGAAACGGGCAAATTCGCTTTTAAAGCGTAGCAATACATCACCTGTTGCCCCGTTACGATGTTTTGCAATAATTATTTCGGCAAGTCCGATCAATGAATTTCCTTTTTCGTCTTCCAATATTTTATAATATTCGGGGCGATGTATAAAGCAAACCATATCGGCATCTTGCTCAATAGCTCCCGATTCACGTAGGTCGGATAGTTGCGGGCGTTTACCTTCCGCGCCGGCACGTCCTTCCACACCACGATTAAGCTGAGATAGTGCTATGATTGGTATGTTCAACTCTTTTGCCAAACCTTTTAATGATCGTGAAATCATACTCACCTCTTGTTCACGGCTACCGTATTGCATTCCGCTGGCATTCATCAACTGAAGGTAGTCGATAATAATCATTTTCACCCCATGTTCACGAACAAGTCTACGGGCTTTTGTTCTCAATTCAAATACGGATAAACTTGGTGTATCGTCAATGAATAAAGGGGCGTCGTACAATTCTTTTATTTTAAAATCTAGTTGTTCCCATTCGTAGGGCAATAGCTGACCATTCTTTATCTTCTCGCCAGGTATCTCGCATGTATTTACAATCAGACGATTGACCAACTGTACGTTCGACATTTCGAGAGAGAATAAGGCAATGGGGTAATTATATGATACAGCCATGTTTTTGGCCATAGAGAGTACAAAGGCTGTCTTTCCCATCGCAGGACGTGCGGCAATAATAACAAGGTCTGAATTTTGCCAACCCGATGTTATTTTGTCCAACTCGTTAAATCCTGTTTGCAGTCCGCTTAATCCTTCCGGTCGGTTTGCCGCTATTTCCAATAGGTTTAAAGCCTCTTTTATGACCGGATTGATTTGGGTAACGTCTTTCTTTACATTTCCTTGAGATATTTCAAAAAGTTTGCTCTCAGCTTCTTGCATCAAGTCGTCCACGTCTGAAGTCTCGTCAAAAGCTTTATTGGTAACGTTAGACGAGAATGAGATCAGCTCTCTTGCCAGATATTTCTGTGCTATGATACGGGCGTGAAACTCTATGTGTGCAGCCGAAGCCACTTTTTCGGTCAATTGAGCAATATATACAGGACCTCCGACAGTCTCCAATTCTCCATCTTTCTTTAGTTGCTCTACAACTGTCAGCATATCAATTGGTGCTTGCCTTACAGCCAGATCAACTATTGCTCTGTATATTATCTGGTGTATGTTGTCGTAGAAACTGTCCGGTTTTAATATATCACTAACAAGAGAATAGGCATCTTTTTCGAGCATCAATGCTCCGAGAATGGCTTCTTCCAATTCTCTGGCTTGAGGCTGTATTCTGCCTATGTCCGGTAATAGATTGTTTTCTTTAGGCTTTCTTCGCCCTTGATTTCTATTATTTGTGTCGGCCATTACTTTAATATGTCTTCAATTTTTTATTCAAAGATAAAATAAATAATGCTCGTAGGCTATTTAAGTTATGAACAATGGTGTTAATAACTCAATTGTATAGAGCGGAGAGCAAGAGTCTGAAAAGCTTTTTTATGGATTATATTTCGACTCTTTCAATATTGTTTGTGCAT
The DNA here is from genome assembly GCA_002409595.1 of Dysgonomonas sp. UBA5412. GTDB lineage: Bacteria > Bacteroidota > Bacteroidia > Bacteroidales > Dysgonomonadaceae > Dysgonomonas. The sequence continues at coordinate 25,839 of DHNQ01000026.1, forward strand.
CAGTGTTTATAATATCTTGTAGCGTAGCTCCTTTTTTCTTAGCGTATTGGTTAACGATCTGCCATCCTACCCAGCAGCCGACTCTTCCGGGAGAGCCTTCGGAAATCATTATCGTATTTTTTCCGTCATTAACAAGGCGGGTAATAATCATATTGTCTGTCGAATAAAGGTAGTTTTGTTTTACGATCTTTTGCCAGATCATTTTTTCATTTGTTTTGCACCAGTCATATTGATTTTTGGTATAACCTATTATGTCAATCATTTCTTTTTCGGGCAGCAAAATAGATAGGGCATAAAGCACTTTTCCTTCATTTACTATTGCTGTTAATACGTTTTGTTCGTCGTTATTCGCCTTTATCAAATCGCTCATCAACCATGCCTTAAGATAATCTCTGACTATATACGATGGTTGCATTTGTTGGCGTTCGAACGCTTGAAAATAATCTTTATATCCGCTGTATTCTGTTCCCAGATATTTGTCGGCGGAGATAGATATTAGATTGTTGAGTATGATAACATTTTCCCGAAATCCTGATACGTGCATTGCTAAATCGGGGAGTTGACGTCCCGCTAAATTTTCTGAAATAAGCGTATTTGCCTTACCCAATTCTTCTTCGTATGGTGTTAAGTTATCAAATGTACTCAAGGCATCTCTGTATATCTGCATTAATGCCGGATGAGAAAAGTATTCTTTGAGTGAAGCAAAGAAGGTAGCCGGATCGTTATTGTCCATTGCTATTTGCCCAAAAGCAGGCAATAACAAAGGATATTTGTTTTTCAGCATAGATTCTTTTACCTCATCAGGCTGTTGAAGGTAATTATACACATCTTTATCGAAACGGACAATTGTTACTTTCTCCGAAACTACGTGTTTGTGTGTAGTACCCGAACATCCGACAAATGAGATGATGATGAATGTTAATGAATATATAATATTTTTCATTTTTTTCTTTTGTGAATTCTTCTTTGCGAAGATAATTTATATTTTCTAAATTTGTCTTCTTAACAACAAATGAACTAAAAACTAAAAACCATTTTTTTATTATGATTCACTTTAAAGACGATTTACCTAATAAAGATAGCAATCTCATTTATATATATCAAGACTTGTCTGTTAATGAAATGCAAAAAGAGGTTGAAAAGCTCATGTCAGCATTAGGTTATAAACATTTAGGACAAGGTCTGTTTGAGAGAGGAAGTCGGACTAAACGTCTATTATTCGGAGCTTTTTGTAAGTATTTTAAATTTAGAGTAAGTATAGAAGATCATACCAATGGCGAGATAAAGGTAACTGTGAAAAAAGACACTACCGGTCTTTCTGGTGGGGCAATAGGTGTAAATCAGGTGAAAAAAGAATTTTTTAATTTATCTCAGGCCTTTAGAACAATATAATAATATGAGTGTTTATATATCCTGATACAGGGGAAATATATATTCACTAATTTGTAATACAACATAGATGATAACTATATTAGGCATAGAGTCTTCGTGCGATGATACAGCTGCTGCCGTTTTACAAGATGGCGTTCTTTTATCCAATATTATTTCCAGTCAGAAAGTACATGAGAGCTATGGCGGAGTTGTTCCCGAATTAGCATCGCGTGCCCATCAGCAAAATATAATTCCCGTTGTAGATCAGGCTTTAAAAAAAGCAGGAGTCAACAAAGAAGATATTACAGCGATAGCCTTTACCCGTGGTCCCGGTTTGATGGGATCACTGCTGGTAGGAACATCGTTTGCCAAAGGTTTTTCCTCAGCCTTAAATGTGCCGATGGTAGACGTAAATCATCTACATGCCCATGTGCTAGCTCATTTTATCAAAGAGAAGGTCGATGACAATAATCAGCCTAAGTTCCCTTTCCTTTGTTTACTTGTATCTGGAGGTAATTCTCAGATTGTATTGGTGAAATCGTATAAGGATATGGATATAATAGGTCAAACCATAGACGATGCCGCAGGAGAAGCTTTTGATAAATGCGCTAAAGTTATGGGACTCGGCTATCCCGGAGGTCCCGTAGTGGATAGGCTGGCTAAAGAAGGTGATGCCGATAAGTTCAAATTTAATAAACCTCATATACAAGGTTATGATTATAGCTTTAGCGGGCTCAAAACGTCCTTCCTTTATCTGCTTCGCGATGAATTGAAAAAAGATCCTGATTTTATAGAAAAGAATAAGGCGGATCTCTGTGCTTCGTTGCAGAAAACCATTATTGAAGTATTGATGGACAAACTCCGCAAGGCTGCAAAAGACCTGAATATAAACGAGGTTGCAGTGGCTGGAGGTGTTTCTGCAAATTCGGGACTAAGGGCTGCTTTCGAAGATCATGCCAAGCGATATGGTTGGAAAATATATATTCCGCCATTTGGCTATACTACCGACAATGCGGCAATGATAGCTATGACCGGCTATTTTAAATATCAGGACAAAGAATTCTGTCCGATGGATGCCGCTCCATTTTCGCGTGTGGTGATGTAATTTTTATAATATGATTGTATCGCAATTATCGCTTTCATGTATTTACTTTTTAGTAATACTTCTTATTGTAGTCTTAGACTTTTTCTGGACACAATATTTGGCATACCGCAACCGAAGGCGAATGAGTCCCCATATCCCGAAGCAATTGGAAGGTATTTACGATGAGCAGGAATATGCACGACAACAAGAATATCAGAAAACTAATAGCCGTTTTGGTTTATATACCAATCTGTTTTCATTTCTAATTCTCTTAACTATTCTCTCTTTCGGCATCTTTGGCTGGCTCGACAATGTGCTGCGACAGTATGTAACCAATGAGATATTGCTTACACTCTCCTTCTTTGGAGTCATTTATATAGCCAATAGTATAATTACACTGCCTTTCGATTATTATTCGACCTTTGTTATCGAAGAACGATTCGGATTTAATAAATCGACAAAAAGAGTCTTCTGGCTCGATCAACTAAAAGGTTTGCTACTGACCGTTGTTCTGGGAGGAGCTATATTAGCTTTACTCGTATGGCTTTATCAGGCGTTAGGTAGCTTTGCATGGCTATATGCTTGGGGTGTGATAACCGTATTCTCCCTGTTTATGACTCTGTTTTATTCCAATATAATAGTACCTTTATTTAATAAACAGACACCATTGGAAGCCGGCGATCTGCGTAATGCCATAGAAGCTTTTGGTTCAAAGGCAGGTTTTGAAATAAATAATATTTATGTAATGGATGCGTCTAAGCGTTCGAGTAAAGCAAATGCTTACTTTACGGGTTTTGGGGCAAAGAAACGTATTGTATTATTTGATACACTGATTAACGATCTTTCGACAGACGAAATAGTTGCGGTGTTGGCACATGAGATAGGACATTATAAGAAAAAACATACATTGCAAGGCATGGTTATTTCGGTGCTTTGTACGGGAGTAATGCTTTTCTTATTATCTCTGTTTCTTAACAATCAGGATATTGCCGTTGCATTGGGCGGACGCACAGCTTCGTTTCATTTGGGGCTTATTGCTTTTTCTGTTTTGTTTACTCCGGTTTCTCTTATTATCGGAATTTTTTCGAGTCTTCATAGTCGCAAAAATGAATATCAGGCAGATGCCTATGCGACAAGTTTTGATTTGGCAGATGCTTTGATAAGCGGATTGAAGAAATTATCGGTAAAATCGTTAAACAACCTGAACCCTGATCCTATGTATGTGTTCTTTTATTATTCGCACCCCACTTTGTTGCAGCGAATAGAGGCTTTGAGAAGGTAGAAGAAATATACTTGTTTTTTTGCTAGATCTTTTAAACCTTTAGTCTTTTTTAGATTCTTATAATATATACTAAAATGAATCACTATGAAAAAGTACCTTATTCTGACCACTTTTCTTTTATTATCAATCACTTTTTCTTCTCAAACATTTGGTAAGAGAACAGACAGAACCCCAAATCGGACTCGTATTAATGGAAGAATATATACGGATGGAATGGGAACACTCTCTTTTCAGAATGGTAATGGCATGAGAGCATCGCTCAAAAAGGATATTTTTGATAATGTAGTATATTCTGACAGCAATGGTAATGAAGTCAGTTATGCAAAAGAAATCTGGGCAAATGTATTTCCTGATCCTGATGGGGATGAAGAATCTATATTGTTTTGGTTGGTAAATAACTTATATAATACGAAAAACTTTAAAGAGAAATATAAACGCAATATTTTCGGCTATCCTGAATATGAGAATAACAGAGGATTTAAAGCCTCACTATCTCTGAATGTTTTTGACGATGGTGTATATAAAGACAGCAGAGCTAACGAAGTAAAATATTCGAAAGAGTTTTGGTCTGAAATCAAAAAAGACTTTTATGACAATGATATTCAAATCTTCTTTTGGTTGATGGATACATACTCTGATATGGATAACTGTCGCGAAGAATACAAAATAGACATATTCGGATATCTTCAGTATAAAGATAATAAAGGAAAAAGGGCTTCATTGTCGAAAGATATATTTGACAACCATGTGTACAAGGACAGTGAAGGTAACAAAATTGAATATTCAGATCAATTATGGAATAAATTATTGCGCAGACAGGGATCTGAGATAAAAGTGTTTTCAATGTTGCTGAACAGATATATGTTCGATGCCGATTTTTCATCTCAACCTCATCGTGATTTTTCTCAACCGAAAGATTTTCTTGGAGATGGGATTGTCAGACATAATAAGGGACACGAAAAGACTATAAATAAAGATATATCGGGTAATGTAACAATAGAGAATAACCAAGGATACAAAGAAACTATTAAGAAGGATATCTTTGGCAACACCGTAATAGAAAATAATAAAGGTTATAAGAAAACTATTGGCAAAGATATTTTTGATGATGTCGTGATCGAAGATAATCAGGGTAATAAAGAAACTATTAAGAAAGATATCTTTGGTAACACCGTAATAGAAAATAATAAAGGCTATAAGAAAACCATCGGTAAAGATATCTTTGATGATGTCGTGATTGAAGATAATCAGGGTAATAAAGAAACTATCAAGAAGGATATCTTTGGCAACACCGTAATAGAAAATAACAAAGGTTATAAGAAAACCATTGGTAGAGATATTTTTGGCGATCTCAAGATAGAAGATAATAAAGGCAACAGAGCCTCATTGAAAAAAGATATTTTTGATGATTTAAATTATACCAACGGAGACAAAAAAGCCTCATTAAAGAAAGATATATTCAATATCCACACCTATACAGACAGCAAGGGAAATAAAATGAAGTTTGATGAGGAAAGCTGGGATTCGATGATGAAGAAATATGACGGAAAGGAACAGATAATGATGTTCCTTATTCAAGAATATTTAGAAAAGTAATATCTTTCTTATTACTTATTCCATCTCTTATTTTGTAAATTTGTTAAGCAATAAAGCAGAACAAATATATTGAGAATGAAAACAGCAATAGTTACAATAGGAGATGAAATCCTCATCGGTCAGATTGTCGATACCAATTCGGCATGGATGGCAGAAAAACTTACTCAAGCAGGCTTCGAAGTAGAAGAAATGTTATCCATAGGCGACGATGCTCAACAGATAAAGGCTACCATAGACGATGTCTTTTCCAGAGTAGATGTAATCCTAATGACGGGTGGCTTAGGCCCTACTAAAGATGATATAACCAAAAAGACTCTTTGCGAATATTTTGGAACAACCTTGGTGTCAGATAATGCAGTTCTTGAGAATATCAAAAATGTTATTTCCAATTTTACAACCTTAAACGAGCTTACACGCAATCAGGCATATGTGCCAAAAGACTGCACTGTGATACAAAATAAAGTAGGTACAGCACCCATTACATGGTTCGATCATATAGGTAAAGTATTGGTTTCGATGCCCGGTGTGCCTTACGAAATGAGGTATGTGATGGAAACTGAAATTTTGCCGCGTCTTCAGAAAAAATACGATCCTGATACCTACTTGAAACGGGTATTTCTGGTGAGAGGATATACAGAGTCAGCTTTGGCTTCTTATATTGCTGACTTTGAAGATAATCTTCCCGAAGGTTTCGGACTTGCTTATTTGCCTTCACCCGGATTGATGAAGCTTCGCCTATTTGTAAGAGGAGGACATCGGTTGCAGGAAATGGAAGAGCAGGTTGCTCTCCTTACAGATCTGTTGGGCGATGCTATTATTGCAGAACGAGATATAGCATTAGAAAAAATGCTGGGAGAACGCCTTTTTGAAAAAAACTTGACATTCGGTACAGCCGAAAGTTGTACAGGAGGAAATATCGCTCATCTGATAACATCAGTTGCCGGATCATCAAATTATTTCAAAGGATCAGTTGTGTCATACGCAAACGAAACCAAGACGGATGTTTTGCACGTGCCACTCGATATTCTGTCTCGCTGTGGAGTAGTTAGCGAAGAAGTCGCCATCGAAATGGCACGTGGTGTAAAGCAGCTTCTAAATGTTGATTGTGCAATTGCTACCACCGGAATTGCAGGTCCGGATGGGGGAACTGATCTAATACCCGTTGGCACAGTTTGGATATGTACTGTATATAAAAATAAGACCATAGCCCGTAAGTATCAGCTCGGAAAATACAGAGAAGCAAATATTATGCGCGCATCCACTAATGCCATGCTTCAGCTATTGGAAATGATAGAAGAATAGGGTAGTAGGACGGATAAACCTCTATCAGTACAGTCTCTCGTTGATCTTCAATGTTGATCTATGATTCAGTAGACTCTTTTTATTGAAGATCATATTTTTCGTCTTTCTTTGAATTTATTATGACTTTATTTGTTGCAATTAACTTCTAACATAAGTATATTTATGCTTTGTGGAGATTCATGGTAATAACCAGAAAAGCAAAGATCTATGAAATTTTGTGAAGAGCCGAAAAATAAAGCGGTAACGACAACTCGCTATGTGATGGATGCCAATTCGCTGATAACGTATGTAGTCTATGACGAAGAAGGAGAGTGGCATTTTTTTAGCGATGAAGATTCTACTGAGAGTGATGTATGTCTTATTTCTGTAAGTGATATATTGACACTTGATGATAGTCTGTCTACACTCGATTTAAAGTCCGGACAAGGAGCTGAGAGAAGCGATGCCGACTCAGCATGGCAGACTGTGAGAATAAGAAGCATTCATAATCCTTTATCCTTTGATGAAGATGATAACTAAGATAATTTGTTTTCTTATGTAAATACTTTAGAGCATAATTTCTTTATATCGTTTATTGTATTTCTTAAATAAAGAAGTTTCGATACAGGTTTCCATGCGAAAACTTTATACCTTTGCAATCCGATTTGGACAGATAAACGGATATTGATATATGCAAAGAAATACATTCTCTAAAGAAGAAAAACTATGTAGTACGAAGTCTATTGAGGCTCTTTTTTCAGGAGGAGAATCTTTTATAGCCTATCCGCTACGTGTCGTTTATCGTATCAGCTCGGAATCAGAAACTGAGAATCAATTAGCCTCAGTACTTATCAGCGTTTCCAAGAAGAAATTTAAACGGGCAGTAAAACGTAATAGAGTAAAACGGTTGATCAGAGAAGTGTATCGTCAAAATAAAATGGCTCTTACATCTATTTTAGAGAAAGAACATATACACATAGATATTGCCTTTCTTTATTTAAAAGATGAGTTGCCCACTTATGTCGACATCGAGAAATCTATTTTGAAGACTATTGCTATTCTAACTGATCGGTTAGAGAAAAAATAAGAAGAAATGTAATGAAGAAGATTTTGTCTTGGCTTTTATTACTTCCTGTATATTTCTATAAATACAGCATCTCACCCATGCTTCCTCCCTCATGCAGATATTCACCCACATGTTCAGAGTACACTATACAAGCAATAAAGAAATATGGACCATTCAAAGGCGGTTGGCTTGCTCTAAAACGAATAGCGCGTTGTAATCCTTGGGGCGGACATGGTTACGACCCTGTACCATAAAAAAGCAAACCCTCCTCATGTGTATGAAGAAGGTTGCCCTTTCTAAATTTTATTTAACGCTGCCAATTATAGATGTATGGCATTTTCTTTCTTAATCTTGGCAATATCGGCGTCAGCCTTTTTTTGAACTTTTAATTTTGCTTTCTCTGCCTTTTGTTTCGCTTTAGCTATTGCTTTTTCACCTTTTTTGCGAGCTTTATCTTCACCTTTTTTAGTGTTCTTTTCAGCATCTTCTTTAGCTTTTTGTGCTGAGCTTTGGATATCTTTCTCTACTTGTTTCTTAGCATCTTCAATCTCCTTCTGCATTTTTTTTTCAGCATCGGCTGCAGCTTTTGTTGATTTTGATTTTATACTTTCTATTGTTGAAGCTGTTTTTTGGCTGATAACAACATCTTGAGCAAAGATGGATGGTGTAGTTGTAAAAGCTGCTAAGATTATAAAACTGATAAATAATTTCTTCATAACTCTATTTTAAAAATGTAAATAATGTGTTAATACAAATATTCGCTTAATGTAGCATCTTATCGATTAATCTAAAGTTTGCTGCTCGCAAATATACTACAATCTAAGACAAATAAATCTTAAAAAAGTTGAGTAAAAATATAAAATATTATTAATAATGTTGTTAATTGTCTGTTTTATAGATGTTTGTTGTTTGCAGAATTTGTGCTATTTTCTAAAGAATTTTATCTGTATATAAGTGAAATTTATCTAAAATATTTGCTAATGTATATTTTAAAGCTTATGTTTATACCAAACCATAAATAAACTAATTACCATATAAAAGAAAGGATTGCGTATGAATAGAACTGTTATTTGACTTGATTTGAAAAAATCTTGCATTTTTTATAGTAGTTTAACCCGTTAAAAAATTACAGCCATGAACCAGTATAAAAAATATATAGCCATATACAGAACAGCGTACGTTTTTTTCTTCTTTTACCTTCTTTTTATATCTTTAAATGATATTAATTTAGGCTTAGAGCCTCTCTATGCTTCTCTTCTTATAATTATACCTTTTATTATTTATTGTGGTATATCTATATATGCAGAAGTCTTGATAAGAAGAAGTTTATTTCTTAAAAAACAACAGAAAGACAAAAAACGACAAACTCAGAATTACAAATGTTCTGAAGGTGATATTTCTACAGCTTTATCTTAAGTGAAAATATATAAATCAAAAAATGGGATGCTTTATAAAAGCATCCCATTCTTATTTATTTAATTATTAAACTGAATTAATCAGCCAATAATATTTTCATCATTTGCACAGCTGCTTTAGACACAGAAGTCCCAGGTCCAAAGATTGCAGCTACACCTGCTTTATACAAGAAATCATAGTCTTGAGCAGGAATTACCCCTCCGGCAATAACGATGATATCTTCACGTCCCAGTTTTTTCAACTCTTCGATAACCTGAGGCACAAGAGTTTTGTGACCGGCAGCTAGAGATGATACACCCAGAACATTCACATCGTTTTCTACAGCCTGACGAGCAGCTTCTTCCGGAGTTTGGAACAAAGGTCCCATATCCACGTCAAAACCACAGTCTGCATATCCGGTAGCAACTACCTTAGCTCCACGATCGTGCCCGTCCTGACCCATTTTGGCAATCATAATACGTGGTTGACGACCTTCTTTTTTCGCAAATTCTTCAACAAGCTTTTGTGCTTCTTGGAATGTAGGGTCTTTTTTAGTTTCTGATGAATACACGCCTGATATGGTTCTTATTATTGCTTTATAACGTCCTACTATTACTTCGCAAGCATCTGAGATCTCTCCCAGTGTTGCACGTACACGCGCAGCCTCTACGGCAAGCTCAAGTAGGTTACCTTTTTTAGTCTTAACACATTCTGTAATGGCAGCCAAAGCTTTTTTCACAGCTTCATTATCACGCTTAGCCTTCAAGTCGTTCAAACGTTCGATTTGTTGACGGCGTACCTCAGTATTATCCACATCTAAAATGTCGATTGGATCTTCTTTTTCCAAACGATACTTGTTGATACCGATAATAGTTTGGCTACCAGAGTCAATTCTGGCTTGTGTACGTGCAGCAGCCTCTTCGATACGCATCTTAGGAAGACCTGTATCGATAGCCTTAGCCATACCACCAAGTTTTTGTATCTCTTGAATATGTTCCCAAGCCTTATGTACAAGCTCGTTAGTAAGTGTTTCCACATAATAAGAACCTGCCCAAGGGTCGATTTCCTTAGTGATGTATGTTTCTTCTTGAATATATATCTGAGTATTACGGGCAATACGTGCCGAGAAGTCTGTTGGCAATGCAATAGCCTCATCCAGTGCATTTGTATGCAAAGATTGAGTGTGTCCCAGAGCAGCAGCCATAGCCTCAATACATGTACGTCCAACGTTATTGAATGGATCTTGCTCAGTCAATGACCAACCTGATGTTTGAGAGTGAGTACGCAAAGCAAGTGATTTCGGATTTTTAGCACCAAAACTTTTTACAATTTTAGCCCATAATAAACGTCCGGCCCGCATCTTTGCGATTTCCATAAAGTGGTTCATACCGATAGCCCAGAAGAATGATAGACGAGGTGCAAAAGCATCTACATCAATACCCGCATCTATACCTGCTTTCAGATATTCCATACCATCGGCAAGAGTATAAGCCAACTCAATGTCGGCAGTTGCTCCGGCTTCCTGCATGTGATAACCTGAAATAGAGATAGAGTTGAACTTAGGCATCTTCTGAGAAGTGTATTCAAAAATATCAGCAATGATTTTCATTGAAAATTCAGGTGGGTAGATATATGTATTACGCACCATAAATTCTTTAAGAATATCATTTTGGATTGTACCTGCCATTTCTTCAAGTTTTGCACCTTGCTCAAGTCCTGCATTGATATAGAAGGCAAGGATAGGAAGTACAGCACCGTTCATTGTCATTGATACTGACATCTGATTCAATGGAATACCTTCAAACAAGACTTTCATGTCTTCTACCGAGCAGATAGATACACCGGCTTTACCCACATCTCCTACTACACGAGGATGGTCGGCATCATAACCACGGTGTGTGGCCAAGTCGAATGCCACAGAAAGACCTTTCTGTCCTGAGGCTAAGTTACGACGGTAGAATGCATTAGATTCGGCAGCAGTAGAGAACCCTGCATACTGACGGATTGTCCAAGGACGCATGGCATACATACCTGAGTATGGTCCACGAAGGAAAGGCGGAATACCTGATGCATAGTGCAAATGTTCCATGCCCTCGAGGTCTTCTTTTGAATAAACAGACTTAACCGGAATCAACTCAGGTGTCATCCAATCAGCCTTTATACCATTATCAACAGCCCATTTGGCAGCATCTGGAGCTGCGAAGCCTGCTTTGTTAATGTCTATATTTTTAAAATTTGGTTTCATCTTTTTTTAATTTTAGCTACTTACTTAATCGATTCCTAGTTTAGCGTTGAACATTCTTAATGTTTCCAAAACATTGCTCTTCACATTGATGAAGTGTTCGATGCCTTGAGCTTTAAGATCTTCCATGCAAGCAGGAGCCCCTGCTATAACTAAGTGTTCATCATCACCTATTAGTTTTTTAGCTTCAGGTGCATAAGTTGCATATTCGTCGTCGCTAGAACATAGAACGATAATGTCTGCATTCTTCTCACGGGCTGCCTTAATGCCGGCTTCTACAGTTTCAAAACCTAGGTTGTCGATTATTTTGTAACCTGCACAACCAAAGAAGTTACTAGAGAATTGGGCACGGGCAAGACGCATACCTAAGCTACCGATGGTAAGCATAAATACAGTAGGTGCACCATGCTTTTCGGTTGCTAAACGTAGTGTTTCGAATGCTGTAGCCAAACGACCGGTAGGTAGAGCCATATATGGAGCATCTTCTTTTTCGCATCCGCATCCGCAAGCCTCTTTTTCTACAATTTTGCTGTCTGCTTTTTCGGTGAAATTAGGATATTGGTTAGTACCTAATAATACTTCGCGGCGAGTAGCTAATGATTTGAAACGAGCTTCGGCCGATTCTTTTATACCTGTTTGTATAGTTCCGGCTTTTATAGCTTCGTAGAATCCTTTTTCGTCTACTTCTAAGAATAACTTCCAAGCTTGTTCAGCTATGGCTTTAGTTAGGTTCTCAATATAATATGATCCTGAAGAAGGGTCAGTTACTTTATCGAAATGACACTCTTCTTTCAACAACAATTGTTGATTACGAGCAATACGTTCTGAAAAATCATCTGATGTTTTGTATGTTTCATCAAATGGACGTACTGTAAGAGAGTTGATCCCTGCAATAGTTGCAGACATTGCTTCTGTTTGAGTACGAAGTAGATTTACATGTGCATCGTAAACCGTTTTATTAAATGTCGATGTTTGAGCGTGAGTGTATATTTTTGACGCACAACGACAGATACCATCTGCTGATTTATTCGGACATTCGTGGTTACATTTAGGCTCGTAAGCATTTACGATTTCAGCCCACAACCAACGTGCTGCACGGAATTTAGCTATTTCCATGAAATAGTTACCTCCGATTCCAAAATTGAATTTTATTTTTTTAGCTACTAATGCAGCATCTAGTCCGGCATTGATAAGAGCAGAAAGTAATTGATTACCGTTAGCTAGTGCGTATCCTAGTTCCTGATAGATGTATGCTCCGCCATCGTTGATTGCAGAAGCGTTTACTGCTAATACACGGAAACGAGGAAGCGCTGCGGCAGCATTTACTATTTCGGCTGCTTTTTCAACCCAGTTTTTTGCCTCGCGACCTTTTTTCAAAAGAGGTTTGAACGGATCGTAATTTACAGATCCATAACAGTCTTTTAAATTTACGCCCGCATTTTTATAATACTCGACAAGGATCTTAACTAAATCTAAAGATTTGCTATAACAAGTGCTGAAATTCAATTCAACAGCTTCTGGGCAGATATCTTTAAGCAATGTTTTGATATTTTCTGCGCTTACATCATCACCATCAATATTGAACCCTAAAGATGTAATTCCTTTGTTTAATACATCCAGAGCTTTAGCATTAGCAGCTTTGAAGTCGTTTACACAGATATCCTGACGTGTGTACCAGTCGTTGTCTTTCTTTGTACCACGTACATAAGGAAACTCGCCCGGAAGTGAATCGGTAGTTTGCATACCATCAATGTTTTCACTTCTGTAGAATGGATTTACTTTAAATCCTTCATTAGTTCTCCAAACAAGTTTTTTCTCAAAATCGGCGCCTTTAAGGTCAGCCGTAATCTTAGCCATCCACTCTTCGGTAGATATTGGTGGAAAGTCTGAGAAAAGCTTTTCTTTTTGATTAGCCATGATTAATTTTTATTGTTTAATGTATATAGGTTTTATTTCGTTGACTATTAGTTGATTATGTTTTTGGTCTATGATTTATAAATGAAATTTATGAGTGCTTACACTCAAATAGTTACATTTTTCATAAGGCAATACAAAAGTAAAGCTTTTTGTTTGCTTAGTAAAGTTTTAAACGCTAAAATTTCTTTGTTTTAAGATATAATTCTTTTTCTATAATCAGTTTGTCGTTTGTTAAAGACTTAATTATTTGTAGCTTCTCCAAATAAGAACGTTTATATTGCTTTTCCTTCAAAACTATTTCTATATACTACTATTCAAAAGCAATTTGTCTCAATTGATATAATGAAACTTTATCTCTATGATATATGACTACTGCTCGGTTTCATTTTATATATGAGAAAATAACATTTTGAATTTGAAATATGAAAACAACATCTGTTTTTGCCCGTAATGTAGACGCATTCAATTCGGGTATGAGATATATTGTAAATAAAGGATCAACCCGTTCGTCCAAAACATACAGCATCTTACAATTGCTTTTTATGATAGCCGAAAATTCTACTTTTCCGATGGTTATATCTATCGTATCAGAATCGATGCCTCATTTGAAAAAAGGCTGTATTCGCGATTTTAAAGAAATTCTGGAACAAAAGGGATATTGGAAACAAAGTTGTTGGAACGCTACTGATAAGATATATAGAGTTAACGATTCGATGATAGAATTTTTCTCAGCCGACAATCCAGCCAAAGTACACGGACCTTCTCGCGATATACTGTATGTAAATGAATGTATAAATATTGATTATGAAACTTATCGACAATTGGCTATTCGCACTACAAAAACTATTTTTCTGGATTGTAATCCCTGTTATGAATTTTGGCTTGATGAGAAAGTATTAATACGCCCCGATGCCATGCTGATACATTCTACATATAGAGATAATGAGTTTTTATCGCAGGCACAGATTGATGAGATAGAATCGAACCGAAATGATAAAGACTGGTGGCTGGTGTATGGTGAAGGACAAACCGGTTTGAGGCAAGGCGTTATTATCCAAAACTGGGATATTGTATCGGATATGCCTGATATATATAAAAAAAGATGGATAGGTATTGATTTTGGGTTCACTAACGATCCTACTGCCATTGTCGATATACGTTTGGCTGGAGGTGACTTGTGGATAGATGAGATATTGTATGCCAAAGGTTACGATAATATTATGATTTCCGATTATCTGAAATCAAAGGATATTCCTCTGGTAGTAAGCCTGATAGCCGATAGTGCCGAGCCTAAGAGCATAAAGGAAATATTGTCGCAAGGGTGGAAAATAGAATCGGCGCAGAAGGGGAGGGATAGCATTGTTTCGGGACTCTCTATATTGAACCGATATAAAAAACATATATCTAAAAGAAGTGTGAATATCATAAATGAATATAGAAATTATCGCTGGCAGACCGATGATTTTGGTAATGCCACCAATACACCCATTGATAAGTACAATCACTCGATAGACGCTCAGCGTTACGTTTGTCTCAATAAACTCATAGAAAAAAGCAATGGGCTATCTTATTCGGTAATAAAAGGCAAACGACTATAAAAGAATAATTATCTGTTTTTTTAACATATAAGCATTCTTCCATTGTGTTTTTATCTCTCTATTAATGAAAACAATCTAATAATAAATTATGGCAAGTATAGAATTATACATCAACAAACAATTGTGTGATATAGAAAATCCCGATAAATTTTCAGTCTACTTAAAGCGTCAATTAATCAATCCTACGGAGCTGAGTGTCAAAGATGCACAACGGTCTTATGATATTACATTGCCTGCCACTGTGGTTAATAACGCAATATTCGGATACATCAATACGGAGGAGGTAAGAGGTAAGTTTTCGCAGCTTTACGATGCTCAACTGCTTGTGAATGGAGTGAGAATTTTTGATGGGAAGTTCAAAATGAGCGAAATATCTAAAACATATTATAAAGGCAATCTGGGTATTCCTGCACAAAAAACGGTTAAAGAAATTTTTGGCGATAAGATGATGAATGAAGCAGGGGAATGGCTTATCGGATTTAAAAATATTGCAGATATTACAGCGTATAACAAAGGTACAGCTAAAGATGCTGATGCCTGCTTCTTCCCGTTGGTGCTCTATGGCTTATTGCCTAAAGATGCGATGGAAGTGAAAGGGAACGCTGTATATACCGATAAGGACGTGTTTGACCAAACAGTCAGACTTGGCTTTAAGCATGTACCGCCATCGATAAACTGCCTTAAAGCCATAGAACAAATATTTAATAGTCAGGATTTAAAAATTGGAGGATCTGCTTTTAATGACGAACGTCTGACTAAACTGTATATGAGTTATAAGAATCCGCCCGAATACCCGATGCCGTGGAATTATGGGGAGTTGGCTACAATAAAGATAAAAGGAAATTGGACTAATGTAAGGGATGGAAAAGTAGAAGCTCAGTATTTTACGCATGAGGATAACCCTAACTTCGTCGTAGTCGATTTGCTGAACAACTCTCATATGAGATTGACAGAACCGTTGACTGATCCCGGAGCGAATGTATTATCGTATGTCGGAGAATTGAACGGACGGGAAGTTAATCATAATATAGTGAGTGTGCCCAGTAGCGGACTTTATAAGATAACACTGGAGACAACTGTAACAATAGATAGTGCCTTAAATGACAATGTAAAAGATAATGGCATAATAGTGGCTTCCGGAAGACAAATGGGTTTTTTAGGTATAGAATTTTATGAATACATAAACGATCTTAATTCTTCCCGTTTCGAAGTGAAATTGCTTCGCTACAAAAAAGATCAACAAAAAGATTTGACCAAAGACTTTGGCTTCGATAATGAATTTTATAAGGATAATATGGATCAGGAATATGGTGACAATTACTATCCAAAATATTTTCCTAAGCCGGGTGGTGTAAACTTTATAGACATTAAGCAAAATGAGTTTTTGATTTGTGGGTTTTCTTTCAATGAGAATATTGAAAAAGGAGAGGCAGGATCGAATCCGGTAAATCAGGATCAGCCTAAAAATAATATACTGGTAAAAAAATGTGGTAAATCTTACGATGGAGCTTTAGACTATTTTCAGTCTGTTGTTACTACTTGTCCTCAATATTATAAAGCAGATATTGACGAAGCGGGAGTTGTAACTTACGAATTACAATCCGATAGATTCTCGATGAGTCTGACTGATACTCCTTTTGATAATAAGATAGAGAAAGATAACGATAATTTCAGAGGCACAGGTAAAGTCTGTGTAGTAGCCTGGCTGGAAGAAGGTGATAAGTTGGTTTTGACGGGTAATTCGGATAAAGGGAAAGTTCGTAAGGAACGTACTTGGATTAAGCATACCATAGATTTCGAACTGTCGATAGACGCTTTTCTTAAAGAAAAAGATGGATGGCTAAAGGTAAATGAAGAGATTTGGACAGGCACGGGAGATATGTCTTGGAAGACAGATACAACATTCCTAACAGACAATTTGGATCTGATAAAATTTCTTCCATCGAAAATAAAGATTAACGATTGGCTCGATAATTTTTGCAAAGCATTCAATTTGAATTTAGTACAAACCGATCAGGAAAGCTTTGAACTGAATACACGCCAGATAAGATCTTTGAATGTAGCTTCTGTAATAAATCTCGACCATAAGACGGATGTGGATGTCTTGAGGCGCAATACATCACTGTCTCTTCCGTCTGCATATCAAATTGGTTTTACGATAGATAAGCAGGAACAAGGATATGTAGAATCTCCTGCCAAAGACGATGGAGGAGGTAACTATAATACCGGCAGTCCCGAACTGAAAATAATAAATCAGACTTCGTTTTTTTCTTACAATTGGCTGAAAAAAATAAAGAATTCTCTTATCAATGAAGATTTATACTTGCCGGTTGTCTCAGACAAGAAGGTGTGGGAAAACGGGGTGTCGGACTATCAGAAGATGCAGGAAGAAAATTATATAGACAAGGCTCAACGCTTTTGGTACAAAAAAACTTCTACCTTTCCCACAATACTCAAAAAGACAATAGACGTAGAAGCCGGATTGGTAGCTACACATATCAATGGCGAAAATCCAATGAATCTCGATTATAAAGATGAGCCATATTCTATTCTTAACAATTATTTTACCCTACTTACCGATGCTGACAATTGCTACACTATGGTAGAGTGTTATCTCAGTCCCGAAGAGTATAACAGAATTCCCGATAGTATGGTAAAATTAAATAGTGATCTATACTATGTAGCAGATATTGACGGCTACGATCCTTTGTCTAAAAAGAAAACTACATTAAAGCTAATTCGACGAATGCAATAAGATGTTATAGTAAAAGTCCTACTAAAAAAGTAGGGCTTTTATTTATTCTTTGTACTCTTTAAACTCTTTATATTTTCTCCATTCTGTGGTGTGATATCTTATATATAGATATTTTACACCATCTTCTATTTTAATTTTATACAGACAGTATGACAGTCTTTCTGTAAAAGCTGTGTTGTTTATCTTATAATGTGAGGAAATTATTGATTTCTCCCATTTTGCTGTTGATGAATTATATACAATATGACTTGACGAGAAATCTTTTCCAAAATAAAGCCGCGTATAAGGTTTAGTCAAAAGTTGCCACCCTCCCTCAATCGGATTATAATACCCACCATAATAATTAGGGTCGTTTGGGTCGTTCCAATCCCCATTCCATACAAATTTTTCCTTGTCGTCTTTTTTCTCATCATCATCGTCGCTTCCGCATGCCATAAATGAAAGGCATATTGAGCAAATTAATGTAAAAGCAAATAGTTTTTTCATTTTGTGTTAAATAAGTTTTAGATCAATAAAGGTAGTAAAAATTAAACAAATCTTCTAAAAGTTAATAAATCCAATAAAATAACGGAGATTGAATCTAAAGAAGGCTTGTTTGTTTTTTTTGTATATCTTTATTGCGACTTTATAAAATTAATAATTAAAAATAAGTAATTCGAACATTTATAAAACGAACATCTATTTTTATTATTCATACCCATTCGGGTCTGTGACAAATATATGAAACAACATACAATGCATGAGGCTTTGCTGCATGCAATAAAAGAAAAAGTACCTCAGGGAACGACTGCAGCCAATATTCTGATGGATATTCTTTTTATTGGGAAAGAAGCTGTGTATCGGCGCCTAAGAGGCGAAGTCGCCTTTACATTTGAAGAGGCGGCCATAATATCAAGGCATTTTGGTATTTCTCTGGATGATATATCAGGTGTTGGTCGAATGAAGAACCGTTCTTTCCATTTGCAATTGGCTGAATATATTAATCCTGCGAAGACAGATTATGACCAAATGGAAGATTTGATCTCTCTCATGCACACAACGAGAGGAGATCCTTCCACAGAAGCTGCATATGCTATTAATATCTTGCCTCAAACACTGTACTTCAAATATGAATATATTACAAAGTTTTATATGTTCAAATGGCTCTACCAGTCAAATGTCCATAGTCAATTAAAGACTCTTGAAGAGATAAAGCTATCTCCGCAATTGAAAGACGTACAACAAAGATATTTAAATGAATCCATTCAGATAAAAAACACATATTACATTTTAGACAATTTATTGTTTCAGTATCTGGCTAATGATATAAAATATTTCTCAAGCATACGATTCATAACAGAAGAAGACGTCGCAGCATTAAAGAAAGACCTTTTGAATTTGATTGATTATATGGAACATTTAGCTTCGAGAGGTTCTTTTGATAATGGAAATAAAGTTCAATTTTATCTTTCCGGTATAAATCTGGATTCTACATATAGTTACATACAGACTACAAACTATAATATCAGTCATATCAGAGTGTTCACCCTTAATGCCGTAGTTTCATTAGATGGCGGTACATTCGATCAACTCAAAAATTGGCTGTATGCTCTAAAAAGACTTTCGATCCTCATATCCGAAAGCGGGGAGATGCAGAGAGTACAATTTTTTAAGAAACAGCGCGATTTGATAAATAGTATATAATATCTTTGTATTTTTAAATACAAAGGGTAAAATGCGATATGGGATTATTCGATTTTTTTAAGAAAAAGCAAGTGCTGAAGATATCAGAAGAGGATAGATCTCAGTTTACTGCAGATATGGCTGCCAATGCAGATGCTTTGGTCAGACAGTTTAAAGACGTTGCTAATTTGGATTTCAGCGTTGATAGTCTGCATATCTTAGACAAAGTTATTGAAGACAATAGAGCATTTTATAAGCAAGGAGATGACGAGACCAAGCGAAAAATGATAATCAGAATAGGAGCTTATATTTTTGAAGTTGCTCGTCAAAACTATGGAGGGGCTTATTTCTGGTATAATCGTTTAGACCAACCTGTATTAGTATCCGGACAACCTGAGTTTGAGATGTCATTACTTGCGTACGAAAGAACAAAACTACGGTTCGAGAACACGCGAGAAGAAGATAATATACCTACTTTCTTTAACCAATACGTAGAAGGTGTTAAGAATAAACATACTGTATTGATAGCTTAATTATTATCATTATTCTAATTAATCACTATCCGATAATGTGCTTTATCATATTATTGGATAGAGTATAAATATACATTTAGAACTTTTGTGTAAGGTTGGCCTGAAAAACTATAGAACCATACTCCTATATAACATAAACTTAAGGATATATTGTCTCTTTTTTAATATAGAAAGGCTAATTCAGCCTTTTCTTTTCTGCATATTAATTCATTTGAATATATACTTTAAGTTTCGAAATTCGGAACTTGTCTATGTCGTTCGTTTCGTAAAAAGATAATATTAAGGCTTATTTTCTCAATACTTTCGGTAGGCGTTTCCGTATAAAAAGTATATGTTAATAATAGAAACAGAACCCATAATAAATACTCTCAAAATAGGCTCTTCATATGATAAGGATAGCGTATTTTTACAATTGTAAGATTGATTTAAAAAGAATCCAAACTGAGGTTCGAAACTATTACAAAACAAGCTATAGAGTGAAGATAAAAAATTATAATAGAATTTGCCCATACCATATCTCTTTATTTCAAACAGATATACTTCCTAAGAGGATTCATAAATGCAAATCTAAAAAATATAAATAAATGCTTGTTAAAAATAGATTTAGATTATAAGAAGAAGAACCGCAAGTTTTGTGTAGTTTGTGAAGTGTGAAACCATGTGAGCTGTGAAGTTCGCGTGGTTTCGCGCTTACAGTCAATATAGTTTTACACCTCTAAAATTTGATAGGCTAATAACAATTACTACTTTTACAAGGACAAAGCTTAATAATTAATCTGTTCACGATGTATTTCAATAAGACTAAAAGAGTAGTTGCCATACACGATTTGTCCGGCATCGGACGAGTATCTCTTGGCGTGGTTATTCCCATTCTCACCTCTATGGGATTTCAAGTAAGTGCCTTGCCCACTGCTATTCTATCGAATCATACCCAGTATCCTAGTTTTTCCTTTCTCGATCTGACAGATGAAATGCAAAAGATAATAGCAGAGTGGCGCGTAATGCAAGCCGAATTTGATACTTTCTATTCAGGTTACTTAGGCTCTCCTAAGCAGATACAGATTGTAAAGGACTTTATTGAAGAATTTAAGAAAGAAAATAATCTGGTAGTAATTGATCCCGTATTAGGCGATAATGGTAAACTATATACAGGATTTGATCATAAGATTGTAGACGAAATGAAACGACTCGTTACAGTAGCAGATATTATAACGCCTAATCTGACTGAAATATCCTGCTTACTTGATGTACCTTACGAAAAAGAATACTCTGACGATAAGCTAAAGGAATATCTTTTGGCTCTTTCTCAGAAAGGACCGGCTATTGTTATCATAACTAGTGTTCCCGTTGTAGGAGACGCCCACAAAACATCAGTTTATGCCTACAACCGTATAGGTAATCGTTTTTGGAAAGTGACATGTCCTTATTTACCCGCACATTATCCCGGAGTAGGAGATACCTTTACCAGCGTAGTAACCGGTGCTATGATGCAAGGTGATAGCCTGCCGATGGCTTTAGATAGAGCCTCCCAGTTTTGCTATCAAGGAATACGTGCAACCTTCGGATACGAGTATGATACACGTGAAGGAATTTTGCTCGAAAAAGTATTACATAATCTTGACGTACCTAATCAGATAACTACTTATGAGCTAATCTGACGCTCTTTGCCTATTTGTTATAGCAAACACAATCTATAAGATGGTCATTCACATATCCTATTGCTTGCAAATGAGCATAACAGATTGTAGAGCCAAAGAATTTGAACCCCCGTTTTTTCATATCCTTGCTGATAGCATCAGACAATGGGGTAGAGGCAGGAACTTCGCCTAGCGTTTTCCAATGATTAACAATAGGTTTTCCCTCAGGCAGAAATGATTTCATATAATTACAAAAGCTTCCGTATTCTTGCTGCACAGCTAGAAACAATCGAGCATTCGATATGGTAGCCCTAATCTTCAATCTGTTGCGAACAATGCCCGTATCCTCCATCAATCTTTCCACATCCTCATCCGAGAATAAAGCAACCTTTTTTGCATCAAAATTGGCGAAAGCCTTTCTGTATCCTTCTCTTTTTCGCAGAATAGTTATCCAGCTTAGCCCTGCTTGGGCACTTTCCAGCACAAGAAACTCAAACATTGTTTTGTCGTCAGTAACTTCCTGCCCCCATTCCTCGTCATGATATTTTATATATAGAGGGTCGTTTCCTACCCAGCCGCAACGCGTTATCTCATCAGATTGCTTCATATTCTAAATTGTTTGTGGAGTAAAGATAATCTCTTTTATACAAAAGGTGACAAAGGTGACAGATTTTACTGTCTTTTTTGATTGTCTCTTTTTCATTCTTCTTTTCATTTTTATGATATAGATAAACATATATACAAAAAAAGAGTTGTGAAAATTATTTTCACAACTCTTTTTTTTGAATTAATATTTTTCTTAGGCTTATTCAGCAAATACTTCGATGTCGTCCACTATTAAAGTACTACCAGCAGCTGCTTTATACGCTGCACCATTTTTGCTTGATGATAAAATGATTGCAAATTTATATTTCTTTGCAGGATCATATTCTTTTTCATAATCCAAAACAAGTTCAAACGGAGTGTATTCTGTTTTAGTCTCTGCACTTGCAAACATTTTCTTAGCTACGATTTTGTCAGAAGTATAGATATCATGACCATCCAGAGATTCTTTAGTTGTCTCTATTTCATATAATACGGCTGATATCGCTAAGGAGTCTTTTTCTGTTGTAGAAATAGTTTCATTATCATAAAATACCTCTCCTGCTTTATATTTGTAAAATCCTTTTACTTTCAGGGGTTTCTTTGCATATTCGACTCCAAATTTTGTCGTTTTCAGAGCATCTCCACTTAAACCTGCAAGCATATCAAACTTTCCAAGATATGCTGTTGCTGCTGTGATTTTAGGAACAGTTGTTCCCATAATAGTTCCTCCTTTAGTATCAAGAGATACCATTTCTATTGCACTCTTTCCTGATTTAGCATCCGTTGTAGGATTTACAGGATATGGACCGTTAAAGTCAATGTCGTTTACAGCGATAATGAAATTTACAGCTATATTACAGCTAGCCCATCCTGTTGGGTCAGTGTAATTTCCAATTTTTTTCCAATTCTCAAAATCATATAATTGAGAGTTCAACCAAGTAACAGTATACTTAGTTTTGTGTATTCCATCCTCAGCTGTAACCATAAAAGTTACATTGTTTGCAGAAAAATCTACAGTAGAACCCGAAGCCGGATCTATTGTTGCGCCCTCAGATATTTCAAAAACAGGTTTTAACGCTTTCAGATCCTCTGTGCTAGCACTTTCTGAGATATAAAAAGTGATGTTGTTGTCGCTTACAACAGGTTGTGCTGTTACTATTTTACTATCAATAGTCATGCTTTTGATCAATGCCTCAGTTTTTTCATTATCAGCATCCATTTTGTTTCCATTAAATGTAACAAAAACATTGCCAACAGCAGTCGCTTCTGTAACATCTATTTTAAGATCTGCTTTTTTACCAACTATTGTTCCCGAAACTTTAATGTTTGCAGTGATAGTTCCATTTGCTAACTTATATCCCTCTATGCTTGTTTCAGCCAAGTTATAAGTGTCACCATTTTTCGAAATAGGCACGTTGTCTACTTCAATTTTTCCTAACAGAATTTCAGTATTACCATTTATCGAGAAAGCGAAATCGTTAAGCTCTAGTTTCACCTGCCCTTCTCCACTTTTTGATAAAATAATTTTTTGCAGAGTAGTCTGTTCTGCTCCCATATCCGGAATTTTTACATTCAAGTCACCCTTGTAAGTTCCCGCTACTTCTTCGCTGATTGTAGGAGCTGGATCGTCATCATCGCTACATGCTGAAAAAAATGTTACAGACATGATAAGCAATACAAAATAAAAAATCTTTTTATTCATACAATTGTCTTTTTTAAGATTATATATTAATTGATTTAATACTGATTATGATTTTGTAATTTTTATGTGTAAATCAATTTGTGGTTTTCTGTAAATATATTCTTTCTTATATAGTCTGGATAAGATTTACTTTGATAACCAATTATTACAAATATACCAAAGACTTTATGCTTATTTTCTAATTTTAATAAAGATACTTTGATATTTAATGATTTTTTAACTATAAATTAACAATAAATAATTATGCGAAAAAAAACAGCCCGATTAATAATTTTATTAATCGGGCTGTTTTCTACTATATAATATATTTACCTATTAATCAAACTTTTTCTTCAATTCTTCCACCCAATTTTTAACCCTTTCATCAGTTTTACTTTGTTGATTTTCGAAGTCAATAACCAAGCCGACAAATTTGCCGTCTCTCACAGCACGAGAATGTTCGAATGTATAACCTTCGGTCGATGTGAGCCCAATAAGCATTGCTCCCGCAGCTTCAAATGTTTCGGCAAGTATTCCCATTCCATCCACAAAATTCTCAGGATATTTTTTCTGATCACCCAGACCAAATACTGCAACTTTCTTGCCTTTCAGGTTTAGTGATTCCAATTCTGGTCTCACTTCATCCCAATAAGTTGGAAGCTCTCCGTCGAACCAAGTAGAGACTCCGACTATAATATTGTCGAATTCTTTGAAATCTTTTTCCCATACATTTTCTACGGGAATAATATCTACTTTGTCGTCTTCAAATGCAGCCTTTATCTTTTTGGCTACGGCAGCAGTTTTGGTTGTACTTGTTCCGTAAAACAATCCAATCTTTTTCATATATCTTTGTTTTTTATAATCTTATTATCTTCTATTGCTTCATTCTAATACTCTAATAGCTTTTTTGCAGCATCATAAATACGGTCTTCGCCCGGCAATACAGCCTTTTCCAAAATAGGATTGAATCCTACCGGCGTGAAGGTAGAACCTACGCGCTGAACCGGTGCATCGAGATAGCGAAACATATCTTCACCGATCATAGCAGCTATTTCAGCACCGAATCCCGAAAATACTTTATCCTCGTGCACCACAAGTACCTTGCTTGTTTTCTTTACAGACTCAAATATAGTTTCCTTATCCAGAGGTAGGAGAGAGCGAAGGTCGATAACCTCAACATCCCAGCCATGCTCTTTAGATAATCGTTCTGCAACGTTGAGGCTAAAGAGAGTTGTATTACCATAAGTGATAATCGTTAAATCTTTTCCTTCTCGGCGAATGCGAGCCTTCCCAAATGGCACTTCGAAGTCGTCGGGAACTACTGTAGATGCTTCCACCGAGTTATATAAGGCTTTGGGCTCTAAAAATACTGTAAAGCCTTCAGAGCGCATGCTTGTACGCAGCAATCCGGCAGCATCATCGGCAAACGAAGGATATACAATCCTTGCTCCGGGAAGAGTAGTTAGCGTACCCTCTAAGTTTTGTGAATGATACATACCTCCTCCGATATATCCACCGGAAGCTAATCGCATTGTTATATTCGGTGCGAATTTACCATTGCTTCGCCAATAGTCGTGCGTACACTCTACGTACTGCTCCATAGCTGGCCAGAAGTAATCGGCAAATTCGGCTCCTTCTATCACGATACGTATTTTTTTGTCAAATCGGCTCATACCGTTTGCCGTAGCCACAATGTAGTCTTCGGCTATCGGAGCATTAAAGACGCGCGCTTCGCCAAACTCTTGTTGCATCCCTTTGGATACGTTAAATACACCTCCTTTGTCTTTGTTGGCAACATCTTGTCCCCATAGGAAGGTATCGGGATTGTGTCTGAATTCGGCTTTCAATGTCTCATTGATGGCTGTAACCAGATTTTTCTTTTCACCCTCTTCTTCGTGTGTTCCATCTGTATATTTCTTAGGATGGTAAGGTTCGGGCACTACATGTTCGAATATAGATGCCGGATCGGGATCGGGTGCAGCCAATGCTTTCTTGTTTGCCGCACTTAGTTCTTTTTTTACTGCGGCTTCTATCTCTTTAAGCTCTTCTTCTGTAAAGCGTTTGTAACGAATCAGCATACGGCGAAATTTCATCAGAGGGTCTGCCTCTTTTACGTATTTCAGTTCATTCTCGTCTCGGTACAACGTTTGTTTATCCGAATTGGAGTGTGAGCCTATCCGTACACAGTTGGCATGCACAATAACCGGACTACTGTTGGCTATTGCATATTCGCGGGCTTCGGTCATTGCATTCATCGAGTCGAATACATCTTTACCGTTGCAATGTATGATGCGTAGATTTTTTATTCCTCTAAAATTGTCCGACGCTTTTCTGTTTGCTGTCTGATCTTTTTTGGGAACAGATATTCCGTAACCATTGTCTTGTACGACAAGTATAAATGGCAATTGCTCTCTGGATGCTCCGTTGAGGGCTTCGTAAACATATCCCTCGGATGTGGAAGAGTCGCCATGCGAGGCTATTGATACTCCTTTGTGTTTGTAATAGACCATTGCCCGGGCTGTACCTACCGCCTGCGAATCGTGATTCGCAACGGCAGATGATACATTTTGTATTCCCCATTCCGGTTTTGCAAAGTGGTTAGACATATGCCGTCCTCCGCTTGCCGGATCGGTTGCCTTAGAGATGCCGTTGAGGATCAGTTCTTCGGCTGTGATTCCGGCTGACAAGGCGGTAAGCATATCTCTGTAATATGGGAATAAAAAGTCTTCACCTTTTACAAATACCTGTCCCATTGCCAACTGTATACCGTCATGTCCTGCATAGGGTGCATGGTAAGACCAGCCTAAAGACTGCAAAAGGTATGCGGGCGCTTTTTCATCGAGGGCACGCCCGAGAGTCATCAGGTGATACCACTTTTTGAGGGTTTCTTTGTCTGTCGTTTTTATGCTATATTTTTTCATATCGGTGCAAATAACGTGTTTGTAAATAATCAGCCATTCCAGTTTTCGAGATATTCTGCTATACGGTACAAGAAGTTTCCTCCCAACATGCCGTCTATTACACGATGGTCGTACGATAATGACAGATACATCTTGTAGCGGATAGCTATCACATCTCCTTCGGGAGTTTCTACTATGGACGGTTTCTTCTCTATTATGCCTACTCCAAGTATGGCGACTTCGGGCTGATTGATAATCGGTGTACCGAACAGGCTCTTAAACGATCCAAAATTGGTTATCGTAAATGTACCTCCTTGTATTTCGTCGGGCATGAGCTTGTTTGCTCTGGCTTTTCCGGCAAGAGAGTTTACTGCTGCTGCTATACCGCTTATGCTCAATTTGTCGGTGTCTTTTATTACCGGCACAATGAGGTTGCCATCGTTGAGCGATACTGCTACACCTACATTTATATGTTTTTTCTCAATAATATTATATCCGTCAACAGACGAGTTTACACGAGGAAAGTCTTTCAAAGCTTTTGCTGTCGCTTCTACTATCGGAGCCATATATGTAAGGCTGATTCCCTCTCTCTTCTTGAACGAATCTTTATTTTCTTCACGCCACTTTACGAGCTTAGTGACATCTACTTCTATCACATTGGTAACGTGTGGCGATATTTTCTTCGATGCAGTCATGCGGTCGGCTATAATTCGACGTACGGGATCCATTGCAATAACAGTATCTCCTTCGGCAACTGTTACCTGTGCGGCAGGCTTAGGCGTGTCGCTAGGCTGAGATTGTGCCGGAGAGGCAGGTCTTTCTGCGGCTGCGGGTTTTGCTTTAGATGCTGCCGGTGCTGCGCCTTTTTTCTTCGATTCTATATATTTCTCTATGTCATGCTTGCTCAGACGTCCTTCATATCCCGTTCCCGGAATAGCATCAAGTTCATCTTTGTTTATTTTCGCTTCGCGTGCCTTGTCCAGCACTACGGGCGAATACCAACGGTCGCCACTGTTTTTGGTTACGGCGATGTTTGTCGGAGCAGTTTCTGCTTCAGGTTTGTCTTCTGTTGCGGGAGCAGAGGTCGCTTCCGCTTTTTCTGTATCATTATTCGAAGCCGGTTCTGCACTGTCGCCTCCTTCTCCATCTATGTCTACTATGGCAACAACAGTGCCTACTGCTACTGTGTCGCCTTCGTTGAATAGGATTTCCAAGATTTTTCCTGCTACCGGCGATGGTATTTCGGCACTTACTTTGGCTGTATTTACTTCAAATAGTATATCGTCTTCGTCGATTGTATCACCAACCTTGACTGACCACGATATAATGGTTCCTTCTGTTATACTTTCGCCCAACTTGGGCATTTTTATTTCGAACTTAGCCATGGTCTATATTGATTTTTTAAGTTATTAATTATTTTGTTTTGTCTTCTAGTCTAAAGGGATAAAATGTGCTTTTGCCTTGTTGTAATTACCATAATAATTCCAGTCTTCTGTGGCGTACTTTTGCTCTGTCAACGCCTTGATTGCTGTTTCGTCTTTTTCCGAAAATGTATATATACTGTTCTCTTTATTCAGATTGAGCATATAGTTTATTATATATTGTTTGAAAAAGTGAATATCCAAAGGCTGTTGCAGATGGCTGACGATATTGGTGACGGGGCTTTTTACTGATTTAACATAGATGCGCTTGTCGTCTTTGTTGTCCGATTGTTTGGGATCACTCTCAAGGGTGGTTATCAGACTGTTGAGGTCGGACGAAAAAAGAAGTGTTGCATGATACATCACTCTGTCTTTGTGTACGCACTGCGCGCTACCCGATATTTTCAGCCCGTCAATGTTGATTGCTCTGCGTTCGTCGGATTGTGCATGTATGCCTATATCCGAGAGCAATGTGATGATTTGGTTTGTGAATTTATCGAAATTTACATTTCTGTTTTTCTCAATAAAGGTGAGGTTGAGGTTTCCCAAATCGTGAAATACAGTGCCACCGCCCGAAAACCGTCTGACTACTTTTATATTGTTT
Organism: Dysgonomonas sp. UBA5412; assembly: GCA_002409595.1. Taxonomy (GTDB): domain Bacteria; phylum Bacteroidota; class Bacteroidia; order Bacteroidales; family Dysgonomonadaceae; genus Dysgonomonas. The sequence continues at coordinate 54,449 of DHNQ01000026.1, forward strand.
TGTTTTACGAAATCGAGATTGATTTCTGCCAATACATTTTGGTATTTGCCTACAATGACCGAAGGGGTATTTTGCCATAGCATAAAGATATCTTCTTCTAAATTCTTTAAAAGATATTCTTCGCTTGCCAAATTAAAATAGGCATCGGTATATGTATTGTTGATACAAAGCATCTGTCTTCGTTTTTTTTATTTATAGAGTTGTTTTCTTGTTTGAAAAGGGTCTCTTACATAATGAATTAAGAAAACAATGTTTCGTGTATAATCTCACCTACTGTAGGGTGAGGATAAACATGTCTTCGCAACGATTCTACGGTTTCGCCATTTTCGATGGCAATGCCTGCGGTCACGATAATCTCCGATGCGGGATTTCCTAACATGTGGCATCCAATAACGCGGTCGTCGGCATCTACTATTATTTTACACAAGCCGTTTCCTAATTCATTTTCGGCAATGAAACGTCCCGAATATGCCATTGGTAGTTTTAGCACGCGGAAGTATTCGCCTTTTGCTGTCAGTTCTTCCTCTGTTTTGCCTACTCCTGCCAGTTCCGGATTTGTATATACTACTCCCGGTATGGCTTTGTAACTCATCTTGTCGTCTTCGCCCAATATATGTCCGATGGCAACTTCACCTTCTCTGATGGCTGTGTGTGCAAGCAGCGAAAATCCGGTTATGTCGCCTGCGGCATACACTTGCGGATGGCTTGTTTGCATATATTCATTCACTTTTACACCATTTCGTTCCAATTCTATGTTCAGGGTTTCCAGTCCAAAATCTTTGATAATGGCTCTACGTCCTACACTGACCAAAATGCGGTCGGCTTCTATCGTTTCGCTCTTTCCATCTTTTTCTACTACCACACCTTTTTTGTTCACCTCTGTTACCTTTGTATTGAGGCGGAAATCGACTCCTTTCTTAGTATAGTCGGTGCGGAGCATGGCAGAAGTTTCTTTGTCCATTGCTCCCAATATTTCGGGCATCATTTCTATTACAGTGACTTTTACTCCCATACTGTTAAAGAATGAGGCGAATTCAACACCTATCACTCCTCCTCCTATAATAGCCAATGATTTGGGTAATTGTTTGGATTCAAGTGCTTCTTTCGAAGTCCAATAGTCTATGTCCGACAAGCCTTGGATGGGTGGTATAACGGTTTCCGAACCTGTACATAGCAGAACATATCTGACGGAGTAAGTTTCTGAGCCTTCCGAAATCTGTATTATACCGTTTTTTTCTCCTTTAATCGTGGCAGCTCCCTGCACGATGGTAACGCCATTGAACCCGAGTTTGGCTTTTACTCCGGCTGTAAGCTTTCTGACTACTTTGTCTTTTCGTGATATTATCTTTGTCAGGTCGAATGTAGGTTCGCCCTCAATTGATATTCCATATTTAGAAGCACTTTTTATGTTATCCAGAGTCTTTGCCGAATACAATAATGTTTTGGTCGGGATACAGCCCTCATTAAGGCATACTCCTCCAATTGCATTTTTTTCGAATAATACAGTTTTTAATCCGTTAGCCGCAGCTTTTTCAGCCGCATTATACCCTGCCGGACCTCCTCCGATGATTGCTATGTCAAATTCCATGGTTGTATGTTATGAATTAAAAATTATACAATAATATATGCGTTATACATGTTTAATTATATATAGAACAAGTAAATTAACTTTTAAGTTTTATCAATTTTAGTTATAAATATTAAATCCTTTTTATTTGTTCCATCCGCTCCTTTATTTCGAGATTTAATTTACTAAAGGATACGAATCGGTGAAAAAATTATATAATAATTGATTAATAGTAGAAAAATGTTTTTCAGGGTCGTTTGTCTGATTATGATAGTAACTATCCGTAATCTAAAAAATATAAGCTAATATACAATTAAATAACGGATGATAAAACAAAAATGTTCGATTGATCTGGGTAAACAGCCTGCTATTTTGTACTTTTGTTATTTGATATAATTTTAAATAAGAATGGAATTGAATCAAAGTTTCGATTATCGAATTTTTGACTTTTTGATTGAACAGCATATACGTTTTGCGCTGTATCGCTTGCCTTGGCAGCAAGACATACATCTGATATTGCAAACATCTCAATCCGTAAGTCAGCCCAAGACACTGGTTGAGCTGAACAGCGAAAAAGGATTTGTAATCTCTCCTTTTCATATTGCAGAATCCACTCCGCTGATACTCATTCGCCCCGATGTGGATATAAAAGGAGAAGATGCTATATTCGATTATCTGGCATTAAATACGTTGGCAGGCAATACGTCGGATATAAACCTGCATGTACAATCTTCCTCCAGCACCTTCGAAAGATACAGCTCCGATTATCAGACCTTTCATTCGGCATTAGATAACAAGCAGTTTCAAAAATTAGTCTTGTCGCGTACGTTCGATCTTAAACGAGAGAGCAAATTTTCGGCAGGAATATCATTTAAGTATGCGTGCGAAAAGTACGAATCTAATTTTATATATCTCTGTTGCACACCCGAAACGGGAGCATGGATGGGTATTTCTCCCGAATTGCTTGTGGCCAGACAAGGCGAAGAATACAAAACCGTAGCTTTGGCGGGTACGAGAGCAGTATCGGAAGATGTGTGGGATGAGAAGAATAAGGATGAACAGCAGATAGTGGTAGACTATATGCTCTTGCAATTAGACAAAATAGCGACCGATGTGTCCTCTAAAGGACCCTTTACCGCGCAATCGGGAAATATAGAACACCTGAAAACAAAATTCAATTTTAGGTTAAAAGATTCCTATAAAATAGGAGACTTACTCGATCTCTTACATCCAAGTCCTGCCGTATGCGGCTTTCCCAAAAAAGAAGCCTTCGATTTTATTCAGGCAAACGAGTCGTATAACAGACGGTATTATTCAGGACTAGTCGGACCTTTGGATATGGATGGTATAAGCCGTTTGTATGTTAATCTGAGGTGTATGCAGATAGGAGCAGATATGCTTCGTTTATATGCAGGAGGAGGAATATTACCTTCTTCGGAATTGAGATCGGAATGGGACGAAACAATGAAAAAACTACAAACAATATTAACTGTTATCGAAACAGAGAATTAAAATATAGTAATATGGCATTTTCCGTAAAAAAAAATGTATTGCATACTGTGGCTATGATCAAGGCTTATGGGGTGAAACATATCGTAGTCTCGCCCGGTTCGCGTAACGCACCTTTGATGCAAACCTTTTCGGAAGATCCGTATTTTGAATGTCATGTAATTGTAGACGAGCGCAATGCCGCATTTTATGCATTAGGCATTATACAAGCTACCAAACAGCCCGTAGTGGTGTGCTGTACATCGGGTACGGCATTACTCAATTTTGCACCTGCCGTGGCTGAAGCCTATTATCAGCAATTACCCCTTATTGTGGTGTCTGCCGACAGATCGTCCGAATGGATAGGGCAGATGGATGGTCAGACCCTACCGCAAGCAGGAGTATTTGGTTCGATGGTCAAAAAAACTGTAAATCTGCTCGAAATCAATACCTCGCAAGACGAATGGTTTTGCAATCGTCTGATCAATGAAGCTCTGATCGCATCTTTGGATAATGCGCCGGGACCCGTTCAGATAAATGTTCCTATATCCGAACCATTGTTTGACTACTCAGTGGATGAGCTTCCGCAGGTAAGGAAAATAGATAAAGCAGCTACGCAAAAGATTGTTGACATAAACCCCTTTGCTAAGAGTTGGAGTAGCCTGCCCAAGAGAATGATTATTGTAGGGCAAATGTTTAAAGATGAGCGCATGACAGCAGTTCTCGAAAACTTGTCTATGCGTGGCGACTGTGTAGTCCTCGCCGAATATATATCGAATTGTGTATCGCCGCTTTTTATCTCAAACTTTGATGCTTGGCTCTACGCTATGCCCGAAGACCAAAAAGGTGACTATGCCCCCGATCTTGTGATTACGTTGGGCGGTCATATAGTATCGAAACGGTTGAAGCAATTTCTCAGAACACACAAACCGCATAGTCATTGGCTGTTGACTCAGTCGGGTGAGGTTGCAGACCTGTTTCAGTCTTTGACCGACTTGATAGAGACGGATAATCGACAGTTTCTTACCGATTTGAATACGGCTATTGCGGAGGATAACGAAAAGCCATACCATTCGTTATGGAAAAATGTGTCGGACAAAATAAAAGAACCTTCATCCGATATTCCGTTTTCCGATATTCAGGCAGTAGGGCAATTCTTGAACCTATTGCCCGAAAATGCTACATTACATTTGGCTAACAGTTCTACCGTTCGCAACGTGCAGTTATATGCTCCCCAAAAATCGTGGAACGTATATTGCAACAGAGGAACTAATGGTATAGAAAGTTCTCTGCCGTCTGCCATTGGATTTGCGGCGGTGCATGAAGGCATCACTTACCTTATAATAGGAGACTTGAGTTTCTTTTATGGACTAAACTCTTTATGGAATATAGGCTATATCAAAAATCTTCGGATATTGCTTATTAATAATGGAGGCGGAGGTATATTTCATCTGCTGTCCGGACTGAACAAAGCCCCTTCGCTCAAAAAATATGTAGCAGCCACTCATCATACCGATGCCGCTAAATGGGCTGAGGCTGCCGGATTGAATTACTTGTCGGCAAAGGATAAGAATGAACTGACCGAAGCTTTATCCAAATTTGTGGATGATACCGCGTCAGGGGCTGCCCTCTTGGAAGTGATCACCGATATGGAGATAAGCAAAACAACATTTAAGGACTATTATCATCAATTGAAAACAATAAACTAAAAATATATTATTATGGCTACAAGACAATGGGAAACGATAAAGGAATATGAAGAAATTCTGTTCGACTATTTCGAAGGTATAGGACGTATCACTATCAACCGTCCGCGCTATCGCAATGCTTTTACTCCTACCACTACTATGGAGATAAGCGATGCTTTGCGCATCTGCCATGAAAATCAGGATATTTATGTTGTCGTACTTACCGGGGCAGGCGATAAAGCTTTTTGTGCCGGAGGAGATCAGAATGTAAAAGGTAAGGGCGGATATATAGGCAAAGACGGAGTGCCCAGATTGCAAGTGCTGGAAGTACAAAAACAAATACGCTCTCTACCTAAACCCGTTATTGCGATGGTAAACGGCTATGCCATTGGTGGCGGACATGTACTTCATGTAGTGTGCGATTTGTCCATTGCTTCCGAAAATGCAATCTTCGGACAGACCGGTCCACGTGTAGGCAGTTTCGATGCCGGATTCGGTTCTTCATATTTGGCTCGTATCGTAGGACAGAAAAAAGCACGCGAAATATGGTTTCTTTGTCGCCAGTATTCAGCCAAAGAAGCTTTAGAAATGGGACTTGTAAACACAGTTGTACCGTTCGATCAATTGGAAGACGAAACTGTAAAATGGGCTCACGAGATGATGCAGCATAGCCCGATGGCATTGCGTATGATCAAGATGGGACTCAATGCTGAGCTTGACGGTCAGGCGGGTATTCAGGAACTTGCCGGAAATGCCACATTGCTTTATTATCTGACTGACGAGGCTCAGGAAGGTAAACATGCTTTCTTGGAAAAACGCAAGCCTGACTTTAAGAAATTCCCTAAATTTCCATGATTTAGGATATTGAAAATATCAGATGAAGTTGAATGTAAGAATAATACCTTATACGCTGCAATTCAAGCGTCCTGCGGGAACATCGCGAGGAGTATATCACGACCATAAAATATGGTATGTGCTTATTTCTTCTCCGTCCCATCCCGACCGATGGGGGATAGGGGAGTGCGCTCCGTTGTTTGATTTGAGTTGTGATTATAACGAGAATTATGAACAAAATCTGACACATTTTTGCGAAAAACTGTCGCAGGATGGAAGATTGGATATGAATGCTTTGCGTCCTTTTCCGTCCATCCTATTTGGTCTGGAGACGGCAATGCGTCATTTCGATCGCAATAGCTTCTCACTGTGGGATACGCCTTTTGCACGCAAAGAAAGCGGAATACCTATCAACGGGCTTATCTGGATGGGCGACTACGACTATATGTTTCAGCAAATAGAGACGAAACTGAAACAAGGTTTTCGCTGTATAAAGCTGAAGATAGGAGCTATTGATTTTGATAAGGAACTTGATTTGTTGCATTATATCCGCAAGCATTTCGGCGCGGATCGGATTACGTTGCGAGTGGATGCAAACGGGGCTTTTTCGACATCCGATACTTTAGAAAAATTAAAATTGCTGGCTGCGCTCGACTTACATTCCATCGAGCAACCTATCAAGGCGGGGCAGTGGGACGATATGGCGCGGCTGACGGCTCTGACTCCATTGCCTATTGCTTTGGATGAGGAGCTTATCGGGATACATGATATAGCCGAAAAAGAACGGATGCTGAACATTATTCGTCCTCAGTATATTATCCTTAAACCTACTTTGCATGGCGGAATATGCGGATGCGAAGAATGGATAGGGCTGGCTGAGAAGGCAAATATTGGCTGGTGGATTACTTCTGCATTAGAGTCTAATGTGGGGCTGAATGCCATTGCTCAATGGTGTGCTACTTTCAATAATCCTCTTCCGCAAGGATTGGGAACGGGGGCTTTATATACAAACAACGTAGAGATGCCATTGAGTATCGAAGGCGATTGTTTGTGGTACAATCCGTCCGGCAGATTTTTTTCTACAAATGATTTGATTTGAATATGTATCAATTAAATATAAAACGGCAGACGATCACCATAGACGGAGGTACTTATATGCCCGATGTATTTCGTGGTAAAGGAACTCCTGCCTTTGCGTTAAAATCTGACTTTCATCGCAGTTTGTATCAATTTCTTCAAAACTGGTTTTCTCGTTCACCTTTTCTAACCGTTCATACTTCGGGTTCTACCGGAGCGCCGAAAGAAATGTTGGTGGAAAAGGAAAGAATGATGCGTAGTGCCGAATTGACTTGTTCTTTTCTCGGTCTGAAAGAAGGCGATAAGGCTTTGCTGTGTATGTCGCTCGATTACATTGCCGGAAAGATGATGGTTGTAAGAGCCTTGATTGCCGGCCTAGACTTGTACTTAGTTCCGCCATCGGGGCATCCGCTAAAAGATATTGAATGTCGGTTCGATTTTGCGGCTATGATTCCCATGCAAGTATATAACAGTTTGGAATCGGATGTAGAGAAAGATCGTTTGAAGAATATAAAGAATCTTATTATCGGTGGGGGGGCGATTGATCCGCAACTACGGGCAGAACTTCGGTTTTTTCCTAACAATATATACTCTACTTATGGCATGACTGAAACATTGTCGCATATAGCTTTGTGCAAACTAAGCGGTGAGGATGCCTCAGACAATTATCAGCCTTTTCCGTCCGTAAGTTTGTCTTTGTCTTCGGATGGTGCTTTGGTGATAGATGCTCCTTTGGTAAATGGTGAGCAGCTTTATACAAACGACGTAGCGCAACTGAATGATGATGGTTCTTTTCGTATTTTGGGACGTAAAGACAATGTAATAAATAGCGGAGGGATAAAAATGCAGGCTGAAGAAATAGAAGCTTTGTTAAAACCTCTAATAAAGGATAGATTTGCCATATCTTCTTTGCCCGATGCCAAATTTGGCGAGATTGTAGTATTGGTGGTAGAACATGACATTGATGCAAACCTATTGGATGATATAGAACCAAGCTATTATATCCCTAAACGGATACTCAAAATAGATGCTATTCCGCTTACCGAAACGGGAAAGATAGCCAGAGCAACTTTGCGCGAGATGCTAAATACTCTTTGACCTTTGTTTTGCCGAAATATTATTTTCTCATTTATCCATACGAGTGCATACCGCTTAGGAGATAGTTTACACCAAAATAGGTCATAAGTACAGATGCGAAGGCTATGGCAGACAGAAGATTAAACAGCCAAGGCTTGCCGCATCCTTTTATCAGGCGTATGTGAGTGACAATGGTATATACTACAATTGTTATCAAAGCCCATGTCTCTTTCGGGTCCCATCCCCAATACCTGCCCCACGATTCGTTAGCCCATATTGCTCCCAAAAAAGTTCCTATTGTCATCAACGCAAGACCTATCCACAGCGATATTTCATTCACTATACTTAGTTCCTCCACACGAGTGGTCATTGTACCCGATTGGTGTTTTCTGTTGAGTGAGATCATAGACAGATTGGTGACTCCAAGTAAGAAACTAAGCCCGAAGAATCCGTATGCAGCGACTATAATAGCCACATGAAGCATCAGCCAAGGCGACTTGAGTACCGGCACAAGTGTTCCTATCTGCGGATCCATCCAGTTGAGTCCCGATACAAATAAAATAATACCCCCAAACAGAGTTGCAAGGGCACATATAATTTTATTTTGCCGAACGAAGATAAGTCCCGACAAAACTGAAATGGAAGAAACATAGATCATCGTTTCGTAAGAATTGCTCCAAGGTGCATATCCTCCTATATACCATCGCAAGCCAATACCGAACAAGTGAAAAAGCAGACTAATGGCAATGAAGCCGATGAGAATATAAGAAATGCAGTTGATAAATCTATTTGACTTAAAAAAAGAGAGGAACGATATTCCTAATAACAATCCTCCTAATATGAGGTAGAATATCTTGCAGAGGCGAAATACCTCAAGTTTGTTGTACATTAACTCGGTTTTTACTCGCTGAGAATTGATTATTAGAGAAGAGTTGACCTCTTGCTGGTAAATATCCATCGCTCGCAGAGTTTCGTAAGCCTTTTCCCAGTCACCCGATTGCATTCCTTTTTGCACAGATGTTATATATTGGGCGAATATAGAATTTATGAATAAAGAATCTTTCTGAGGAAAAGATGATAAGTCGTCGCCCGAAGAATACCATTTATGAGTAAGATCATTTTCGTTTGGAAAAATATTCAGCATTTTATGCTCTATAAGCTCGTGAAAGATATTTATTTTTTCATCTAATTTTATCAGGTCTTTGTCAAATTTGTTTCGTTCGGATGGCGATTTTTTATATGTATCTTCCAGACTTTTTTGCAGTTTATAATTTCCCTTACTGTCAAACATATCTATATATGCACATTCTTTTTTCGGTAAACCAAACGTATGGGCTATATCTTTGTTGGTCTGTGAAATAAAAGGTACGTGCATCCACATTTCCGGCATGGCTAATAAGTTGAGTAAAAACTGGTCGGAGTTCATATTTTCGATCTTCTCCGAATGATGAAGTTTCCGCAGAATTTCTGACGAAAAGGTATTTATCGGTTCTATGCGTCCATCTGTCGATTGCATAGGTAATGCGCCGAATGTGGCAGCATGCTCTTTGTCTACATTGGCATTAAGTATCGCCTCAAATACATTTGACGGGTTTTGAGCAACGATATTTGACGACAAGGAAGATAGTATAATGAATGTGATGATAATTTTGGGTGAGGCATTTAGTTGTTTCAGACGTATGATCAATTGTCTGAACCTTGTGTTTTTGACCGTAAAGCATAGAACGAATCCAATAAAGAGTAGGGCATAGCCCATATATGTAATATTTCTTCCGGCTACATCTTTGTTTACAGATAAGATTGTGCCCTTTTCATCTTTGTCGTACGATGCCTGAAATAGTCTGTACCCCTTCATGTCGATAATGTTGTTCATGGATATATTTTTTCTTATATCCTTTCCATCGCTGTGAATCAATAGGTCGCTCTCGAATGACGACGGACTCGACGATCCGGGATAGCGCTTGAGAGTAAACTTTACGAGTTTGATGTTAAAAGGCAATTCATGGACGCTGCTGCCATCGCTGGTTTCTATAAGCATCTGGCTGCTACTCTCGTTTTCTCTGATATGGATTGTGCCTTCTTCGCTGAATATGTGAGTAGTCATGGCTCCGGTCAAAATGACGATAAAGGCAATATGCACCATTGCATAAGCATACTTTCCTTTGCTCAACATTTTATTTTTCACACAAGTTGCAATAAAGTTTACAACCAAAAGCAATTGTAAAAGGAAGAATACCGGAGAGTAATAAATTATAATTTTTGCCGCAGTCGTACTCATTTGTTTCTCTACAAAGGTGGCAATAGCCATCATCACGGCATAGATGAGTAAGAGAATGATTGTTGTTTTATAGGATGAAAATATTGTTCCGACTGTCGACTTCATTTTGTAGAAAATAATTATCTGTCAATATTATAATGTCCGCTTCTCTAATTTGAATGGAGTGAAGCATCAATAATATCAGATACCTCACTCCATCAGTGGTGACAAACGTTTTTTGTACTATTTCAGATTGTTGATCTTTTGCTTATTTATGCTTTGTCCCATTGCTCTCTCAATAGTTTTACTGATTCGGGTACTACTATATTCCGATCACCCTGACATCCACATTCGTAGCTTACATATTTGTCATATCCTAACATCTTGAGGGCTTTAAATCCCTCTACATAATTGTCGGCATCGCCGTCTTCACCCGGCATACTTCTTCTTTTTCGGCTGGCTACATGCACATGCTGAAGATATTCGCCTGCCGAAATAAATGCACCCATGTCGCTGTTTTCTTCCGCAGTCATATGCCAAAAGTCACCCATACAGCGCACACCGGCATTGTTTATATCGCGACAAATAGATGCAGCGTCTGCCACCTGACGAAGATAGAATGCCTCACCTCTGTTTAGTGGTTCGAAGATAACTGTTGTGCCGTGTTGTGCGGCATAATTGCCCATTTCGGTAAACTGTTCGCACAAAAAGTCTCTTGTTTCCATTGTGTGAGGCAGTACGGGAACTTGATGATTGAAGGCAGGAACTATAATAACTCCCGTAGAACCTAATTCTCCGGCAGCGGCTATAATTTCTTTCATCGTATCCATACATTCTTTGCGTATCGCCGCATCGGTAGAAAGAATAAATCCTTTAAATCCGGCACATATCGCACTCACTTTTATATTGCGTCCGCTAAGAGCTTTCTTTATTTCGTCTACACGTTCGGCAAGTCCACCTCCCCAAGGTTCGAAACCCACGATTCCCAGCTTTTCCATATAGTCCAGCTTTTCGCTCAGGCTCTCACCCGGTGCAATGCCTTCCTGAAAGGAAAGATTGAGCTTTACTTCCGGTTTCTGTTCCGCAGTTTCTTTTTGTTCGGTTTTAGGGGTACAGGCTGTTATAGCTGTACCGCCTATTGCAGCCAAAGCTGCACCGGACAAGGACGTTTTCAAGAAGCTTCTTCTATCTTGAGTCATAATATTTTATTTTTTACTACCCGGTACAGGTACTACATAGGTGCTCATATCCATCTTACCCATGTTGAGGTCTTTAGGAGTGTAATCAAGAGCCGAGGCTGTCATTTCTTCCCATGTTACTTTAGCTCCGCTATAAGCCGATTCGCGACCCATTACGGCAGCCATATTTGATACTGCGGTTTCGGAAGCTTGTTCTATTGGCTTATTGCTCCTGATGTGATTTACGAGGTTCACGTGTTCCAAGACGTAAGGATTGGTTTGTTTAAAATTAGCTTTCTCGGCTTCACTGTCAAACTTCCAAACTACGTTTCCTGCAAGGTCTTTAATTACTGTTTCACCATCGGCAGTAGACCAAGAACCTTTTGTTCCTTGTATAAATTCGCTGACGTTGTTGGCACAACCGTCTATCTGACGACACATACTATGTAGGTGTACTCCATTTTTCATCACAAAGTCTATGCTGAAATTGTCGTACTGATCTCCGGTCAGACGGCGTTGGCGAGAACCGAATCCTACGGCAGTAGCAGGTCTAAGACCACTAAACCATGTGAATACGTCTATATTGTGAACATGTTGTTCTACAATGTGGTCGCCCGATAGCCATTTCCAGTTTACCCAGTCTCTTATCATCCATTCGCAATCGCTCCAGTTTTTTTGACGTTCATTGTACCACAGCATCGACTGATTCCAATATACAGTTCCGCCGGTGATTTCGCCGATAGCGCCTTCCATTATTTTTTTGTACGATTCCACATAGTTGCGCTGATGGTGGCGTTGCGTACCTGTTACCACACACAGATTTTTGGCTTTGGCTTGTTTTGATGTTGCCATTATTGTACGATAGCCTACTGCATCTACGCAGATTGGTTTTTCGAGAAACGAATGTTTGCTTTTCTCTGTTGCGTATTGGAAATGTAATGGACGGAATACGGGAGGCGTGGCTATAAGCACAACGTCTACATCGCTGTCTATTACTTGTTTGTATGAGTCGAATCCTACGAAACGTTTATCTTTGGGTATGTCTATATTTTTGTCTTTTTTGAGCTGATCTGCAAGGTTGTTTACTCTTTCTTCAAACACATCGGCAAGAGCAACTATGGTGACTCCGTTGGCTGCATTCAGAAAGTCGAAGGCTGCACCCGAACCTCGTCCGCCGCACCCTATTACTCCGGCTCTGAGTTCTTTACCATCCGAGGCAATGTCTACCAAGTCCGGCACATAGTAAGTTCCGGCCTCTTTGAGCGGAGCGTTTGCTGCTTTTTTTCCGCTACCTCCGCTGCACGATGTTAACATACTTGTTGCACCGCCTGCACCTACTACTCCCAAAGCGCCTGCCATCGCAGAACTTTTGAGGAAAGATCTTCTGCTTATTCCGTTTTCTTTTTTCATTGGTAATTTTTTTATTTTAGGTTAAATACTTTTGTTTAAATTGTCTTGATCACATACTACACGAAATCCGATTCCTTTTATATCCGAATACCACCAAATACTCTTAGGTTGTTGAGGATCAGTTTTTAGCCAAGCATCGTGATATGTGGAGCCGCGTGTGGCACAGCGCAGGTCTGCTGCGTCGGATGTATAGTTTCCTCCACGCACCACCCATTCTGTTCCTTCTGTCACCAGTGGGTCTAAAACGCTGTTGCCTCCTTTACTATATGCTTGAGGGTCGTATTTGTCGGCACAATATTCCATAACATTGCCCAGCATATTTTTGAGTCCAAAAGGGTTTGCTTTGACGGCTGATGGTTCTTGTGTGCGATTTCTACTGTTTTTCTTATAAATAACGTATGATGAGATGACATCGGTGTCGGCATCGAAAAATTTACGCCAAAAGCCTTCGTCCGAAAAATCTTTTGGGTTTCCTTCAAAGAAGTATGGTGTTTCCGTTCCTCCGCGTGCCGCATATTCCCATTCTGCTTCGGTAGGCAGACGGTAGTTCTTGCCTGTTTTTTTAGATAACCATTGGCAAAATGTTTCAGCTGCATAGTGTGTCATTGTTATTGCCGGACGATCGCCTCCGCCCCATCCCTGATCGGGAAATCCGAATGGCGGGGTTGGTCCTGATATGGCATCTACATTGGGGTTGCTATTGTTTGCAAAAACCATTTCGGGAGGGGTGCGCCCTTCGCTCATGGTGCTTGCGTAGAATGCCCAATAGAGATCCCATGTTATTTCTATTTCTGCCATAAAGAATGGGCTGACTGTTACGTTACGTATGGGGGCTTCGTCTTCTTTATGGAACGGTTCTTTGGGGTCGCTTCCCATTTTAAATGTTCCGCCGGGAATGGCTACCATGTCTAATGTAAGTGGTGTGCCGGGTACTTGTTCTGTAAAGTTTTCGAAGCGGGTTATTTCTGTTGCAGTTTTAAAGTAGCTGCTGGAGTCTGCTGCTGTTTTGTTTGCTGCTCCGGGCACTCCTGCTAACTTGGTGTGTTTGTAATTGGGGTTGTAATGTCCTGCATCTAAGTGACAACTGATACATTGCAGGTTTAGCTTTTCTTCGTTTTCTTCGTAGTATAGGTGTGCTGTAACGCCTTCGTCTGTGATGCCTTGGGGAAATAGGTTGTAGTGACATTCTTTGCACGATTCGTTTGGTATGTAGGTAACCGCGTAATCCAGTTCCGACATTCTTTCCCAATCAAAGTCTGTACTGTCTTTTGTAAGATATCCCCAGACGTCGCGTATCCCTAGTTTGGCTTTGGCTGTATAGTGATTCCATGTCTGACTTTTGGGTGGTAGATGGCAGTCTACACAGTGTACTTTCACTCCGCTGCTGTTGTTCATGTGTTTGGATAGTTTCCAACTTTCTTCGGCGTGCGGGTGTACGTGGCACATCATACAGGATTCATCTGTGGAGAAGTAAACGGATGTTTGGTATAATGAACCGGCTAGTAAGATGCCGATAGCTGTGCCTAAGAGTAGAAAAAAGGATTTGCGCTTAAAGAAACTTTTTTTTGTGTTTCTGTTTGTAGATGATTGCGATTTCTTAGATCTAAAAAGACTGCTTTTCATAGTGTTAATCTAATCGTATATATGTTTTATTAGTTCAGATATTTACAACAAAAGGGTAAATACAACATGGCATTCTGTCGTATAATTTAAGTCAATAATTGAACGAAATTATATACTTAAAATATTGGCAAATAATGTATTGATATGTTTTTTGTGAATGATATTTTGTTGTGAAACAACCTTTTTTACATTTGTTCCCTATAAAGGGAAGCTTTTGTTTATGTGTTTTACAACTTATATCTGATCATATCGCATTGGGCATCGTTATATGCTTCTATTCTTAGTATAAGGTCGCTATGTAATGTACAAATAACGGTAATTTTATTAATAAATCCATATTTTTTTAGAAAAAAAATGAATGAATACAAGATTCTTAGTAGTTTCGAACCTTTGTTGTCCGGAAAGTCATATTATTTTAAACATAAAGTTATGTCACGTATCGGTTTCTTTATAATTTTTATTTTGCTTTTGTCTTGCAATGCTAAGAAGAAAGATGTTTCGTATATGGAGGATCGCGGAGAAATATTTCATACTACTTATTCTATAAAATATGAATATTCGGAGTCTTTAAAGGCTGAGATTGAAGCAGAATTGTTGCGATTCGATGATTCGTTAAATCCATTCAAAGAGTCTTCTGTAATATCTAAAGTGAATAATAATGAGTCTGTTGTGTTGGATTCTCTTTTTATAAATGTGTTCACTAAGGCGCAAGAAGTATCTGAGGTGTCTGACGGATTGTTTGATGTTACTACTTCTCCATTGATTAATGCCTGGGGGTTTGGTTTTAAGAATATGGGAAGTGTTACTCCTGCTTTGATTGATTCTTTGAAGACTTTGGTAGGATATAGAAAGTTGAGCCTTGTGGATGGTAAAATTTATAAGTCTGACCCCCGTATCCAGATAAATACGTCTGCTATTGCTAAGGGGTATTCGTCCGATGTTATAGCAGCATTGTTGGAGCGATACGGTATTCAAAACTATATGGTAGAGATAGGCGGTGAGATATCGGCAAAGGGGGTAAGCGCTTCGGGGCGGTGTTGGCAAATAGGTGTGAGTACGCCATTGGGAAAGGATATATATGATTATGACAAATTGCAGACGGTGGTGAGTTTGTGCAATCGGTCGATGGCTACTTCGGGCAATTATAGAAATTATTATATAAAGGATGGCAAGAGGTATGCTCATACGATAAATCCAAAAACGGGTTATCCTTCCGAATCTAATATCCTGAGTGCAACGGTTATTGCCGACAATTGTATGACTGCCGATGCTTATGCTACGGTGTTTATGTTGGCGGATACTGCACGGATCAGGGAGATTGCGATGGAGAAAAAGTTGTCGTATCTATTGGTAATAGGAGGGACGGATGGTTCTCATATTGAGGTTAAATCGAGCGACTTCGATTCGTTTATTGTAAAGTAATTGTATTTGGATGTTTTTGACTTTAAATAATAAATCCTGCGAATCTCTCGACTCACAGGATTCTGACTTTACAAAACTACACATATCTTAATATTAGCATATTTACTGATATGTGGACTGAAGACAAATCTTGGTTATATTTTTAATTATATTTTTTACTTTTATAGTGTTTGAACACAATTATTCGATCATACTATCTTTTTTTGAAAAGATGTGGATATTAATTACTCTTAATCTGATTTAGTAAAAGTTGAATAATTGAGTACATAAAATTTGTTCTAAATAGTTTATGCTGGCTTATTCTATCTTGATATTTAGAGAGTCTTCATTTATTATTCTCAAATACAAGCAGCCTTCCTCTTTTTTTATATAAGAATTTTGAAGGTCTTATTTAAATTTATGTGACAAAAGTAAAACTACTTTTTTGTTAACTACTTATTGAAATTTACCTTTTTTTTCATATAAATTACCTTCTTGCCTTTTGTTTTAAATTATTAGTTTAACATTTTTTCTTTAAAAAAGCTAGAGAGAAGCCATTTTGCAGGCTATTTTTCTTATTTCTCTACTTTAGAGAGATGTGATAATTTGAGGAGAAAATAATTTCATCTATTCAAATTTGTTTTAAATTAATTTTTATTTACATTTGCGTATGATAAGCTTTACTTATTGCACATGTTGCACAAACAGCTAAATTACAATTGTAATTATAGTTTTTATTTTGAGTTTTAGGTGTATATAATAATTGAAAAAG
>DHNQ01000013.1 GCA_002409595.1 Dysgonomonas sp. UBA5412
TTTTTCAATTATTATATACATTTATGGATATTAATTACGAGATTATACCTCAATTATTAGATTTCAAACCGACATTTAACAGCAAGTATAGTTTCGTGAATGATTCAATCTATAAGAAAACAGGTCTGGATGCAGGATTAACATTTCATATTATTTTATTTCCATTGATATGGTTTGTATTATTTCTATTCTATCGTTTTTTTAAAGAAATTGCTCCGAACAATAAAATGCTTGATATTTCTTTTTGTTTTCTTACAGCAGGGTATATATGTGGATACTTGGGTATATTAGTTTGGGAAAAAGGAGTACTTGATTTTCTGTATTTCAAACTACTGGGAGGTGTTGTATTCGATCTAAAGGACATGTATATTGACTGTTACATCGTTTTTTTTATTATTAGTACAATGAAAATAGAGAAAGAACATAAAATCAAATTAAAAGATATGATGTCTTACTTAAAGGCTTTATTTAAATGAAAATGCATGATAGTCGTTGTCTTGGTTATAAGGTGGGAATAATAAAACTAATAGAATTTTAGCAAATTGATAATTTTGAGAAATATGCGAGATAGGAAAGTATTAGTGTTTCTGGCAAAGGGATTTGAGATTATGGAATTTTCAGTTTTCATCGACATTCTTGGTTGGTCCAGAGTTGATTATGGGCATCATTTATACGTTGACACTTGTGGTTTTACAGAAAAAGTCATGAGCTCTTTTAATGTGCCTGTAATAGTAGATAAAACCATTGGAGAGATAAACGTAGACGAATACGATGCCTTAGCAATACCGGGTGGATTCCGGGAATTTGGTTTTTATGAAGAAGCTTATGATGAAAGATTCTTAGAATTAATTAGGGAATTCAATGCAAAAGGTAAGATTATTGCAACAGTCTGTTCCGGGGCATTCCCTTTAGGAAAAAGCGGAGTCCTTAAGAATCGAAAAGCAACTACTTACCATTTAAAAGACGGCTATTGGCAAGAAAAACTGAAAGGATATGGAGTGAATGTCGTGAATGAACCAATAGTAGTTGATGGTAATATTATTACGTCTTATTGTCCGGAGACAGCACCGAATGTCGCATTTGAATTATTAAAAATGCTGACCTCGGAAGACGAAATGGCAGTAATAAAAAAAGCTATGGGGTTTTAACTAAAATTTAATCATTTCAATTTCAAAATATTACAATGAATACAGATGAAGTGAAAAAAGATTTAATTTTAGACTATCTTTTAGATTATTATATACACTAGTCTATATCTATTATTCATAATTTGAGAAATTATTTTATCTTTGTCACAAGCTAATCAACCTGCTCAAAGTGGGGAAAATTGATGAAGTTATCTCATTACTTATCCGTTACCTATTCTTATTTTATATCAATATAATTATTTGATTATAAAATAGATAAAAGAAAAGATTAAGCTTGTTTCTAAATCGTTACCTATGAGATGAAAATATTTTGTAATTAATTAAAATACATCCAATTACAAAAATGATTCTGTCTTGCTACATGTATAGTTAGGTCACCAAGCAAACCATCGCAAATCGCAGAAAAGCGCACAATTCCAACCTTATGATCTAAAAATCAACCAAGTAAAGCTAAGAAAAACGCAGAATAATAATCGTTACCTTTTTAGAGATATCCTACAAGATGCAATTCATAGCAAATTGCAGAATTCCAATCTCTAGCGTTTTATTCAAGAACTTGATAATAAAAACACGGAAAGCTCTAAAAAAAAGTAGTTGAAATATTTTCAAGTTCGTGGCCAAACCGTTACCTAATTATTGCCAAATATGTATTAAAAATATGCACATATGAAGGTGGAAAAGTTCAAAATATTATTACATCTCAAAAAGAAGAGATTAGATAAGTTTGGTAAGAGTCCAATTATGGGACGAATTGTTTTAAATAACTCCGTAGCAGAATTTAGTTGCAAATTATCTTGTACTCCAATGTTGTGGCAACCCGAAGTAAATCGATTGAAAGGAAAAAGTCGTGAAGCAGTAGAAACATTGACTATGATAGCAAAACAAGTGCTATTCAAAGAGATGCTATGATGCATAATGGTCAAATGACAAGCCTTAAAGTTTATTCGTATAATTTAGAAGGAACTAAACGATCATTAGTAAGGGAAGGAACTTGGCTTAAAGATGGTACTATACTTATCTCTAGAAAATTTGACCCTGTGTATAATAAATGGATTGAAAGTGCTGGAAAATCGTCTAATGGTAGATTTTGGTATGATAAGTATGGCTACAATGAAAAATACAATGTTAACGATACAGTATATGTTTGGTCAAATAAATACAAAGAAATCTTTGAAGGCAAATATTTAGATGGCATACGTTTATACACTAAAAAAGAGACTATGATTATGAAAGAACAAGCAATACAAGATTCAATAGCATACGTAAAAGAACTTGAGGAAATTGATAGACCATATTTAGAATAAGCAATGGGAAAATAACATTGTACTTAAGTAAATTGCTTGTAGTACATATAAAATGGGTTGTCCTCAATTACGAAGACAACCCATTTTGTTTGATAAGGATAATTCCTAAAATATTTATTGGTACACTACTGTATATAGATGGGAATCATTAATATCAAGGAATTGCAAACTTAACATTATCATCAGTAATTGGATTATAACCTAAGGGTGCATAATCACTACTTTCTTGCAATAGATAGGTGTTCCATGTAGTATAACTTGGTATAACTTTAAAACCGTCATACGGAGAACCCTCTCTTCTCGCTGGATGATACTCGGAAGTCCACTGATTTACTAATAAAGTCATCGAGGTTTGGTAGCCTGCATTATAAAATACATAATCCTTATGGACAGGATCTCTGTCAATATCTCCCCCCCCTGTTTCAACGGTTGTACGCCGCAACTTAATCTTCATATCAGGAGGGGCTATTGTTGGTATTTTAGACTTATTCCTATAAAAATTGACCATTAGATCTCCCCGGTTTCTGATGATAGACGGGGCATTGCTTGGGTTACTTTTCCATTTTAATTCAAGATAAATGGGTTCTCTTTTAATGCTATACTTAAATTTGACACTTACAGGAGAATTGTCTTTTACGTGGTTAAAAGTACAGAATAAAGGCGCTCCCGGCTCATTCTTCGAAAAAGTTCCTTTTTTAATATGTTGGATAAATCCGCTGTAGCCTTTAAACGTTTCAACAGAAGTACTCCCATTACCTCCAATTAGATATACACGAAAATCACACCCCTCTAAGAACGATTCTTCTTCGGTAGTAAGACTTGACGATCCACTAACAAATAACTTACTGAATGTTTTATTTATAATGGTTTCGGCATTATGTACAGCTTCATTTGTTTCTATTGTGAGAATCCCCAGCCGTCCATACGTAATAGAATTTACATATACCGCTTCATTAATTAGATTTGACGGAATAGATGCAATTTGCCCCTGAGGATAATCCATTACGATCTTAAAACTTGTTTGGTAAAATTTCACGTATAACCCTGTCGCTTTACTTATAGTATGATCGATTCCTTCAGTAGAAGTATTGGATTTCCAAAAAAGAGCTCCTGTATTAACATTACTTCCAAACGCAACTTTAAGTTCATTATATGATGTAAATTGCTCTGTTGTAAAATTAAACTCTCCATTTTGGCTAAAGTTACCTTTAGCTGTTTGTTCCTGAATATAACTCATATATTTGGAAAATGAGGGATTTTCTATCACCAGAGGATTCATTCCGGGTAATGTTGAAGAAACAGTTATTGGATTTCTTGGATATATAAGCGGATTATAATTACAATCCGCCACTGAAGATTTTGTCAAAATATTTCCTATCCAAATATGAGGTTGCAATTCCGGCAATACAACAGACTCAAAGCATTCCACTTCCCGTATTTCTGTAAAAGGATCACTTGTACTGGCTCTAAGCTTAACACCTGAATTAGCGCGCAGAATATTGCCAACTGCTCGTGTGGTATTAATATCAATTACAATATCCTTATTTGAAACAAAATCGATACTCTCATCCTCCTTAACACAACCTGCAATTGCAAATACACAAACTATAATTAAGGCCAATTTTATTTTATATAAACTTTTCATAAGCGAAAATTTTATTTAATATGAGTTATTTATCTGTTGCAAACGTAGTGCTGAACACTGAATTATTGTGCACATAGTTGGCTGTAAAAAAGATTGGCACACCTGGAATGTCACGGGTAAATTCTCCTCCATTTATAATGAAGTTTTTAAATTCATCATAACCTTCAACAATTTTAGCTACATCTTGCCCTTTACCTCCGGATACAAATATCTTCATAGAAGACTGGGTCAGTATATCTTTATATTCTGTCGATATATTTAGCTCTCCGTTTACTTTCCCGGCTGTCAATGCTGCTTTAAATGCCGTTTTTAGCTCATTATAGGAATAATCACTTTCGATGGCGATAATTCCCATTCTTCCGAATATAATAGAGTTTATATACACAGGAGTTTGAGTTTGCACAGAGCTAAGATCCCCATTATTAAGAAAGACATTACCATCATAAGGATAATCCATAATTACAGAAAAATTCTTCTGAACTATGCGGGCAAATAATGCTGACTTTGATTTTATTTTTTGGCTATTAACGGATGCATCAAGCTTGAAGACACTTGCAATATTAACATTAGCTCCAAAAGCTAACTTAAGTTCCCTGTAATAAGAAAATTCCCTGAAATCATATTCAAAATAAAGAGACTGTTTGCCTGTGAAATTAGGTGATTCAACGGCTTTATTGAGAGATCTGTACATACCTGCTACAGACGGTCTTTGTATATAATCAAAATAATATCGGGGAAATGTATACGATACATCAATGGGATCAACTGGATTGGAAATCCAATTAAAAGTTAAGTCTTGAACGGAAGCTGCACTGTAAACCCCTCCAACATATAAGTTAGAATTAGTCACAGCCATTTCATGGCTGTGATTATCGGATGAACTTCGAAGTAAATTACTATCAGGATGGTAAGATTCATCCCATTCCAAAGAAGAAGTTGGCAAAACGATGGGCTCGGCAACATACTTAGATGTCGTATCTAATGGAGTTTGCTCTGAATTATCTTCGGAACAAGAAAATAAAAATAAGCAAGAAGCCATTGCTATCGCAATAACTCTGCATCCGAATAAAGTTTGGTTTGTCATAATAATTTTGTAAAGTTTATATTAAGAAGACTTAAAACATTTTGAATGTTAATTCGAAATCACCGACTGAATTATTATTATAAGTGTTTATGGAAAAACTCAGCGGTATTATGGGTTGATCTTTAATCTCAGAAACAAACATACTGATAACATCTATCCCCTTAGTCGTATTTATATTCCCATCTTTATTAAAAAAGAGATAATTAGCGTTTATACTGCTTTTTACCTTCTCTTCATCTTCGGTTAATGGTAGACCTTTCATGATTTTACCTATCACCAATGTCGATGTTTTATAATCATAGTCTGTTTCTACAATAAGAAATGCCATTTTACCATAGTTTATATTACTTATATAAGAAAGTTCTTTTTTCTCATTCTCTGGGATCGTTTCTTTTATCAAATTGGCAGGAAGATCCATCGTTGTATTAAAAAGGATATTACAATAGCTATATATAAGTCCCGTCCGGTTTTTTAATTCATTTTGGGTATAGGATTTTCCTGTTATAATTTCATCTAATTTTAAGCCTAAGTTTCCTACACCTAGTAGATTTAAGTGTTTGTACGAATTATATTGAATAGGTGATGTTTGATATGAAAAACTGATATTCTGAGTTGGTGTCTTAGATTTTACTTCATCGTATAGCCCATTTGTATTTTCAAATGAGGGATAAACTGACTCTCTTGAATAAAATTTTCCGTTGACAAAAGCGCTTGTTGTTATAGGATTATAAGAATATTGAGTAGTTTCTTTCACCCCACTAATTCCATTCAGTTTTTTTTGAATTAAATTTCCATGGTAAATTTTATCCTTGATTGAGGAATTTATATAAATCTCATTTGCAGATATTCTATAATTGCGCTCGGTATTATCATTTTCTGAATCATATTCAACACTTGAAAAAGAGTTTACCGGAAATGTGTGCCAATCTAATGAGGATTTATTTTGTATTCCTTCTTGTGAAATATATAAGGAACAGGATTTATCTTCATAAATAAAAGTTATTGTTGCTTCTCTACTTTGGAATGTGTGATTAGGAGAAATAGTTATTTCTACATTATAAGTTGAACTTTTTTTCTTTTCAATATTACACCACTCAGGAATACTTGATGAAAGAATATTCCAATTGTCATCATTAGATTGAACCTTGATTGTTTGGGTAATACCTGTATAGTCTGTGGAAATCTTGTCTTCACTTAATGAGATTGAATAGTCTTCCACTTGTTGGTGGTCATCACATGCTGTAAAAATCAAAAGGAATAGTAGTAGATAGCTCAATTTTTTCATATCCATATTATTTAATTTAATAATCAAATAATCAAGGATTGAAAAAAAGGCTAATAAGAAATCATTCCTACGACAGCATTATCTGCATCAGGTATAAGGGTATAATCTCAGTCTTTCGACACCCCTTGATTATGTATTGCAAACGTACAATATATTTTATTAAATTAGGGTCTTTTTTTTCTAATATTTTTTCATCTTTTCACAAAAAAACATTCTATATATTCGCTTTATTTCAATTAAAAAGAGGATTTTTCTTTTAACAGAGAAACTCAGCTAAAATGAAATAAAAACTTCAGCCTGTTATTAAGGTAAAGAACCCTTAACGTATTAAATAAAGAAATGTTGTATTGACTACATTACGTTCAGCTGAACGTTGTTTATCAAAGGGTATTTCGTGCATCACAAATTCAGTTTCAAAGATTGAAAAGTCATTGTTTTGCCATCTATAATTAAAATTCGATTAAGAATAAGATCTCCGATTCCGGTCAGATATTTTATTGTTTCTGTCGCCTGAATACTCCCTACGATTCCGGCAATAGAGCCCAATATCCCTGCTTGAGCTGATGTCGGCACAGTTCCTTCCGGCGGAGGGCTTCCAAACACTTTCCGGTAATCAGCACTTCCGGGGATGTAAGTCATAACTTCGCCCCGAAGAGTAAGTACAGCCCCATGTGAATAAGGCTTTAGCTCTGCAACACAAATATCATTTATCAGAAACTTGGTTTCATAATTGTCACAACAGTCGACTATAAAATCGTATTGCCGTACTAATTTAGCTGCATTGTCCTGTGTAAAACGCTCTTGGTAAGGAATAATATGCACATCCGGATTCAACGCTTCCAGCTTCTCCTTTGCGGATATTATTTTAGGAATACCTACCTCGTTCGAACGATGCAATATCTGCCGTTGCAAATTCGAAATATCTACCACATCCGAATCTATTATACCCAATGTTCCTATACCGGCAGCTGCCAGATAGTACAAAACTGGCGAACCAAGCCCTCCCGCACCTATAACCAAAACTTTCGAATTTTGTAATTTCTGCTGGCCTTTTTCACCAAAACCTTCAATCAATATATTTCTATTATACCTGCTTTCACTCATAATTATGATAATTTACTGTAAACTTAAATCCCAATCTTTCCATACCACCTCATATCCATGATTCTTGACGGATTGCAAAACAGCCGATGGTGTGCGGCTGTCATTTACCGAGAATTGCTCGAGCTCATCCGTGTAAACGGCATAACCTCCTGGGTCGGTTTTCGAACCGGCACTCAATGAGGTGATTCCCAAACCGATCATATTATCCCTAAACACAGCATTCTCTCTTGTAGACAAGGTCATTTCCAAGTCGTGATCGAAAATTCGGTATGCAAATATGATCTGCGCCAACTGTTTATCCGTCATAACAACATTGGGCTGAAAATCTTTACCTTCGTGTGGACGCATTCGTGGAAAAGAGATGGCATACTTCGTTTGCCAGTATGTTTTTTGTAGGTATTGTAGATGCAGAGCCATCATTGCAGCATCAGTACGCCAATCTTCGAGCCCGATCAGCACCCCCAAACCTATTTTGTGTATGCCGGCCTTGCCCATGCGGTCGAATCCGTCGAGCCGCCAGCCAAATTTCGATTTCATACCTTTGGGATGATATACTTTATATCTGGATTTGTTATAAGTTTCCTGATAACAATAGACGGCGTTTAATCCGGCATCAGCAAGCTGTTTGTATTCTGCTTCTTTCAATGGTTGTACTTCTATTGAAATAGAAGAAAAATAAGGCTTTACCAAACGGATTGCATTTTCGATATAATCGACACCCGCATCACGTGGATTTTCGCCTGTAACCAGTAAAATATGCTGGAAATCTCCCATCCGTTTAATGGCTTCAACCTCCCGCAGTATCTGTTCGTCCGTAAGTATAATACGCCTGATGTCATTATCGTGATTGAACCCGCAATAGACACAATGGTTGATACAGGAATTGGTCAGGTACAGCGGCACATAAAACTGAATTATATTGCCATACCTTTGGCGGGTATATCTTTGGCTCAATATAGCCATTTGTTCCAGATAAGGTTCGGCAGCAGGCGAAACCATTGCCATGAAATCGTCAATAGACGGTCTTGTTTTACCTAGAGCAATCTCGACATCCTTAGCTGTTTTATTATATATACACGACTCGATTTTGTTCCAATCATAATCGTTTATACGTTCTGTAAAACTCATTTTATTTATTTTTTATTCGTTCATTTTAGCGCAATCGTGCATTTCTTTGGTCAATTTCATCGCACAGAAATGTGGACCGCACATGGTGCAATGATCACTTTCTTCACCCAGACGGCCTATCTTGTAATACTCGAGAGCTTTCTCCGGATCGAGCGAAAGATTAAACTGGTCTTTCCACCTGAAATCGAAACGGGCTTTGCTCAATGCATTATCTCGTACTTGAGCACCAGGATGCTCCTTTGCCAAGTCTGCCGCATGTGCTGCAATTTTATAAGCGATAACTCCTGACCGAACATCTTCCTTATCGGGCAATCCCAAATGTTCTTTCGGTGTTACATAGCAAATCATTGCCGTACCGTACCAAGCTATCTGAGCCGCACCTATTGCCGAAGTTATATGGTCGTACCCGGGAGCAATGTCTGTTGTTAACGGGCCTAATGTATAGAACGGTGCTCCGTGGCAATGTGCAATCTGCTCGTCCATATTGGCTTTTATTTTCTGCATGGGAACGTGTCCCGGGCCTTCTATCAGCACCTGTACATGATGTTTCCATGCTATTTTTGTTAATTCTCCCAATACCGAAAGTTCGGCAAACTGGGCGGCATCGTTGGCATCGTTGATCGAACCGGGACGAAGTCCGTCACCCAAAGACACGGCAACATCGTATTTCTTTAGTATCAGACATATATCATCGAAATGTGTATAGAAGAGGTTCTCTCGATTGTGCTGAGTCATCCAATTGGCAATAATAGAACCTCCACGGGATACAATTCCAGTTGTACGCCCTTTGATCAAAGGCAGATGAGCTTTCAGTAATCCGGCATGAATGGTGAAATAATCGACTCCCTGTTCGCATTGCTCTATCAGTGTATCCCTGTATATTTCCCATGTCAAATCCGATATTTTACCATCTACTTTTTCCAAAGTCTGGTATAAGGGAACGGTGCCTACGGGAACAGGCGTATTGCGGACGATCCACTCCCTTGTTTCGTGAATATTCTCACCTGTGGATAAGTCCATTAAAGTGTCGCCTCCCCACTTGCAGCTCCATACGGCTTTTTCGACTTCTTCGTCAATACCTGAGGAAAGAGCTGAATTTCCGATATTTGTATTTATTTTAACCAGAAAATTTGTTCCTATAATCATTGGTTCAGCTTCTGGGTGGTTTATATTAGCAGGAAGAACAGCTCTACCCGCTGCAATTTCATCCCTGACAAATTCGGGGGTGATATGGGTTGGAATACCTAGCTCCTCATTCTGGAGATTCTCACGTATTGCTACGTATTCCATTTCGGGGGTAATACTTCCCTGCCGGGCATAATACATTTGGGTAATAGCTTTCCCTTCTTTTGCTTTCTTTGGTAGATTTACAGACGGAAATCGTATAGCATCCAGACCGGAATCAGCTAAACGCTCATTGCAATAATCAGAAGAAAATACAGCTAACATCTCTGTGTCGCCCCTGCTCTCAATCCACCTTTCGCGTAAACGGTGAAGCCCTTTGCTGATGTCAATCGTTACCTCTTTGTCGGAATAATCACCACTGGTGTCATAGACTATTACAGGTCTGTTTTTCTCTTTTTTATGCTGACCGTTTTCGATAGAAACGGTATCGGAAAGAGTTATCTCACGCATACCTACCTGTATATCGTGTATTTTACCTTTTATGTATATTTTTTTTGAGGATGGATAAGTGATCCGGTGATTTATTTTCATATTTTCTTTATTAAGTTTTGATCTATAATTTACATTAAGAATGAAGTTAGGGGGCTACTGGCTTGTGCTGTATCGAATCGGGTCGCCAGTTGTGCCTCAAAAGCCATACGCCCGCTTTCTACAGCCAGTTGGAAAGCTCGTGCCATTACTACCGGATCTCCTGCTACGGCGATGGCCGTATTTACCAATACGGCATCGGCACCCATTTCCATGGCTTCTGCCGCATGAGACGGAGCCCCGATTCCGGCATCTACGACGACCGGTACTTTACTTTGTTCGATAATGATCTCAAGCAAATCTTTAGTCTTTAATCCTTTGTTTGTTCCGATAGGTGCACCCAGAGGCATAACTGTTGCTGCTCCCGCATCTTCTAGCAGTTTGCACAAAACAGGATCAGCCTGAATGTAGGGTAATACAACGAAACCCAGTTTGGCTAATGTTTCCGTAGCTTTTAAGGTTTCGATAGGTTCGGGCAACAGATATTTGGGATCGGGATGTATTTCCAGTTTTAACCAGTTTGTACCGAAAGCTTCCCGTGCCATTTGAGCTGCAAAAACAGCTTCTTTTGCATTTCTCACGCCTGATGTGTTGGGCAGAAGTTGAATGCCGGGTTTAGTAATGTGTCGCAACATATCGTCCTGTTTATTGGTCAAATCGAGCCGTTTCATAGCTACCGTCACCATTTGCGTATTAGATGCTTCTATGGCATCACTCATTACTTCATTTGAACTAAATTTGCCTGTCCCCAGAAACAGCCGCGAGGAGAACTCTTTTCCTGCTATTACGAGTTTTTTCATTTTTGGTATTTGTTGATTGTTTCTATATTTTTTTTAGTTTCGCTGACAGGGTCTTTTGCCCTTAAAATGGAAGAAGACAAGGCTATGCCCGATACACCTGTTGCCATCAGCTCGGGAATATCATTCGTGGTTATTCCTCCGATAGCTATTACAGGGAGGTTTATCCCATTTTCCCTGCATTTTTGCATTATGTCTTTATACCCCGATAATCCGAGAATGGGGCTCAGGTTCTTCTTGGTAGTCGTAAAACGGAAAGGTCCCAATCCAATATAGTCGATTCCTTCATTATTTAAACGGTATATATCTTCGTATGTATTGGCTGTACCTCCGATGATAAAATCGGAGCCGAGTATTCTTCGTGCATCAAGAGGGGGCATATCCAATTTTCCTAAATGTACTCCTGTCGCTCTAATATCTTTGCACACTTCGGTATAATCGTCGATATATAATTTAGCTCCGTATTTATAGCATAAATCCAGAGCTTGTCTGCCCGTTTTTCGAACCTCCGAAACTAGCACGTCCTTCATGCGTAATTGTATCTGGCGACATCCTCCCTCCAGTGCTATATCAACACTATCCAGATAGCTGTATTTTTCCGTTTGATGAGTTATAAATAATAATCCTTTCATTGTTTTTCTGTCATTTCTTGCAAATTTCTGAACCTTTGCAATAAGGCTTTTTTATCTTTGTCCTGAAGATAGTTTTCCCAAAGGCTGCCCAAGACAGCTACTCCTCCGAATCCATATTGCACAGCCAATGGTATTGTTTTATGATCAATTCCACCTAGTGCTATTACCTTTTCATTTATCAAATGTTTCGATTTAGCTACCAAAAGTTGTTCCTTTGTAAAAGCATGATTATATCCCGTCTTGGAAATGCTATCGAATATCGGACTAAGGAATATATAATCATGATTTTCCATAGATGCTTCGAGGCATTCGAAAGAATGACACGAATGGCTGACTGATATATCTGTAATATGAGGGCGAATAGTATTTCTTCGATTCAGATGAACTCCCTTTAAATCGAAAGTCTTCAAAAGACCGAAATGATCGTGCAAGACAATCTGCCTGTGATACTCAGCGTCAATCTGATTCAATAAATACTCAACTTCGGATTCTGTTGCAAAAGGTTTACGAAGGTGCAACGTTTCCATACCTTCTGCAAAAAGCTTATTCAACAAGGCACCGTTTCCTTCAAATATGGTTTCGTTGGTGATAATTATCAGTTTCATCGATTCATCCTCCCGAAACAGCATGAATTAGCATCAACTCCAATCGGTCGGAGAGAAAAGTTTCAGCCCACTTATCTTTTGGCACAACTTCGAAATTGATAGCTACTGCTATTCCGTTTGGCTTTAATCCAATACTTTCAATAAATGAAGCAAGGGAAGTTCCATCTTCTACCTCATGGTACTGATCGTTTAATTTAATCGTCATATCTTTTTATTTTTAATGATTGTGGTTCAAGGAAATGATTGACAGGGCCGTATCCTTTTCCGGTTGTAATATTTTGCCCTGCTTTTATTGCAGATGAAATATAGTTTTTAGCTAGTCTTATGGCATCCTCTATGTTATAGTCGAGAGATATGTATGCGGCTATGGCTGATGAGTATGTACACCCTGTACCATGCAAGTTACAGGAATTGATCCGCGCAGATGAGAATCGGACAGGCTCCGTATTTGCTGTAAACAGAATATCTGTTGAATCGGGCGATTGGGAATGCCCTCCTTTTATCAGCACGGCTGGACACCCTTGAGATAGTAGTATTTCAGCAGCGGTATAGATGTCTTTTTCTGAATGGATTTTAATACCCGATAAGGCTTCCGCTTCGGGTAAGTTAGGTGTAATAAGTGTAATGCGGGGATATAAATAATTATTGAAAGCCGAAACAATGGACGTGGATGCCAGACGGGCTCCGCTTGTGGCAACCATTACAGGGTCTACGATAACTGAGGGAAGATTATATCTGTCAATAATAGAGGCAACAAGTTCTATAATTTCTATAGATGGCAGCATGCCTGTTTTGATAACATCAACAGTCATGTCATCCAGGACAGCTTCAAGTTGTTTCTTTATTATTTCGGTAGAGAGAACTTCGACAGCTCTGACTTCGGCTGTGTTTTGAGCGGTAATAGCAGTAATAACAGATGCGACGAAAACGCCGAGCGACGAAAATGTTTTCAGATCCGCCTGTATTCCGGCACATCCGCCACTGTCAGATCCTGCAATTGTTAATGCTGTTGGATATCTCCTTATCTTTTTCATATTTGATCAGTATTAAATATACCAATCAAGAGATATCCTAATTAAAGGAGGGAATTTCTTTATTCATCATTCCTACGTCGGTATTACCCGCATCAGGTTGTAAGGGTATGATCTCAGCCTGTAATGGCACCCCTTGATCGTATATGCGGCAAATGTATGCTTTTTTATTCTTTAATCGTTGCTTTTTTGTTAAAATATAGTTGAAATATCATTTTTTCATCATTCTGTTTTAGTAATTATATTCATACCTTGTCTTAAAATAGGTTGAAGTTTATATCCATGATTTTTTTATGTCTATATCAGAAATTTCGTTTCTTATTTTTGTCAGATATAATTCGTAGAATTTGTGGTTTATATAAACAGGTAATTCTTTACTATATTGACCAATACTATTAATGTCAAATAAACCATATTGCAAAATAAATCGCAACTTGTTTTGCAATAGAGAGTCTTTTTTTAAGATTAATGAACGATAATAAATCTTTCAATTTGAAAGTCTTGCTGAGATTCCAATTATGATGGAACTTCTTATCGAGTACAGATTTTATATTTATTTAAGTCAAGTGGCTGTTCCACTTTAATATGGTTAAATTCAATCTCCACATCTGACAATTCTGTTTTTAAGGATGCTAGTTTATTCCGGTACTGAATACTGATTCTAAAGATCCCTTATTCACAATTTTATTAGAATCGAAAATCCTCGAAATATTATACCTTTCTTTAAGTAAAGATCTCGGAGAGATTAACAAGCTGTATTTTTATGAAAAAGAGAAAATTATAGAAGCTCGTAATATTCTTTACAATCTCTATCAGAATCCACCTAGTATCTGTCGTTTGGCGTCAATGATTGGCTCGAATGAATTCAAGCTTAAACAAGGATTCAGATTATTATACAATAACACGGTCTATGGAGTATTATCAGAATACCGGATGGAGAAAGCAAAGCAATATTTATTGAATACACAAATGCCTGTTTCAGAGATTGCCTTACAAATTGGATTTGAACTCCAAAGTAGTTTTCGTAAAGCTTTTAAACGTCACTTTTTAATGCCCCCGTTGAATATAGGAACAGCAAATAAAAGAGACGAAATTAATAGAAATTGGAGTAAGACAAGGTTTATTTTTTATCTTTACAAAAGATAAGTCGCTCTTTAAGATCGTGAGGAAATTAAGCAGATCTAAGAACCAAGCTGGTTTCTAAAACGTTACCTATATCTTCTTATGGTGTAGATAATATCCTTATAGTTAGGTAATTACAAAATATATTATGTCTTGCTACGTGGCAGGTAATTAGCTTGTTAATTCCGCAGATTGTAGCGATTTCCTTCAGATAGCAGCATTATTAGATTTACCAACTCTTTATCAGTTGATTACAAATAGTGTATTTGTGAGAGGTAACGATTTAGTAATGGTTCTTTTGACTGACATTTTCATTACTTTGCATAGTATCAGATAACGATAACAAAGGTAAAATTATATTTTTCATTCTGTTCTTTTACAAAGGAATATTTGAAAACTAACAACCTTTCCTCTTTTATTCGTCTATCGCAAAGCTCTCTCCTGTTTTATACCCGTTTAACGTTGCTTCTAGAACCTGAATCATATCTAAACGAAATGATTCGGGTGATAATACAGCTAGTTTATCTCTATTCCATAAGAACTCTTGTTTAAGATCATATGTAGGTCTGACAAATATTTCGAAATCAGTATAATCTTCTGTTTCATTGATCAATTCCTGAGACTCATGCATTGGTATATCTGTTAGGTATAAATTCTGAGGAAAGAAAGCCCTAAATCGGATTGAAATAGGATCATACTGACGGATTATACCGTAACAATGAGCAAAATATGTATTAGGGTTAAGAGTTCGTTTCAATTCTTTCGGTAATTTATGTTGATCTTCTATAATAGACGCGTCAAGAATTCTTTCAAGAGCGAATGTTGTACACCTATTCTGTTCTATATCTGCACCAATTACATACCAACGTTGCTTAAACAGACGGATAAAGACAGGTTGAAAGGTATAATTCTTTGAGGCTTTGTAGTGAGACTTATAGGTCAAACTTAAAGATTTATTCTGCTCTATGCTATCCATTATGATCTGAATTCGCTCTAATCCCAAAGGAGCATTTTCTAAAATTAGGTTCTGATGTTTTTGGCATAATTCTCCCAAGTTAGAAATGCGTAAACCACTTAACAGCCATTGAACAGCTGTATTTTTATCCAATTCTTCGGTTGAGGTAATTTTGTAGACTCCTCCATTTCTTTTCTCACATACAATATCAATGTTAAAGAGCGATTCTGTTTCGTTTCGGTAACGATGGAAGCTTCGTTCCGTCAGTACCCCCCCATCTGGATTGTAAGAAGAGACTCTCCATTTATGTTGAATTTCGTCAACGGTTAGCCCTTGCTTGTTTAACAATAAAGTATCTACTAACCAAATGCAGAATTTATATTTAAAGTTCATACGGTCAATCTATTTTGAAAAATTCAAAAATCTTATTGGTTAATAATTTGCTCGCCTTGTAAATCAGTTTTAAACTTAGTATAAAATAAATTATAATACTCACAATCCAATACCATTCAAGTTCAAGAGGCGTTGTAGCTGTTGTTGCACCACTCCCTTCTAATAGAATTAGTAGAAGCATAGGTATGAAAAAGAGAATTGCTGAACCGCCTGTCAGGACTACGCAAAATACGATAAATGTAATAATTCCTTTCATAAGACACTATTTGATGATAAAATAAATAATATATTTTAAAATGATATATGTGATATAAAACAGAGTAAATCCGCCAATAATCACAGCCAGCAAAGCTCCAATAAAACCCATCGATTCTTTTAATACAGCAAAACTTGCAAGAGCAAATATGGCAGGAATAGAGTACGACACAAGACATATCACAATGGATATCCAACTTGCTATGCTTTTCTTCTTATTCATTATACAATCTCTATTTGAATACCCGAGTCATCCACCATGTTTAACAAATAGACTTTGTTGTCTTTTATACTCAGACTTTTTTTCTCGTCATTGTATGTTAGAATAAATGCAGAGCCAGCCTCAGAAATCGACAGTTCAGTATCACCTTTTATTTTTTCAACGATACTGCAAATAGGGATAGCTGCAAGGAAAGTACTTCTGGATACTGTAATAATAAGATTGTCTTTGTCTGCGAGTGCAGATATTCGATTTTTACCGAACTTCCAAATCAATTCTTTTCTAATTTCGGATACTTTAATTTTTTCCATAACATTCTGTTTTTTTTATCTATAATAAATGATATGGCAAAAATAACAGCCCTTGTTGCCAAGAGCTGTCAGTGGAAAGAAATATTTATATCTTAATATTATATAATTTCTATAAAGTCAACATATTCTGAATCAAAATCAGAGATTGCTTTATTTATTTTTTCGTTTTTATTTATAGATTTTGAAATCTCCAATTTTATCTTATAGATTTCGTCCAACTTATTTTTATAATTTCCGATTATATCTTTATTAAAATTATCTTCTATATTTTTTAGGATTGATTTTATATTAGAACGTAACTCGGCATTAAATTGGTTCTTTGCTGCGGCTAATTTTTCGGCTCTCTTCTTTTCTTGATTGTGGCTATATATTTCAAATCCAACAGATATTATTCCAGATATTATAGGAACACCAAATTTTGCAAACTTGCCTACATTACTAGCAATCTTGACAGCTCCCCATGGCTTAAATTTATGCCCAAAGAGCTTAGCAATTCCATAGACACTTTTATGTAGTGTGTCTCCTGACGCTTGAGACATTCCTCCAAAAAGATTATTTACTCCAGACATACCCGATAACTTTTGTCCACCTAATGAAAAGTACTCCAATAATGTCTTTTGATTTTCAAGACTTCTTCTATCTTCCAATGAGATAGATGGCGAATTTAATTTAGCATCTAAATTCCTCCTGTGCAAAATAAAAACTTCTTTATTTTCAAAGTCTGTCATTTCATCCATCAAATCATTGTATTTCTGCTCTATTATCCTTTCTATACTATTGAATAGTTCATTTACTTTATTTTCTATATCGAGGGTCAGTTGATCTGTCTTACCCCTCATTTCGTTTTCGTTTATTTCGCCTATAAATGATGATACATCCATGATACGGGAAAGGTTTTCAGATTCAAATCGATTTAATTCGAGTTTTACTGCTCGTTCCATATCACCCATACTTTTATTTATTCGAGATACATATGCATCTATTTGTTTCCTTAGATTAGGGTCTATTTCTGAGATTGCAATATCAGAAATACACCCTTTTAAAATTCGAACAGGCGTATCAAATTGTTTCTTAATCAAGCCTTTTTCTTCCACAAAAGAATTTAAGTGAGATACGAAAGCACTAAAATTACTTAATTGTATAAACTCTTCATCTTTTAAATCTATTCCTTCAATATAATCGGCCGCATCAATATAAACTATGGGGAAGTTAAATTCATAGCCACGCTCTTTAAATATATTTTTAATAGACTGACTATAATTATCCTTTAATTTTTGAAAATCGCCACTCTCCATAGACATTTTATTTATAGCTATTAGGATCTTGTCATCTAATTTTTGTGTATATGCTAAATCAATAAAATTCTCAAAGATGACATCATCGAAAAGTTGACTCGTTAATACATAAACGATAAGATCGCATGCTTTTAGGGCGTCTTTCGTCCGCTGATCGTGTTGTTCGGCTTTTCCAGCTAAAATACCAGGTGTATCTAACAACGATATATTATTCCATTTATACTCAGAAACAATATCAGTCGCAACATTGGCATCAATTTTTATATTTCTGTTTCCAGTTAGGGCTGAGATTATAGTTGATTTTCCAGAACTATATTGCCCAATGAAGGCTAGCTTGAGATTTGTTCGCTCTTGTAATTCTAGTAATTCTTTTTCTAAACGAGCTTTTAACTCATCTTGATTTGCAAATTTTAAAATATCGAAAGTTTTTTGTCTTAGACTTTCCAATCTTTTGTTTAATTCGGCTATTTTCAATTTGGTTGTATCCACTTTATTGTATTTATTGTTGGTTAAATTTAACATTTAGCTGAGTTAGCATGTTGGCTAGTTTTACATCGACTTCTGTCATTAATAATGAAGATTCTATACTCAATGTTGAATCTTTATAAGATCTCGTAGCAGAAACTTTTTCTATTATATTATCTATCTCTATTCCGAGTGTTCCTCTTTTATCTACTTTACCTAACTGCTGGAGTAATCTATAAGCAAATATACTATTTAGCTTATTTTCTATCTGCTTCGATTGCTCTATTGCCTTTTTTAATAAAGACGTTATTCTATCCATTCCTTCAATCAGGATGGATAGGTTGTCATTCATTTTATCGCTGACCTCTCCAATCTTCATGTTGATTTTAGAATGAATTTCTGTCTCGTTTATTTGCTTTTCTTTTTTTATTTCTTTAATCAGTAACTCATATAATTTTTCTTGTGCTTTTTTGATCTTATCTTCTTTCGAGTCAAATAAAGAAGTTATCAAAGACATAACAACTGACACCATCCCTCCTATTCCAGCAACAACAGCGGTTGCCCATCCAAGAGGATTCCACCAGTTTAATAATGCAAATACTCCAACTCCAACTAATGCAGATGTTATTTTCATACCAAATTTCCAATCTCTATTCTTTTCCCCTTTATAGAAACTATCAAAAGTTTGCTGTGTCTCAAAATTTAAGTCATCAAAACATTCTTCTATACGGTCTTTTACGTCTTTGGTAAAAACTGAAATAACTGAGTCTATCTCTAGCCTTAGAGTTTCATATATATTTTTGTTTTCTTCATTATTTTTCCAAAGTTCATTTGTATTCTTCTTTTCATAATTTGCTTGAGAAAATATTTTCGCATTATTCTCTAGTTTCGTATATGCATCATTGATATACTTTCTGATACTTTCGTTAGCTTCGCTTTGTTTTTTTTTGATGAAGTTTGTTAGTTCATCCTTCTTCTTTCCTAAATTATGAAGAGGAGATTCAATTCCTTTATAGATGTCACTTAACTGTTGAATGATAGTATTTATTTGATATCCACATCCATCAAATATATTTTGAGTTTTCTTTAACCCTCCGGTTCTATATACAGATTGCTTGATTTTATAAATGAACTCTTTTAAGTTAGCTCCGTCCAATAATCCTTGTTTCTGCTCAAGAGTATAGTCATTTTCTGCAAAATATAACTGAGCAGCCAATAATTGCAATGGAATAATCTCAATAAAATTAAAATCATAGCTATCCCCAATACATTCCCTAATTCTATCAAGATGCCCTTGAATATTTTTATCCCCTTGATCTGTTTTCCATTTTAGAGGATTCTCTAAAAATCGTTTCAATCGCACCGGATGTTCTAAGTTTTCTTTAATATTCAATATTATAAATAGAGGCTTACTCCTTTCTTTTAGTTCTTTTAAGAAGTCAAACTCTGTTTCTTGTATTGAATCATTGGTTACCACATAGCAAACTAAGTCTGCCTCATCAATAATCGTTTTAGCTGTTTCGGTATCGCTCTTTCCTCCTGGAGCTCCAATACCCGGAGTGTCAACAATACGGATACTTTCCCAATACCAACTGCGATTATAGCGAGTGGTTCGGAGTCGTCCTTCGCCTATATTATCACTTTTTTCATGAGTTACCACCTTATGCAAAGAGCTTTTTCCTGCCTTTGTACGTCCCATAAAGGCAATGGTAAAGTAATGGATAGAACGTTTCTTTTTATTTAATACATCCAGACTTCGATTCAAGGATTCACGAAGTTCCTGTTTGGTAGAATTATTCATCTGCTCTATTATACCTGTAAAAACTTTCACATCCTGATCTTCTCTTTTAAATTGTTTCAATCTGTCAGATTCCTCTTCCAATTCCTTAAAGCAATTCTCCAAAGATTCACTATATCTACTCATATACTCCTCTACAATAGTCAAATCTTCTTTGGAAGCATTTGCTATATCTTTAATTTTTTTAGAAAAGTATGCACCTGAAAGAAGTTCGTATTCTTCTGTTTTATCTTTATCTGATTTTAATTCATAAATTAATGCAGAGAATGTACCTTTTAGGATATCCGCCCAAGATAGATTCTCTGGCTCTACACTATCAGATATACTATTAAGAACTTCTTCCTCTGCTAATTTTAAATCTTCTGGAGATATATTTAATACATCCTTAATCCTATTTATAAAACTTATTTCTTTTGGATCAAAAAAATCATCTGCGTATGCTAAAGAAAATAAAATCTTTAATAATTTTTTTGCATCTTCTGCATTAATATTTTTTATTGAAGCTAATAAGTTCTCTAAAGTTATTTTTTCATCATCATCTGAAAATATCTTAGACTGTTGCGTTGCACGGTATTCAGAAGGCTTAATGCAAGCATTTAGCACATTGAGTTCCCTATCATTTATTTCTTCATCTGCGACAATCAAATAAGAAGATATCAGATACAATTGATCTTCAATATTCATATATTAAATAAGATTAATGACTAATAAATAAATGGCAATGATAGCTACAATAGCGTTTAAGGTAAACAAAATAATATCCTTTTTTTTCATTTGCCGCATCATCTGCAAATGTTGGTCGGTAGATTTATCAACTGCTATAACAACCTCTTTGTTAGAAATGATAAATTCTGCTATTTTATCTTGAAGCAAATTAGATTGTTCTTCCATTTTTTGTTGGATGTATCCCATTTTTAGGAGATAATCGTCTAAAATGTTAGCCACTTTGATATCTTGTGTTTTTGAGAACTCATAAAATTCAATTAATTTTTCATTAAGAAGATGGGTATTATTTTTATGCAATACTGCTATCTCATTTAAATCTTTAATTGTCTTCAGTTGTTCTATTAAATCACTAAAAGCGGCTTCGATTTCATTCGTATTTATATTATTCATATCTTTTCTTTTATCACATTTTCCATCATCCACTCATACATTTCAATATTCGATTTGCGAGCTGTAGGATGAAAACTATTTATTAATACTATGTTATTTTCTTTATTATAATATACCCAACTATTCTTTTGGGTAAACGTAAATTCTTTGTAGACTATATCCGTAGCAACATTGAATACTACTTGACCGCCACAAACAATAATATTGGGAGATAAAATATCCAATTCTTGACGTAAATAATGTGCATACCGCTTACCAAAATCATATACAATACTATCGTCAGCAGTAGCACCACCTGATTTCTTCTTCACGTTCACATAAGCATAGGGATATTCGGATAATGCCTTTATCTGATTCTTCGCATCGAATGCTTCATCAATAACAGGATAGCTAGTATCTGTGTAATTGGTCAACCCATACAGCCAAGCTGATAATCGATTGTAGAATAATCCATTGGGCGAATATCCGTTAATAGAGCCTGTCCACTCGCGAACATCTTGTCCATCGTTGTCGTTGTTTTCTTTGAGCAGAAACAATATTTTTCTTTTAGAGTTCTGCCACAATAAACTTTCTTTTCCATTACGGTAAATCAGTCCATCTTCACAAAATCCATGATCACCATTCTGCATCATTCCATCTTTCCAGCATTGAAAAAGAGCATTTAGTTTTGTATTTATCATATCTATTATTCTAGTTACAAATAAGTTCCAAACTAAAGAAAAAGCGTGGCACTGTATGCCTATTTTGTTTAGAGGTATCGCCAAACACCTTGTAGCAAATAAACAACAGCCCACGCCTGATATGCTGTACAAAAGGTACAATCATCAAACAGGAACATCATGTTTATCCTTGCTACATTAGTCAATTGGCGATTTTCTAAACAAAGGACGAAACTTTACGCTTCTTCAAATATACATTAGCAAAACCTATCGTTGCCGATGGCAAATATATGTAAATATTTTCGGAGGCGAGTAAAAGGGCTGTTGCTATTATTTGCTCCGACAAAAATAAAATTGATAACTGCCAAATACTGTCATGTTCTTAATGTTTTACATTTTCATTCCTTTATCCTTCTTTATTATAGGTGTTATGATTTGCTTCCTCTTTTCCTCCTCTTTAGCTTCTACTACTCTCGGATCACCCCATGATTCTTTATAATCTGCATCAAACTTATTGGCTTTCCACAGATATGGATGAGCGAATCTACCATCATACCATTTCACTTTAGCTTTAGTTATAAAGCCCTTTTCTATCAAAATCTTATCTCTGAGTCGCATCTCATATATACCATATTTTATGGACTCTTCTGGGTTTTTATTGCTAAATGAGATATTGTCCTTATCATCATTGGCAAATGCATATGCAGAAAATTTAGTGTTGTCATTGGGATGAATCATGTTTTCAACAAAGATAATACCGCCTTCTCTCAATACTTTTTCCTGTTCGTCTGATAGCTCAACACCCAAAACAACAAGATTTCGTTTAACGGATATAGGTTGGATTTCTGTCTTTTTCTGTACTTCGTGTTTAGCTTTTTGTTCGGCCTGTTCTCGCAGAAATTCCTCTCGACCTCGTTTCTTCGCTTCTTCAATATTCTTATCAAACTCTTTTTTTAGATTTCCGAAACTAAATTTCCGATCAATATCCGAGCCTTTGAAAGCAATATTGTCGTATCGAAACGATACTCCTTCAATCTCTCTGGTCGTTCGTTTGAATTTGTAATCAATCTCAATATTGAATTTTTGAAGAGCGAATCGTAAATCTGCAGGATGCTTGCAAGTGGACAAGACGGACTTTATAGCATCGTAAATATAATACTTTACCTTATCGGGATTATCTAGCTTTTCTCGATTTACCTTCTCTTTTCCTTTGCCATAAGTCAGATTATATTTGTCCTTTAGTTTCTTACAAGTCTTGATGTTTCGTTTATAATCGTGATTGACTGAAATCAAATTCAAATCATTATTGATACGATTATACACAATATGCAGGTGGGCATTATCCGTATTGTGATGTCGGACAATGATATATTGCGTATTCTTGATTCCCATTTCCTGCATATATTCTTTGGCTAGTTGGAGCATAAAATCATTGGTCATTTTTCCTTTATCTTCGGGAGAAAAGGATATTGGAATATGGCCAACAGGTTGCTTTATCTCTTTTCGTCC
>DHNQ01000007.1 GCA_002409595.1 Dysgonomonas sp. UBA5412
TTTTGGATTATTATTTACAAATATTAACCCCTGTCACATTATAGTCATAATTGCTTGTATTGGCTATTTCTTCATACTTGCCTGTTATTTTTTTTGCTTTGCATAACGATATGCTATAATGTCCGTTGATGAGCTTTGCATAAGCTGCATACCACGAATTATGGTCTTTGTCGTAATATACACTGATGTCTTCATCCCCTTTTTTATCTTCGTAATCAAATTTTGAGAGTTTGACGTATGTGAGTCCAAACAATGGATTTTTATTAGACTCTCCATAATATATTATATGTTCGCCACCATGTGCAGGAGTAAAAAGACTCCATGTTTTTTTATCTCGTTGATAGATAATTGTTGATGCGATAAAGTTTCTATATTTTCCATCCAATTCGTATATTACTACACCCTCGCATTTCCATTGCATTGTATTGATGTCGAGACTGAGTATGCCAAGCACGTCTCCACTACGAAATGTGACAGAAAAGAATAGTTTACCATCTTTTATTATCGGGCTGCCGTCTTCAAAGTTGATAGGGTGGGGGTCAGCCTGACCAAATCCGCTTCCGTACCAGCATTTTGCGGCGGTGATGTTTATTTCTTCCTCATGGTTTAATTGTGCTCCTATATACCATTTATAGTCTTCTATTTGTTTTATATCGGTAGTGTTTATAGTCAACGGAATGCTGTGATGATAAGTGGTATGCCCGTCGTAGAAGGTGGAAAGATATATTTGATAATCGTGTCCGAAACAACCCGAAAATTGCAATCTTATATTGAATTTGTCACTTTTTATATCTGTTATTTTGGTCATAAATTCTTTTTCTCCAGTTACTCCATTGAACGTTTCAAGTTTACTAACATCTAAAGAATTGTTTTTGATGGAGAATATCAATTTCATATTCGTATCCTCATTTCCGAATTTGTATATATAGCGTCCCGATTTTCCGGAAAATTGCAAATCATAGGTTGCATAAGGGAAAAATGCTCCTATCATGATATATCCTTCCGCCGTTTGATTTTTAGAGTTTGATATGCTTATACTCTGTCCTGCATGAATAAAATACGGGTCGCCGGCTGTTATTTGTTTAGGATACAAATTGGTATTAGCATCAAAAATATTGTAGTCTAACGAGAGTTTATTCATTGATATTCCCATATTGTAGACGTTGCGTGTTGCCCCTATACGCTTAAAGTGTAAATCGGAGATTGAATATGGTTTTCTTTCAGATTGCCCATTGATTTCTATTGCAATCGGGAAAGATATTAATAATATAATTGCAATACTTATAGTTCGGATAATACGATCTCTATTCATTTTGTTTTTCATTTTTGGGTATTGGGCATTATTAATTTGAAGAGACTCTTAATTTCTCTGTCTGTTTTGCTAATATAATCAATATTTACAAGAATGTATTTCTGAAATGCCATATATATCTATATTACATTTATATTACTTAATAGATAAATAACTTTAGAAAAGGGTATTAATTAATACTAAAGGGGCAGCATATAATCTATATGCTGCCCCTTCTTTACATTATATATTTTTATTTAGTCATTAAGGTCTTTTTCATATTTCTCCATTTCGTTGTGCAACGATTTTAGTTTGCATCCTAAGTATATACGGAAGCATCCGTATGAAATGAAGGATATGCTAACTAGTGCTACGATAAAGCCTGTTGCAAAAACCGGACTCATAATGAATATAAATGACATGATGACTCCGAGTATAGCTAATGCCATCAACCATCCCCATCCTTTTACGCTATTGCGTTGTAACTCGGCAGATGTACCGATTGCCCAAATGGATTGAAACATTACCCAGAAGCCTACAAAATAGGCAAGTAGTAGAGTTAATACATCAATAGGCATTGCAATAAGTATCAATCCGAACATCAAGTCTATAATACCGCTTGCCAACGTCCATCCCCATCCTTTAAGTACATTCTTGTTTGATATTGCGAATATGATTTCGAAAATACCACTTACTAGAAATGCTGCTGCAAAGACAATTGCAAGTGCTACTAATGTTGTTAGCGGTGTAAATATAAACCAAATACCAAGTGCTAGGGCAAGGAGTCCTATTAAGATTGATACCCACCAAAATTTTACAGCTTTCTTTGCTGAATAGAATAAATCATTTTTCATAATTTGTGCTTTTAGTTTAATATTCTAATAACTATATTTTCGTCCTTTGTAGTCTAAATAAATAACTAATTAGAAGAATGATCTAAAAATCTTTATTTAAAGAGATTTAAAAATTTATAATCAATCTTTATTTAGTTATTTAATATTATAAAGATAGTTAATAGAGATATTTAACATGGTATGATTTTCTTCTTTTTTTCTATCGTTTTATGATTTTTTAAATATATGATGTTCTATTATTCTGATGCGATATTCTATTGTTCTTATCCCTAAACTATCCATTTGTTCAATACCGGTATTTTTCTTATAATAAGAACTACACCCAACGAGCACAGATATACAAAAAGGGCAAGTAAGGGAGCAGATATTATAGCGGGAAATGTTCCCGTATTTATATCTAAAAGTCCAAGAAGTATATTAAATAAGTCGTGTACTAAATATATTCCTAAGCTACAATTTGCTAATAATGTGATGTATTTATTGTTCTTTAATTTATCAAATTTACTGTTATTACTTATCAAATTTTTTGCAAAAACAAATACAGAGTATGCCAATATCATAGTCAGCGGACTTATGTTTTCGAAATAATGTGTACTCAAAGCGCTCTCTGTTATAGCCGAATAGGTAGACCACGCAAGCATCCATACAACTATGAATATTCCCGCTGCATATAATATTCTTCTTTGCAGTAAACTGAGGTCATATTTAGCAAAAAAATAGCCTGCTATGAAATAACCTGTATATGAGTATAACTCATTTATTCCGAACGTTATATGGACATTGTATGCTGCATTTATCTTGGGTATTATTGCTCCGAATATCAGATATAGAATAAGAAAATAAACGTAATGTTTTTTCTCAGCATGGGCTGTGAAAATTCTTATAAGTGGAGACAGAATATAGATAGAAATTATGGCATACATAAACCAAAGATGATGCCACGGAATGTCAAAAATTAAGCCTAGATATATCTTTTTCCAATCGTCTATTGTAACTTCTTTTAGATCTAATAATATAGACATAGTAGGGGATAGCGTGCGATATACTATTGCCCAAAAAACAAGAGCGATTACAAGTCTGGGTAAAGACTTAGTATATAGCTTCTTAAATGTTAAATTATATTTTGGATCAAGGATGATCATTCCACTCAGCATGAAAAAAACAGGAACACACCAACGAAGCATAGTCATGTTGTATGTGTTGAGTACATACCATTCACTTGTACCAATAGTAGAATACCATCTGGCTCCACATACATGCATCATCAAAACTGCATAGATACTAAAAGTTCTTAAAATATCAGCATATAATATTCTATCTTTTTCTATCTTTTTCTCAATCATTTTATAAAAAATCTATTAATGTGTGATAAGGATAATAGATTACTCATTCTTATTTTCGAAATATTTTCTAATCAAAAGTGTTTTGTGTTTACCAACTATTTTTTCTAGCTCTTCATCTTTAGCAAGACGAATCCTTTTTACACTTCTGAATTCTTTTAGAAGGAGACGTTTTGTTTCGTCACCTACACCTTTTATATTATCAAGTTCCGATTTTATCTGATGTTTGCTACGTTGATTTCGATGAAATGTTATCCCAAACCTATGTGCCTCATCTCTAATGTGTTGTATTATTTTAAGAGATTCCGAATTTTTATCCAAATATAGAGGTATGGAGTCCTCCGGATAATATATTTCCTCGAGACGTTTGGCTATACCTACAATTGCAATTTTACCGTATATGCCTAAAGCTTTAAGAGATTCGCAAGCAGCACTCAACTGACCTTTACCTCCGTCTATTACAACGAGTTGGGGTAGGGGAGTGCCCTCTTCTAATAGTCTGTGATAACGTCTGTAGACAACTTCACGCATCGTAGAAAAATCATCGGGACCTACGACAGTCTTTACATTAAAATGACGATAGTCTTTTTTTGAAGGTTTTCCCATTTTGAACACCACACAAGCCGATACTGGGTTAGTACCTTGGATATTAGAGTTATCAAAACACTCTATATGAGTTGGTAACTCCTTCAAATTCAGATCCTTCTGCATCTCTTTCAGTATTCTTACACTGCGTTGTTCAGGGTTCAGGCTTTCTGCTTTTTTTAATTTGTCTAATTTGTACTGTCTTACGTTTTGTGTGGAAAGAAGCAATAATTTTTTCTTGTCTCCACGCTGTGGAATTGAGAATTCAGTACCTTCAATAGTTACATCAGGATAGAAAGGCACTACAATTTCTTTTGCTTTTGATCCAAAACGCTCTCGCACCTCTACAATACCTAACCCAAGCAATTCTTCCTTCGCTTCCTCGATGCGTTTTTTATATTCGAATGTATATGCTTGAATGATCGCTCCGTTGTGTACATTCAAATAATTTATATATGCAGAATTTTCATCTTCATCATAACTATATACATCTATATTGTAATTTATATTGCTGACTACGGTAGATTTATTTTTGAAGTTCTCTACAAGCAGATATTTTTCTTTCAGTTTATTAGCCTCCTCAAATTCTTGTCTGTCGGCTAGTTCCTGCATTTTTGCATAAATATTATTGCTTACAATATTTGTATTCCCTTTTAATATTTCTTTTATAGATTCAATATTTTTATTGTAATCTTCAAATTCCTGCAATCCTATACATGGACCCAAACACCTTTTTATATGATATTCCAGACAGACTTTATATTTTCCTTCTGCAATCTTCTCTGGTGTTAAATTTAAAGAGCATGTACGGATAGGGTAAAGTTTATGTATAAATTCTAATAATATTTTTACACTAAATACATTAGAATAAGGGCCAAAATATTGTGAGCCATCCTTTAAAAGCTTTCTAGTTAGTTCTACTCTTGGATAATATTCATTTTTTATAA
This sequence comes from Dysgonomonas sp. UBA5412, assembly GCA_002409595.1. Taxonomy (GTDB): domain Bacteria; phylum Bacteroidota; class Bacteroidia; order Bacteroidales; family Dysgonomonadaceae; genus Dysgonomonas. The sequence continues at coordinate 5,018 of DHNQ01000007.1, forward strand.
CGATAGAAGGGTAGGACTTATCATCTTTTAGTAAAACATTATATTTTGGCTGAAATTCTTTTATAAGACTGTTTTCCAGCAATAAAGTATCTGCTTCTGTTTCTACTATAATATATTTTATGTCACGAATCTTACTAACTAAAATTCGTGTCTTTGGACTATCATGATTTTTTGTAAAATATGAAGAAACTCTTTTTTTTAGATTTTTTGCTTTACCTACGTATATTATTACCCCTTTATCATCATAATATTGATAACAACCGGGCTTTTCAGGAATATTTTGTATAATATTTTTTAGATATTCGTTCATTTATACGTAAGAATATAAATTTATTTGTCTTTTATGGTAAAATTCTTTCTATATAGAAAATTCTATTAATGCATCTACATCTATATTTTCTGGAAATAACTCTCTTCCTTTCAGATCTTTTAATTCTATAATAAAATTAATATATATTTTCTTCACATTCATTCTTTTTACTAGATTATATGCTGCAAACATTGTTCCTCCCGTTGCCAAAAGGTCATCATGTATGAGAACAATATCATCTTCTGAGAGAGAATCTTTATGTATTTGTATTCTATCTAGTCCATATTCCTTCGAATATTCTTCTTCAAACACTTCTGCCGGCAATTTTCCCGGCTTTCTTATTGGAACAAAACCTGCACCTAGTTCAAGAGCCATGATTGGACCCATAATAAAACCTCTCGATTCTATGCCAACTACTTTCGTAATTCCTTTATTTCTGTAGTCATCTAATAACACTTCGGTTAGTGTAGATAGAGATTCCTTTGTCTTAAATAGGGGAGTTACATCTTTAAATTGTATTCCGGGAATTGGAAAATCCGGAATATTCCTAACTGTTTTTCTTAAAAAAAGTAGCTTTTCTTCTCTAGTTTTTTGTTCCATTTTTACTCTATTTTCATCTATGTTCCACGTGAAACACGGATGATTTTACTTATTTTTTGTTGTTTATTTTTGCTATGTTTCACGTGAAACAACGTCTTTTTATCTTCCTAAAAGTACTAATAAAATTGATATATCGTTAGGGGAAACACCGGGTATTCTACTTGCTTGAGCTATTGTTTCCGGATCTATTTTTGATAATTTTTGACGAGCTTCAGTTGATAAAGATTGAATATTTTCATAATCAAATTTACCTTTTATACGTATGTTTTCGAGCCGTGAAATCTTCTCAGCTATCAATTGTTCTCTTTTTATATAGCCGTCATATTTTATTATTATCTCCACAGCCTCCTTTATTTCCTCTTTTCTATTAGGTATTTTATCTAGTTCTTCTTTGAAAGCAGGAATGTAGTTCTCTATATTCTCTATTGTTATTTGAGGTCTTGTTATTACATCTTTTAGTTTAGTTCGTTGCTTAAGAGGAGTCGTTCCCAGTTCATTTAATCTGTCATTAGTGTACTCCGGCTTCAACGAATAATTTGACGTGAAGTCTATTATTCTGGCTATCTCTTCCTTCTTTTGATTTAGCAGGTTGATTCTTTCTTCCTTTGCCAAGCCTATATTATAACTCTTTTCCGTTAAGCGAATATCAGCATCATCTTGCCTTAATAGTATTCTATATTCTGCTCTTGATGTAAACATTCGGTATGGTTCATCTACGCCTTTAGTTACAAGATCGTCGATTAATACACCTATATATGCCTCATCTCTTTTCAGTATAAAGTCGTTTCCTCCGTGTGTTTTTATATGAGCATTTATACCTGCAATCAATCCCTGACCTCCGGCTTCTTCATATCCGGTAGTTCCATTTATCTGTCCTGCAAAAAACAGATTGTCGATTAACTTCGTTTCCAACGTATGTTTTAATTGTGTAGGGTCGAAGAAATCGTATTCTATTGCATAACCCGGTCTGTAGATATGGATATTTCTGAAAGCCGGAATCTTTTGCAAAGCTTCGATTTGGATGTCGAGAGGGAGAGAAGAAGAGAATCCATTCAGGTAATATTCTTGAGTGTTTTCACCCTCCGGCTCTAAGAACAATTGATGTGAAATCTTCTCCGCAAATGTAACGACCTTTGTTTCTATACTCGGACAATATCTTGGTCCAAGGCTTCTTATTTGTCCATTGTATAAAGGAGACTCATCTAATCTGCTTCGCAATGTTTCATGTACTTCTTCATTCGTAAATGTTATCCAGCAACTAAGCTGCTTCAATGATCGGGCAGGGAAGTCGAGATACGAAAATTTATGAAAATCATCATCTCCCTTCTGTTCCTCCATCAGGCTGAAGTCAACACTTCTACCATCTATTCTTGCCGGAGTTCCGGTCTTCATTCTATCCGTTTTGAATCCCGCTTCTTTAAGTTGCTCCGTAATTCCGAATGAAGCAGGTTCAGAAACTCGACCTCCTCCCAGTTGAACTTTCCCTACATGAATAAGTCCGTTTAAGAAAGTTCCATTAGTCAAAATAACCGATTTAGCCGAGAAATTTACACCCATTGCAGTCTTTACACCTGTCACGCTTTTTCCCTCCATATTGAGAGATGTGACTACATCCTGCCATATAAAAAGATTGTTAGTGTTTTCTAATATCTCTCTCCATTTAAGGATGAACTGGGCTCTATCGCTTTGCGCTCTCGGACTCCACATAGCCGGTCCTTTCGATTTGTTGAGCATTCTGAACTGTATGGCTGTCTTGTCCGTTACAATTCCCATTTGGCCTCCTAAAGCGTCTATTTCACGAACAATTTGCCCCTTTGCTATACCTCCCACAGCAGGGTTACAGCTCATTTGGGCAATCTTGTTCATATCCATTGTTATTAGCAGCGTCTTCGAACCCAAGTTTGCCGCGGCCGCGGCTGCTTCGCAGCCCGCATGACCTGCTCCGACTACAATAACGTCGTATTTAAAATTCATATTATATGTCTGTTTGGATAAAATTAATCTAGGCGCAAAGTTAGTATTTTATTATCTTTTTTTTGATAATTATTTTGTGAGTCAAAAGTTCCGATTTCTTCATTTAGTTATTATTCGCATTTTCAATAACTCTTCTTACTATTTCTGGATCTGTCTCTAAAATAGAATATTCTTCATTTTCATCGCTAAATATAGGTGATTTGTATTCCATATATCCTTCATATCTGTTTCGAAACGAACCATGAAATTCTTTTATATTTATATCGGTAAGTTCTTTTATATTATTCTCCGTAATTCCTCCACCGGGCATAATTATAATTCGCTCGTTAGCTACATTTATCAATTTACTTAGAACTTCTTTGCCCTCAGTTGCTGTAATTTTTCCTCCTGAGGTAAGAATGCGATCACAACCAAGTTCTATAATATCTTCAAGGGATTGAAATAAGTCAGCACATCTATCGAAAGCTCTGTGAAAAGTTATGCTCATACGATATGAACGGGCTATATCTGCAAGTTCTCCATTTCTATTTTTGTCGATGGAACCGTCTGAATTCAATATTCCAAATACAACCCCATCACAGCCTGCTTTTCCACAATGATGAATGTCCCTTTTCATTAGTTCAAATTCTAATTCAGTGTATAAAAAGTCTCCGCCACGAGGTCTTATTATTGTATTTAGTTGTATATCAATCAATTCCCTGCTTCTTTCTATTTGAGAGAGGGCAGGAGTAGTACCTCCTTCACCCAGATTGTCGCACAATTCTACTCTTACTGCACCTCCCTCTTGTGCATTAATGGCTGATTGTACTGAATTTGCACACACTTCCAATGTTATCATACTGCTTATGTTAGAATAATTTTTTTAGAATATCGTCTCTTTTTAATCTTTTTAATGATTTGATAATCTGATTTCTATATGCTTTGTCATACCAGAAGAAATACTGCCTTTGCGCTAATTTCTGTTCTTTTGTTTTAGCCGTATATACTTTTTCGAGTGTATATGGATGATAACCTGTATAGTATATCTCTGTGGCAACGGTCATAGGCGAAGGTGTAAAATCCTGAACCTGCTCCAGTTTAAAGCCTAAAGGCTTTGTATCGGCTGCAAGTTCTGCCATCTCCATTTCTGTACATCCCGGATGGGATGAGATAAAGTAGGGGATAAGCTGTTGCTTCATCCCATTTTCGTTATTAATCTTATCGAATATTTTTTTGAACGAATGAAATTGCTGGAAACTCGGCTTGCGCATATAGCTCAAAACCTTGTCCGATGTATGTTCCGGAGCTACTTTCAGTCGACCCGATACATGATTTAAGATCAAATCTTTGGTATATTCGTCAGAAGCTTTATTCAGTCTCTCATCTTCATTTCTGTGCAACAGCATATCATACCGTATGCCACTTCCGATAAAAGATTTCTTCATTTTAGGCAGTGAATCTACTGCTTTGTATATATCGAGAAGATGTGAGTGATCTATATTTAAGTTCTTGCATATTTTAGGATGAATACACGACGGTCTGCGACATTTACGGCATACATTTTCGTCTTTCCCCTTCATTTTGTACATATTTGCCGACGGACCACCCAAGTCGCTTAAATAGCCTTTAAAATCGGGCATTTCGGTAATCTCTTTTACTTCTTTGAGTATCGACTCTTTGGAGCGTGAAGCAATAAATTTACCTTGATGGGCTGATATTGTGCAAAAAGCGCATCCTCCGAAGCATCCTCTGTGCATATTTACCGAGAATTTAATCATTTCGAATGCAGGAATCGTTTTACCCTTATATTTTGGATGTGGCAGGCGAGTATATGGCAGATCGAATGAAGTGTCTATCTCTTGCTCTGTCATTGGCGGATAAGGCGGATTTATGACAATCGCTTTATCGTCTTGTATCTGTATAATGCGAGAAGCATCCATCATGTTGGATTGTTCTTCTACTATTTTGAAGTTTTTGGCTTGTTTTAGCTTGTCTGTGAGACATTCTTGATGTGAATGGAGGGATATGTCATTTCCTTGTTCAATATTCTTCAAATCCTCTTTGTTTGTCTCGTATGCAGTTTGTGGTATATCTCTCAATTCCTGAAATGATTTGCCTTCCTTTAGTCCCACTACAATTGCTTTCAGCGGTTTTTCGCCCATTCCATATACAAGCAAATCTGCTTTAGAGTCGATCAATATAGATTTATGCAACTTATCGTCCCAATAGTCATAATGAGTCACACGCCTCAATGAGGCTTCGATACCGCCAAGTAGTACCGGTACATCAGGAAAAAGTTCTTTCAGGATATTGGTATATGTAATAGATGTTCTGTCCGGACGCATACCGGCTCTGCCATCGGGCGTGTATGCATCGTCGGAGCGGAGCCTTTTATTGGCTGTGTAATGATTTATCATCGAATCCATAGCTCCGGCAGTAACTCCAAAAAACATACGGGGTTTTCCTAATTTTTTAAAGTCTCGCAAATCGTCTCTCCAATTTGGTTGTGGTACTATTGCAACTCTAAGTCCTTCAGCTTCAAGCATACGTCCAATAACGGCTGCGCCGAATGCAGGATGGTCTATATACGCGTCTCCGGAGAACAGAATCACATCCAGTTCGTCCCAACCCCTTAATTCCACTTCTTTTTTTGTGGTGGGTTGCCAGTCAGTCAATCGGTATTCTTTCATAATCAGGCTGCAAAGGTATTGCTTTTTCTGTACTAATATTCTTTATAGACTATTCTTAACGCTTTTACGTTATCTATTTGTTAAACATTGTATATTTGCAAAACGTTTATATAGAACAATGAAAAAAATTGTAATTACATCATTTACGTTTATTCTTATTCTTGCGGCTTGTAGTACTACAAAGAACATTCCGGAAGGAAGTTATCTATTAGATAATTTTGAGGTGAAGCATGATACAAAGAATGCTACTTCCGACCTCGAAACCTATGTCCGTCAGTTACCTAACTCCAGTTTTCCGTTATTTGGTAAAGTTCGCCTCAAGATATATAATATGGCAGGAGCAGATACCTCCAAGTGGATCAATCGCTTTTGGAAAAAATTAGGTCAGCCTCCCGTCATATACAGTCCGGCGCAAACATTATTGTCAGCCAATCAGTTGAAAAAACAATTGAATAATCAAGGCTATCTTGATGCTCAAGTGGATACCACACTAAAGATAAATGGAAATAAAATGGCTGTAACCTACAATCTGAAAGGGGGCACACCGTATCTTATACGCAATTATACCTATCAGATACAGGATACAGCAATGTCCCGAATTATGAGTAAGGTTCCTCTGAAACCATTGCTTGCCCAAGGCGATATGTTCGATATGGATATGTTGGAAGAAGAGCGCTTACAGGTGAATACTATAATGAGGAATGTGGGGTATTATAATTTTTCTAAAGAATATGTCTTTTTCAGAGCTGATACTACCCTTAATTCGCATGAGGTAGACTTGTTTATGGATATTTATCCTACAAAGGATAGTTTGCCTTATCCCCGTTATAAGTTGAATAAGATTAACGTTATATCAGGTATAAATTCTTGGAGCAATACTACATCCGATGATGGTAGGAGTAGATGGTTTTTTAGAAATGCAGATACCACCGAATATGCAGGAATGTCGATAATAAGAGGTCGGAATAAGTTTCTACGATCAAGTACTATTCGCAAGAACAACTATTTACGCCCCGGCAGTTATTTCTCAGACTATAACATAACCCGTACTTACGAAGGCTTTAGTAAGATGGGAGCAATAAAGCAAGTTAATATCACTACAACTCCTTCTGCTCAAGATAGTACCAAGTTGCTCGATGCTACTATCATCTTATTGCCTGCCAATGCTCACTGGTTTAAAGCGGGACTGGATGGTACAAACTCAGCAGGAGATATTGGTATAGCTCCTAGTATATCTTATCAGCATCAAAATCTATTTAACGGAGGAGAGCAATTGGGTATCAGACTAAAAGGAGCGTATGAATTTATTACCGGCGGAAAGAGTACCGACCTTATGAGTCAGAGTTATTACGAATATGGTATAGAAACCAGCCTTACTGTTCCTCAGTTTGTTATTCCTTGGCTCAAAAAGAGTTGGAGAGAATTGCCATCTGCTACAACACGTTTTTCCATCGGGTTGAATAATCAGCGTAGAACAGATTATTCGCGCCAGTTCTTTAACATGACGGTCAATTATGGATGGGCTACCAATAGAAATAAGATAATTCACGGGCTTGACTTGTTCGATATCAACTATATACGAATGCCGTGGGTGTCGCATAAGTTTGATAGCCTTTATATACAGAACAATAGCAATCCATTGCTGAGAGAAAGTTATAAAGATCAGCTTGTTGCACGTACAGCTTATTCTACGACTTTCACGAATGGACGTAGATTAAATCAGCTGTATCCAACTTATACCATACGTACCTCTATCGAGGTTGCCGGTATTTTGCCTCGTTTGGCAACTTCCATTGGTAGTCCCAAAAGAGATAAAGACGGGAAAAAGCAAATATTAGGAGTTTCTTATGCTGAATATGTAAAAGGATCGGCAGACTATGCCCGTACATTCTATTTTTCAAAGAAGCACTCTTTAGCTTATCACGTAGGTCTTGGGTTGGCATATCCTTATGGCAACTCAAATATTCTTCCGTTCGAGCGTCGATTCTTTGCCGGAGGGGCAAATAGCGTGAGAGGCTGGAGTACACGTTCCTTAGGCCCCGGGTCTTATCGCAGATCGGATAATGGAACAGACTTTGTGAATCAGGCGGGTGATATGAAATTTGAATTCAGTATCGAGAACCGTTATAAAGTAAGTTCCTTGTTCGAATTTGCCCAATTTATAGACGTTGGTAATATCTGGACGTTAAAAGATTACCCTGATCAGCCGGGTGGGAAATTCGACTTTAAAGACTTCTACAAAGAGCTTGCAATGGCATACGGAATAGGGCTTCGCCTCGATCTTGACTTTTTATTACTTCGTTTCGATACGGGGATGAAAGCTTATGATCCGGGATTGAAACAATCGCAACGATTCGTTTTATTTAAGCCGACTATCAATCGTATGGCATTCCATTTTGGGATAGGATATCCGTTTTGATCTATTTATTATGGTCTTTGTATATAGATAATTCAATCCGTTTTCGATCGGAATAATTATAAAAAATACGGATAGAAATCAGATTTCTATCCGTATTTTATTTATATACAATGTCTTAGTTCTTTATTATCTGTCAAATACTAATCTTTCTCCTCTTAATTCATTCACTGTTCCATTCTCAAATGCGATCTTACCATTTAAGAAAGTCTTTTCGATAGAAGTAGAGAATGTTTCACCCTCCAACGGAGCCCATTTGCATTTGTATAAGATGTTATCTTTGGTTATGGTATAAGGCTTATTAGGATTAACAAGGACAAGATCGGCGAAATATCCCTTGCGAATATACCCTCGCTTATGTACTTGAAATAGTATGGCCGGAGCGTGACACATCTTTGTTACGACTTGTTCTTTTGATATTTTACCTTTCTTGGCAAGTTCCATCATCATCTGTAACGAGTGCTGAACAAGTGGACCTCCCGATGCCGCTTTTAATGCACCGCCTTTTTTTTCTTCCCAAAGATGAGGTGCATGGTCGGTAGCAATAACATCCAGTTTATTCTTTAATAAGCCTTGCATCAAAGCACCTCTGTCTTGACGTGTTTTTACCGCAGGATTCCACTTTATACGAGTTCCGTATTTAGAATAATCTTCGTCTGAAAACCAAAGATGATGTACACAGACTTCTCCGGTTATCTTCTTTTCGGCAAGAGGTTTTATATCAAACAAACTGATTTCTCTCTCAGTAGATAGATGTAGAATATGCAGTCTTGACTGATATTTGTCGGCAAGTTCTACCGCTTCCGCAGATGAGCGGTAACATGCTTCCGCACTTCGTATCAATGGATGGTATTGTAATGGAATATCTTCTCCGAAATCAGCTTTATATTTAGCGATATTTTCGCGTATTATTTCCTCTTTCTCGCAATGGGTTGCAATAAGCATATCTACTTCCGAGAAAATGCTTTGTAGCACCTTCTTATCGTCTACCAGCATGTTTCCGGTAGATGAACCCATGAATACCTTAACTCCACATACTTCTTTTGGGTTCACTTTTTTCAGCTCAGCTATGTTTTCGTTAGTTGCCCCTAGATAAAAAGAGTAATTAGCGTATGATTTTTGAGCTCCTATTTCGAATTTTTGTTCAAGCAGATCCAGCGTTATTGTTTGAGGTTTTGTATTAGGCATCTCCATAAACGAAGTAACTCCTCCGGCTATTGCTGCACGGCTTTCGCTTTCGATATCCCCTTTGTAGGTCAATCCCGGCTCGCGAAAATGTACCTGATCGTCAATCACTCCGGGCATAAGCCATAAATCTTTAGCATCCACAATTGTAGCTTTATTTAAGATGGCTTCAGGTATTTCTTCCGTTCTGTATATTTCCGAAATCAGATTGTTTTCTATTAGTACAGAACCTATAAAAGAACTTCCTTCGTTGATAATTGTTGCTTTGTGAATAAGTATCATAATCAAATGTTTTTTTACAAAGGTAACGTTTTTAACTATCAGCCGATATATTATCGACTGAGTATTTGATTTTAACTAAAAGGTTACAAAGTTGTACAGATTTTGCCCATTTTTTAATTTTCTAATCTTCCCCTTTTTTGTATACTTTATATCGTCTGATATAGATAAAGAAAGCCGGATAGCATATAGTCTATCCGGCTTTCTCTTTATACAGATCGTTTATTTCTTTTTCTTACTTCCTGCAGATTGTTTCAATTCTTTTGAGAAAGAGTATGGAAGATCTTCTTCGTGGGTTCCTCTAACCTTATTAGGCGTAGATGACATTTTGAAATTGACTTTCGCTCCCTTCATCAGTGTTTCGTGAGTAAGATAGTTTTTGGTATAATCTAAGCCGTTTACATCCATTGCAGAGATATATCTGTTTGCTTTTCCATTGTTTTGTGCATCTATCACAACTTTATTTCCATTGTGCAGATTCAATGTTACCTTGTCAAACAGTGGAGAACCTAAGATATATTCGTCCGTACCCGGGCATACAGGATAGAAGCCCAATGCGGAGAATACATACCAAGCCGAAGTTTGTCCGTTATCCTCATCCCCGCAATATCCATCAGGGTTAGGAGTATATAACTTATCCATTACTTCGCGTACCCAATATTGAGCCTTCCAAGGTTCGGCTGAATAGTCGTACATATATATCATATGCTGAATAGGTTGGTTACCATGTGCATAGTTACCCATATTCATAATTTGCATTTCGCGGATTTCATGGATTACTCCACCATAGTAACTGTCGTCGAATAATGGTGGTACACTGAATACCGAGTCCATCATCTGATTAAATCCTGCCTTACCACCCATCAGGTCGATAAGCCCTTGAGGATCGTGGAACACAGACCATGTATAATGCCAGCTATTACCTTCGGTGAAGGCATCACCCCATTTCAACGGGTTGAATGGAGATTGGAACTTACCGTCCTTATTCTTTCCACGCATTAGTTTATGTTCAGGGTCAAACAGATTCTTATAGTTCATTGCTCTTTTAGCATATACGTCTATTTCTTTTTTCGGTTTGCCTAATGCTTGTCCCAGCTTGTAGATAGTCCAGTCGGCATAAGCATATTCCAATGTGCGAGCTGCATTTTCGTTGATGTCTACATCGTAAGGCACATATCCTAACTTGTTGTAATATTCCCAACCTAAGCGTCCTGTCGAACTGATTTTAGGGTGTACGGCATTTGCTCCATGTATTACTGCCTGCCAAATAGCTTCGATGTCATATCCTCTCAATCCTTTGAGATAAGCATCTGCAACTACTGATGCCGAATTGTTTCCGACCATACATGCTCTGTGTCCCGGACTTGCCCATTCCGGCAAGAATCCGCTTTCTTTGTAAGTATTGGCTAATCCCTCTTGTATTTTTGTATTTACATCAGGATACATCAGGTTTAAGAATGGGAATAAGCAACGGAAAGTATCCCAAAATCCGGTGTCGGTGTACATATATCCCGGCAATACTTCACCATTGAATGGGCTGTAATGCACAACTTGTTTGTTGGCATCTATTTCGTAAAAGCTACGAGGAAAGAGAACGGAACGATAGAGACAAGAATAGAATGTACGTAGATTATCTATATCGTTATCCTCTACTACAATGCGTCCTAATATTTCATTCCAACGGTCACGTCCTTGCTGAGCAATCTGATCGAAAGTGCTGTTTCCTAATTCTTGTAGATTTAGCTCCGCCTGCTCAGGGCTGATAAATGAAGATGCTACTTTGGCGTGTACTATCTCTCCTTTTTTGGTTGCAAATCCGATGATACCTCCTGCATGGTCAGCTTTTACTTCAGTGCTGTTCTCTGCAATCTTGCCACCGTCTACGGATGCTGTATAGGTAAATGGTTTATCGAATGTGATTACAAAATAGTTTTTAAAATTCTCAGGAACACCCCCTCTGTTTTTAGTTGTGTAGCCTACTATTTTATTTTCTGACGGTATTATTTTCACGTACGATCCTTGGTCGAAAGCATCAACTACAACATACGAATTTTTGTTGTCAGGGAAAGTAAAACGAAACATTACAGCCCGTTCGGTCGGAGCCATTTCTGTTACTACATCATGATCTCCCAAATAAACTTTATAGTAATATGGTTTTGCTATTTCTGTTTTGTGTGAAAACCAGCTTGCACGCTCATCCTGATCAAATACGGCTTTGCCGGTTACGGGCATGATTGCAAATTGACCGTAGTCATTGATCCAAGGGCTTGGCTGATGTGTTTGTTTAAAGCCTCTTATCTTGTCGGCGTCGTATGTATATGCCCATCCATCGCCCATTTTTCCTGTCTGAGGCATCCAGAAATTCATACCCCAAGGCATAGCAATAGCCGGATAGGTATTTCCGGTGGATAGACTGAATTTAGACTGTGTGCCTACCAGAGGGCTCACATAGTCCACTAAATCTGTCTTCTGAGCATTTACCGTCCCCAGAAAACTCACAAAGCTTAAGAATAATATTCCTATCTTTCTCATTGTTTTTCTTAGTTTTAATTTATTATTTTTATAATTACTTTTTTAGAATATTCTCTTTGGTATAATTTGTAGATGTTATTATAAACTATTGTTTTACATAGTTACAATGGCATTTTTAGAATATAAAATAATGGACTGATACTTTCGGAAAAGGGACTTACTCTTGGGCTAAAGTAGCAATTCTCATTAATTTGATCCGATTTGTTTTTCTTCTAAGTTTTTGGTTATTTAAAGGCAACCTGTTTATTCGGTTTGCTAAGATAATAAGCAATTTTTGTTTACGCAACCGCTACGATCAATACCGAACAAATTATTTGATTAACGTAAGTATATTTTCTATCTTTTTTTCTGTTGGCAATGTAGCATCTATCCAATGAATATGAATGCCTCGTTTCTCCATCCCTCTAAACCATGTCATCTGGCGTTTTGCAAACTGATGGATGGCTATTTCCAATTGTGAAAACATTTCTTCGAATGAGAGTTGTTTCAGTAGATAGAGGGTTACATATTTATATTCCAACCCGTAATAGATGAGGTCTTCGGCTTGCACGCCTTTATCCAATATGCTTTGTATTTCCTCTATCATTCCTTCTTGCAAACGGGCTTTCAGACGTTTGCTTATTTTGTTGCGGCGCAACTCTCTTTCTATATCAACACCGATAGTTAGGCTGTTGAGGGGCGGAAACTCATTTTGGTCTAAAGGGTTACTCTTCTTATATTCTTCTATTTCTATTGCACGAATGGCGCGCTGGGCAGTGTCTACATCCGTTGTATTGTGCAAAGACCTGTATGACGAAAGTATTTCTGTAAGTTCTTGCAGACTATACTTCTCATACTTTTGCCTAAGCTCCTTATTCTCGGGAACATTAACGAGAGAATATCCTTTGAGTACGGATTCTACATATAGCCCGGATCCTCCGCAGAGTATGGGTAATTTATTCTCAGCTTTGAGCGAAGTATATGCTTTATGAAAATCGTGTTGATATTCGAATATATTATATTTTTCGCCGGCTTCGCGAATGTCTATTAAATGATAGGGTATTTGTTTTCCTTCTACGATATAGTCGTCCAGATCTTTTCCTGTACCTATATCCATTGATTTATATACTTGTCGCGAATCGCCACTGATTACTTCCGTGTTCAATGTATAAGCTAAGTGGCATGCAAGAGTAGTTTTTCCCGATGCCGTAGGGCCAACAATGGTTATTAGGTCGTATTTGTTCATATACTGCGATTGCAACTAAGGCTTCACGAAGCTTTAATCTATGATTTAAAGAAAAAAACGTGTTGTTTAGAAGGCTCTTTCTATAATATAATCAACTGTTACTCCAAGGGCTTCCCGTACATCCGCATTAGGAACAGTATGGATTATTTCTTCTGCCTGTGCCTTAAATTCTTCTATCTTACGGTAAGTATACTCTATACCTCCATGCTCTTTGGCATAGTTGATTAGTTTCTGTATATTCTCGTCCGTATAGTTATATGAATTGATTATAGTCAGCAATTCTTTCTTTTCTTCCGCCTTGGCATTATCCAAAGCATATAGCAGAGGGAGAGTGATCTTTCCTTCGCGGATATCGTTTCCTGTCGGTTTGCCAATGGCATTTGTAAAATAATCGAATATATCGTCTTTTAACTGGAAACAGATTCCAAGCAGTTCTCCCAATTTTGCAAATTTATCTACATCCTCTTGCGATGCATTTACAGACATGGCTCCGGTACGCATACATACCGACATTAGCGATGCCGTTTTTTTCTTTATGACTTCAAAATATTCGTTTTCATCAAGAATTAGCTCTTTGACCAACGAAAGTTGGTTTAACTCTCCTTCGGCAAGGTTGCGTCCTAAATCCGATATATTTGAAATGATTTCGATATTACCTGTCAGTACACTTTTTATAAGGGCTGTGGATAAGAAGTAATCTCCGGCAAGCACTGCCATCTTATTATCATATATGGCATTTACAGAAGCTTCGCCTCTTCTTATTTTCGATTCGTCAACTACGTCATCGTGTATGAGGGATGCTGTATGTAGCAATTCGACTGTTATGGCGGTCTGATATGTGGTTTCGTTTATTTCGCCGAAAGCCTTTGCAGCCAATAATAACAAGATCGGGCGTATTTTCTTCCCATCCGATTTCATTATGTAGTCTATAATTTCTTGTATTCTAGGATTATTACAAAAAACAGAATCCTTGTAATAAGAATTGAATTTCTTTAATTCCTCTGCTACCGGTTTAGCTATTAGAAGCTTTTTATCCATATCATATATTAGTTGAGATGCAAATTTAAAAATAATTCGGTGTTTAGCATTATTTATTCATACATTTGAGTACTGTAATAAGAATATTTATCTTATATATTCACTAAAACGGATAAACTTTAGTTTTCTTTGATTTGATAAAGAATATATTTTCCCTATTCTGAATTTTTAATAGAAAGATTACGGGATTCTCCGCTTTTTGTAATTCCCTGCTTTTTCTGTAACTTTCCACCCATTTTATAAAATACTACAATGAAATTATTCCTATTAGACGCATACGCATTGATATATCGCTCATATTATGCTTTTATAAAAAGTCCGAGAGTTAATTCTAAAGGACAAAATACATCGGCAATATTTGGGTTTGTGAATACTCTCGAAGAGCTTCTTCGAAAGGAAAATCCTACTCATATTGCAGTTGCATTCGATCCTCCGGGAGGAACTTTCAGACACGATGCCTACGAGCAATATAAGGCACAAAGGCAAGAGACACCTGAAGATATACGTGCTGCCGTACCAATTATTAAAGAAATAATTGCAGCATATAATATCAAAGAAGTTGAGGTTTTGCGATACGAGGCAGATGATGTGATAGGAACGATTGCTAAAAAGGCGGAGAAAGAAAAGTTTGATGTGTATATGATGACTCCCGACAAGGATTACGGGCAGTTGACGAGTGATCATATATTTATGTATAAGCCTAAATTTATTGGTACAGGATTTGATACGCTCGATGCAAAGGCTATAATGGACAAGTATGAACTATCATCGCCTGAACAGATGATTGATTTGCTTGGCCTGATGGGCGATGCCTCCGACAATATACCCGGATGTCCCGGAGTGGGACCTAAAACAGCACAAAAATTACTTGCCGAATATGGAACTATCGAAAATTTGCTTGAAAATACAGATAAGATAAAAGGAACTCTGAAAATCAGACTTGAAGAGAATAAAGAGCAAATCATATTTTCTAAATTCTTGGCAACAATAAAAACAGATGTTCCGATAGAATTTCATCCCGAAGAATTTAAACGAAAAGATATTAATGCTGAAAAGCTTACTTCTTTGTTTGAAGAACTTGAGTTTCGTACACTTATCAATCGGGTATTGAAAAAAGATGGAGCTGTTGCTCCAGTCAGAGAATCTACTACGCATGAGGCAATTCAGGGAGATCTGTTTGCCGAGCTTTTGCCAACCAAAGCCACTTCGGATGAAACTACGACTTATTCAGGCTTGCAGGAGTTAAAAGATATTCCGCATAATTATTACCTGGTAGAGAAAGACGATGAAATCGCAGATTTAATAAAAAAGCTACTGGAACAAAAAGCTTGTTGCTTCGATACCGAAACCACGGGGCTAGATCCTAATACAAGCGAATTGGTGGGTATTTCGTTTTCATTCAAAGAAGGAGAAGCTTACTATGTTCCTGTTTCATCCGATTTTGAGAAGGCAAAAGAAACTGGTGAGGCATTCCGTCCTTTTTTCGAAAACGAGGCGATAGAAAAAATCGGTCAAAATATTAAATATGATATCATTGTATTGAAAAAATATGATGTCGATGTACGCGGAAAGCTTTTTGATACTATGATCGCTCATTATCTGATAAATCCTGAATTGAGACATAATATGGATTATATGGCAGAAACGTATCTGAAATATAAGACAATACATATTGATGAACTTATCGGTCCAAGAGGGAAAAATCAACGGAATATGCGAGATTTGTCGCCCGAGCTTATCAAGGACTATGCTTGCGAAGATGCCGATGTTACACTCAAGTTGAAAGGTATATTGGAGAAGGCTATAGACAAGCAGGATTTGGGAAAATTACTTTACGAAATAGAGCTTCCGCTTATATATGTTCTAGCCGATATGGAGCATACCGGAGCCCGTCTCGATACCGCAGCGTTGGCTGAATATTCCAAAACTCTAACAAAAGAATTGCAAAGGATAGAACAAGAAATCTATCAACTTGCAGGCACAGAATTTAATGTTAATTCTGCAAAACAGGTAGGCGAAGTTCTTTTCGATAGGCTAAAGATTGTAGACAAACCTAAGAAAACAAAGACGGGGCAATATGTAACCAGCGAAGAAACGTTGGAGAGCCTTAAAGATACACATCCTATATTGGGAAAGATATTAGATTACAGAGGGTTGAAAAAACTTCTGAGTACTTATATAGATGCACTACCACTTCTTATAAATAAGACAGATGGAAAGATACATACTTCTTACAACCAGACTGTAACAGCTACGGGCAGGCTTAGTTCTAGCAATCCGAACCTACAAAATATTCCTATCCGTGATGCTCAGGGCAAGGAGATTCGCAAGGCTTTTATTGCGGATGAAGGGTGTATTTTCTTCTCAGCCGACTATTCTCAGATCGAGCTTCGTATTATGGCACATCTGAGCAAAGATCCGACTATGATAGAAGCTTTTAACAGTGGTGAGGATATTCATGCTGCAACAGCCGCCAAGATTTATAAATTGCCATTGGATGAAGTTACCGGCGATATGCGTCGCAAGGCAAAGACTGCTAATTTTGGCATTATATACGGTATATCAGTATTTGGATTGGCAGAACGTTTGTCCATACCTCGTGGCGAAGCCAAAGAGTTGATCGACGGTTATTTCGAGACTTATCCTAAAGTGAAAGAGTATATGGACCAGAGTATCGCAGTTGCCCGCAACAATCATTTTGTGGAAACTGTATTCGGACGCAAACGTTATTTGCCGGATATCAATTCGCGTAATGCTACTGTGAGAGGATATGCTGAGCGCAATGCTATCAATGCACCGATACAGGGGAGTGCTGCCGATATAATAAAGGTGGCAATGACTAAGATTTTTGATCGTTTCAACCGTGAAAACATTAAGTCGAAAATGATTCTTCAGGTACATGACGAATTGAACTTCAATGTCTTGGAAAACGAAATGGAACAAGTTCAGAAAATAGTGATAGAAGAAATGGAAAGCGCCTACAAACTTGCAGTTCCGTTGAAGGCAGATTGTGGTAAGGGCAAAAACTGGCTCGAAGCACACTGATATTTTATAAATCATTTCGAAGGATAGAAATTGAGAAGCGATAAAGCATGGATATTACAAAAATGATAGAGTCTGGTAAAAAGAAGCCGTTTTGGTTGTTTCTTTTTACATTGGTTTTTCTGTCTCTGTTCATGGTATTTTGTTTTGGTTCATCTTCATCCTATTCAGGATTTGACTTTCCTTTTCATTACAGACGCCTATATACATTAATAGATGCTTTGAAGCATGGTGTATATCCTTCCTTTTATGTTGATTTTAGCAATGTAGAAGGCTACGGCTATTTTATAAAAGGCTTCTATTCCGATATTATTATGGTTCCTTTTGCTATCGTGGGCCTCTTTAGTAATGTTTACTTTGCTTATGACTTGATGATATTTACAATGACCGTATTATGCGGTATAATCATGTATTATGCAGTAAATGTAATTTATAGAAATGCTTATACCGCTTCCATAGCTGCCATATTATATACATTTGCCGTCTATCGTTTATATGATATTTACCAGCGTGGAGCATTGGCAGAGGCTTTGTCTTTTACATTTCTTCCCCTCGTATTTCTTGGTTTATATTACGTTTTGATCGGCAATTATCGTAAATGGTATATATTGGCTATCGGTTATAGTTTGTTGATATATACACATACCATTGCATCTGTATTGATGTTTGTTGTACTTCTTATTCTGTTCGCTATCTATATAAAAAGAATTATAAACGAACCGAAAAGATTGTTCTACCTTCTCTTAGCCGGTGTTGTCACAGTACTTCTCACCGCTTATTATATACTGCCAATGCTGGAGCAGCTTTCTTCCAATTCTTTCTATCTTGATTCTCGAGATCCGGGAGGTGGAGCAGGATATGGAAAAGTAGGTTTCGATTATATCTTTTGGGGCTTTCTTAGCGGTGTAGCGTACCCCACGCACGAACTCTGGTCGGGTGTCGGGATAATCTTAACACTTTGTCTGTGTTTTCGCTTTTTTATCAGAGGACAAAAAACTAAACTATTGAGAAGTGCTGATATATTCGCTATTATGGGACTTCTTTTCATTCTATCCACGTCTCGCATTTTTCCTTGGGGACGATTTCCTTTCAGCCTACTATCTTTTATTCAGTATCCATGGCGGTTATACGAATTTGTAAGTTTATTTTTTGCCATAGCAGGAGCATATTATATTTCATCACTATTCGTAAAGCCGAAGCAACGTACATTAGTCATGTCATTCATTATTCTTGCTACGATGTTTACCATTTATATACATAGTGAGAATTATAAATCTCTTGATCCCGATGGAGGTAAACCGTTGTCGGTAAGACAATCTTTGGTCGAACCTGATTACGAGAGAGGCTATAACCTGATAGGACGGGAGTATCTACCTTCTAAGCTGATTGACATTTCATATATTCACGATCGTAAAGAGAGGGTTGATCATAGAAATTCTGATACTCAGATTTCGGAATTGAGGCGAGAATATAACAAAACCTTATTTAAGGTAGCATTAAGTAAAAGCGATACTTTAGAGCTTCCATTGCTTTATTATCTGGGATATAGTGTAACTTTGGACAACGAAAAGCTTCAGATAAACCAGAGTGACATGGGATTGATAGAAGTCGTAGCCCCTAGATCGGGCGATATAAAGGCATATTATGCCGGTACAACCTTACAAAAAAACAGTTTTTATATATCCTTATTAAGCAGTATTGCGTTAGGTATATATATATTCTTGAGGAGAAGACAGAGGACAGATGAAACAAAATTTGCTCGATAAAATAGCAGCTAATAAGAAAAGCCATTTCTGGCTGTTCTTCATCGTATTAGTGTTACTCACACTGATAATGATGTATTTTTATCAACCGCTTTGTCCCGGTCAGGATTTTTTCTTTCACTATCGGCGTTTACAAGCTTTGATGGATGGTCTGAAAACCAGCCCGTTTTTGATTTATATTGACTATAATGCAATTGATGGATACGGCTATCTGACTAAGGCTTTTTATCCCGATTTTGTACTTATTCCATTCGCTTTCATCGGTAATATTACTTCTCTTGAATTTGCATGGCAAAGCATGCTTTTCGTTATGACAGTGTTGTGTGGCGTTTTTACATACAAAACTGTAAGTATAATATATAAAAATACTTTTGCCGCTTCCATTGCCGCTTTGCTCTATACCTTTGCATTGTATCGTTTACTCGATATGTATCATCGTGCAGCATTGGCCGAAGCACTGTCTTTTACCTTTATTCCATTGGTTTTTCTGGGACTTTATTATATTCTGAATGCTGATTACAGAAAATGGTATGTACTTACTATCGGGTTTAGCCTGATGATATTCACACACCTTATATCCTCGGTGTTGATGCTCGTTACAATCGTTATCTTCCTTTTGATATACTATAAATCACTGATCAGAGAACCCAAACGTTTCTTGTATCTTCTCATAGCAGGTATAGCAACCCTGATTGTTACTGCCTACTATATATATCCGATGTTGGAACAGATGAGTGCCGACACTTTCTATTATCAGAGCAGGTCTCTGATGGCAAAAACTGAAGATTCGGCTCTTCCGTTTCATTGGATTATATGGGGTATGTTTTCCGGTATTTTGATACCAGAACAAGCTTTTCTACCGGGAGTAGGACTTCTCTTAACGTGTGGTATCGCTTTGCGCCTCTTTGTTTATGGAAAATCACAACAATTGAGAAGTATTGATATTTGTGTTGTTGTCGGACTCTGTTATATTGTGGCAGCATCCCCGTTGTTTCCTTGGTCTATATTTCCGTTTAGTTTGCTCAACTTTATTCAGATGGCTTGGAGGCTGTTTGAGTTTTCATCTTTCTTTTTTGCCATCGCAGCAGGATATTATTTGTCGCAGTTATTGAAAACTAATAAGCGGGTTGTGTTCGGCGGAATATTGGTTGTTTTTGCTACTATATTGGTTTTAGCAAATGATGCAGAAATGTATAAAAAATATCGTTGCGAGCGTCCGATCACTCAGACTGCCAGCTTCGATAATGACTATCATTTAGGAGGTTTAGAATACATTCCGTCCGTAGTTCCTTCTATCGAATATATACATCAAAGAGGAGACAGCATAGCCCGAAAATATTCTTCGACAGCTATATCGGGATATACACAGAGCAAAGGTGTAACCGCTTTTGATATAATCGCTCAAAATGATGAAACATTAGAGCTTCCTCTCATTTTTTATAAAGGATACGTAGCTCGACTAAATGGAGAGGATATTCAGCCTTCTACAAGTGGAAATGGGTTGGTACAGCTTTCCGTCAGAGATACAGGGCATATAGAGGTTTATTATGGAGGAACTGTGATGCAAAAAATAAGTTATTTTGTCTCATTGTTTAGTATTATTGCTTTATGCTTTTATATCGCTGTTTCTTATCGTAAAAACAAAAGATACTCCGATCAATGATGAAACAACATTATCATATATCTGATTCGGGAAGGGATGATAAATATGGCTATTGGCTATTTTTGTTCGTTCTTTTAGCTCTTTCCTTATTTATGGTTTGTTGGTTTGGTCCTGTCTCCGAATATGCAGGGCATGATTATTATTTTAATATCAGGAGATTTGATGTGTTGACCAATGCGTTGAGGTTGCATACATATCCTATCTACATAGATTATCAAGCATTAGAAGGATATGGATATTTTACCAAAGGTTTTTATCCCGATCTTATTATTTTGCCTTTTGCCGCTTTAGGTCTCTTTGTGGGAACGGTTGCTGCATATAATGTGATGATCTTTTTGATGACATTTCTTTGCGGATACTTCACTTACAAGGCTGTCAATACCATTTTTCATAATAATTTTGTAGCATCTGCAAGTTCTATATTATATACATTTTCGGTTTATCATCTTTTCGATTGGTATAATCGTGCTGCATTGGGCGAATCGTTGTCTTTTACTTTTTTACCCATTGTCTTTTTAGGGCTTTATCAAATAATAAAGGGTGATTATAAGAAATGGTATATTCTCACAATCGGATATAGCTTATTAATTTACACACACCTTTTGTCTTCTTTCTTAACGCTTATCGTTCTAGTTCTTATCTCAATATTAAATTGCAGAAGGTTACTGAAAGAGCCAAGACGAATTGTATTTCTTGTATTGGCTGCACTTGTAAGCATTCCTCTTACAGCAAGCTACATCTTTACGATGTTGGAACAGATGGCTTCCAATACTTTCTATTATAGCGTGAATGAGAATATAACGGGACAAACAAAATTGACATTGAGCCATATAGGATGGGGTGTGATGAGTGGAATAGTTTATCCTAAATCCGAAAATATGGCAGGAATCGGACTTTTGATAATCTTATTGATTCTGCTCAGAGTGTTTGTAAAAGAAAAATCAAGATTGCTAAAGATGGCTGATTTCTGTGTTTTGATCGGGGTTATCCTGCTTCTTGCAGCTTCCAGCCTTTTTCCTTGGGGGCGATTGCCTTTAGGTTTTATCCAGTTTCCTTGGCGATTATATGAGTTTATTGTTTTCTTCTTTGCGGTTGGAGGATCTTATTATTTGGCTTGTGTTCTGAAAACCAAGAGACAGCTAACCATTGCGTCAGTAGTTATTATTGCCTTCACTATGCTTGTATTTGTAACAAGTGATAACAATTATAAACATTGGCAGTCATTAGCCAAATCAGAAGCTCCTGAATGGTTTACCGGTGTAGCCTCCGTCGAAAATGAATATTATTTGGGTGGATTGGAATATCTTCCGACAAAAGTTCCTTCATATAATTATATTCATCAGCGAAGAAGTGACAGTATTCGGTTTGAGCATGAAGATACGGCATCATTTTCTGATATTTCGAGAGATAAAGGAGTATTCAGTGTAAATATAACTTCCCCTCAAACCACAACCGTAGAGCTTCCTCTTGTCTTTTATAAAGGATATAAAGCGATACTGAATGGAGAGATTTTATCGATAGGAGAAAGTAAAAACGGACTTATAGAATTTACCATCAATCAATCGGGTAAGATTGAGGTATTCTATACCTGGACTTTAGTGCAACAGATAAGTTGGTACATAACCTTATTCAGTATTTTTATTTTGATAATATACATTTCTTTTTTCCGAAGAAAAGGGGGTAAACAACGAAATTTGACGATATAAATATATGTTAGATAAAATAGTCCATGATATTGTTATAAATAAGAAATCTCACTTCTGGCTTTTTCTCATTGTGTTGGTTCTGCTTTCGGCAGCTATGGTCTTCATTTATGGGGCAGCATACAATCATCCCGGATACGACTATTATTTCCATCTCAAACGGTTTGAATCTATGATAACCGCTTTCAGGGAGGGACATTTTATTATTTATATCGACTATTCGGCAGCCCTTAATTATGGTTATTTGAGCAAGGTCTTTTATTCTGATATTATTCTTGTACCTTTTGCCTTTTTGGGTTTGCTGATCGGTGCTTATGAAGCATACGAGGTTATGCTGTTCACAATGACTATTCTTTGCGGAATCTTTATGTATAGTGTGGTAAAGGTGATTTATAAAAGCTCATACATTGCCTTTCTATCGTCTATTTTATATACATTCTCGGTCTATCGTCTTTATGATATTTACAATAGAGGAGCCTTAGGGGAGGTTTTTGCATTTACCTTTATACCTATTGTTTTTCTGGGTCTTTATCATATAATAAAAGGTGATTATAAAAAATGGTATATCATAACCATTGGCTTCACATTGCTGATTTTTTCGCATGTCATATCCACTGTCCTTACCTTTATCACTATTATTGCTATCCTGATTTTTTATTATAAGCCATTGATTAAAGAGCCTAAACGGATTGGTTATTTAGTTCTTGCCGGAGTTGTCACTCTTATACTCACTGCGGTTTATATTTGCCCTTTGATGGAACAATTGCAATCGAACCATTTCCGATACGAAACCAATGATTGGACTCTTCCTGCAAATGCGAAACTTCCGCTCTATCATGTTATGTGGGGTTTGATCTGTGGCTTTATATATCCCGGCACACTATCGCTAGTCGGAATCGGTATCCTGCTGACAGCTGTTATCTTCTTACGCCTTTTTGTAAAAGAAAAGGGTTCTCCTATGCTGAGAAGTGTTGATATAGGACTCGTTATTGGTATATTTTATATAATAGCTTCATCCAGTCTTTTCCCTTGGGGGCGTTTTCCTTTCACCCTTTTGTCTTTCATTCAATATCCCAGCAGGCTTTATTTGTTTGTAACATTCTTCTTTTCAGTAGCCGGAGGATATTACTTATCCGTAATTTTCAGAAAAGACAAATCTCGTTTTATTATTGCTGTCATCGTTATTTTTTGCTCATTAGTTACTTTCTACACGCACAATGGACAATTCGTGCGCAAACATGTAGAAATACATGAAACGAATAAAGAACCCAATCCTTCTAACTTTTTTTATCTCAATGGTGCAGAATATGTTCCTGATAGAATGGAGTCGGCATACCATATACTGTTCAGAGGAGATTCCGTTATCACTATGCAGGATAACGTTGAGGTTATCAGCTACGAAAGGGATAAGGAAGTGTTGAAAGTTGCGATTGAAGGGCATTATCCCGATTCTCTCGAATTACCTTTGCTCTACTATAAAGGATATGCAGCCTCTTTGAATGACAAATCGCTTCTGGTAACACAAAGCAATAGGGGATTGGTGCAGATACCGGTTGATGATTCCGGTAATGTAAAAGTTTATTATAAAGGTACAATTATTCAAAAAGTAAGTTACTATATTTCCATTGTAGGTATATTTGCATTGTGTATTTATATATTTTTACAAAGGAGAAGAAATTCTAAAAAGCTATAATTATGAAACAGTTTTCCAATTACGATTATTTATATGCCGTTTTTATGTTCCTTTTCGGACTGTTTATGATATTCAGTCCCGGATCATTGATGCGCAAAGCCAAATATGATAAAGAAAGAATAAAAACAGAATCGTGGCTTAAGAAAACAGGAATTGTACTTTCTGTTATCGCTGTTTTGTTTGGAATATATGTCTATTACAAGTTGAATGCTTGACGGATTTGTTGAATACGGTTATATAGGACTTTTCCTTGCATCATTTCTGGCTGCAACTATTTTGCCTTTTGGCTCTGAATTTGTTTTTGCCGGATTGCTCGCCATGGGCATGAATCCTTGGGGCTGTGTTATTGTTGCCTCTGTGGGCAATTGGCTGGGAGGTATGACAAACTATTTTCTCGGACGATTGGGTAAAATAGAATGGATAGAAAAATATTTGAAAGTAGATAAAAGCAAAATACATAAAATGCAAAATTGGCTTGAGGGAAAAGGTGCTGTGATGGCATTTTTTAGTTTCATGCCCGTGGTTGGAGATATTATTGCTTTGGCATTAGGATATATGCGAGCAAATGTTTATATTGTAAATGTCTGCATGTTTACCGGAAAATTCGTTCGCTATGTTCTTATAATGTATGGCGTCAGTTGGATTATATAGCACGCGCTAATATAAGAGGAAGAATAGCATAGAAGTTGTATTTACAGAGTAAGTGTACATTTATACTTGTTTTTATATTAGATTTTTAGAAAAGAAAAAATATTAATGTCTACAATCCTATTTCACGAAATTGTTTTTGGCCCTATTCATAGCAGACGATTGGGTGCTTCTTTGGGAATGAATCTTCTCCCTTATGATGGTAAGCTGTGTTCTTTCGATTGCATCTACTGCGAATGTGGGTATAATAAAGATTTCAAAACCAAAACAAAGCTGCCGGACAGAGAGAATGTAAAGGCTGCGCTAGAAGACAAGCTTATACGATTGCAGAAGGAAAATGCTAAGATAGATGTAATCACTTTTGCCGGAAATGGAGAGCCTACATTGCATCCACAATTTGCGGAGATAATAGATGATACTATCGAACTTAGAAACAGATTTTTTCCAGAAGCTAAAATCAGTGTTCTGTCTAATGCTATGCATGCCAATAAACAATCTGTATTCGAAGCCTTGCAAAAGGTAGATAATAATATTCTGAAATTAGATTCTGCCATATTAAGTACTGTACAATTATTGGATCGACCTAATTCGCCGTCATATACGGTAGAGAAGCAAGTAGATTTATTCAAGAAATTTGAAGGTGACTTTATTTTGCAGACAATGTTTGTCCGAGGAAGCCATAATGGCAAAATTGTAGACAATACGACACAGGAAGAGGTGGACGCTTGGCTAAAAGTAGTTGAAGAAACTCAGCCTAAAGAAGTCATGATTTATACTATTGATCGTGAAACTCCTGAAAAGAATCTTGAAAAAGTTTCTTTAGACAAATTGAAAGAGATAGCTAAGCGTGTTGAAGACTTGGGTATTAAGGTAAATGTGGCAGGATAAATCTGCATATTAAATGTTAAAATAATTAAAGTAAGAATAATGGTTACAATAGTATTTAGCCATCCGTGGCATGGAAGCTTTAACAAAGCTATTTTAGATGCAATTGCTGCAAAGTTTGATAACGATAATAAGGCTTATCAGATAATAGACCTTCCCAAGGATAAATTTGATCCTTCATTCTCGGAAGCAGAACTTGCAGTCTTCAATCAAGGTAAAGCGCTTGATCCGCTGGTTATTAAATATCAGGAAATGATAAGTAATTCGGACGAGATGATCTTTATATATCCTATCTGGTGGGGTACGATGCCTGCCATTCTGAAGGGATTCTTTGATAAAGTATTACTCAAGGATTATGCATATAATTATAATAATGGATGGACTCCCCTTCTGAATATAAAGAAATCGACTGTAATCACTACTTCCGAGAGTCCTGCGGCTAACTTTAAACCGTTTGTTCAAGATTATTTTATTCCACAGATGCTTTATTCTGTCGGCATTAATAATGCATCATGGCTGGCTTGTGAACATGTTTCCGCCGGTACAGACGAAATGCGTAAAGACTTTCTTAAAAAAGTAGAAGAAGCTGTATAAATTTTGAGATGCTATATAGATTCAAAAGAGGAGCTAATTTAGCTCCTCTTTTTATTTATGACTATTTGATCGTAAAAAATATTAAATCCGAAAATTTTCTCTCTGCAAGATATATTAATGCAATGCTTTTCTGTTTTAATGATACATTTTAGAAGTATTTAAACGAAGAAAATATTCGTTAGTAATACTTACACATCCGATCAATTTATTTAACGCTGATTAACTATCCTTAAATCGACTTCTGATATACATTTGTTCTGTATTTAAACAAGTAATGTTTAACATTTTTAATACGCAGAAAATTATGAAAAAGATTATTCTTTCAGGTATTGTAGCTATTGCTCTTATAGCATCTACAAGTGTAATGGCTCAAGACGTAACTCCTAAAAAAGAAGCTGCTAAAGCAAAACAAGAAGTGACTAAAGTGAAACAAAACGTGAAGACTGAAGCTAAAGAAGGCGAAGCTAAAGTAAAAGATGCAACAAAGGCTGTGAAAAAAGAAGCTAAATCGGCAAAAGAAGCTGTTAAGGCTGAAACTAAATCTGTAAAAAATAAAGTAGAAAAAGAATTGAAATAATAGGAGAGAATAATTAATTACTCAATAAATAAAGCAATCATGGACTAATGGGCATGATTGCTTTATTATTTAATATAGAATAAGTATTCGGAGCTATTTTCCTTTTTGTCGACTTCTTCTATAATCATCATAATTAGACAGCATCCAGAAAACACTGCAAACACAACAGATGAGAATGACTGGAAGAAAGAATGTCAGCGAATTTAACGCACTTTCTCCTCCTTTAGTGTATAATGCCAATCCTACCAGAGCAATAAGTGCATACATAATGCCAAAAATACTTAGCATGTTTTTGACGATAGGGCGTGAACTCGGACTCTTTTTAGGAATCAGATTTTTTTCTGTTTCTATTTGCTGCATGATTCTGAACTTAAGCTTTTCATCGGCTTTTATTTTTGTCCCCGAAAAAAGTTCTTTTAGCTTTTCATCCTGCAGATTAATATTTTTTTTATCCATGTTTCAGCTTGTTATAAATTTATTGATCCTTCTCTTTTCATAAGTAAATCTATTGCTTCGGCAAACCGTTTTCGAGCCCTGAATAGTTTTACTTTTATATTTGTGTCGGTAAGCCCCGTTATAGCTGCAATCTCTTTTACCGAATTGTCGTCCAGATAATACAATGAAAGCAGAACCCGCTCGTCTTTCGGAATCTTTCCCAGAGCTTTATTTACCATCTCTTTGCGCTCTTTTTCTTCCAATATATTCATTGTGTCAAATTCTGAAAACGAACTGTCTGTGTCAATTCCCTTATAGTCTACAAATGTAGTATTATATGTAGTCCCTCGCGTCTCGGTTATCGCAGTATTGTATACAATTCGGTAAAACCATGTAGAAAATTTACTGTCTGATCTGAAAGTGTGTAAATTATGAAAAGCCTTAACAAAAGCATTCTGTACTATATCTTCCGCATCCTGCTTATTTTCGCAGACACGAAAAGCTATAGTCATAGCCATGTCTTGATAAGTATCAACAAAATATCCGAAGGAAGAAGTATCTCCCTTCAGTATTTTCTGTATTTGTAGCCTTTCATCCATTTATTCAACGTCTTCGCCAAAGTTTTTCTTATCTTTTACTAATAAATAAAATGCTATATACGCCACACCTAAGAATAGGAGAGTTGCAGGAGCAACAACCCAAAATGCTTCATCCTCGGACAATTTCATCTGATAGGAAATAATCAGCGATATGATCAGTCCCAAAGCTATTCCGATGCAAAGTACACCATTGCGTAGCGATCTGTATTTATTAGTAGTTGGTTTGCTTTGTTGTTCGGGAGGAATGATCCCTTGCTTTATCAGCTCCATACGCTCTTTGTGCTTGGAGTTTACTGTTCTTATTACTATATACATACCCAGAGATATTGGTAATGCAACTGCAGATAGTATAGCTATGATACCTGTTATCTGATCTAAAACATTTTCTACCATAATAATTATTTTTTATTGTTTCTTACTTGTTTTCGAATATATGACTGTATCTGGATATGTTTGGTTACAACTTTTTGGAATAAAATTCTAAAAAGTAAATGTAATTATTATTTCAATGGGGTCTTGATATGCACAAAAAAAGAGATATGCCTATAGACATATCTCTTCACATTGTTTTTAATTATATCACTGATCTTCTGCAAATAGTGTATTCGTTATATCTTCTTCCGGCATCCCCGTTTTTAGAAGCTTGTTTTTCAAATCCATTTTACGAAGTAGCATATTGTTTCTGTGAGGATGTACTCCTAGAAATAAGGACACTTCATTTCTTTTGTATCCATTATAATATAGCATAAACAGTAGTAACTCCTTGTCCTCCAATACTGCAATTACCTTTTCACCAAAAGGTTTATCTCGTAAATAATCTTTAGCAAGAGATACCAAATGTTCATTCGTTTTTTGTTTGAAGGTTTCTATCAAATTTTTTATTTGTATATACAGTTCTGGTTCTTTGGTCGTTCCATACTGTTTTGCTAAAGTTTTTACCTGTTTATCTATTTTAGCCCATTCGGTAATAATATTGCTATATATATTTTGCGTAAAAGACAGAGTTTGCGATTGTTGCGCCATAATTTTATTATGCGACTCAATTTCAATCTTTTGTAATTTTAATTTCGTTCCTAATAATTTATTTCTGGCAATTGCACTTTGACGCATATTTCGCTGTTTAGTATAAGCCATTATAAGAGTAAGAATTCCTATGATGGTACAGCTTATTATTAGCATACGGTCAAATATTTTTTCGACTCGTTCTTCCTTATTCTTTAGTATATCCTTGTATTCTTGCTCTGCATCTGTTAATGCTCGCGAACTATTAGATTCACTGATTTCAACACTTTTCCTTCTATATAAGTCGGCATAGCGAAACGCTTCATCATAATCTCCTTTCATTTTGTAGAAATCGGACA
Organism: Dysgonomonas sp. UBA5412; assembly: GCA_002409595.1. Classification (GTDB taxonomy): domain Bacteria; phylum Bacteroidota; class Bacteroidia; order Bacteroidales; family Dysgonomonadaceae; genus Dysgonomonas. The sequence continues at coordinate 34,209 of DHNQ01000007.1, forward strand.
GAACTCTGTATGCATCTCGAATCGTATATGGATAAGTCATTAATGGTATGCTCTCCTTAAGTTTTATATTATATAAAACAGCCGAATCCATTTGTTGTATATCATTATACAACCTAGCTATTATGAGGTACACTCTTGTTTTTTCTTCCGGGTTCTTGGTCTCAGCTAATGCTTTTTTCAAATAATATGAAGCGGTGACATAATCTTTTTGTTTATAGAGTCCTAAGCCTTTTAGATGTTCAAATGTTGTGATATACCTTTGGTTGTCTAAAACTTTTGCTTTCTGGTAGCCTTCGTCAAAACATTCTACTTCTTTCTTTATGTCTATAGAAGCATAGGAAAGTCCTTTCATTCTAATAGCCTCTAAGGTAAGCTCTTGACCTTTCATACTTCCGTCTATCTTATAGTACTCTATTGCTCGGTTGTAATATGCAATGGCACTATCGTACTGCATTTTATCATAATAAATAGTGCCGATACTATGTAAACTTTTAGCAACTAATAGATTGTCGTTAACTTTTTTTGCATCATATAAGGCTAATTGCGAATATTTTAATTCTTGATATGCTTCCTGTTTTTGATAATAAATAACAGAAATACAATAATTGGCTAATGCTGAAAATGCATAATTATTTCTATTTTCAAAATATTTTTGAGCTGCAAAAATAAGGGTATCATTACTTACATCTTTTTTCAATGTATATTTAGCCTGAAATTGGATAACTACATATTTCATGTAGTCCTCGGTATCCATTTTCTCCGGTAGACTTATAGAATCTAGTAATCTTAATGCATCCTCAGGATTACTTTCCACTATTTCCTGAGCCTCTTCCAAAAATCTGTTGTCAAGGTTTTCCGTTGTGCAAGAGAGGAGCGAAAATATCAATAGGAAGCAAAAAATACTAATTTTGTAAGAATTTATAAATTTCATTAAGGTTTCTTTTTATAAGAACAGGATTGGATATAGAATATCCAATCCTACATTCTATGTTTATTATGAAAGTGTTTTACTTTATTTCAAAGTAACCTTTATCGATAAGGATATTTTCAGAGTCTATAAATTCTATTATATACTTACCCTCCGGCAATAGAGGCAGACTTATTTTTGGTATGTTCCTAGAGTTTAGTATATTAATCCTCTTTTCAGAATATACATTTCCCGCTTCGTCTTTTACTACAATTTTGTTATTCTGAAGATCAGAAGCATATAATATCTCAATACGCTGTTTGCTCACATTAAGATAACCACTTGCTTGCACTGATTTCATTATTGTCCCAATAGCAATAGGTTTGCCTCCGGTTCCGCCATTTCCATTGTCGTCTTTATCATCATGAGGACCGATTGAAGCTAAACTGATTAAACTAGTGAAAGTGGTAATAAAACCTAATAATAGAATTCGAGTTTTCATATAGAAAAAAATTAAATTTGTCTTATCAAAGGTATGCTTCTTTTTAACGCAAGGCGATAAGTTAAAAGCTTGATATAGTTTTTTTTCTATATTTTTTTTTGTAATTACTTGTTTAATAGTGATGTACTGTGTTTTTGTTTTGTTCGGATATAGATTTTTGTTTGTTAAACAAATAGAAAATATGTTATTTTTTATCTTTTAATAGATCCTCTAACTTGATTAATTGATCTCTATATTGAGCAGCTTCCAGAAATTCTAATTTTTTAGCAGCAGTATTCATTTGTTTTCTAGCTCTTTCGATTGCTTTCTTAAGTTCGGTTTTACTCATGTATTTTACATCATCTTCTGAGGCAATAGCAAGCGATGACGTTTGATCATATCCTTTTGCTCCCGATAATACATCATCATCCTTCCTCTGGCTGAATATGGACGTTCTGGCTTTCTTTATTTGTTGAGGAGTGATACCATGTTCTTCGTTATAAGCCATTTGTACCTCTCTTCTACGGTTGGTTTCATTAATTGTTTTCTCCATACTTTCAGTTATTTTATCAGCATAGAAGATCACCTTCCCATTCACATTACGGGCAGCACGCCCTACCGTTTGAGTAAGAGAGCGATGCGAACGTAAGAAACCTTCCTTGTCGGCATCTAATATGGCAACTAACGATACCTCCGGTAGGTCGAGTCCTTCGCGTAAAAGATTTACTCCGACTAAGACATCAAATTCCCCCGTTCTGAGGTCGTCCATAATTTGTACTCTGTCTAGCGTATCTACGTCAGAATGGATATATGCACATTTAATACCGTTGTTGGATAAGAAATTCGTTAATTCCTCAGCCATCCGTTTCGTTAAAGTGGTAACCAACGTGCGTTCGTTTTTCTCTACTCGCATTTGTATCTCTTCCATCAGGTCGTCTATCTGATTCAGGCTTGGACGGACATCGATAGGAGGATCTAACAACCCTGTCGGACGTATAAGTTGTTCTACAACAACGCCTTCCGACTTTATCAGTTCATAGTCGGCTGGTGTCGCACTTACATATATGGTTTGTGGCACAAGAGATTCAAATTCTTCAAACTTTAGTGGCCTGTTGTCCAATGCCGCAGGAAGGCGAAATCCATATTCTACCAGATTTTCTTTACGCGAATGGTCGCCACCATACATCGCCCTTATCTGTGGTATTGTAACGTGACTTTCATCTATAACCATCAGAAAATCATCGGGAAAGAAATCTAACAAACAGAACGGACGGGTTCCCGGTCTACGGTTGTCGAAATAGCGGGAGTAATTTTCTATACCCGAGCAGTGCCCTACTTCTCTGATCATTTCCAGATCGTAGGTTACACGTTCATAAAGTCGTTTTGCCTCTAATGGTTTTCCTATGGACTGAAAAAAATCAACTTGCCTGCCGAGATCTATTTCTATTTCGGAAATTGCCCGTACCATACGTTCTTTTGTCGTTACAAACAAGTTTGCCGGATATATCCTGAAATCGTTGTATGTATCTATCTTTACTCCCGATAGAGGATCGAGGCATTCTATACTTTCTATTTCGTCGCCCCAGAATACGACTCTGACTACCGGGTCCCCATAAGCCAAGAATATATCGACAGTGTCACCTTTTACTCTAAAGTTTCCGGCCTTAGGTTCTATCTCATTCCGAGAATAAAGGGCACTAACGAGCATACGTAGAAATACATCCCGAACCAGCTTTTGCCCCACATGCAACGAAATGGTAGATTCTTCAAAATCTTCCGGGTTTCCCATGCCATAAAGACATGAAACCGAAGATACAACTATTACATCGCGTCGACCGGATAGGAGAGAGGTAGTTGTAGCAAGCCTTAGCTTCTCAATCTCGTCATTTATTGATAAGTCTTTTTCTATATAAGTATTTGTTGAAGGTATATAAGCTTCCGGTTGATAATAATCGTAATAAGAAACAAAATACTCAACTGCATTTTCGGGGAAGAAGGTTTTAAACTCGCTATACAGCTGTGCAGCCAGCGTTTTATTGTGACTTAATATCAAAGTTGGCTTTTTTACTTTTTGAATCACATTTGCAACAGTAAATGTCTTTCCCGAACCCGTTACGCCAAGCAGCGTTTGCGATGGTATATTTTGTGTCACACCTTCGGCTAAGGCATCTATTGCAGCAGGTTGGTCGCCGGTTGGGCTAAAATTAGCAGTTAGTTTAAAATCCATTTTAATATTTCGCTTTACAAGCAAAGATAATAAGAATTAAAGATTTTTATTTTGATTGAGTCTATTAACTTCTTTCATCATTGTATCTTTTTGCGCAACTATTTTGTGCCGAAATGTATTCATCAGTAGGAATTACTTATACACTTAATTAAAAAAATGTATTTTTGTACATTAATACCGAAATGGAAAGAACATGAAAAAAGCCATCGTCTTCTTGTATCAACTGTTTATATTTGCCCCGATATTTGTTTTGGCAACTATAATTACGGCTGTTACGGTAATGATTGGTTGCCTCATTGGTGACCGTGCCTTTTGGGGATATTATCCTCCACGTTTATGGAGTAAGTTGGCTTGTAGGCTGGCTTTATGCCGTATTGAGGTCAAAAGATATGGGAATTTGGATCCTAACCAATCTTATGTTTTTGTTCCTAATCATCAGGGAGCATTCGACATCTTTCTTATATACGGTTATTTGAACCAGAATATAAAATGGGTTCAGAAACAAGAATTGCGTAAAATACCTTTTGTAGGAAAGGCTTCCGAAATAGCAGGGCACGTATTTGTTGATCAATCCAACCTAAAGTCGATGAAAGAAACGATTGAAAAGGCTGAAACTCAATTAGGCGAAGGCTCATCTATGGTTATATTTCCTGAGGGAGCACGCACTAAGACGGGGAAGATGGGACGATTTAAACGAGGTGCTTTTGTCATTGCTAAGGAAATGGGACTGCCAATTGTTCCCATCACAGTAAATGGACCGTTCGATTTGATGAGAATGAAGACATATCTTATCAATCCATGCAAACTGGAATTGATTGTGCATGAACCTATTTCTACAGATGATTTGAATGATGATAATATGCCTGAATTTATAGATAATTGTCGCCAAATAGTTTATTCCGGGTTGTGGGAAAAATATAAATAACTTAATTAAGATAAAATAGTCTCCTTTACACAATACAATTTTTTGTATTTTTGTTTCTTTACTAAACATTGATCAGTATGAAAATTAAAAATATACTCTCGGTATCGCTTCTCATTCTTGCAGCATCTTTCTCTGGATTGTCTGCGGTAAATAATGTCCGTAGTATAAATGATACTTTCCTCATAGAACAGAATGTGAATAATGTTGTTACCCATGTTGTATCTAAAGGTGAAACAATATATTCTATTGCCGCCAAATATAACACAACGATAGAGAGCATATATAAGTTGAATCCCAAAGCCGAAAAAGGCATACGTGAGGGTGAAAAGTTGCAGTTACAAAAATCGTTGAAGGTATCAGGGTACAGTAATCATCAGATAGAGGCTAAGGAGACGTTGTTTTCTGTGTCGCGCATGTATAGTGTATCAATAGATGATTTGAAAAAAGCGAATCCCGGACTGAGTGAGGGTACATTCAGCATTGGTCGGACAATCCGTATACCAAGCTTTAGCTTGCCTTCGGATGCTGCTGTTAAACAACAGCCGAATGTGAAATCTGAATATAAGGTAATGAAAGGCGAAACCTTGTATAGTATCAGTAAAAAACAGAATGTCTCGGTAGATGCTTTATTTAAATCTAATCCCGGATTGAGAAACGGAGGCTTAAAAGAGGGAATGATATTGACTATACCTGATTTTCAAATTTCTGGTCAAACTTCTATGGCAGGAGGGCAGGAGCCATTACTTACAGATATACCTTATGCTTCGGCGGGTGAAACCGTACGTGTAGGTTTGCTATTCCCTTTCAAAGATAAAAACAGTAGCGTATCTTCCGACAAGCTTGTGGAATATTATGAGGGCTTTCTGTTGGCTCTAAAAGAATTAAAGGAAAAAGGGCTGAACGCTGAGCTTTATACATTTGATATAGGAACAGAACGAAATACTAAAAAGCTTGAAAGTTTGTTGGGCACAAATGAGATGAAGAATCTTCATCTTCTTATAGGAGGTGTTTCTAAACCTCAAATAGATATGCTGACCAAATTTTCGAAAAAGACAGGTATTAAATATGCTATACCTTTTGGGTCGGTAAATGAGATAAACATACAGCCTAATTTGTTTCAGATCACAACATCTCATTCAAGTTTATATAGTGAAATTGTTACAGCATTTAAGCAGAAGTTCGACGACTATAATATTGTTTTTATCGCTGAGCCGGGATCTAATAATGATAAGTTAGATTTTGTGAATGAGTTGAAAAAAGAGCTTGCCAGATCGAATATTCAGTTCAAGACTGTAACATCTTCTACTGATTTATCCGGAGACATCAGCAAATCGCTTACAGTTTCAAGAAAAAATATATTAATACCAACATCTTCTTCGGAAGTAACTTTGCGTAAAATAATAACAGCTGCCAATCTTCTCAATGTAGAAGATATTACTCTATTCGGATATCCGGAATGGCAAACTTATACGCAACATACAGAGAGTTTACATAAATATAACTCGTATATTTATAGTATATTCTTCTTAGACGAACAAGATAAAAAGGTACAGGAGTTTACTGCTAATTATAAGAATTGGTACAATAGAAATCTTATCAATTCATATCCTAAATATGGCTATTTGGGATATGATACTGGTCTGTATTTCCTTACTGCATTACATAAATCGGGAAGTAGGTTCGAGAATAATTTGTCAAATCTGAGAGTACCTACACTGCAATCAGCTATTCACTTTGTTCAAGAAAACAGAAAAGGCGGTTTTATTAATGATGGTTTGTATCTGATTCACTTTGAACCGGGGTCTAAGATCGAAAAAATAGATATCAGCAAATAAAATGATAAAAAGAAATATCACCCTTTTGTTGTTGGTTATACTTTGCTTTTTTTCAGTAAAAGCACAGAAAAAGCAATTTGAGCCCGAATGGAATATTGGTGTTGGTTTTGGACCAACATTCTCTTCTGTCGATTTTCAAAAGACAACTACAAGATCAAACCGGCTTCAGACGCAAAACCTTCAACAATATGCCGGAGGTTTGGCTGTCAGATATATATCTGAAAAAAGCCTTGGTTTTATCGTCGAACTCAATTATAGTCAACAAGGATGGGATCAATACTTTCAGGATCATCCGGAGTATGAACATTCTCATAAATTGAATTATTTGGAATTACCTATTCTGACGCATATTTACTTTGGTAATAAAGTTCGGTTTTTTATAAATCTAGGACCTAAACTAAGCTTCTTGTTAAACGAAAAAGAGGAAATGAATCAAACCTTATCCGATTATTTGAGCAGCGGACAGTTGCCCGAAAGTAATACCACCTATCAATATTATCGTATGGCTGATAAGAAGATCGACTATGGTATAATGGGAGGTTTAGGGCTTGAATTTAAAACCGGTATTGGTAGTTTTGCCTTAGAAGGGCGCTATTCATTCGGCTTAGGAGATATTTATAATAATAAGAAATCTGATTATTTCAGCCGTTCGGCTAATAGGGTGATATCGGCTAAATTGACCTATTATATTAAGTTATTCTAATACGTTATGCCACGTATATACAAACTTTCACGAGCAGGGCTTCGGCTTCTTTATAAGATACGTCACCATAAAGGGCACGGCATCCATTCGCCTTTTGTCTTTAATCTAATAACGAAGGTTATAGAAGATAAATCATCATATCCTGCGTATGATGATATTAAATCTCTTTTGGGAGACAGTAGCTCTCAACGACGATTTAATAAATACAGTCGTTTATATTATAGACTGACAGATTATTTTGAGGTAAAGCAGGTTTTGGAATTAGGTTCCGGCTATGGAATAGATACATTGTCAGTGACTGCCCCTTCGACTAATACTTCTTGTACGTGCATAGAATTGTCGGAAAGAAAACGGGCAGAGGCTCAAAAACTATATTCACTTTTGGATAAGAATATTGTATTATATAAAAATCTGAAAGAAGTCTCTTTGAGCGAAAAACAAGATTGTATCTTGATAGATTTGAATAGCTATAATAAACTGTCTGATGATATTATAAAATACATTTCGAGTTTGTCGTATGAAAAAACTTTTATAATAGTGAAAGGTATTCGAACAAATAAACGACATCAGATGTTATGGAGGGATATAATCAGGATAGACTCGCGAACAGCAGTGCTGGATTTATTTAACGTAGGAATTATTTTCTTTGATAAACGTCTTTACCGATGGAGTTATCAGATTAGTTTTTAAAAAACAGTGATATGAAAAAAAGTCATATATATACAAAAACTGGTGATAAGGGCACAACGTCTCTTGTTGGAGGAATGAGAGTGGCTAAAGCACACGTCAGACTTGAAGCATATGGTACAACTGATGAGCTAAACTCCTTTGTGGGTTTTCTTATTCAACAGATACAAGACGAACACGATTTGAATATATTATCATATATACAGCATAAATTGTTTACCGTAGGATCATATTTGGCTACGGAGACAGAAGCTATATCGCCCAAAGCGGCCAGTATCATTACCGATAAAGACATTACTCTCTTGGAAAGTGAAATGGATAGAATGGATAGTGAATTGCCTGCGCTACGTCAATTCGTACTTCCCGGAGGTAGCGAATCTGCTTCGAGGGCACATATTTGCAGAACTGTTTGCCGCAGGACTGAAAGATGTATATATCGGGTGAAGGAGGAATTTCCTGTTGATGATCAGATTCTTATGTTCGTAAACAGACTCTCTGATTACTTCTTCCTTTTGGCTCGCAAAGAAAGTAACAAGAACGGGCAAGAAATATTTTGGAATCAAGCTTTGATATAAGAAATAAAGTTCTATTTTTGCGAAAACATAAAAATAAGCTAGAGAAACAATTAAACAAAAATATTATGTACTGGACTTTAGAACTTGCATCAAAATTAGAAGATGCTCCATGGCCTGCAACAAAAGAAGAGTTAATAGACTATGCTCAACGTTCAGGAGCTCCATTGGAAGTAATAGAAAACCTTCAGGAAATAGAAGATGAGGACGAAATCTTCGATACTATCGAAGATATTTGGCCGGATTATCCCAGCAAAGAGGACTTCTTCTTTAACGAAGACGAGTATTAAATCTGTCTATTTTTACTAAAAATGAATTAACTAAGCTGTTCCGATCATCTCGGAGCGGCTTTTTTTAAAACCTATATCCCTATTTCTTTCCGATATTTTATATACTTTTGTAGCTTCATTTATTAACAAGATAAGTATGTCTCGAAAAGTCAGAGTACGCTTTGCACCAAGTCCTACGGGTCCGTTGCATATTGGCGGTGTACGCACAGCATTGTATAATTACCTGTTTGCTAAAAAAAACGGAGGAGACTTTATCCTTCGTATAGAAGATACCGATTCACAACGATTTGTTCCCGGAGCGGAGGAATATATAATAGAAGCATTTACTTGGCTTGATCTTCAATTCGATGAAGGTACACATCTTGGTGGACCTTATGGTCCATATCGTCAATCGGATAGAAAAGATATTTATAAAAAATATGTTGATCAACTATTAGAAAAAGAGGCTGTTTATATCGCTTTTGATACGCCCGAAGAGTTGGATCAAAAACGCTCTGAAATAGCAAATTTTCAATATGATGCCTCTACTCGCGGATTGATGCGTAATTCACTTACGATGAGTAAGGACGAAGTTGATAGCTTAATTGAGTCGGGTAAACAATATGTAGTTCGTTTCAAGATTGAAGCCAATCAAGAAGTCGTTGTTAACGATCTTATTCGTGGAGAAGTTAAGTACAATTCTTCTGTATTGGACGATAAGGTATTATATAAATCGGCTGACAATTTGCCTACATATCATTTGGCTAATATCGTAGACGATCATCTGATGGAAATCACGAATGTAATACGAGGCGAAGAATGGTTGCCTTCAGCTCCATTGCATGTTTTACTGTATAGAGCCTTTGGGTGGGAAGAGACTATGCCTCAATTTGCACACTTGCCTTTGTTGTTAAAACCCGAAGGAAATGGTAAATTAAGCAAGCGTGATGGTGATCGCTTGGGTTTTCCCGTTTTTCCGTTAGAATGGAAAGATCCCAAAACCGGAGAAGTATCATCCGGATATAGAGAAAGCGGATATTTGCCCGAAGCTGTAATTAACTTTCTTGCTCTTCTCGGATGGAATCCCGGCAACGATAAAGAGATTATGTCGTTAGATGAACTTATCGAAGAATTTTCTCTTGAAAAATGTAGTAAGAGCGGAGCAAAATTCGATTATGAAAAAGGAAAATGGTTTAACCATCAATATATTCAATTAAGACCCAATTCGGAAATAGCTAATATATTCTATCCTTTGCTTGAAGAGAAAGGTGTTGATGTTTCTATTGATTATGTAGAAACAGTTGTTGCATTAGTGAAAGAGCGGGTAAGTTTTGTTAAAGAATTGTGGGATCAGTCGTCTTTCTTCTTTGTGGCTCCAACTTCGTATGATGAGAAGGTCGTGAAAAAACGCTGGAAAGAAGATTCTCCTGCACATATGACAGAGCTATTGGATGTTTTAAAAAATATTGACGATTTTTCTGCTCACAATCAGGAAGAAGTTGTGAAAAGCTGGATTGAAGCAAAAGGCTACCATTTAGGAAATATAATGAACGCTTTTCGTTTGGCAATAGTCGGAGAGTCGAAAGGACCTCACATGTTTGATATTACAGCAACTATAGGCAAAGAAGAAACCCTTTCCCGGCTTGAGAAAGCTATAAAGGAAATAAAATAATAGGTAAAGATGATTCTTTATAATTTCGGCATATATCTGTATGCGTTTATAGTTCGCATTATATCTCCTTTTCATAAGAAGGCTCGTAAAATGATTGCGGGGCATAAGCAAACTTATAAGATATTGAAGCAGAAGGTTGATCCTAATGCTAAATATATTTGGTTTCATGCAGCTTCATTGGGGGAGTTTGAACAAGGTCGGCCTATTATAGAAGAAATCAAACGCAAACATCCTGAATATAAGATACTGCTTACTTTCTTTTCTCCTTCGGGATATGAAATACGAAAAGATTATCCTCTTGCCGATATTGTATGTTATCTGCCATTTGATAAAAAACGAAATGTAAAGAAATTCTTAAAACTGATTCAACCATCCATTGTCATATTTATTAAATATGAATTCTGGTATAATTTTGTAAATCAATTATATAATAGAAGTATACCTATTTATATGGTTTCTGCTATTTTCCGTCCATCCCAAGTCTTTTTTAAATGGTATGGAGGAGATATGAGGAAGTTGCTTAAGAAATATACTTCTATTTGTGTTCAGGACGATCGTTCAGCAGAACTTCTGAAAGGAATAGATGTCGATTCGGTTACAGTATGCGGCGATACCCGTTTCGATCGGGTTATAGATATTAGCCGGCAGGCAAAATCTCTACCTATTGTAGAATCTTTTGCTAAAAAAGCAATGTCGGAAGGAGAGAAAATTTTTGTTGCGGGCAGCTCTTGGCCAAAAGATGAAGATCTGATAATTCCATTTTTTAATATCACGACAGATCTTAAAATGATCATTGCTCCTCACGAAATAAATGAAGCACATCTCAAATATATAGAAAGTAATCTGCAACGTCCGTATATCAGATATTCGAAAGCCATACCAGAAATGATGGCGGATTACGATTGTCTTATTATAGATTGTATAGGAATTCTTTCTTCAGTATATAGATATGGACAGGTTGCATACGTAGGAGGTGGCTTTGGTGTAGGGATACACAATGTTTTAGAAGCTGCCGTATATAATGTTCCGGTCATATTTGGTCCTAATTTTAAGAAATTTAGGGAAGCCCAGCAGTTAATCGAACAAGGAGGTGGATATTCGGTTTCTAACCTTGAAGCTTTCAGAGGGTTGATGGACGAATTTTTGCAATATCAAGAAACACTGTCTGCTGCCGGCAAGCATGCCGGAGACTATGTTCTTTCAAATAGTGGAGTTGTGGATAGAGTAATGAATGTCCTAAAGCTTTGATCGCTCCCTTTTAGCATCTATTTTTCTTTTAATCAAAAATATTCTTGTAGATTTGTAATCTAAACCATCGTGTTATGGCACAATTAGATAAGATATTTAAAGGAAAAATTAAGATTCCTACCCCTGTATTTTTTATAGTTACCATTTTGGTCATCATGTATTTTTTGCCAAGAGAAGGTAAATACAAATACACGTACTCTGAAAATAGACCTTGGCAATATGGACTGCTGACAGCTCCATTCAATTTTCATATTCATAAATCATCTGATCAGATAAATCAGGAGAAGGATAGTATTCTCCGTTCTTATCAGCCTTATTACCTTGTGGATCAGGATGTGTCGAAGAAATCAGTAACACAGTTTACACAAGATGCTGTAGCAAAGAGTGTACCATCCGATTATATTGCTTATGTTACTCGTAAATTGAATGAAGTATATAAGGCCGGAATTATTTCGGTAGATGACTATGATAGAGTTCAGCAACTAGCAAAAAAGCAGATACAACTCCGGAGTGAGAATAATAATAATGTTGCTCTGACCCGTCACCTTGCTTCTTTTTATACACCTAAGCAAGCGTATGAAAAAATAATAAGTGATGCTCCTTCCCATGTCAATATAGCCCATCTTAAGGCAATAAATCTAAATGACTATCTCAATACAAATATATTGTATGATGAAAGGACATCCTCCAATATGAAAGAAGAGCTTCTCAAACAAGTGGCACTATATGAAGGAGAGGTGCAATCGGGTGAGAAGATTATTGATAGGGGAGAGATTGTAGATGCCCGTACTAAGAATATACTCGATTCTTACAACAATGAAGTAGAAAGTAAGGTCGGTACAAAGGCAAAACCCGGGTGGCTTATCTTCGGAGAGCTGATTATGATTACATTGCTGATAATGACGTTGATGGTATATTTCAAGTTTTATCGGATAAATGAATATCGCAATAGACGAAATATGATTTTTGTCCTTATTATGGTTGGTATCTTTCCCATAATAACAGGATTGATGGCAGATACGAAGATGTTTAGTCTTATGTATCTTATTCCGTTTGCTATACCTACCATTCTGATACGTACCTTTATTGATTCGCGAACGGCTATGACCACGCATATGATCACTGTTGTGATTTGTGCATTAATGCTTCCTTTGGCTCAGATGGCACAATTTATTGTTATACAGGCAATGATCGGATATATGTGTATATTCAGCCTTCGAAATCTTTCAGAACGGTCGCAACTTGTCTACTGCTCATTATTTATCTTACTTACCTATATAGTCACTTATACCGCATGGGTATTATGTACCGAAGGTGATCCGGCATTGATAAAAGAAAATGGTCGGTTGTATATCTATTTTTGTATCAACTTTGTTTTTGTATCTTTTGCCTATCTTTTGGTATATGTTTGCGAACGTGTTTTTGGTTTCATCTCAGAAGTGAGTATGATCGAACTTTCCAACACTAACCGCCCTCTTTTACAAGAACTGTCGGAAGTCGCTCCCGGTACATTTCAACACTCAATGCAGGTGTCTACGTTGGTTGTATCTGCCGCTCAACGCATTGGAGCCAATGCTGCTCTGGTTCGTACGGGGGCTTTGTACCATGATATTGGTAAGATGGTGAATCCTATATTCTTTACCGAAAATCAGATAGAAGGTGTAGATCCTCATGCCGGACTGACAGAAAAAGAGAGTGCCCAAATTATTATAGGACATGTTACAGAAGGAGTTAGATTGGCTAAAAAATACAATCTTCCTCAACAAATTATCGACTTTATTGAGACACATCATGGTAAAGGGAAGGCAAAGTTCTTCTATAATTCTTATGTCAATAGCCATCCGAATGAAGAGGTCGATATAAATGACTTTACTTATCCCGGACCTAATCCTTTTACCCGCGAAACTGCTATATTGATGATGGCAGATACTGTAGAAGCGGCATCAAGAAGTCTGAAAGACAATAGTAAGGAGGCTATTGTAGACTTAGTTAATAAATTGATAGATGCGCAAGTTAATGATGGTTTGCTTAAAAGTGCACCTATTACCTTTAGAGATATAGAATTGGTGAAGGAAGTCTTTAGTGAGAAGCTGGTTAGTATGCGCCATATGAGAGTAGCCTACCCCGAGCTCAAAAAGAAAAAAGATGAAACGTTGATAGAAAAATAAATTTTTATATACCATATAATAAAAACAAAGCTAGTAAGATGAAGAAGTTATTCGTGCTATCTGCATTTGTCATAATGACAATGGGGATATATGCCCAAGAAGCAGTTAAAGGTTATCAATTTACAGTCGTAAAAGAAAATCCGATTACATCGGTTAAAAATCAAGGAAATAGTGGGACTTGTTGGTGCTTTTCAGGATTAGGTTTTCTCGAATCGGAAGTTCTACGTTTAGGAAAAGGAGAACATGATCTTTCCGAAATGTATATTGTACGCCGTAACTATGCAGATAAAGCTGAAAAATATGTAAGAGTAGGAGGTAACCTTAACTTTGCTCAAGGAGGTTCATTTGCCGATGTTATAGAAACTCTGAATGAATATGGAGTAGTACCTAACGACGCTTACACCGGACTTAACTATGGCGAAACCGGTCATAAACATGGCGAAGTAGAAGCAGGATTAGCCGGTTATGTAAAAGGAATTAATGAAAACAAAAATAAAAGAATCTCTCCTGTATGGACAAAGGGTTTGAACGGCATTCTGGATGCTTACTTCGGTGAAATCCCACAAAACTTTGAATATCAAGGAAAATCATATACTCCTCAATCTTTCCGTCAATCATTGGGCTTAGATGCAAACAACTATGTATCCATTACATCTTTTACCCATCATCCTTTTTATGCTCCATTTGCGTTAGAGGTTGCAGACAATTGGCGTTGGGCATTTTCATACAACCTACCGATTGATGAAATGATGCAGGTTTTTGATAATGCAATAAATAATGGATATACTGTGGCTTGGGCTTCAGATGTTAGCGAAGTTGGTTTTACCCGCAATGGATTGGCTGTCATCCCTGACGAGGATGCTCCTGAAAATGTAGGATCGGATCAGGCTCATTGGTTGGGGCTGTCTCAAAACGAAAGAAACACCCGATTGAGAGCAAAGATTGAAGAAGGTCCGGTAAAAGAAAAAGCAATCACTCAGGAAATGCGTCAGATTGCTTTTGACAATCAGGAAACAACAGACGACCATGGCATGCAGATTTATGGTATTGCAAAAGATCAGGCTGGTAATAAATACTACATCGTTAAAAATTCTTGGGGAGAAGCAGGTGCTTATAAAGGCATATGGTATGCTTCGGAAGCCTTTGTAAAATACAAAACTATTAGTATCGTAGTTAACAAGAATGCTCTACCTAAAGACATTGCTAAAAAATTGGGATTGAAATAATCAATGTGTGATATAATATTGAGAGACACTAAGATGTATTAGTGTCTCTCTTTTTTTAGTTTTAAAATCGAAAACACGATTTTGTTGAACTATCTTTGAGAAAGATGAAACATTTAATGAATACATCAGCTCTGAAACCCTTATTTATTACAGTCAAATTGTCGTTGATGAATAGAGGCATAGTATTTGCTCTCTTTTCACTAATTACTTTTTCGTCCTGCTGTGTTACCGGCTATTGCCAAATGGATGAATATCCTAAACAGGAAAAAGTTATAGATAAAAGTAAATAGAAAATATATGAAGCAACTCTTATTGCTGCTCTTTATAGCAGGACTTTCATTCGGTTCATGTAGTGGACAAACAAAAACAAATTTGATAGAAAAGGAGAAAAACAAAATGAAAACAATACACTTAAATAAGATAGACTTTCTGAAAAAGGTAGCTAACTATGAGGCTAATCCCGGAGAATTTAAATATCTGGGCGATAAACCTGCCTTAATCGACTTTTATGCTGACTGGTGTGGTCCATGCAAAGCCATTGCACCCGTATTAGAAGATTTGGCAGCAGAGTATGATGGCGAAATCTATATTTATAAAATAAATACAGAAGAAGAGCAAGAATTAGCAGCTTTGTTTGGCATAAGGAGTATTCCCAGCCTACTATTTGTTCCAATGGGTGGAGAACAGCCTCAAATGGCTCAAGGCGCATTGCCTAAGCCTGCCTTAAAAGAAGCAATAGATAAAGTTTTATTGAAGAAAGAAAAATAAAAAATTATACATAAAACAAATGCATGCGATATAAATCATATTCGCATGCTTTTTTATTATTGAAATAGCTGAAATTAATCTTTTATTCTGTTCAGCTTAAAACTCTCTCAATCCCGAAACTTTATATCGGCTCAGAGCCTCCAATCTTATACCTTTTCCTATCTCTGCCCCCGTAGAAATCAAAGCCTCTTCTACAGCCTTAAAAGCAATTTCAGGTTTGTTATTATCCTGACTTAGGTGGCAAAGCCATATATTTTTCAGGTTCTCATTATATATACTGCCTATAAACTCGGCTGAAAGGCGATTGCTTAAATGCCCCGTTCCATTACTGATACGTTCCTTCAAATAATAAGGATATCGTCCCGCCTGCAAAAGATACTCGTCATAATTGGCCTCTATTACCAGATGATTTGCCCTTGAGGCATGTTCACGTATTGTATCCGTAATCCGTCCTATATCTGTGATTAGAACGAAAGTTTGATCCTCAAACTCTATTCTGTAACCCACATTTTCTATACTATCGTGAGGTACATCGAAAGCCATGATGGAAAAATCTCCTATCACGAAAGGAGTTTCCTTTACAATAACTCTTTTGGACTGATACAAGTTGGCTTGTACACCCCTGTTGCGTTGAATGCCAAGATGTACGGTTTCTGTGGCATAGATGGGTATATTATATTTGTCCCCGAAGCAACCCACTGTTTTTATGTGGTCGGCATGGTCATGAGTGACCAGTACAGCCTTTATCTTGTCAAACGATACACCATACTCTCTCAATGCCTTCTGTACATTTCGTATGCCAACACCTGCATCTATAAGAATTCCGCTCTCGTTAGAGCCTAAATAATAGCAGTTACCGCTGCTTCCACTGCCTAAACTGAAAAATTTGTATTTATGTTGTGTGAATAAGTCGTATTGCATAATGCACAAAGGTAAAGAGTCTGATGAATAAAAAAAGTGTCCAAAACGTTAAAGTTATGAACACTTGAGTTTGTATTTTGTTTCGGAAGATGAATTATCCCTTCTTCAAAAAACATGTTTTTAGAACTATGCTCGATCCCTCTATCTTGCAGTCTACCTCAGTAGGCTCATCTGTCAGACGAATACTTTTTACCTTTGTTCCTCTTTTTATTACCATAGAAGACCCTTTCACCTTCAGGTCTTTAATAACAGTCACTGCATCGCCATCCGTAAGCTCTGCTCCATTGCTGTCTCTGGGTGTAGTATCTTCCGCTTCAGTAGCAGCTTCGCCTGTCCATTCGTGAAAACAATCGGGGCATACGTATGATGTGCCGTCGAAATAAGTGTTTTCCATTTTACATACCGGACAATTCGGAGTTCCTTCCATTTTCAGTTGTTTTATTTAGTGTTAAATACACAAAGATAAGGTAAATACACGCTCTTTGCAAATCAAAGCCGATGCCGGCAGATTGTTCATATTAAATGCAAAGGATTCATAAACAAAATATAAAAAAAATGACGTACCTTTGTGCGCATTAAAAGTAATAATCTTACTTATTATTGTAATATGCAAGAGAAAATCATTATCCTCGATTTCGGGTCGCAAACCACCCAGCTCATTGGTCGCAGAGTGAGAGAATTAAATACCTACTGCGAAATAGTTCCTTACAACAAGTTTCCTTTCGGTGATGAATCGGTCAAAGGAGTTATCCTATCAGGAAGTCCTTTTTCTGTCAATGACGCTGATGCCTTCAAGCCCGATTTGACAGCGATAAGAGGTAAATATCCTGTATTAGGTATATGTTATGGTGCGCAATACCTTGCATATTCATCTGGTGGAAAAGTAGAAAAAAGTGATTCCCGTGAATATGGAAGAGCACTTCTTACAAAAGTTAAAGACGGAGAAGCTTTATTCGATGGTATTGCTGTCGGATCGCAGGTGTGGATGTCTCATGGAGATACAATAACAAGCCTGCCTCAAGCTTTTGAAATAATAGCCAGTACAGCCGATGTTGAAAAGGCTGCTTATAAGATAAATGGAGAGCCTACATGGGCAGTACAATTTCACCCAGAGGTATATCATACAACAGATGGAACCCGTTTGTTGAGCAATTTCCTGAATATTTGTAAAGTAAAAAGAGATTGGTCGCCAGCTTCTTTTATTGAAACTACTGTTGCTGAACTAAAAGCCAAACTGGGCGATGACAAGGTTATACTTGCATTATCAGGAGGAGTGGATTCTTCTGTAACCGCAGTATTGCTGAATAGAGCAATAGGTAAGAATCTTACATGTGTGTTTGTAGATCATGGATTGCTTCGTAAGAATGAATTTGAAACCGTTTTGACCGATTATGAACACTTGGGGCTTAATGTTATCGGAGTGAATGCAAAAGAGCGTTTCTATAAGGAATTAGCAGGAGTTTCAGACCCTGAAACAAAACGTAAGATAATAGGCAAAGGCTTTATCAATGTTTTTGATGAAGAAGCTCATAAGCTGACCGATATAAAATGGCTTGGACAGGGTACGATCTATCCTGACATTATCGAATCTCTTTCCATTACCGGACATGTTATCAAATCTCATCACAATGTGGGAGGATTGCCGGAAAAGATGAATCTTAAGCTGGTAGAACCTTTACGTCTCTTGTTTAAGGATGAGGTTAGGCGTGTGGGTTTGGAGCTTGGCATGAAAGAATCATTGATTAAACGTCATCCATTTCCGGGTCCGGGTCTAGGTATTCGTATCCTTGGAGATATTACGCCGGAGAAAGTGGAAATATTGCAGAATGCTGACGATATATTCACACGTATGCTTAAAGAAAATGCCCTTTACGATAAAGTATGGCAAACCGGAGCAATTTTGTTGCCTATCCGCTCGGTAGGAGTGATGGGAGACGAACGTACGTATGAGAATACGGTTGCTTTGCGTGCTGTGACTTCCGTAGATGGTATGACTGCCGATTGGGCGCATTTACCTTACGAATTTTTGGCAAAGGTATCTAATGAAATTATCAATAAAGTAAAAGGTGTGAACCGCGTAGTTTATGATATTTCTTCTAAACCGCCGGCAACGATAGAGTGGGAGTAATCTCTTTCTTGATATATAACAGAAAAAGCTGCTTAATCAAATAAGCAGCTTTTTCTGTTTTTATATAAATAGTTTTAGTATGATCTTTTATCTACTCCTTCAATATAATTTATGAAAGCAGTATTTACCATTCTGTTACCTCCCGGTGTTGGATAATTGCCGGAGAAATACCAATCGCCTTTGTGGCTAGGAATTGCTTTATGTAGGTTTTCTATCGACTGAAACACTATTTCTATTTTAGCTTGTGTGCCGGCAGGTGTCAGCATTTCTGCCATTTTAGCAGAAATCTCTTCGTCCGAGAATGGAGCATATATTTCTTTCACATAGTTAACTATCTCTTCTTTAGGTTTATCCTTCTGTGCTACTGATTTGCGATACACTTCGTCGATAAGCGATTGCATACCCCGTTCTTTCAGAAGTTCTATTGCAGCTCTGAATGCAGCAAATTCACTCATTCGGGACATATCTATTCCATAGCAGTCCGGATAACGAATCTGAGGTGAAGAAGATACTATGACAATCTTTTTAGGATGCAGACGGTCGAGCATCTTTATGATACTTTGCTTTAGCGTTGTCCCTCTAACTATACTATCATCTATTACTACAAGGTTGTCTTCGTAGGGATGTACCGAGTTGTAAGTTATATCATATACGTGAGCCGCAAGGTCGTTTCTCTGCCCATCCTGAGCGATGAATGTGCGGAGTTTTATATCCTTTATAACTACCTTTTCGGTACGTACACGCATCGATAAGATTTGTTGGAATTCTTCTTCGGAGATTGCAGTTCCCTTTTTCCCTATCTTCTTTAGCTTAACGTCATTCATATGTTCGTTCAGAGCCTCAGACATACCGAAGAAAGCAACTTCGGCTGTGTTGGGTATAAATGAGAATACTGTGTGCTGTATGTCTGAATCTATTGCCTTAAGAATAGGAGGTAATAGTAATTTTCCCAGATTCTTTCTTTCGTTGTATATATCTGCATCAGACCCACGAGAGAAGTATATCCGTTCAAAAGAACAAGGAGATACATTTCTCGGCTCTTGTATTTGTGAAAACTGTATCTGACCATCCTTTTTCACTATGATAGCCTGACCCGGATTAAGCTCCTTTATTTCTTCCACATCAAGGTTTAATGCCGTTTGTATTACGGGGCGTTCCGATGCTACAACAACAATTTCGTCATCATAATAATAGAATGCCGGACGTATGCCCCAAGGATCTCTATATACAAAGCCATCGCCACAACCGATCAAGCCTCCGATGGTATAACCACCATCCCAAACTTGGCTTGCTTTGTTGAGCATAAAGTGTATATCCAGATTCTTTTCTATGAGGTCGTTCAACTCCTCTCCTTTATTTTCTCTGCCTTTTCCAAATCTGTCGAATTGGTATTGGACACTTCTGTCAAGGTGATGTCCCAGAGCTTCGAGTAATACGAAAGTATCAGCATAATTACGCGGATGCTGTCCTTGTAGAACAAGTTCTTCAAATATTTCATCCAAATTTGTCATATTAAAGTTTCCTGCAATCGCAAGATTGCGAGATCGCCAGTTGCTTCTTCTCAAGAATGGATGTACATAAGAAATGCCGTCTTTTCCCGTAGTGCTGTATCGTAAGTGTCCTAAAAAAAGCTCTCCGGCAAAAGGTAGATTGTTGCTTGCGTATGTAGGATCGTTTAGTTGTTCGCGGTCTACTTTTTCGTAACTTTTATATACGTTCGAGAATATTTCTGAAATGGCACTTGAGCCCGTTGCTCTTTCTCTGAATATGAATTCGTTTCCCGGAGATGATTCTAATTTTACGACAGCCAAACCTGCACCTTCTTGTCCACGGTTGTGCTGTTTCTCCATTAATAAATATAATTTATTTAATCCATATTGCCAGCTTCCATACTTTTTCTGGTAGTATTCCAGTGGCTTCAACAAACGTATCATTACGATACCGCACTCGTGCTTCAAAGGCTCTGTCATATAAAGATCTCCTATTAAGAATAGTTAAGAATATTTGATTCTTTTAGGTGTACAAAGATAATACCATTTTTATATTAAACCTAAAAAATAGAAGTTAACAAAAATGATTTTCTACATACCAGAACCTATCATTCAGAATAGAATGTTATCGTGAGGAAGTCTGTCTTTTGAATGGTTGTAAACTTTCTGATATTAAGATAACTCTAGCCCAAATTCATCTTTTAATCGGCGGAGGCTTTCATTTTCCTCCATCATCAGATTAAATTTTTCGGCAGGGGTAAAAGCTAGTTTCTTTTCATTGTCTTCACTGATGCGAATCTGCATTTTTAGCTGTGTATTTCTTAGCTTCGACTTCAATACGTTTAGTATATCTATACTGTTTTCTGTTAGTCGTTGTTCTTGTACAGGATTGTTTACCACCACCTCAAATAAAGTGTTTTCAATAAGGCTTGGTAAGCAATTCAACATCGTATTTTTCAAGTGATGCTCCTCTGTAATTGCATCAGCATATGCTTTCCATTCGTTGATCAGTTGGAGAGGCGAGAATCTCTCATTTAATGTTTCGGTATTTGTTTGAATGTTTTCTACTACATCGTCTTTTTTCTGCCCAAAATCAGAAATAGAGACACCCAAACCTCCTATACCTGCCGGTTTAGTAGGAGCAGTAGTTGCTTTACTTGCAGTCTGAGCATTATGCGAGGGAGTAGATGTTTTTATTACTACCGGTTGAGACTGACGTTGTTGCAAAGGAGCTTGGACTTGCGTTTGTTGGCTTGACGAAGCTGGAGCAGTTTTTGTTTCCTGCTTTGAGAAGATAGGCTCAATTACCTGCTTTTTTTTTTGATCTTCCGATCCTGTTTGTGGGGAAGATAATTGGCAAAGCCTGATGATAGTGAGGTCGGAGAGTAGCCGCTTGTTTCGACTTAATCTATAATTAAGATCGCTTTCATTTACTATATCTATTGCTTTGTATAGAAACTCGTTACTGCATTTTTTTGCAGTCTCAATATATCGTTCTCGTATAGATGCCCCTACTTCAAAAAGTTCGGCTGTTTTAGGATCTTTACATAATAGTAAGTCTCTGAAATGAGAGGCAATACCCGTTATTACATTATTGCCGTCAAACCCTTTGCTCAATATTTCGTTCAGTATGAGTAATCCTTCTGTCACATTGTTGGCTAGAATAGAGTCTGTCAGTCTGAAATAATATTCATAGTCCAGCACATTCAGATTTTCTATAACTGCTTTATACGTTACGTTTCCTCCGGTAAAACTAACTACCTGATCGAATATGGACAAGGCATCGCGCATACCTCCATCGGCTTTTTGAGCCAATATATTTAAGGCTTCCGGTTCGGCTGTCACGTTTTCTCGCGAAGCTACATATTGTAGATGCTCCACTGTATCTTTAATTGTAATGCGGCTGAAGTCGTATATCTGACAGCGTGAAAGAATGGTAGGTAATATCTTATGTTTCTCGGTCGTTGCCAATATGAAAATGGCATGATGAGGAGGTTCTTCCAGTGTTTTAAGAAAAGCATTGAATGCTGCCTGCGACAACATGTGCACCTCGTCGATTATATAAACCTTATATTTACCTATCTGGGGTGGTATTCTCACCTGTTCTATCAACGAACGAATATCGTCTACCGAGTTGTTTGATGCTGCATCTAACTCATGTATATTAAATGACCGTTGCTCGTTAAAGGCTACGCACGATTCGCATTGGTTGCATGCTTCGCCATCGGCTGTGGGAGAAAGACAATTGATAGTCTTTGCAAAAATACGGGCACAAGTTGTTTTACCCACACCTCGCGGACCACAAAAAAGGTAGGCATGAGCCAACTTCCCCGAAGCAATCGCATTTTTGAGAGTAGTGGTTAAAGATCTTTGTCCTACAACCGAATTAAACGTGGTAGGACGATATTTACGTGCCGAAACTATATAGTTATCCATTCTTGGTTTCTCTTCTTTAGCTTTACAAAGCTATGAAAAAAAACGGAAAGAAAAAACGTGATTTCAGTTGTTAAATTATTATCAAAAGAGTAACTTTATAGGAGCATTATTATGCGACAACTAAAAACTATCAGACATGGAAAAGGATTCTTTATTAAAAATTAAAGTGATCCCTAATGCACCTTTGGTGATAGAGGGAACAGTAGAACTTGTATTGACAGATGGAACTACAGTGGTAAAAGAAAATCCGCACCTTTGCCGTTGCGGGGCATCGGGTAACAAACCTTATTGCGATGGCTCTCATGCAAAGATCGGCTTTAAGGGTTGATCTTACCTTTGCGTAAGATGAAGGCTCTAGTCTGACTAAGAATGAGATTAGAGCCTTCATCTTTTTCTGAGGTAATATGTGGCAAATAAAAATCGGTAACTTTATCTTTATCTGATAGCTGCGCGACTAAGGCAGAGAACCGAATAATGTAAATTCTATCAAAAAGTGTACAACTTTGTCACCTTTTAGTTAAAACTTTTAAGTAGCTATAATGGTTTAATATAAATAAAATTTATAGTCATTCTGATTATTTATTTTTATAAATAGTTACTTCTCTTTTTTCTCTTAGGAAATAAACCTCTAAATTTGTTTCTGTAAGCGACCAAAAGGAAATTGACGAATATAATACAAATACAGAGTAAAAATCAACATTGACATGTCTGACCAATTAAAAGAAATAGTTTATTCTAAAGACTCAATAGAATTTGTTACAGTAGCGGTGCAGTATTGTGCCTTTCTCGAAGATATAGAAGATATAACAGAGGCTGAGCTAACTGATAAACTCACGAAGCTCTTACCTCTTTTATACCTGAAAGCATCGCTTGTGCCCGATACTGATACGGTGAGTGATGAGGATCAGGAAATAAGTGTGACGGAAGATATTTACAATTATATTAGTTCCAAGTTGTACAATATATTTTTGGACAAGGATACTTATCTTGAGGTATTTCTTCAAGATATGAAATACAGCGATACTCCTATTTCGGCAAGTGTAAGCGAAGATCTTGCAGATATTTATCAAGATTTGAAGAATTTCGTTACCATATTTGAACGAGGCGTTACTGAAAACATGAATGATGC
Organism: Dysgonomonas sp. UBA5412; assembly: GCA_002409595.1. GTDB lineage: Bacteria > Bacteroidota > Bacteroidia > Bacteroidales > Dysgonomonadaceae > Dysgonomonas. The sequence goes on from DHNQ01000007.1 coordinate 58,001, forward strand.
TTTATATATCTGTTCCGAACATTTCAAAGCCTATTGGGGGCAAAAACTAGTCAATGTATTGCGAGCTTTACATCAGATCAAATATTCGATAGATGTTAACGATCTGGAGGGAGATGATCAGGATGTTGAATTGCTTGATGACGACAAAATATGGTAAGTTCTATAACGAAAGAAGAATTATCCGGATTTCCAATGGAAAGGTTCGAAGGCAGGATAATTGTTATTCAAACAGAAAGTGAGGCTGAAAAGGCAGTTGCGTATCTCGAACAGCAAAAGGCAATAGGTTTTGATACCGAAACTCGCCCCGCTTTTCATAAAGGAGTTTCACATCAGATAGCCCTTATGCAGTTGTCGACATTGGATACGTGTTTTTTGTTTAGGTTGAATCTTATCGGTTTGCCCGATTGTCTGGCTGATATATTAATCAATCCCGCCATTAAGAAAGTTGGTCTTTCGTTGAAAGATGATTTTTCGGCGATACATAAGCGTAAAGCAATTGCTCCGACAAATTTTGTCGAACTACAGTCTTTTGTCAAGGATTATGGTATCGAAGATAATGGATTACAGCGCATTTATGGCATACTTTTTGGAAAAAGAATATCTAAAGGTCAGCGCCTTTCCAACTGGGAAGCAGGTGTGTTGTCGGATGCACAAAAGATGTATGCGGCAATTGATGCCTGGGCGTGCCTGAAAATATTTAATGAACTAAAATACAGAGAAAAAGTAAAGAAATAATAATATGGCATACATAGACTATTATAGTATATTGGGTGTGTCCAAAACTGCCACTGCCGATGAGATCAAGAAAGCTTATCGAAAATTGGCACGTAAATATCATCCGGACGTAAATCCAGATAATGAGGATGCAAAGCTTAAATTTCAACAAGTAAACGAAGCGAATGAAGTTTTGTCAGATCCCGAGAAACGAAAGAAGTACGATTCGTATGGTGAGAACTGGAAACATGCCGAAGAGTATGAACAGGCTCGTCAACAACAATCTCAAAACGGAGGCTTTGCAGATTATGGAGACTTTGGCGGTTTTAGCGGAGGGTCGTATAGTTTTGGAGGAGATGATGAAGGAGGGTTCTCCGATTTCTTCGAATCTTTGTTCGGTGGCAGAAGGTCTGCTTCAGGTGGACGGCAAAGCCGAGGTTTTAGAGGTCAGGATTTTACTTCTGAACTACATCTAAACCTTCGCGATGCATCGGAAACTCATAAGCGAACTCTTGCCGTAAATGGAAAGAACTTAAGGATTACTATCCCTTCCGGTGTTGCAAACGGTCAGGTTATTAAGTTGGCAGGACAGGGAGGTCCCGGTAGAAATGGAGGTCCTAATGGCGACTTATTTATTACATTTGTTATACAAGACGACCCTCTTTTTAAACGTGTAGGGGATGATCTTTATACAACTGCCAATGTAAATCTGTATACTGCCGTATTAGGTGGCGAACAGATGGTGGATACTTTTAATGGAAAAGTGAAGCTGAAAATTGCGCCGGGTACACAGAATGGAACAAAGGTAAGGCTTAAAGGTAAAGGCTTTCCGATATATAAAAAAGATGGACAGTTTGGTGATTTGATTATCACATATTCGATCGAGGTTCCAACCAATCTGACTGCAGAGCAGAGGGAATTGTTCGAAAAATTATCTAAGTCTTAATAAAAAGGATCAACGGTATGGCATCAGAATTAATAATAATAAGAGAATATTGTATACAAAATCAGGTTGAACCCGATTTTATCATACAGCTTGAGGATGAAGGTCTGATAGAAGTAAGCATTATAGATGATGAACGTTATATACATGTGTCTCAATTGAGATATTTGGATCAGTATGTACGTTGGTATTACGATCTTTCTATAAATGTGGCAGGTATAGATGTTATCCGCAATCTGTTGGATACGATAGATGAGCAAAAAGTCGAAATATATCGCCTGAGAGAGCAGATTAAACTAATTGATTAAATTTTATATATGAAACGTCTTTTGTTACTTGTAGGTTTGTTGATGGTAACATGTATTAGTGTTTTCTCTCAAAAGAGTAGATTAAGAGACGATATAGGTCAGATAATAAAAGATAAGCGAGCTACAGTGGGTGTTGCTCTGATTGTAGATGGCAAAGATACCTTGACGATAAATAATGACATTCATTATCCTACGCAAAGCGTATATAAATTTCATTTAGCATTAGCAGTCTTAGATTACCTTGATAACGAAGCATTGCCTCTGGATTGTAAACTATTTATTAAGAAAAATGATTTGATACCTGATACATATAGTCCTTTGAGGGATGATTATCCCGAGGGAGAAATGTATATGACTATTGCTGATATCATAAGATATACTGTATCTAAGAGTGATAATAACGGATGTGATATTTTATTTCGATTCTTAGGAGGTCCCACAATTGTAGATCAATACATCAGGAAATTAGGTGTGGTTGATTTTTCGATTGCTAAGACGGAAGAGGAGATGCATTCTGCATGGGATATACAGTATCTTAATTGGTCTACTCCTTATGCAGCAGCACGAGTATTAGAAAAATTCAGAACAGGGGCTATTTTATCCGATTTTTCCCATGATTTTTTATGGAATACACTGGTTGAGACTACTACAGGGCGCGACAAGATAAAAGCCGGCTTGCCGCAAGATGTTATCCTTGCACATAAGACGGGATCATCAGCTCGTAATAAAGATGGATTGAGTGCAGCTGAAAATGATGTAGGTATTGTACAACTTCCGGATGGAAGGTTTTATACCCTTGTCGTTTTTGTTTCGGATTCGATGGAAGATCAAAAAACAAATGCAGCTATAATTGCTGCCATTTCTAAGGCGGTATATGAGTCTCTGACGGCTGAACCGAATTAAATAGGCATAACGTAAATATTACCTGATTTTTAGGCTAACATTATAATATATAAAATGCAAAGAACAGAAATTGCGAGTTTGGGAGAGTTTGGGTTAATAGATCACCTGACAAAAAATATAAAATTAAATAATTCCAGCTCCGAAAAAGGAGTAGGAGATGATGCTGCTGTATTATCCTATGGCGATAAAAAGACTTTGATCACGACCGATCTTCTTCTGGAAGGTGTTCATTTCGACTTGGTATATGTGCCAATGAAACATTTAGGTTATAAGTCTGCTATTGTCAATTTTTCTGATATATATGCTATGAATGGGCAACCAAAGCAGATTACTGTTTCATTAGGTATCTCTAAACGCTTTTCGGTCGAAGATTTGGAGGCTTTTTACGATGGTGTTTACTTGGCTTGTCAGGAGTATGGCGTTGATGTTATAGGAGGAGATACTTCTGCCTCATTGACGGGTTTAACCATTAGCATAACTTGTTTGGGAGAGGGCGAAGAAGGGAGACTTACATATCGCAATGGAGCTAAAGAAACAGATTTGGTTTGTGTTTCCGGCGATCTCGGTGCAGCTTTTATGGGACTTCAGCTTCTTGAACGAGAAAAAGCTGTATATGATGGTAAAACAGATTTTCAACCCGACTTTACCGGTAAGGAGTATTTGTTGGAGCGACAATTAAAACCAGAAGCTCGTAAAGACATTATTAAGTTTCTTGCTGAGGAGGGGATTGTTCCAACCTCTATGATTGACATTTCAGACGGATTGTCTTCCGAGCTGAAACATATCTGCACACAGAGTAAAGTGGGATGCCACATATATGAGGAGCGTATTCCTATCGACTATCAAACGGCTATGATGGCTGAGCAGTTTAATATGAATGTTACGACTGTGGCAATGAATGGGGGAGAAGATTATGAGCTTTTGTTTACAGTGCCTCTTTTTCTGCATGACAAGGTATCTAAAATAAAAGGCGTTCATGTTATAGGTCATATAACAAAAGAAGGTTTAGGTCAGATTCTTGAAACTCGCGATGGAGCAGAAATGCCACTCAAGGCTCAGGGATGGGATTCTATTGATGAAGACAATAAAAAATAGGCTAATCGTATAAAATTGTATTTATATTTTTGGATAATATAAAATATGTTCTATCTTTGCACACGCAAACACAGAAATGTGGAGCAATGGTGCCATAGCTCAGTTGGTAGAGCAAAGGACTGAAAATCCTTGTGTCCCCGGTTCGATTCCTGGTGGCACCACTGAAAAAGAAAGTAAAATCAAGTAAACTCCTGAATTTCAAGTAAATTCGGGAGTTTTTTGTTTTAGGCGTAAAGCAAAAAATAGCGATTTAAAGCAATAAAATGGGACGAAATGGTGACTATTTTTTAGGACTTTCAAAAAAATCACCTAATTGGATTTATTGCATTGTTATACAGCGTTTTGCGTAGCTATTGTGTTGGGGTAATTCCTTAATTTTGTATTACTTAAATTAAGGAGAAATGAAAAGAAATGTATTTAGCATTTTGTTCTTTTTGAAAAAAGGACAGCCAATGAAAAACGGAGAAATGCCCGTTTGCTTGAGAATTAATGTGAATAGGCAACGTGTTGAAATCAGAACACGCAGAAGTATTGATCCTAAATTATGGTGTCAGGCTAAGGAACGTTCGAGAGGGCGTGACAGACTATCACAAGACCTTAATCATTACATCGAGACCTCACGAGTTAGGCTTTATCAGATTTTTGAGAAATTGGAAAGAGAAGAAAAAGCTGTTTCAGCAAAGATTGTATTGGATATCTTCAATGGTAAGACTGAGAATAGTCAGCGAACATTACTTGGCGTGTTTAGAGAACATAATGAGCAATGCCGCCAGTTGATAGGTATTGACTATGTTGCTATTACTGTTAACCGTTATGATTTGTGTTGTCGCTACCTTGGCGAATTGATCAGTAAAGAATATCATCTTGAAGACCTTCCTTTAAAAGAAATAGATAATGAATTTATCAGAAAATTTGAACTGTATTTGAAAACAGAAAGAGGCTGTGCTCAAAATACTGTCATTCGTTATATGAAAGCTTTTAAGAAAGTCATCAATTTGGCTATCGCCAATGATTGGATTTATCGCAATCCGTTTGCAGGAATACGATTTCATGAGAAAGAAGTCGTTAAAGAAGTTTTGACAAAAGAAGAACTTCAGATTATGATTCAGAAAGAATTTTCTGTACCAAGACTAGAGCTAGTTCGTGATGTGTTTATATTTTGCACTTTTACAGGTTTGGCTTTTGTGGATGTCAGTCAACTAAAACCAGAGCATATTGTAAAGGATAATAAAGGCAAGCTGTGGATAAGAAAGCACCGTCAAAAAACGAAAAATATTTGTAATATCCCTTTACTAGAGATTCCTCAAATTATTTTGGATAAATATGAAAATCATCCTATTTGTAAGAAAAAGGGTTTGTGCCTGCCTGTTATGGCAAATCAAAAGATGAATTCTTACCTGAAGGAAACAGCAGCCATTTAGAAAAGGGAAAGCAGATGATGGTAATTTAAACTTAATCAGCGGATTAAGTAAAACGGTTCTTTTAGCCAAAAGAGAATAAATGCACAAAAAAGCAAAGTTGACGGTGAGTTCAGTTGCCAAATCGTTACCTGAGTAACTTTGTCGAATTGGAGTTTATTCGTCACTTATTCAATAGTTTGCGCTATTTTGCATAGCACCGGATAACTCTAAGTAAACTAAATTTGTAATTAAAAAATTAGAGTTATGGCAAGAAGCACATTTAAGGTTCTGTTCTACCTGAAAAAGAACAATCTGAGACCCGATGGTAAAGCCCCAATTATGGGAAGGATCACGGTAAACAGCACTATCTCACAGTTTAGCTGTAAGCTAAACATCAAGCCCGACCTGTGGGACACCAAAGCAAATCGAGCATCTGGCAAAAGTCTCAATGCACAAAAAATCAATCAGAAGCTAGACAACATTAAAACCCAAATCGGCAAGCAATACCAGAGTATCTGTGACAAGGACAATTTTGTTTCTGCTGAAAAAGTTAAAAACGCTTATCTGGGTTTCGGGGATGAGTTCCGAACTTTCTTTTCCATTGCTGACGAGTTCTACGAAAGCTATGCTAAACGTGTAGGTAAAGATCGCACCGAAGGTTCGTATGAGCAACTAATCATCAATCGTAGGAGAGTAGAAATGTTTCTTCGGGACAGATATAATCTTTCCGACATCCCGATTAAAGAAATAGAGCCTCAATTTATTGAGGATTATTACAGTTATTTACTTGAAGAACGGAAGTTGGCAGGTAGCACTCTCTTGACATCCGTAACCAAACTGAAACAGATTATGTTGATAGCTCAACGAAAAGGATATATTCATATGAATCCTTTTGCTAGTTTCCGTTTCAAAGCTAAAACTCGAGACAGAGGCTATCTGACCGAAGATGAACTTCAAAGATTCATGACTGTAGAACTCAGAAGATACAAACAACGTCAGATTCGGGATATCTTCGTTTTTCAGGCATTTACCGGGCTTGCCTATGCAGATGTAAGAAAATTGACCTTCGATGATATACAAACTTCTTTTGATGGTGAATTATGGCTGATTGCCAAGCGGAAGAAAACAGGGACAACTTTCTATGTAAAGCTGCTCCCTATTGCCAAACAATTGATTGAACAGTATCGTTTAGTATCAAAAAGCCAGTTTATATTTCCAGTTCCAAGTAATGCCGAAAATATGAATCGGTGCTTAAGAAGGATTGCCAAACAATGTAGTATCACAAAGCGAATTTCCTCACACATGGGACGCCATAGCTTTGCTACAACAGTCTGTTTATCAAAGGGTGTACCCATCGAAACGGTTTCTCAAATGTTAGGACATTCCAGTATTTTGACTACTCAAATTTATGCTAAAATAACCAATGATAAGATCAGTAAGGATATGGCAATATTAACAGACAAAATTGGAGATACTTATCAACTTGAAACTGACAGACCTCAATCTGATTTTAGAAATATAGGGAAAATAGGGAAGAAACAAAAAGCTTTATTGCCTCAGAAAAAGAGAATTAAAAATAGGACTGATTCTCTAAATATAACTATCCAAGAATAAGAGCAATAAGGATCGAGTCAGCCGTTTTGTAGCAGGAGAAAGTCACTTCTTACAAGGCAAACCAGTCAAGCCCGAAGCCCTACGGATCGGAAACGAAAATCTCCATCCTACGGATAGTATTTTCGCTCCGAGGCTTGCCTGTTTCCCTGCTCGAAGTGTAAATAATATCCTGCAACGAAAACGACTGACCCGACGATGACGCATATCTTCAAACCAAAACAAGCATCCCTGATTAACATCAAGAATGCTTGTTTTCATTTTATGCGTGGGTGGCAACTTCAACTCCCTCTCCTTAGAATCTGCATATCTATTGTATTATTTTTCATTTCCCATCAAAAGGGCAATTCTGGCGATTGGTAGTTATTATGCAATACCTGTTGAAGTTCCTTTTCGGGATAAAGTATTTTTCCTCCAATCGTTGTATAACAGATCATTCGCTTATCTCGCAGAGTTTGAAGCGTTCGAGGCGAGATATGAAGATATTCCATCACTTCCTCTCCACTCAGATAACGTTCATCTGCCAATGTTGGGCGATGCTTGTCTCTAACATCCTGCACATCTTCAATGGATTGCTCTATCTGCTCCAAAAGTTCCTTGAACTCTTCGGACTCGTAATTGATAAATTTGTCCATAATGTTACTTTTTGGTTGGTTTAATTTCTGTTTGAAGTAGGTAATGAATATCCTCTTCCTTGTAATAGACCTTACCTCCCAACATAGAGAACGGTATTTTGCCATTATTTCGCCACGTTTGCAGAGTACGTTTCGAGATGCCTAAAGCACGGCAGACATCTGCCGAATCCATTCAGCCATCTCTGGGATTGGAACAATAGACGGCTCTTAATGCAGCCATATCAGAGGTTAATCTACTAATCTGTCGCTTTAACAGTTCCCATGTATGTAAATCGATACAAACAATCTCCATAATGATTCAGTTTAATTGTTATTATTTTTCGTTTTTACTCTTTGTCATTGTTAAATGTACTTGCCAACGAACGCTTTAGTCCTTCATTGGCAGCACGAGTTATCAGCTCTTTGTTTTGCAACAAGTGATCGGCAAGAATATTCGACAACAGCATGGTCGGAGTTATCTCGGGTACAATATGTTGCAGTGAGGCAACTAGCATCTGGAGTTTCTCTTTCATCCGAACATCGATATAGACCGGAGTATAATCCTTGATCTTTCGTGTTGTCAAAAATCGGTTAGTATATTCTTCCTCGTCTTTTTTACGAGAGGGCTTTGCCTTGGCGGAATTTGGCATTCATGTGCTATTGTCAAACATATCGGATATATTTGGTTTCTCATCTACTGTTTTATCTTTCTCAATATCTTCACTCATAAGTTGTTTGTTTTAAATGTTATAACTATTCCTGATAATACTTATATCTGTATTAGGCTTGTTTGTTTAGAATAATCAAACAACTCAAACATCCCTGATTCGATTGGTCTTGCCCATGATTCCACATTTTCCGAAAGAATAAGCAGTATACGACTTTGTATATCGCTGTTTCCGAACTCAGGTGCAAGTATACTTCATTCTCAAGCCCTGCGCTGTGAGCATAACAGCCTTACCTAACAGGTTAGGCTTGTATAGAACTTATTATAAATGTATTATAATTTAGATGTGTACTCGGAAAGGAGTAATTTGGGAATAGTGGTCAATCGACTGCTTTGTGTTAATATGCTCTATATAAGTAGATAATGTGAGTTTTGGGAGAAGCGTAAATATTTATAGGAAATATAGCCTGATAATATTTTTTAACTATTCGAGGTTAGATTTGTTTAACTCATCTATCAAGGTATCTATATTTTCAAGCCCAAATATCTGTTCCCGTTTGTTACGGTTACGACAGTTGAGTAATTGTTGCATACCGATATAGTGTTTATTATCCCCGTATCTTTCTTTGTTACCTTCTGTGCGAAAAGATATAAAGTCTTTATTCCCATCGGCAACCGATACCCATTTATCTTTGATGTATCTGTGTTCGCTCAGTTGGTCAAGGAGATAGACCAAGGTCTTTTGGTTGGCTACTTGTAACGGTTCGGAGAGTTTTCCCGAAAGAAGTTTCTTTAGTTCAGATACTTTTATTTTTGAACGAAACAATTTGATAGATTCTATGCAATCGGTTAATAATGGATATTGCTCTTTGCTAAGTTTGGGTTGATAAGAACGTTTGGTAGATTTAGGCTTAACAGTTGCTTTGGTCTCTTTGGCAATAGTAGTTTCCTGTATAGGTGTCTTTTCTTGAATAACCTCTACTTTAGGTTTTGGAAGAGGTTTCTCATATTTGATGCATAAGCGTTCCAAGCTTACGAGGTTTACCAATTCTCTGAAATAGGGCAAATCAATTTTGGACAACTCTGTGGTATAGTTGCTTGGAGTTATCGTAGCTATTGGTTTTACAAATGTACGATACCGATGATAAACGTCTTTGCTTATCTCATCATAAAAGTCACTATACCAGAGATAGTCCTCTCTGCCATTACGAAGATATTTGGGTAAGCTCGCCAAAGGAGGATTGTTGCGGATGATATCCAGCACTTTGCTTTTATAGTGTAATACTTCCGCCTCTGTGAGTTGTGGCTGTGAAACCAGACCAAGTGCTGTTCCATAGTTGATTGCCACAAAGTCATTGAGACTCTGCTGTACAACCCGAAATACTTCGGGAACATTACTATCATAATCTATGTCTAGCTCTCCATTATGCATGTACTAAAGATAGTAATATTACCAATAGGAGCAACAAGAGTGACTCAAATTTGTCAGGCTGTATGGCAAATAAATGCATCTCAGAGCAAAGCTATACACCTCATATTGTCAATGGTATAACTATCAAATTAACAATCTATATTTGCCCAAGTATCCATGTCGGATACATCCAATTTATACAACGATATGAGAAATTCAATCCACTTTCTACCATTCATTTGCTCCGGCTACCCTTGAAGAGCAATAGGCAATACACTGACTGTATTGCAAAGTTGGGACATCTTAGCCCTAAGCCCAACTTTAGAGATTAACGATGCCGCCAACCAAAAAAATGTTGAGACTTTTGTCTCTTCTTTTTTTGCTTTTCGTCATAGAAGCAAGGTAATCTTTCGGGTAACCCAAAAAGCTCTCCGAGACTTTTTGAATTACTTCCGAAACTACCTTGCTCTGCGAGGCTGTGACCACGCGAAACATAAATCCGGTGTACCTTGAATTTATCCTCCGCTTCAAAATCCGCTCCCGCTGGTCGCCTATTTTGAGGTCACTTTACAGCCCTTTCGTCTTTCTCCCGATGGTCGCAAAACTGTCGGTCTGTCCTGTGCTTTAGAGCACAGGGAATTCCATAACCTTAAATATATTGGTTATGGAAAATAAGAAGAAAAAGGGAAGACCAGCTAAAGGCGAGAATAAACTGACTACCTCAATCAATCTGAAATTGACCCAAAATGAATATAAAACCGTGAAAGAAAAAGCAGAAGTATTTGGGATAAAACCGACTCAATATGCTCGGGAGATGACTATCAATGGAGGTATCAAATCTCGCTTTACATTGGAAGAACTTGACATCATGCGAAAGCTGGCAGGTATGGGGAATAACTTGAATCAACTTGCAAAACAGGCTAACAAATCGGGCTTCTCTCTCGTTAGCGCAGAGATAGTAAATATTGCACTTCAAATCAAACAATTGTTGGATGATCGCTAAAAATATCAAAGGGAAGTCATTTAAAGGCTGTGTCAATTATGTGATGAATGACACAGCCGAATTGCTTGAAGCCGAAGGAGTATGGGTGGATAGTGCGAAAGATATGATCCGCAGTTTTGCTATGCAACGCTCCGGACGAAAAGAGATAAAGCAACC
>DHNQ01000009.1:0-105231 GCA_002409595.1 Dysgonomonas sp. UBA5412
CCGGTATTACCTATTTCCTCAATTATACTAGTTGTTTTATAGATTTCAATGATGTTATATTTTCTGTTAATTTATAATTGATATATCTACCCTTAGTTAAGTTTTAGCCCTTTACAATGAAGCGAAAATCTGGGGTAATTTAGCTCATCTTGTTTATATTATCGGTTCTTGATTATTCTGTCATTCATTATAAAGGATATGAAATAATTAAAAGATAAAAAGAGCTTCTCATCTAATGAGAGGCTCTTTTTACTTTTATATTTATTGGGGAATTGTTGATTACATCATTCCACCCATTCCTCCGCCCATTGGAGGCATAGGAGCTGGATTTTCTTCTTTCTTATCAGCAATTATACATTCTGTAGTTAAGAACATCCCTGCAATAGATGCAGCATTCTCTAAAGCAACACGAGTTACTTTAGCAGGATCGATAACGCCTGCTTCATTTAGATTTTCATATCTGTCAGCACGAGCATTATATCCGAAATCACCTTTTCCATCACGTACTTTTTGTACAATAACGGCTCCCTCTTTTCCACTGTTTGCTACGATCTGACGAAGCGGTTCTTCAATAGCTCTTTTTACTATTTCGATACCTGTTGTTTCATCTTCATTTTCGCCTTTCATGTTTTCAAGAGCATCAATTGCACGAATATATGCAATACCTCCTCCGGGAACAGTTCCTTCTTCAATGGCTGCACGTGTTGCAGAAAGAGCATCGTCAACACGATCTTTCTTTTCTTTCATTTCTACTTCTGAAGGTGCTCCTACGTAAAGAACTGCTACTCCTCCGGCTAATTTAGCAAGACGTTCTTGTAGTTTTTCTCTATCATAATCAGATGTAGTTTTTTCCATTTGAGCTCTGATTTGACCAACACGAGCAGATATAGCATCTTTAGCTCCTGCACCATTTACGATAGTTGTATTATCTTTATTGATCGTAATTTTATCTGCAGTACCTAGCATATCTAATGTAGCTGCCTCAAGAGAAAGACCTCGTTCTTCTGTAATAACAGTACCTCCTGTAAGGATAGCAATATCTTCTAACATTTCTTTTCTACGGTCTCCAAATCCAGGGGCTTTTACAGCTGCTATTTTAAGACCTGCGCGAAGACGATTTACTACAAGAGTTGTCAAAGCTTCAGAGTCAATATCTTCAGCAATGATAAGCAATGAACGTCCTGATTTAAGTGCAGCTTCCAAAATAGGTAGAATATCTTTTAATACAGATATTTTTTTGTCGTGTATTAAGATATATGGGTTTTCAAGATCAGCTTCCATCTTTTCTGTATCGGTAACAAAGTATGGAGAAATGTAACCTCTGTCGAATTGCATACCTTCTACTACATCCACATAAGTTTCTGTACCTTTAGCTTCTTCTACTGTGATAACTCCTTCTTTTTTTACTTTACCCATTGCTTCTGCAATAAGCTTACCGATATTTTCATCTCCGTTGGCTGATATTTTCGCAACATGTTCAATTTTCTGTAAGTCATCGCCTACTTCTACAGATTGATCTTTGATGCTTTCAACAACTTTGGTTACAGCTTTATCAATACCGCGTTTTAGATCCATTGGATTTGCTCCCGCAGTAACATTTTTAAGTCCTACACTTACGATTGATTGTGCTAGGACTGTAGCTGTTGTTGTACCATCTCCTGCATCATCATTCGTTTTAGATGCAACTTCTTTTACTAGTTGAGCTCCCATATTTTGGAAAGCTTCTTCTAATTCTATTTCTTTTGCTACTGTTACACCGTCTTTAGTAATATGTGGTGCACCGAATTTTTTCTCGATGATAACGTTACGACCTTTAGGCCCGAGTGTTACTTTTACAGCATTTGCTAAAGCATCGACACCTTTTTTTAGCTCATCGCGAGCATCTATATTAAACTTAATTTCTTTTGCCATGATTTTGTTTTATTAAAATTATTCGTATTAAATGATTGCAAGAATATCAGACTGACGCATGATTAAATAAACTTCACCGTCTAATTCAATTTCTGTTCCGGCATATTTTCCGTACAAAACTTGATCTTTTGGTTTTACGATCATGTCTTCGTCTTTTGTTCCATTACCTACGGCAATAACTTCTCCTTTAAGAGGTTTCTCTTTTGCTGTGTCTGGAATAATAATACCTCCCACACTCTTTTCTTCTGCGACAGCAGGCTTAATGAGGACTCTGTCTGCTAATGGTTTAATACTCATGATTTTTTAGATTTTTAATTTTATATTTTATGAATTTTATAGATTATTCTGTCTATCTCAAAGCGAAATGTATGCCAAAAATAGTTTCTGTCAAAACTTCAGTGAAATGACAGTTTTGAACTGACAAGTAGTCATTCTTGTAAAATGTTGAATAGAGAATAGTATTCTACATAAAGAGGAAAATGTAGGATGAAATAAATTATTGAAAAAATGGATATTATGGATTTCTGTCTCTTCTCCAAGTATATTACTTATTTATAGCTTTCTGTCTGAAGTATTTATTTATCTTTGTAGAAGATAAAATTTTTAAACTAAGTAATACTTTTCTTTTGATGAAAAAAATCTCATTATTTTTAATCATTCTGACTGTAATATTTTCTGCTTGTCAGGATAAAACAACTTATACGATAGAGGGTAATTTCACTGAAAATACTTTTGACGGAAAAACTGTGTATCTTCAAAAAATAGATAGTATGCAGGCAGAATCTTCTACTTTGATTGATTCGGTTGTTGTAAAAGATAGCAAATTTGTATTTAAAGGAACTGCTGATGCTAAGCCGATAATGGGCTTTATTTCTGTTGGACGTTTGGAATCTCCTGCTCCTGATTCTCCTGTAGGTACTCTGATTCTGGAGCCGGGAACGATAAAGATATCTTTAGGTAAGAATACTGTTAGCACTACCGGAACTCCTACGAATGAAGACTTTAATAAAGTTCAGCTTGTAATGAATAATTTAGCTGCTTTATATCAAGAAGTGAATGATGCAGGAGGACTGCAAGGTGTTCCTGATGCTCAGGCCAGAATGCAAAAATATCAGGAAGATATGCAAAAGGCAACTTTTGAATTTACAAAAGCAAATATGTCTAACAAAGCCGGAGAGTTTATGTTTTATTCTTCAGCATCAGGCTTTACAAGAGATCAGTTGAAAGAACTATTACCTTTAGCTGATAGTACTTTTCGTAATACTCCCGAGATGAAAGCTCTTGCTTCGGAACTAGGCAAAGTTATACCTGAAGTAGGTCAACCTTTCCTTGATGTTCAACTTGCTGATGCTAATGGTAAAGCTGTATCTTTATCTGATTTTGCTCAGAAGAACAAATGTGTTCTTATTGATTTCTGGGCATCATGGTGTGGTCCTTGTATTCAAGAAATGCCAAATCTGGTAAAAGCTTATGCAGCAAACAAAGCAAAAGGTTTTGAAATAATTGGTATATCTGTAGATGACGACAAGCAAGCTTGGTTAAATGCAGTCAAAACTAATAATATGTCTTGGATACAATTAATTGATGGCTCTAAAGCTGCCTCAGAATTATATGCAGTCAATTCTATACCTCATACGATTTTGCTGGATGCCAATGGTATTATTGTAGCAAAAGATTTGAGAGGTCAACAATTGGAAGATAAAATAGTTGAACTGTTGAAATAAATTAATTATTAAAACAAAACGATACTTTGTCTTGTTTTAATTGTTTAACTAGTCTTAAATATAATATTAATCATCTTATTTAAAAACAGAATTGAATGAAAAAGATAATATTATTCCTTTCAGTTATAATGATGTTAGTTACATCTTGTGCCGAAAAAGATACATTCTCTATCAAAGGAACTTTGCCGGGATCGGACTATGAAGGTAAGCAAGTTTATCTGAAAGTTTTAGCTGAGAATTGGAAAGATCAGGTTGCTGTGGATACAGCTACAATAAGTAATGGCATTTTTGAATTCAAAGGTCTTGCCAAAGAGGGTGCTATTATACACTTTGTAGAATTAGCAGAACCATCAGATGTTGTAAGACCGATCTTGCTTGTTGTTGAACCGGGGCAGATTGAAGTGTCTTTAGACTCGATATCTTCTGCGAAAGGTACTCCATCTAACAACAGTTACCAAGCTCTGAATGATAAGCTATTCGCAATTTCTGCCGAAATGAGAGCTCTTTATCAAAAAGCGCAAAGTGATACTACCGGAACTTTTAAAGAAGAATTGGAAAAACAATTTGAAGAGAAAGATGCTCAGCGTTCTAAGGAAACATTCGATTTTATTAAATCGAATCCAAAAAGTGAATTAGCTGCTTATCTTTTTGCAACTCGATCTTATATGTTTTCTTTAGATCAGATGAAAGAAATTTCAGGATTGTTAGATCCTAAATATAAATCTAATGAAAGATTGAAAAAAGTTGATGCACGTATTCAAGCATTAGACGCAACGTCAGAGGGAAAAACTTTTACTGATTTAAAGGCAAAAACTCCTGATGGAAAAGATGTTGCTTTGTCAGACTATGCCGGAAAAGGAAAGTATGTTTTGATTGATTTTTGGGCATCGTGGTGTCCTCCATGTCGTGCTGAAATGCCAAAATTGATAGAAGCTTATAAGACATATAAAGGAAAAGATTTCGAAATTGTAGGTATATCCTTGGATAAAGAAAATGAAGCTTGGGTAAATGGTATTAAGACTTTAAATATAACATGGCCTCAGATCTCAGATCTTAAATTCTGGGATAGTGATTTAGCTGCTGCTTATGGAATAAATTCTATTCCACACTTGGTTTTACTTGATAAAGAAGGTAAAATCTTGGCTCGAGGACTTAGTGCAGATCAAGCAGTTGATAAATTAAGCGAATTGTTGAAATAATGAATCTGTAATAAAGAATACATATTAAAAAAAAACCACAAGTAATTAACTTGTGGTTTTTTTATATTATCTACTACGAAAAAGATTTATATCTCCCCCTTTTTTATATCTGATACCATCAGATCCCTCTGCTTCGATAACATAAAAATATACACCCGTATTTACGAGTTTACCCTTGTAGCGACCATCCCACCCTTTAGCAGGATCATTGAATTCGTATAGTTTTTGCCCCCAGCGATTAAGAATTGTACATTTGAACTTTACTAGCGATCTGTAAGCTACTCGAAACTCGTCATTCGATCCGGGAGAATCTCCCGGCGAAAAGAAGTTTGGCGGATCAAGATAGGATTCTGTGATCTGGAATGATAAAGAGTCTTCAGCAATGCATTCAGAAGAGTTGTCTGCAACTTCAAATTTTATAACATAGTTTCCCGATTGTTCAAAAGTGTATGTAATATTTCTGTCAGTATATCTGGCTATTGGGTTGTTGAAATCTTTATCTTTATATATAAACCATGTATAATAAATAATATCTCCTGACCCATTTCCATAAAAACTTATTGTTGCCGGAGCCGGAAATCTTTTTTCAGTAATATCATTTTCTGTTACTTTCTCATTTGGGGTGTTTTGCCAGTTTAGCTCAAAGTCTATTTTTGCTTCAATATCGCATTGTGCTATACTAGATATTGAATGCCAAATAAACAAAAGAAAGATTATATACTGTTTCATTCTCGAAAGGTATTATTTTTAAATGATTAACCCTCTATCTTTAACGGATAGAGGGTTGTCTTATTTTATAATAATGGAATTTATATACTGTTTCCTTTAGGTTTTACCCTATTACGAAATAACTCCCATTTGTTTAAAGGTCTTTTCTATTTTTTCGAAAGCAATGTCAACTTGTTCTTTTGTGTGAGTTGCCATTAAAGAGAATCTTATCAAAGTATCGCTAGGCGCAACAGCCGGAGATACTACAGGATTCACAAATATACCTTCTTCGAAAAGCATTTTTGTGATAAGGAATGTCTTTTCGTTATCTCTTACAAATAATGGAATGATTGGTGTAGATGTATGACCAATTTCACAACCCATTTGACGAAATCCGTCTAAGGCATAGTGAGTTATGTCCCAAAGATGTTTGATTCTTTCTGGTTCGGCTTTTAATATATCCAAAGCTGCACTTGCTGCGGCTGTAGCTGCAGGTGTTGCACTTGCCGTAAATATATAAGCGCGTGAATTGTGACGCAGGTAATCCAGAATGGTTTCACTACCGGCTATAAATCCTCCGATAGAAGCAAGAGATTTGCTAAATGTACCCATGATTAACTCTACATCATCGACTAGGCCACATTGTTCAACTAATCCTTTTCCACTATAATTACTACCCATAACACCTAAGCTATGAGCTTCATCAACCATAACGCTGGCATTATATTGCTTTGCCAGTTTTACTATCTCCGGGAGTTTGGCAACATCACCTTCCATACTGAATACTCCGTCTACTACAATGAGTTTCACTTTGTCCGGCTCACATCTTTGAAGTTGTTTTTCTAACGAAGCCATGTCATTATGACGGAATTTTAATTTGGTAGAATAAGATACTCTTGCACCTTCAATGATAGATGCATGGTCTAATTCGTCCCATAATATATAATCTTCACGCCCTGTAACGCAAGATATTACACCTTGGTTAACATTGAAGCCTGTCGAATAAACGATAGCATCTTCTTTGCCTACAAACTCAGCGAGTTTTTTTTCTAATTCGACATGTATATCAAGAGTTCCATTCAAAAAACGAGAACCGGCCATGCCTGTTCCATATTTTTTTGTAGCTTCTATTGATGCTTCCTTTACTTTTGGATGATTTGTTAATCCCAGATAGGCATTAGATCCGAACATTAACACTTTTTTGCCGTTGATAACTACTTCAGTGTCTTGGTCGCTTTGGATTTCTCTAAAATAAGGGTATATACCTGCAGCTCGTGTGTTTCTAGCTGCGTCATACCGATATAATTTATCAGTTAATAAACTCATATTCAATTTACAACAAATGTAGATAATTTATAACTATATCCCTAGAAACAAACGTGTTTGTACTAGATATAGGCTGCAAAAATAGCTAAAAAAAATAAGAATGTATCCCTTTTGCTATAAATATTTAAAAAAAGGGTATTTTAATATAATCTTATTCCTCATCTGCTTACTATATCTCGCTTTTTTCTTAAATTTGCAATTTAGCGGCTGTCCGTCTTTAGATATATACTGTTGTAAATACAGAAAAAGACGTAAATAAATCGCAAAAATTTAAATGAATAAAAAGAAAAATAAGCATAATTTCTGGAAGCGATTACATTTTAAGTATCGTCTTTCTATAATGAATGAAAATACTCTTGAGGAAATATGGAAAATAAAAGCGTCTATGTTTTCCGGTATTGTATTGATTCTCATATTTGCCTTTTTCTTGATTTCCATTACTTCAGCTATCATTATTGCCACACCAATACGCTACTATTTACCCGGCTATCTGGATTCGGAAGTACGAGAAAAGGCTCTTCGTTCGGCAATTAAGGCAGACTCTCTTCAACAACAATTGGAATATCAGGAAGTTTATATAAATAATCTACGCAATATATTTAATGGAGTCCGACAAATCGACTCGGTTAAGATTATTGATACCATATCCGTTTCAGAGAATGATCCATTGTTGAAAAAAACAGATAGAGAGAGAGATTATACAAAACGATATGAAGATGAAGAAAAATACAATCTTTCTGTCTTGTCTACATCTGCGGCTTCTCCAATGGAAAGTGTGGTTTTCTTTAAGCCGGTGAGAGGAGTGATTACTCAAAAATTTGAACCCATTAAAGAACACTTTGGCGTAACAATAAAAGCATCTTCTAAAGAAACAGTTTCGTCTGTGCTGGAAGGAGTTGTTATATATGCAGGATATGATGTTAAAACCGGATATACGATACAGATTCAGCATAAAAATGGATTTGTGTCAATATATAAAAACAATACTTTGCTCTTGAAGAAGTTAGGAGATAAAGTTCGTACGGGTGAGGCAATTGCTTTGCTTGAGAAAAAGGAAGAATCAGATAAAAATACAGACACTTCTATTTCCTTAGAGTTTGAACTCTGGTATAAAGGTAGTCCGGTAAATCCCGAAAGTTATATTTCTTTTTAAATTAAAGAGAATAAATTGAGTGATATGAAACGTAATATAGCCATATTAGGCTCAACAGGGTCGATAGGTACACAAGCTTTAGATGTGATAAGAGAAAATCCTGATCACTTTGATGTCTATGCCCTTACGGCGAATGAAAATGTAGATTTATTGATAAGGCAAGCTAGGGAATTTCTGCCCGAAGCTGTTGTTATAGCCAATGAAGATAAATATAGTCTATTAAGAGAAGCATTGCATGATCTTCCAATAAAAGTATGGGCAGGCAGCGAATCCATAGCTCAGGTGGTTCAGAGTGAACCGATAAATATGGTGCTTACGGCTATGGTTGGTTATTCTGGACTGAAACCTACGATTAATGCAATAAAAGCCGGTAAGGCTATTGCTCTTGCAAATAAAGAAACCCTTGTCGTGGCAGGAGAGCTTATAACTCAATTGGCAGTAGATTACAAAGTGCCTATTTTGCCGGTCGATTCAGAACATTCTGCCATATTCCAATGTTTGAATGGAGAGTGTTCTCCTATCGAAAAAATATTGCTTACTGCATCGGGAGGTCCATTCAGAGGTTATACATTGGAGCAATTAGAAAAAGTCACAAAAACAGAGGCTTTAAAACATCCTAACTGGAGTATGGGAGCAAAGGTGACTATTGATTCAGCATCTTTGATGAACAAAGGGTTGGAAATGATAGAAGCCAAATGGCTTTTTGATGTTACGCCGGATCAGATAGAAGTTGTTGTGCATCCACAATCCATTATTCACTCAATGGTTCAGTTTGAGGATTCCTCAATAATCGCACAACTTGGATTGCCGGATATGCACTTGCCAATACAATATGCATTGTCTTATCCCAAGAGATTGAAATCAAATATGGAGCGGCTCGATTTTTTCAAATTGCAGACTATGACATTCGAGAAGCCGGATACAACCCTATTTAGGAATTTAGCTTTTGCTTTTGAGGCCGCACGGGTTAAAGGTAATATGGCTTGTATTATGAATGCTGCAAACGAAATGGCTGTCGCAGCCTTCTTGGAAGATAAGGTCGGTTTTTTGGAAATGAGTGATATTATAGAAAAAACAATGAGTAAAGCGAGCTTTATAGCTACTCCGTCTTACGAAGATTATGTACAGACTGATACGGAAGCCAGATATATAGCGCATGAATTTATAAAATAACATTTAAAATTTTTAATGGAAACAATCTTAATTAAAGCGCTGCAATTAATTTTAAGCTTATCTATATTAGTTATTATTCACGAATTCGGGCATTTCTTATTTGCTCGGATTTTTAAGATAAGAGTTGAGAAATTCTATCTTTTTTTCAATCCGGGATTTTCCCTTTTCAAGTTTAAACCCAAAAATAGTGAAACCGAGTACGGTATAGGGTGGTTACCTCTGGGAGGATATGTCAAAATTTCGGGGATGATAGATGAATCTATGGATAAAGAGCAAATGGCTCAACCTCCTAAATCTTGGGAATTTCGTTCAAAACCGGCATGGCAACGCCTTTTGGTAATGGTTGGAGGAGTTTTGTTTAATTTTATTCTTGCCATAATCATCTTTGCCATGATGCTCTTTACATGGGGTGATACGTATCTGCCTCTTAAGAATGTAAAAGATGGGATGACTTTTTCTGAAACTGTAAAGCGAAACGGTGGTTTCCAAGATAAAGATATACTTATTAGTGCTGATGGTGAAGAATTAGTACAAGGTCGGGGGATCTTGGATATGAATACTTTTATGCATTTTATTGATGCCAAAACGGTAACAATAAAACGCAACGGTAAGCAAATGGATCTTACTTTGCCTCCTGCTTTTGCCGATAGTGTAATTGCATCTAAGCAAGTAGCCTATAATTATTGGGTCTCTCCTGTTATAGATAGCGTTGTTAAAGATAGTGAAGCCGAACGGATTGGGCTGTTAAGTGGTGATAGTATTGCTGCATTAGACTCAGTAGCTGTCAGTTCTTTCTTTGCAATGCAAAAGGCTGTATCTAATATAAGTAAGGATCTCGAAAATAGCGAAAAACATAGTCTTGCGATAACTTTCTATCGAGATGGAGAACCACATACAGTAACTGCTGCGGTAGATACATCCGGTGTCATTGGCATAACGTCTGCCACAAAGATGGCTTCTGTATTTTCGAAAGAAAATATGGAAACTAGAGAATATGGTTTCTTCGAATCTTTTCCTGCCGGGATAAATAATGGTGTCGCTACGCTGAAAGGATATGTTGCACAAATGCGTTTTGTATTTTCTAAAGAAGGAGTCAAAAATCTCAGTGGGTTTGCCGGAATTGGAAATCTGTTTCCTGCTCAATGGAACTGGTATGGATTTTGGTCTATGACGGCATTTCTATCTATTGTACTAGCTTTTATGAATATATTGCCTATACCTGCTCTCGATGGCGGGCATATAATGTTCTTGTTGTATGAGGTGATAACGAAACGACAACCAAATGAGAAATTTATGGAATATGCTCAGATGGGCGGTATGATATTCTTGTTGCTCTTGTTATTAGTAGCCAATGGAAATGATATATTAAGAATGTTTTTTTGATAGAGTATGACAGTTACTGAATTAATAAATAAAAATAATAAAACTGCTTTTTCATTCGAGATATTACCTCCTTTGAAAGGAAATAATATCGAAAAAGTATATAGTATAATTGATAAACTGATAGAATTTGATCCTCAGTATATTAACATAACAACACATCATAGCGAATATCTGGATCAGGAAATGTCTGATGGTACAGTCAAACGGATCAATATTCGTAAACGTCCGGGTTCGGTTGCCATTGCTGCATCTATTCAGCATAAATATAATGTGACTGCTATTCCGCATATGATTTGTAAAGGTTTTTCGCAAGAAGAAACTGAGTATGCTCTCATTGATTTAAACTTTCTACATGTCCATAACCTTTTATTATTGCAAGGTGATAGTAAACGGCTAGCACCGGAGCAAGTTTATCCTAATCGGAATGAGTATGCTATGGATTTACAAAATCAGGTGAACAACTTCAATGAAGGTATTGCAATAGATGGCACTCGATTTGAAAAAAATAGCACTCCTTTTTCTTATGGAATGGCATGTTATCCCGAGATACACGAAGATGCTCCAGATTTGGAGTCGGATATCTATTATATGAAGAAGAAAGAAGAAAACGGTGCTGAATATTTTGTTACTCAGATGTTTTTTGACAATCAAAAGTATTTTTCATTCGTAGATCGGTGCCGACAAGAAGGAATAACCAAACCGATCATTCCCGGAGTAAAGCCGATTGTGTTGAAAAATCAATTAGAAGTTTTACCTAAAATATTTCGTTCCAGTATCCCTGAAGAATTAGCTTCTGAACTCCGCAATTGCAAAAATGATGATGATGCTAAGGTTGTCGGAGTAGAATGGGGTATAAAACAATGTAAAGAACTTATTTCGCATGGTGTTCCTAGTATTCACTTTTATAGCCTGATGGCTACGGAAAGTGTAAGAAGAATAGCAAAAGAAATTTATTAATATTATAAAAACAGATAATAGTTTGTTATTTAAAGATATTATAGGGCAAGAAGAAGTAAAGGAGCGTCTGATCAATTCTACTAAAAAAGGAATTGTACCGCATGCACAACTTTTCTGTGGTCCGGAAGGAGTGGGCAAACTCCCTTTGGCAATTGCTTATGCCCAATATCTAAATTGCGAAAATCCGTCAGATACTGATTCTTGTGGCAAGTGCCCCTCTTGTGTGAAATACAATCATTTGGCACATCCCGATTTACACTTCGTTTTTCCGATAGTAAAAAAAACTGCTAAGAAGAAAGAAATATGCGATGATTATATCACCGAGTGGAGGGAGAGGATTAAACAAAATAGTTACTTTAGCCTTACTCAGTGGCTCGATTTTATTGGAGCAGAAAATTCTCAGGGCTTAATATATGCAAAAGAAAGCGAAGAGATAATTCGTAAGCTAAGCCTTAGAATATATGAGGCTAAGTATAAAATAATGATTATCTGGTTGCCCGAAAAAATGCACGAATCGTGTGCTAATAAGCTATTGAAAATAATTGAGGAGCCTACGGATAATACTATTTTCCTTTTGGTTTCGGACACTCCCGATAATATAATTACGACGATACAGTCTCGATGCCAGCGTATAAATATACATGGTGTATCTGAAAAAGATATAACAGAAGCTCTCGAATCAATATACAATATTACGCCGACCGATGCAGCGAGTGTGGCACATCTGTCCAAAGGAAGTTATTTGAAGGCATTGGAAACAATCAGCCTGAATGAAGAACATAAATTCTTTTTTAATCTCTTTGTACAAATGATGCGTGCATCTTATGCTCGTAACATAAAAGAGATAAAGGCAATTGGCAACGAAATAGCCGGCGTGGGGCGGGAGAACCAAAAGAGTTTTTTGATATATAGTCAACGGATGATTAGAGAATATTTCGTAAGCAATCTAAATCAAGCTGAGATGATTTATTTGGCACAAGATGAATCGTCATTCGGTACTCGGTTTGCACCCTTTATTAACGAACGGAATATTGTCGGATTTATGGATGAACTGGCTCTTGCCGAAAGACATATTGAACAGAACGTTAATGCAAAGATGGTCTTTTTTGATCTTTGTCTCAAAATAACAATGCTTATAAAACAATGATGGATTTTTTCTATCCAATTGTGTAATAAGATTAACTTTGATTCATAATTGTAAATACATTGAGACATATCAAACATTTACAATATAATATAAACCCACAAAGCAGATGAAGGAGCTTTGTTTACATTTAATATTAAATATATAATAATGAAAAGTCAAAATACATATATACCCCAAGATTGCCAAGGCACGTGCAAGACTCCAATAGGTTGTACTTGCTATAAGGCCAATAATGAAGCATTGGACACAGAGCAGATGCAAGACGCGACGAAAGTTAAAACTTGTGGTTGTGGATCGAATACTGGCGGAGGTTGTTCGTCAGGTGGAAATTGCTCATGCAAATCAGGTGGAAGTTGTTCTTGTAAATCAGGAGGGGGCTGTTGTTCTAAAAAAGGTGGTTCATGCTGTTCGGGAGCAAATAAATTAGAAGTTTATAACTGGCTTCAAGATTTACCGGATGTTTTAGGTGAATCACAAATGGTAGAAGTCCAATTTAAAAATACAAGGAAAGGATATTATCTTAACAGTAATAATATTGAAATATATAAAGGTGATATTGTTGCGGTAGAGGCCACTCCGGGACATGACATCGGAGAAGTAACTTTAACCGGTAAATTGGTGGAGTTGCAGATGATGAAGAATAATTATCGAGGTGAAACCAAACGTATATATCGTATTGCCAAGCAAAGCGATATTGAGAAATGGAATGAAGCAAGAGCTAAAGAGCATAAAACAATGCTTCGCGCTAGAGAGATTGCCGAAGAGCTTAATTTAGCAATGAAGATAAGTGATGTTGAATTTCAAGGAGATGGTAATAAAGCCATTTTTTACTATATTGCTGACGAACGCGTCGATTTTCGTCAACTGATCAAAGTATATGCTTCTGAGTTTAGAGTTAAGATAGAAATGAAGCAAATCGGAGCACGTCAGGAAGCAGGACGTGTTGGAGGTATTGGTCCTTGTGGACGAGAACTGTGCTGTTCAAGTTCTATGTCCAATTTTATTTCAGTATCTACTTCTGCCGCACGTTTGCAAGATATACCTTTAAATCCTCAAAAATTAGCAGGTCAGTGCGGCAAATTAAAATGCTGTCTCAATTTCGAAGTGGATACCTATGTAGAGGCTCAACGCAAGTTGCCATCACGAGAGGTTATTTTGGAAACAAAAGATTCGTCTTATTATCATTTTAAGACAGATATTCTGTCGGGTATAATGACTTATTCTACTGATAAACATTTTGCTGCCAATTTAATATCCTTGCCTAAGGATCGGGTTTTTGAAGTGATTAAGATGAATAAACGTGGAGATAGACCTTTGCATCTTGTTAATGAAGAACAAGAACAGAGTGAAAAAACTGTTTCTCACGATATCTTGCAAGAGAATATCAGTCGTTTTGATAATAGTGGGAATAATCGGAATAACAGAAAGAAGAAGTTTACAAAGAATAAGCCGGAAAATAATTCACCAAAAGATAATAAGACTCAAGGGAATAATAGTCCTGGTCCGAAGTCTGAAAATGGAGGAAAGCAATCCGGGAATGGTAGTAAGCAACTCAATTTGAAACCAAATAATAATCAAACTTCAAATTCTAGCCAGAATCAATCTCAACCTCCAAGTCCAAACAAAGGACAAGAAAAAAAAGCGCAAGGTCAAGGCAGAGGGAATAATCCTAGAAATAATAGAAATAATAAGAATCGGAATAATAATAAAGATGGAAAATCTGATCAGAAGAAATCGGAAGAATAAAGTCTTGATTACTATCTGTACTATTCTTTTCTTTGTTGCCACTTCGTGTAATAAAAGAGGAGACGTGTATTCTCATTTCTATGAGTTGAAAGATGCTCAATGGTCTCAGAACGATACTTTGTATTTCCAAATAGATTCAACCTTGTTCAGCCTCAATAAGGCTTATGAGCTAAGTTTGGAAATAACTAACAATGTAAGTTATTCCTATCAGAATATTTGGCTTTTTATCGAATCAGACTTAACAAGTGATTCTGGTTTCGTTAAAATAGAAAAAGAATTTCTTTTGGCTGATGAGTTTGGTAAATGGCAAGGCTCCGGTTTTGGAACATTATATCAGATTTCTTTCCCTTTAGGAGAGATTCGTTTTCCTGCAAAACGCAATTATAATATAAGAATGATACAAGGAATGCGAGATGAGAATCTTAAAGGGATAGAAAAGATTGGGATTCAAATATCTGAAAAATAGAAAGTTTATTGTATATGCAATGACATATAGTCGTTCCGAATGGTTTGAGCTTTGAAAATCTCATTATTACTTTTTAAGTTTAACATGTAGCGGTATGGTGAAATACACATTGACTTTTTTGCCTTTGTGTTTACCGGGAATCCAACGTGGCATACGTTTTATTATACTTGTTAGCGAATCGGTCAGAATTGTAGACTCATATTGAGGTCGTGTGGGTTGTATATCTTTGATCTCTCCTGTTTTTGTTATGACAAAACGTATATTTGTTTGAGAATTATACATTAATTTATCTTCTGGAATATCAGGATAATTGAGATTGTCAATAATAAATTTATATAATTCAGCCTCTCCGCCCGGAAATGACGGCATTTGTTCGACAACTGTATAAACTTTTTCTTGATCCTGTGCAAAGCAACTACAATTTATTGTTAAAACAAGGCATAGAAAGAAGTTTCTCATGTGTAGTAGTTTTATGAATAAATATTACAAATATCAGACAAGATAATAAATAAAAAAAGAGTTGCTTTTTTAGCAACTCTTTTTTATATAGATAAATTTATTATTATCCGTTAACTTTAGCCATTGCAGCAATAAGGTCAAGACATTTGTTAGAATATCCCCACTCGTTGTCATACCAGCTAACTACTTTTACGAAAGTTGGGCTAAGTTGGATACCAGCTTTAGCATCGAAGATAGAAGTACGAGCATCTCCTAAGAAATCAGAAGAAACTACTTCTTCGTCTGTATATCCTAGCACGCCTTTCAATTCTCCTTCAGAAGCAGCTTTCATAGCAGCACAGATGTCAGCATAAGAAGTTTCTTTAGCAAGACGAGCTGTAAGGTCTACTACAGATACATCTAGAGTTGGTACACGGAAAGCCATACCTGTTAATTTACCATTAAGTTCAGGGATAACTTTACCTACAGCTTTAGCAGCACCGGTAGAAGAAGGAATAATGTTGCCGGCAGCAGCACGTCCACCTCTCCAGTCTTTAGCTGAAGGACCATCTACTGTTTTTTGAGTAGCAGTAGTAGCATGTACAGTTGTCATTAAAGCTTCAACGATACCGAATTTATCGTTCAATACTTTAGCGATAGGAGCAAGACAGTTAGTAGTACAAGATGCGTTAGAAACGAATTGAGTTCCTTTTACATATTTGTCTGTGTTAACTCCGCAAACGAACATAGGGGTGTCGTCTTTTGAAGGAGCTGACATTACTACATATTTAGCACCTGCATCGATGTGACCTTGAGCTTTACCTTTTTCTAGGAAAAGACCAGTAGATTCTACAACATATTCTGCAGCAACTTCGTTCCATTTCAAATCAGCAGGATTTCTTTCAGAAGTTACACGGATAGCGTTTCCGTTTACAACCAATTTACCGTCTTTAACTTCAACTGTTCCGTCAAATCTACCATGCATAGTATCGTAACGTAGCATGTAAGCCATATATTCAACATCGATTAGGTCATTGATACCTACGATCTGAATATCGTTTCTTTTTTGTGCAGCACGGAATACCAAACGACCGATGCGTCCAAATCCGTTAATACCTACTTTAATCATTTTGTTTTAATTTTTATAGTTATAAAATTGAGTATATCCTACTATAAATATGCCCGATGAATTAGGTTTTATGTTATAAAACATTCTTTCTTCAAAGCTGTACAAAAATAACAAAATTTTTCCGTAAAAAGAATTCTGTTAGTCATTTTTAATAATGGATTTCAGCTTTTTGCAATGATAATCCTGTTTTTACCTATTTTGTAAACTGGAGTTGTCTATTTGATCTTTTAGACACCTTGAGATGAAGGTTAGGTTCTTATGTAAAAGGTCTTTAAAGTTATCAATTCTATTTTATAACCATCCATTTTCTTTATACCATGCAACAGATTCTGTTAGTCCTTTTTTTAAATCATATTCAGGCTTAAACCCCAAGTCTTGTACCAATGGAGTGATGTCACATTCCCAATTTCGTTGTTTCATTATCTTGAATTTATCACGATTCAATGTCGATGGTTTTTTTGTTACATGTGAGATTTCTTCTGCGGCAATAGAAATGGTTTTTAACAGCCATAATGGAACTTTCAGACTTAAGACGTGCTTTTTTTCTATGATCTGTTTCACTAAAGATGTATATTCCTTGTCTGTATATACATCACCGTCCGAAACAAAATATGCCTTGTTTGTAATATTGCTCTCCAATCCAAGAAAAGCCGCATTGACAAGGTCTTTTACATAAATAAATGTCAGGTGCTGAGGCTTAAATCCTGCTCCTACATCAAGACCAGACTTAACGGTTTTAACCATCAGGAAATAGTCTTTTTCACGAGGTCCATAGACTCCGGTCGGACGTAATATTATATATGGAAAGTCCTTTGTTGCTTGTAAATACTTTTCGGCTTTGAGTTTGCTTCGTCCATAAGCAGTATTAGGTTCGGGTATGTCGAGCAGTTTTATTGGAGTGTAATTAATTTCATCACCTATACCGAAAGCACTAAGGCTGCTCATTAGTATAAACTTTTGAGGAGTCGCCTTTGCTTCCTGTAATGCTTCAATAAAATTTGCTGTATATTGAAAATTGACTCTATCAAAATCTTTAGAGTCGATACATTTGGTTACACCTGCATTGTGTATGATATAGTCAAATTTACCATGCTTTGCAATAAAATTATTTAACTGTTCGGTCAGAAAATCTTTATTGCCAAAATTTAGATCAATGAAGTTAATTCGTTCATCTTGTAGATAGTGACGATTGCTATTTTTACGTACTCCGGCCCAGACTTCATAGTCTTTGCTTATCGCTTTTTCGACAAGAAAGCTTCCTATAAAACCACTTGCCCCGGTGATAAGTATTCGTTTAGTATCCATAAGACAAAGATATAAATTTATTATTTGCCGATATTGATTAAGCTATCGACTTGTCTCCTAAAATAGCGAGTGTATCTCAAAGCTTCATCTCCACGGAGGTGTATGCCATCTGACGTTTTGTAAGATCCACACTCTGGATTTGGTATGTAAATATACTCTTCGGGAGGGAATAGGGTTTTTGCTGTTGTTCTATATTGAGGCTCTTTTTTCGAGTTGCAATCTATACTTTCTGATGGCATTTCGAAGAAGATGACTTCTGTGCCATGCTCTTTTAAATCATCAATATATTCTTTAAGAAGCTCTATGACCTGATTGTTATTATCCGAAAAGTGAGATGAGCGTTTCTTATTATTTATCGGTTCATCTATTTTAATTGTCTTGACGGCTTCTTTTCTCTTTATATTGAAAAAAGGAATGTTGGAAGGTATGATTGGTCTTAAAACTCTACTTTCTAACAAAGCTGTAGCTAGAGTCAATGGTTGTTTCCCGTCTCTAAAAATAGTAGTTTTTTTGCGTAAAGGATACATAATAGGATTGTATAGAATGTCATAGAAATCAGTTTCGTTTTCTCTAACAATAAGATTGATCTCAATAAAAACTCTTTTAGGATATACTCCCTTTCTTTTAATAACATTTAAACCCTCTTTAGGACTTTCACCACCAAAAGCCAAATTGTAAAAATTATTCAGGCTGTCGGTATGTATCCAAAAAGCCATAGAGCTGCCCACAATAATATTTTCGATATTATCGGTGTTGTTGTATAGATATGACTGTGCCGCAATCTGATTGTCTTGCCATTGAGCCTGAGGTATGGTTATATTAGGCTTGTAGACATCTCTTACTAGGGCATAAGTGAAAAGTAAGATTAGAGATCCTATAAGGGCTTTTTTTATCATTTGTTTTATGCTTAAAATTGAAAGTAGATAAATGATTTTGTCGGACCACTATTGGTTGCTATAAGGAATAGCATGATTGCGTAAAATATATACTCTATTTTGTTTATTTTATTCCATATTGGCTTCCCTTTACACAAATAAAAAATATGATATATAATAACCGGTGAAGTGTATATTAATATAAAAGCGACAAAAGGTAAATAATTATCCTTTGATACATTATAAAGCAGTGCTTCTAAAAAGGCAAATACATGATTTATGTCAGGGAGCATGAAAAATAGCCAAAAAAATGAAACCGTTATGAAGACGAATACTCCCCTGAAGAAAAGTGCTATGTTGCTTGATGGGTTGTTGTTAGGTGAATTATGTGTAAAAAAGCGTTCTATTGCCAAAACCAGACCATGCATCAGCCCCCACAGGGCGTAACTCCATGCTGCCCCATGCCATAAACCGCCCAAAGTCATAGTTATTATCAGATTCATATATGTGCGGACTTTTCCTTTTCTGTTACCTCCGAGAGGGAAATAAAGATATTCCATCAAAAAAGAGGATAACGAAATATGCCATCTTTTCCAAAATTCTTTGAAAGAAGTAGATATATATGGAAAATTGAAATTTATATTGAAATTATATACAAATAGCTTTGCTAAACCAATAGCAATGAGTGAATAACCGGCAAAATCTGCAAATATTTGAATCGAATAACCGAATAAAAGCATGAGTAAAGTCAAGGTCGAAAGATTCTCAAACATTGGATATGATACCCATCCGGTAAAATCCTTGAGATTGTCAGCAATAACCATTTTAAGAAAATAACCTGTAACCAGACTTCTGAAAGCACTTGTCCATTGTATGTCTTTAAAGTATTTTTGCTCTATCTGAGGAAAAAAATCATGGGCTTTGAGGATCGGACCTGCTATGAGATGGGGGAAGAAGGATATGAAAAATAAAGTATGTTGCGCATGTTTGAATAAAGACTTATTTGCAATTTTTTTGTTGTCAACGTACTTCTCTTTCCAAACATCTATAAGTAAACTAATACCTTCGAATGTGAAAAAAGAGATACCTATAGGTAGAGGTATATGCAAGAGGAAATTGCCTATAGAATCAGAGGGGTTTAAAAATGTTTCTGAAAATAATGAACTATATTTAAAAAATGCAAGTCCACAGAGATTTATCACAACACCTGTCAACGCCAAAGTTTTTTTTCTTTTCTTATTACCATATACTATATAATAACTAGTTAGAATGTTTATTCCGGCAGAAAAAAGTAATAAAAGAACAAATCCCGGTTGATCGTAGGCGTAAAAAATCAAACTGGCTATAATCAAAATAGGTATTTGGATCTTCCTTAATTTTGGAATGTAATACAGTATAAATGTTACAGCTAATAATGCGATAAAGATGAAACTATTGAATAGCATTGTTTGAGGCGTATTAAGATAACCTATTGTGATTTTGATATAAAAAAGTGAGACAAAAATAATTAAAAATACTTTAGATAAGCCATATTTGAAAAGTTAGATTATTCAAAACCAGAAATAAAAGAACTTTAACCATATAAATATTTGTAGGTTTGAAAAATATGACTAAATTTGCATCCCGATTTGGATAGAATATAACAAAAATAAACATATAAAACACAATAGCGATGTCCAAAATTTGTCAAATAACAGGAAAAAAAGCTATGGTTGGCAATAATGTTTCTCACTCTAACAAAAAAACTAAGAGGAAATTTAATGTCAATCTTTTTAGAAAAAAATTCTACTGGGTAGAAGAAGATTGTTGGGTTAGCCTGAATATTTCAGCAGCCGGGCTTCGTACAATCAATAAAATTGGATTGGACGCTGCCATAAAAAGAGCGGCCGCAGATGGTTATTTAAACGCTTAATAATTAGGAGGAATAGGAAATGGCTAAGAAAGCAAAAGGAAACAGAATTCAAGTGATTCTGGAGTGCACAGAGCACAAGGAAAGTGGAATGCCGGGTACTTCTCGTTACATTACTACTAAGAACAGAAAAAATACAACAGAAAGATTGGAGCTAAAAAAATACAATCCGGTGTTGAAAAAAGTTACTGTACATAAAGAAATCAAGTAAAAATAAAATAAACCATGGCAAAGAAAACAGTCGCAGGTTACCGTGACCCATCTTCAAAAGATGGTCGTAACTATGCAAAAGTAATCAAAATGGTAAAATCTCCTAAGACAGGAGCTTATACATTTAAAGAAGAAATGGTTCCAAACGAATCAGTAAAAGATTATTTCGCTAAATAATCTTGTTAAAAATATCTAAAACGCCTCCTTCATTCACTTGTAGGGAGGTTTTTTATTATCCATTTAGTAGCTTTGTAGAAGGTTAAAAATAAGTTTCTTGCAAAACTAATGAGCAGGTATTCTGCTTTCAATATTCAGAAATAATAGAATTATGGGATTATTTGATTTCTTCTCAAAACAAAAAAAAGAAACACTGGATAAAGGTCTGGAAAAGACCAAAGAATCAATGTTTTCGAAACTATCGCGTATTGTCGCCGGTAAATCGAAAGTTGATGATGATGTCCTCGATGAATTGGAAGAAGTTTTGATAAGTTCTGATGTCGGAGTAGATACCACTTTGAAAATCATCGAACGTATAGAAAAGCGTGCAGCCAAAGATAAGTATGTCGATGGAAAAGAACTGAAAACTCTGCTAAGAGAGGAAATTGCAGCTTTGCTAACTGAGAATAATGCAGTCGATGCAGAAGATTTCTCGGTAAAAGAAGAAGTCAAACCTTATGTTATAATGGTAGTTGGCGTTAATGGAGTTGGCAAAACAACAACTATCGGAAAGCTAGCTAATCAGTTTAAGAAAGCAGGCAAATCTGTCTATCTTGGCGCTGCCGATACTTTCCGTGCTGCCGCCGTAGAGCAACTTGTTATATGGGGCGAACGAGTAGGAGTACCAGTAGTAAAACAAGCAATGGGGTCAGATCCGGCTTCTGTGGCTTTCGATACCCTTAGTTCGGCTAAAGCGAATAATGCAGATGTTGTCATTATTGATACTGCCGGACGACTTCACAATAAAGTAGGATTGATGAACGAACTTTCTAAAATAAAGAAAGTAATGGATAAAATTGTGCCGGGAGCACCGCACGAAGTCTTATTAGTTTTAGATGGTTCTACCGGACAAAATGCTTTTGAACAAGCAACCCAATTTACTGCTGCCACCAATGTAACGGCTCTGGCTATAACAAAATTGGATGGAACAGCTAAAGGCGGTGTAGTGATTGGTATTTCAGACCAATTTAAGATTCCAGTAAAGTATATTGGACTGGGAGAAGGTATTGACGATCTGCAAATATTCAGACGTAAAGAATTTGTAGATAGCTTATTTGGCGATTAAAAAGATCAATGAAAAAAAACAGAATAGATGTTATTACGCTAGGGTGTTCAAAAAACTTGGTAGACTCTGAGTTATTGATGAAACAACTGCTGGCTAATGGCTATACAGTAAAACATGATCCCGAAAAGGCAGAAGGGGAGATCGTGGTTATAAATACATGTGGCTTTATAGGCGATGCAAAAGAAGAGTCTATTAATATGATTTTGGAATTTGCAGAAGCTAAGAAGAAACGAAAGTTAAATAAACTCTTTGTTATGGGATGTCTTACAGACAGATATATGGAGGAGTTAAAGACTGAAATACCCGAGGTTGATAGTTTTTATGGTAAATTTGGATGGAAGAGTCTTATTTCCGATCTGGGAAAATCTTATCATCAAGATTTAGCTTTGGAACGTAATATTACTACTCCTTCACATTATGCCTATCTGAAAATATCTGAAGGATGCAATAGGGCTTGCTCGTATTGTTCGATTCCCATAATGACAGGAAAACATCAGTCACGGTCTATCGAAGAAGTCGAAGCAGAAGTCCGAAATCTTGTTGCCAACGGAGTTAAAGAGTTTCAGGTAATAGCGCAGGATCTTTCTTATTATGGTCTTGATAATTACAAAGAAGCTAAATTACCCGAACTGATAGACCACATTGCCAAAATAGAAGGTGTGAAATGGATTCGATTACATTACGCATATCCGGCAAATTTCCCTTACGGACTGTTGAAAGTGATGAGGGAGAATGACAATGTCTGTAAATATCTGGATATTGCATTACAGCATATTAGTGATGACATGCTGAGAAAGATGCGACGCAATATAACAAAACAGCAAACCTATGATCTGATGAAACGCATACGGGAAGAAGTTCCCGGAATACATCTGCGTACAACTTTGATGGTTGGTCATCCGGGTGAGTCCCATAAAGATTTTGAGGAGTTATTGCAATTTGTAAAAGACGTTCGCTTTGATAGGATGGGAGCATTCCCTTACTCCCATGAAGATGGAACGTATGCTTATGCTCACTATAAAGATGAAGTTCCGGATGCTGTAAAACAAGAACGAATGGATCTTTTGATGGCTTTGCAAGAACGGATTGCATTAGAAATTAATGAGCAGAAAATAGGAGATACTCTCAAAGTTATTGTGGATAGAGAAGAATCCGATTATTATATCGGTCGAACTCAATTCGATTCACCGGAGGTTGATCCGGAAGTTCTGATTAAGAAGAATAAGAAGCTGGATATTGGAGAATTTTATAATGTCAAGATATCAGGGGCTCAGCCTTTTGATTTGTACGGAGAGGTAGTATAACTTAAATTATAATATTATGACCAATCAAGAATTAATAGCAATCTTAGCTAAAAGATTAGAGTGGACTCAACGACAGACCTCAGAGGTGTTGGAGTCGACAGTTTCGATAATGAAAAGTAATCTTGAGGAAAGTAATTCTATTAATATTCAAGGTTTTGGTCTTTTTGAAACGAAGAAGAAAGGCGAACGCATTTCTGTCAACCCTGTTTCTAAACAACGTTTTTTGGTTCCCCCTAAAATCTCTTTGGCTTTTCGTCCCGGACAGACAATAAAAGATAACCTTAAAAATCTGGAAGTCGATGAATGAGAGGATTAATTTTCAAGATCTGACTGATCTTTTATCAAAGAAGCAGAATCTGACTAAAAAAGAATCGGAGCTTTTTTTGAGAGAGCTTGTCGCTGTCATTTCCGAAAATATAGAAAAAAAAGAATCTGTTAAGATCAAAGATTTTGGTGTATTTAAGCTTGTCAAAGTAAATGTCCGAAAGAGTGTAGATGTAAATACGGGAGAATCGATAGAGATTGCCGCTCATTATAAATTAAGTTTTGTTCCTGATAAATCTCTAAAAGAGGCTGTCAACAGACCTTTTGCCCACTTCGAAAGTGTTGTGTTGGAAGAAGGAGTCAGTTTTGACAATATCGAAAGTGAAGCTATTGATGATGAGGTTGATGGCGAAAATCCTGAACCTGACACTAATAATGAGATTGTAGAAAATAGTCTTATTGATCAGGATAAGGCTGAAGATACGCCGAATGAGAAGGATTTACCTTCAGTTGTATCCGATAAAAGCATTAGTTTGGTATTGCCTCAATTTGAGTCTCTGGCTGATATGCCATCTACTTCATTAAAAGAAGATTCGTCAAAAGAGGATAGTGAGTCTATTGAATCAGAAGATCAAGCAGAAACGGTTTCTTCTGAATTTGACGGTTCGAATGATCAAGAGCCAACAGATATTGAGTCTGTAATGGAGCTTCATAAAAGAAAATCGAAGCGTCGTCGGTTTATATCATTAGGTTTTATCATATTTCTTATTATTGCCGGATTTGCTATTGGTGGATATTATTTTCAAGAATTAGTCGGCTACTTTATGGAGCCGCCGATTCAGAATACAATTGCAGAGAAGAATGAACTGGCAGATAATAAAGAGGCTATTGCTCCTTTGTCGGATACAGTAGCCGTGGAGGAAGCTCAAAAAATAGACACAATAGTTTCCGTTAAGGACACCTTGAAAGCAATAAATCTAAAACCAGTGGAGAAGGTTAAAGAGAAATCTAAACCCAATGTTAATAATCCTTTAGCAACTTTAACTATCGAACGAGGACATACTCTCCGTAATATAGCTCTTAAATATTACGGGAATAAATCTTTCTGGGTTTATATATATGAAGAAAATAAAGGTGTCATAAAGAATCCCAATAATGTACCTATCGGTACAAAATTGATAATACCTGCACCTGAAAAGTATGGTATAGATCCCAAAGATACATCAAAGATCAAACTAGCAAGGCAGGCAGAGACTAAGATTATACGTGCAATGGGATTATAATTTGTCAATGTATTCTACATTCATAAAGTGGGTTGCCCGTTTGTCTTTTGGCGGAATTGACATATAGTCGCCATATTGCTTGGTTAGATAGATGTGCGGTTCTTTGGGTGCGAAAAACTCTTTTCCTTCGAATATTATTTTTCTGACCGGAAACATATAGCTTGCATTGTGATTGGTAGAGTTTCCTATTCCATAGCTGTGCAGTATATTATTTGGCTTTGTTACCGTACAGAT
Organism: Dysgonomonas sp. UBA5412; assembly: GCA_002409595.1. Lineage (GTDB taxonomy): Bacteria > Bacteroidota > Bacteroidia > Bacteroidales > Dysgonomonadaceae > Dysgonomonas. Next base: position 25,127 of record DHNQ01000009.1, read on the forward strand.
ACCTCTAGCTATCCACATTAACAAGACGCCAATAGGATACATAAGCAGAGACATCGTGTATTCATATAAATACGTTAGGGATTGGAATGGACGTCCTCGTTTCAATCGTCTGAAAGCCCTTCCGTAGAAAAAGTCTACTATATTTTTCATCCATCTGTAGCTTCGTTCTTCTATAAATATATCTATATAGACTCCTTTTTCTTTATATGTCGCCATGTCTTCTTCTTCGGAATGTATGATCGAAAATCTGTCTCTGACTTTGGCGAAAAGCATTCTGTAACTTTTTTCTTTTGGTGACTGAAAATATAAAGAATCGGGTAGTTCTTTCGGCAATATTTTAGCCAGTTTTTTGTAGTCGGAACGCATTACTTCTATGTCTATATCGTCGTCCCAAGGAATAAATCCTCCATGCCGCATCGCACCTAACAGCGTGCCTCCACTGATCCAGTAAGGAATATTATGTTTGTCGCAAATGTCTGTTACAACAATAAGAATATCTAACATTCTCATTTGTAAATTTCGTAACTCCGAACCTTCGGGATTATATTTACTTAGATCTTCATTCATTTTATGATTCGTTGACTTAGCATTCTTAATAAAATTCTGTATTCCTTCATGTTTAAGCGAATGGGAAATGAGATATACTTTTTCCACATTCTCCATTCTTTGCAGGCAAATATCCATCTGAATACAATAGTTGCCCTTAGTACATTTTTATTATAAATCTTGTTCTTAGACCCCTCTTGGGCTATCTGTTTAAGCCATGTTCTCAGCTCTTCGAAATAAAGGTTTGCGGGGATATTCACTACCTCTTTGTCTTTTATTGCTGCATGTAGCCGTATCTGATGTTCAGTTGCGTTAATTCCGAGACAGCTGAGCTCTTTTTTATATATACTTTTTACTAAAGAAACCATTAGCTCTTTTTTTGATTTGCTGATGTTGTTGCCATGCCAACGATATTGGGTCAGTTGGATTGGTATATTTTTTAGCTTGTATAAATGTGATAATCTACACCAGAGTTCATAGTCTTCGGCTACGGGATAAGCTTTATCATAAGGATGAGAGATAAGAACTTCGCGACGAATCATAATACTGGATTGTATGAATGTATTGACGAATAGCAGAGAGCTTCTGATTTCTTCATCGGACGAAGGCATATTAATTTTTCCTATCTGTCGTCCATTATCATCAATTATTACACCCCACGTGCCACATAGAGCATATTCTGGGTTGTTGTCAAGAAATTTGACTTGATGCTCTAATCTGCTAGCTTCCGAAATGTCGTCACTATCAAGAAAAGCGATATACGTGCCCAAAGCCATTTCTATCATCATATTTCGGGTATAGATGATACCTTTGTTTTCTGCATTTTTTATATAGCGGATACGGGTATCTGTATAAGATAAAACAATCTCTTCACTCTTGTCCGTAGAGCCATCATTGACAATGATTAATTCCCAATCGGTGAACGTTTGAGAAATAATACTGTCTATTGCCAATGCTAAATATTGTTCGGCATTATAGACTGGCATCAATACGGATACTTTCATCTTTAGTTTATATTTTTGTCCATCCCGAAGGATAGAAATCGTCTAACAGTTTATTCTTGTCTTCGTCTTTGAACCATATTGAAGGTGCTACAACTATTTTTTCTATGTTCTTGTTCAACCATGCAGCCCACCAACTAAAGCTGCTGTTGGCTATGACATTGTGCTTACATAAGCTCATTAGTTGCATATCCCGATAGCTGTCCTTTCCTTTGTTCCAGTTTATGTATGATGAGGGGTGATTCCCGAGGTCAATATTATTTTTTGCCCACTCCATATCTTCCGAAAATATATAAAAAGATGGTTGAGGTATTTTTTCTTTAATATAAGAAATGGCTTTTCGATAATATTCAGCATTGCAGACAGTAAAATTCTGGTTCGCATTCTTATCCGTAATATAATCGCCTCTTCGAATATGTATAGCAACAGATTGAGTATTTATAATTTGATCGGCTATGTCTTTATTCTTATCGTCTAATTGTATTTTAAATTCAAAATCATTTTGTATTTCAGCCTTTATATTCTCGAAATATCTTTCAGATTGGAAATATCCCGACATCGTAATATTTCCTTTTATAGATCGAAATACCGATTCATATAAGAGGGCATAGGTGTCTGTCAAAAAACCTAGATGTTGAAACGCAACCCTGTGTTTCTGGATAAAAGGACGTCCCTTAATCAATATTTTTCCCTTTATTGTACTTTTACAAGAAACATCTATATTAAATATATCCAATTCGTACGATCGGGTTGTCGTCTTAGTTTTCTTTGTCAGATTATACAGATCGAAAAAAAGATGAGTGTCTAAGCGTTTAGCCAATGCCTTAGCGGCCGCATATTGAAACATCTGGTTTCCTAATCCTCCCGAAAGTAAAATTGTAACCATTATTTTTTCTTTGCTGATTGTTTTATAAAATCCATTGTATCCTGTATAACCACCGATCCTAATAGCTTAACCAATAGCAAATATAGTAAACTGCCTCCGATTAAAGGTATAATCAGAAGTAGATATAAGTTCGCGATACCTGTTTTATATAGGTATAAAAAGGGTAGTATTGTTAATATAGATACAGTCAGATATGGTGTGATATCTTTTATGACATTTTTGAATGAATAAGATATTGTTTTTCCTGCTATGTAGATCCCGATCAGAAAAGCTAATATATTAACCATGCTGATGCCGGATACTAATCCTAAAACACCAAATCGAACAGTAATCAATATTGCTGCTACCTGCAGGATGTTTCTAATAAATTCTATTCTTAATAATAAACCCGAGCGCCCCTTGTATTGAAGCAGTGAGCTTATAAGTGCATATAATGGATAAAAGCTTCCTCCAATTGCCAGAATTTGTAATATAGGGATCACGTCACTCCATTCCGGTGTCAGATAAAGACCAACAATCGGCGTTGCTAATACAAGTAGAAGTAATCCGATAGGGAAAGATATGAAAGCTGTGATTCTGATTATTTTACGGAAAGCCTTCAGGCTTTTCTCTTCATCATCTCCTATATTAGAGAGTAGAGGAAATGCTACACTTTTTATACCATCGCTTATTACAGATTGCGGTATGCTATTTAGTTTAGTTCCCTGCCCAAAAGAGGCAACCTGAGCCAAGGAGTATTTTTTTCCGATAAGGATAGGTACTATGTTACCACAAATCTGGTTCATAAGATTGGTTAATAAAAGCTTCACACTGAATGCCGACATTTCCTTGATATGAATAAATGTAAATTTCTTCAACGGTCTCCATTTTACAAATACCCAAAGGAATGAACTTCTTAAGAAACTTTGAACGACTTGTTGTGCCGCCAGACTCCAGACTCCAAAACCATTATATGCCAATACTATTGCAATCAGCCCTGATAAACATCCGGCAATGAGCGTGATTCGTGTATTTAATTTGAAGTTCATAGTCTTTATCAGATTCACATTTTGAATGATTCCGAAAGCATTGAAAACAAAGGCCAGAAATATAAATCGGGAAAGGTTTGTTAATATTGGTTTGTCGAAAAACCAACTGATAAGTGGTGACGAAAAAAAGAATACGATATATATAACGAAGCTGATAGTTATATTGAAATAGAATACCGAAGAATATTCGTGTGGCGAAACTTCTTTCTTTCGAATCAATGCGGCTGAAAAACCACTTTCTTGAAGCATATTAGCCAATATTGTGAAAATAGAAAGTACGGCAACTGCGCCAAATTCATCTTTCGATACCAAACGAACAAGGATATATACAAATATGAATTGTATAACCTGCTGTCCTCCCTTGTCGATAAAACTCCAGAAGAGAGCCAGACCTGTTTTCCTTTTCAGAGAGGTTTCTGTCATCGTTTATAAATTAGATTATTGACTACAAATGTATTAAATAACCCTTATTAAGTTATATTTGTTATGATATTTGTCAGACTGACACTTACTCTGGTTTCTCCTTCACATCAGAATATAACGAATAGCTTTGGTCGGCATGACGCACATATCGTCCATCTTCGATTGCCTGCTGCGTATATTTAGGCGGAATGTTGTACCCTAATATTTCTGCGATAATGAGAGTCGTATTTGCATTATTTATTTTATGCAATTCAGGATCAACATATTTTTCTACTATCTCATTTACACGATTTGTTCCCTTATCTATTGTGATAAGCGGAATGTCGAACTGTGCCACTCCGTTTTTCCAAGGTCCATGCCCCATACCTATTATCTCGCCGTGATCTGAGAAATAATATAATACAGCAGTGGAATCTTGTTGCATAACATTATATATTTCATGCAGAACTCTATCTGTGTGATGTATAGATCGGTCGTAGTGAGTTGTCAACGAGTTATCGCCGGGTATGGCTTGTGCATCTGTATTATCGTATCGATCTGAATAATTGTTGTGGCTACCGACCAGATGTATTATGAAAAACTGTTTGTTCTGATTATGCTTACCCTTAATTATAGGTATCAACTCAAAGTCATCATTAGCCAAATATCCTCCTTTAGTAAATATAGCTTCTTGGGCTGAGGCAGACAGATAACCTAAGTATGAATCTTGTATGCCGGAACTGCCCTGATTTGATATCCAATAGGTTTCATATCCGGCATCGTTAGCTAAATTTATGAGTGTTTTGTTTTTGTAGAAAGGCTCAAGATTACGAGTAGAGGCAAAAGATAGGGCTATGCGTAAAGCATTACGTGTAAACGGTGCTGCTGCAATACCATTATAATGCTTCATCTGGGCAGAGTCTGCCAATGCAAGACTATCCAAAAAAGGAGTAGTCTTTATCGGATACCCATACAGAGACAGATGTTTACTATAAGCACTTTCTCCAATTACGAGATATATTTTCTGAGGTGTTGTTACCGTATCGTTTAGGGAAATGCCCTCAGGTAAAGTTTTATTTCGTTGATCGGCAAATTCTTTAAGCTTTGACATTTCGTCCTGATATGCCATAATACTAAGGATGTTACCGTATAAGATCGGAGCATATAAATTGACCTTATCTTGGATTACTCGTATCGGCTCTTCTTTGAAAAGTTCTTCTTCTTCCATCCATTTTATACGCTTGTAGGAAACAAAAGGCAAGAAAATGAGAAGGTAAATTAATAAATAAATGACAGATGTTTTTATTGTCACCCTGCTTTCCTTAAGCTCTCGTTCACATAGATACAATAGACCGATAGATAAAATAAGAGCAACAATACTTAGCAACCATACTCCTTTGAGCATGCTCATGGCTTCGGTCAGATGTGTTTCGAATATCGAAGCCATTATCTCTAACGATACATCGCTCTTGAGCACAAAGGCAAAGTAGGCATTGAATGTGAGAACAAAAGCAAGTGCGAATGTAAATATAAAAGTGTATTTTAGTTTAGCCAGAATATTAAGGATGAACAGAAAAGATATAACCAATAATATCATCGGTATGCTGAATGCAAATTTGATGGGAGTAAATGCAATCAGTCCGATATATAAGATAGTTAAAAAGGTAAACTTATATTGATTTATAAATTTACCTGATCTCAGAATGTACTTCTTTATTTCCGGCATCTTAAGCTTCAGTTCTTGTATAAGGATACAAAGATATGATTTTCTGCCTTTACTTGCTTAATACGTCTTTTAATGATTTTACTGCATCACGTATATTCGTACTATCTTTCAATAGAGTAATAAATTTGCTGCCGATTATAGCACCGCTTGCATTTGCTTGTGCAGCTTCTAATGTCGCTTTGTTTGATATTCCAAAACCGATAAGTCGAGGATTGCGGAGATTCATTGCATTTATCTTGCGGAAATAATCCTGCTTCTTGTCATCAAAGCTGGTCTGAGCACCGGTAGTAGATGCCGAAGACACCATATAAATAAAACCATCGGTATGCTCGTCTATAAGACGGATGCGTTCATCCGAAGTTTCAGGAGTGATAAGCATCACTATTTTTATATCATATTTTTCTGCAATAGGTTTGTATTCTTTTATATAGTCATCAAATGGTAAATCGGGAATGATAGCACCATCTATACCCACTTCTTTGCATTGCTTGCAAAATGCTTCGAAACCATATTGCATAATCGGATTTAAATATCCCATCATTATCAAAGGAATATTTACATCTTTTCGAATATCTTTTAACTGATCAAACAACACTTTCAACGTCATACCATTACGAAGGGCAATCGTGCCACTTTCCTGAATTGTGGGTCCGTCTGCCATTGGATCAGAAAAGGGAATCCCTATTTCGATAAGATCAATGCCGTTTGTCTCCAATTCTTTAATAATATTGCATGTATCAGTCAGATTGGGAAACCCTGCTGTGAAATAGATCGAGAGTATATTCTTTTGTTTCTTCTCGAATAGTTGTTTAATCCTGTTCATATTGTATTTCTTTTATAAATTGCTCTAATTGTTTTATATTCTTTTCTCCCGGTCTTATCTCAAACTTACTGTTGAGGTCTACTCCTTTAAAAAGAGGATGATCAATGCTTCTGATACTATCTGCGTCATCAACGGAAATTCCCCCGCTCAAGAGAAAAGGTGTAGCCCCCTTATATTCATTCAATATATTCCAATCGAATTTTTGCCCCGACCCTCCATATTGAGGAGTCTTGGTATCGAACAAAAAATATTCGCATAGTCCTTCATATTTTTTTGTATTTTGAATATCCGAAGTGTTTTCGATACTAAAAGCTTTTATTATGGGTATGGTTTTACTTAGGTTTCGGCAAAATTCAGGCGATTCATGCCCATGTAGTTGGACAATGTTGAGCCCATATTGATTCACTTTATTTAGAATAAAATCCGCCTCTGCATTTACGAAAACTCCGACACGTTTGATCTGGTTGGGTAGAATGTCCAAATCCGATAAAGTCAGTTCATCTACATATCGTGCCGATTTCTCATAAAATATCATTCCCATAAAATCAATTGACAATTTCGACAATTCGATTATATTTTCACGATATTTCATTCCGCAGACTTTTATCTTCATGCCAATTGTTCTATAAATTCGTCCAACGCCTTACCCGGATTTTCAGTCTTCATGAAATTTTCTCCCATGAGGAAGCCTTTATAACCCACCTCCCGTAGATCAATTACAGTTTGAGGCTGAGAAATTCCGCTTTCCGAAATTTTTACAAATTCAGTTGGTATTTTATCCACTAGATCAAAGGAAACTTGTACATCAGTAACAAATGTTCCCAGATTACGGTTGTTAACTCCCACTATATCTACTTTATCGTTGATATGTTCTAACTCTTGTTCGTTATGAATTTCTAATAATACATCTAGCCCTAATTCCTTAGCCTTGGTTGCTAATTGTATTGTAGATTCACGAGTCAAAGCCGAAGCGATCAGTAAAATAGCACTTGCTCCCGAAAACTTTGCCTGATAGAGTTGATATTCATCTATCATAAAATCTTTGCGTAAAAGAGGTGTTTTTGTCAGACTCTTTGCAAATTCGAGATCACTAAGCGTACCTCCAAAGAAATCTATGTCTGTTAATATCGAAATAGCACTTGCTCCATTCTTTGAATATAATGGAATAATATCATCTATTTTTGCATCTTTGAAAATCCAATCTCGCGAAGGAGAGCGTCGTTTAAACTCGGCAATGATACCCGTTTGCGAGTTGAGTAATGCCTCTTTCATTGATGCCGGTTTTTCGGTAAAGCATGCAATCTTCTTTATTATGGTATCGATGCTGTGTTGCTGTTTCTGTTGCTCAACTTCGATTCTCTTATTTGCAATTATCCTATCTAATATATTTGTCATATAGATTCATTTTTGTGCGTTTTTATTCTATCAAAATTGAGTATCTTAATAGTAGAAGCTAGTATAATAATACATATTCCAAACAGTCCTATCAGGGCGTATGAATATCTTAAGTTTGTAGCACTTGCTATGTAGCCGATCAGAGGTGGTCCCATGAGGAAGCCAAGAAAGCTTACACTCGACACAATGGTAAGTGCAATACTGGTCGATATTTTTGTTTTCTGTCCGGCTATACTATATATAGTGGGAACAATGCCAGCTGTTCCGAATCCGATAATCATAAAAGCGATAATCGTAGTTACAAAATAAGGTAGTGCTACAGCTGTGAACAGCCCTACGGAGATAAGTGTACCTCCGGCTTGCAATACTTTTTTTCTTCCCCATTTTTGACTAGCCTTGTCTATAAAGAAACGTCCCGATGCCATAGTGATCATATAAGCTGCCAGACCGATAGGAGCTAGATTCTTTTGAGTTCCCACTACATCTACCAAATAAAGCCCGCTCCAGTCCGACATGGCTCCTTCGGCAGCCATTCCGCAGAACGCAACTATACCCAATAGGAAGAGAAATGTTTCGGGTTTGTTCTTTTTTCTTTCCTCTCTTTCAGCCGGATCTTTTTCTTTTTTCAGATCTCTTTGAAGAAAGGGTTTATTAATTATCAGGCATATTAAGACTAATAGCCCGACTATCGAAAAATGATATATCGGCTTTATATGTATCGAAGCCATTAGTAGTCCGATGCAGGCTCCGGTTAATCCGGCAAGGCTCCACCCTCCATGAAATGATGCCATGATCGGTTTATCGTATGTACCCTCCAGCGTTACGGCTTGTGTATTGACTGATATATTGCAGAAATTGCCGAAAAAACCAAATATTATCAGGCTGATGATCAGTGCATATTCACTTGAAGAAAAACCTATAAACAAAAGAGATACTACATAGCCGATCAGCGCAATAGGAAATATTTTGTTACTGCCCACTCGTGATATAAGCATGCCCGATATTGTCATTCCGCATATCTGCCCTATTGGAATCATTAGTAGTATTGTTCCCCATGCAGCATCATCCAACCCGAGAGTCGTTTTTATATCGGGGATGCGGCTTGCCCAGCTTGAGAAACAGAATCCGGTGCAGAAATATAAACAGAATATTGCAATTCGTATCCGTTCGTTGGATATTGTTTTTATTGAACTCTCCATTATTTTTTAGCTATTGTCTCTATTTTTTGTAACCACTTTTTGCGTTGTTTTTGTGTCGAGGTTTTTAATACCGCAAGATAAGTTGTTCTTATATTCTTGATGCCGCAGAATGCCCCTATATCTTTTCTTATCAGTCTGCCTCCAATATCACTTACGATCCATTTATAATACCATGTGGGCGAATCCATTGTACTTATTATTTCGGATGTGCGTCCCGATAATAATTTCTTCGGAAAAGGAGATTTCTCCTGATATTCGAAAGCAAATCCGGGTAGGAATAACCGCTCAATAAATCCCTTCAATAGTGCAGGTGGCATGGCCCACCATGTAGGATAAATCCATACGATGTGTTCTGCCCATTGTATGTCTTCCCATGCTGCCAACAAATCCGGCTCAAGCTCGGTACGTTTGCGATATCCGTATTTTAGGATCGGATTGAAGTCCATGTTGGCAAGAATGATTTCTCTGACTTGATTGCCTCTTTCCAGACTTCCTTTTTTATAACTGGCATGTAGTCCGAAACAGTAGCTTTCTTTGTCGGGATGCCCATTTATTATAAGTACCTTTTTCATATCTAGTAATATGATTCTTTTACATCTTTATATCGAGAGTCAAAAGTAATCAATTCTTCTTCAGTAAAAGCGTTAATCATCGCTCTATATACTTTTTCTGTAATGGAAGGATTTAATCCCGATTCTTGTGCTAAAGTTCTTACTTTGCCTATAACTAAATCTGTTCGGTCGGAAGATACAACTTCATTAACCGAATTTTTAAACCGGGCAGCCTGAGATACGAAACGACCTCGTTTGGCGATTAATTTTACCAACTCATCGTCTATCAGGTCTATGTTCTGGCGGACTTCATCTAATGAATTACATTGTTTTGCCATAACTTTATTTTTATGAATTCAGATCAATAAATCTTTTGAATGTTTCTCTTGCTCGTCCACTATCAATAGATTCTCTTGCTTGTGCAATACAGTCTTCAAAAGACATATCAGAGTTGATAGTCTGTATTGCTGTCGCAGCATTTGCTACAACTGCATTCTTCTGAGCTTGTGTCGCAGTATTGTTTATTACATTGTCAAAAATCAGAGAGGCATCTTCCGGAGTGTCGCCGCCACTAAGATCTTGTTCTTGACAACGGGTAAATCCAATTTGTTCGGGACTATACAACCGCTCTCCGGCTCTATTGATTATCTTAAATTCTCCGGTAAGAGATATTTCATCATATCCATCCAAACTGTGTACAATAGAGTAATCTACATCAGTTTGCTGATACATATAGAAATATAGCCGAGCCATTTTCAGATTGAAAACACCTAATACAGTCCGTTTCGGTTTTATCGGATTTACTACCGGACCAAGCATATTGAAAAATGTACGGACTTTGAGTGCTTTACGCACCGGTGCTACGATTTTTAAAGCATTGTTAAATAATGGCGCATGCATGTATGCAATATTAGTCTTATCTAAAGACTCTTCCAGCTTACTTACGTCTGAAGTGAATTTAACTCCATGTTGTTCCATTACGTTCGAAGCACCACTAACAGAGGTCGCGCCGTAATTACCATGTTTGGCTACTTTATATCCTGCTCCCGCGGTCACAAAGCAAGCGAGAGTCGATATATTGAATGTATTCTTGTTATCTCCTCCTGTGCCTACAATGTCTATTGGATTGTAAGCAGCTAGTGCATCTACATTTGCCCGTAAGTCTAACAGCGCATCGGAAAAGCCTAAAAACTCGTCCACACTTATACTTCGCATCAAAAAAACACTAATAAATGCAGCAATCTCAGGTTCATTGTAATTACCCGCCGCCATATTGGTAAGTATTTCTTTTGCTTCGTTACGGTTAAGGTGTTGATGTTCAAATAATCTGTTTAATATTTGTTTCATGAGGTTTCATCCTTTTCAGAGAGTCAATAGCCACATGTCATATCTATGCTAGAAAGTGACTATTAACTTGTTTTTTCTATTATATTAATTTTTCCAACGTATCTGTCGTTCTTGCTATTTCTTCGTCTGTCAGTTCATAATTTTGCATCTTTCCGGTTAGGAATTGGTCGTATGCTGTCATATCTATTAGTCCATGACCTGATAGATTGAATAAAATAGTTTTCTGTACGCCTTCTTCTTTTGCTCTTTTGGCTTCACGTATGGCAGATGCTATTGCGTGAGTTGATTCCGGAGCCGGAATAATCCCTTCGGTATTGGCAAAGAGTTTTCCCGCTTCAAATGTTTCTAATTGAGGTATGTCTTGTACTTCTATATAGCCATCTTTGTTCAATTGGCTAACGATTGTGCCTGCACCATGATAGCGCAATCCTCCGGCGTGAATGTCTGCCGGCTGAAAGTCGTGTCCTAAAGTGTACATCGGTAAAAGAGGTGTAAGCCCGACAGTATCGCCATAATCATATTCAAACTTGCCTCTTGATAATTTAGGTGTGCTTGCAGGCTCGGCTGCTATGATTCGTATTTCCTTACCATCGGTAAGCTTATGACGCAGGAATGGAAAACTGATTCCCGAAAAATTAGAACCTCCGCCAAAACAGCCGATTACGATGTCCGGATATTCACCGGCAATCTCCATTTGCTTTTCACTTTCTAAACCTATAATCGTTTGATGTAGGATAACATGGTTTAATACACTACCTAAGGTATATCTGGTGTTTTCTCCTTTGATGGCTGCTTCTACTGCTTCGGATATAGCTATGCCCAGGCTTCCCGAGTTATTAGGGTCTTTGGCAAGAATACTTCTTCCGGCTTCGGTCAGATTGCTTGGTGAAGGAATAACATTTGCACCCCATGTCTGCATCATCATTCGGCGATATGGCTTTTGCTGATAGCTCACTTTTACCATATATACTTCCAAATCAAGACCGAATATGCTGGATGCAAAGCTGAGTGCTGCACCCCATTGCCCTGCTCCGGTTTCTGTCGTAAGGCGTTTTATACCTTGTTGTTTATTATAATATGCCTGAGGTAGAGCTGAGTTCAATTTGTGAGAACCGATAGGACTGACTCCTTCGTTTTTGAAATAAATATGAGCAGGTGTATCTAAAGCTTTTTCCAGACCCGTAGCTCTGACCAATGGTGTTGGTCTCCATATTTTGTACAACTCTCTCACCTCGTCCGGTATTTCTACCCAACGGTCTTGCGTTAACTCTTGTTTAATTAGTTCTTTTGCAAAAATAGGTTCAAGGTCTGATGGACTCAATACTTGCTTTGTCTGAGGGTTAAGAGGAGGTAATGGCTTATTTTTCATGTCTGCCACTATATTATACCAGCTCTGAGGAATGTCATTTTCACTTAAAAAGATTTTCTTGCTCATGGTTTAATTCGGTTTTATTTAGTTCTTCAAAAAATTTCTTACTATAATTTCTCCGGCAGGAGTCAATACCGATTCGGGATGAAATTGTACTCCATGTATATCATATTCGCGATGACGTAGAGCCATTATTTTCCCATTGTCGTCAGTTGCTGTTATTTCGAGGCAGTCGGGTACATTGTCGGAAGATACAATCCATGAATGATAGCGACCTACTTCAAGTTCGCTTCCTAACTCATCGAAAATATAGTCGGGTTTTACAACCTGTATATTTGTAGCTACGCCATGATAGACGTCTTCAAGATTAGAGAGTTTAGCCCCGAATGCTTCGCCTATTGCCTGATGTCCGAGGCATACTCCTAATATCGGTTTCTTTCCTGCATATTCTCTGATAAGCGGTAATAACAATCCGGCTTCGGATGGAATACCCGGTCCGGGAGAGAGAATGATCTTGTCATATTGGGCAACGTCTTCTAAGGCTATTTTATCGTTTCTATATACATCAACATCTGTAAACCCAAGTTCTTTTACCAAGTGAACCAGATTGTATGTAAATGAGTCGTAATTATCGAAAATCAGTATTTTCATATCTTAATGTTTTTATCAGTTGTAATTTAACGATAGTATTCCTAGTTTCTCAATTCAACTGCTGCTTTGACAGCCTTGGTTAAAGCTCCCAATTTGTTTTTCACCTCCATTACTTCTGTATCCGGATTCGATTTGGAAACAATGCCTCCTCCTGCCTGATAATAAAGAGTGTTGTTTTGGCTGAGGAATGTGCGTATCGTGATGGCTTGGTTCAGGTCTCCGTTAAATCCTATATATCCTATGCAGCCGCCATATACACCTCTCATTTGTTTTTCGATGTCGCGGATGAGTTGCATTGCTCTTACTTTAGGTGCTCCCGATAATGTACCGGCAGGGAACGTATCTGCAAAAACAGCAATGTTGTTCTTATCCTTATCTACAATTCCGCTAACCCTTGAAACCAAATGGATAACATGAGAATAAAACTGCACATTTTTGTAAAACTCTACTTTAACATCGTGACAATTGCGACTGAGGTCGTTGCGGGCAAGGTCTACAAGCATTACATGTTCGGCATTTTCTTTCTCATCCTTTAACAAATTCTCTGATAGAATACGATCTTTCTCGTCGTCTCCGGTACGGAAATATGTTCCGGCAATAGGGTCTATATATGCCTTACCTTTAGTTATTTTGCAATGAGTTTCGGGCGAAGAGCCAAATATGCGGTATGAACCAAAATCGAAATAGAATAGGTATGGGGATGGGTTTATCGAGCGGAGTGAGCGATATACTTTAAACTCATCTCCTGCAAATTTTTGGGTGAAGCAACGCGATAGTACGATCTGGAATACATCTCCCCGCTTGCAATGGGCAATCCCTTTTTTTATCATCTCCTGATGCTCTTGGTCAGAAATCATGGATTGTTCGCTACCAAGTGCTTCGAAGTTGTATGAAGCGATATTGTTGTTATTAAGAATGGCTTCCAACTCTTGAGTCCTCTCTTCCGTTCCCTCTACAATGTTCTCAACGATGGTGAGTTCATTTTTCAGATGGTTGATAACAAGTATAAACCGATAGAGGATATAGTAAAATTCAGGAATATCAGCATTGCTCAACTTTGTATTCACCGGATCCACTGTTTCGAAATAGCGGATGGCATCGTAGGAAGTGTATCCAAAAAAGCCATTTATATTTGTTTTGTTTTCCCCCCGTACGTCAAACTGTCCTATGAAATCGTGAAACTTATCTGTTAACTTTTGGTGACCAAGCAAAGTTTCTTGTTTTACTGTATTGTCTGGATAAGTATAAGTTATCTCTTCGTTTTCTACTTTGAAACGTGCAATAGGGCTTATACCTATAAATGAGTAACTGTTTTCTCCTCCATGATAGTCAGAACTTTCCAGCAATGCCGACTCAGGATAAATATCTCTTACCTTGAGGTAAATACCCACCGGAGTCTGAAGGTCAGCCAGCAAGTTTTTAGTTTTTACATTTATTCTATATTTCATGGGGCTTATTTTTTATTATAATATTCAATATACGTTTCCATATCCTTATCTCCTCTGCCCGATAGGCAAAGAACTACGACATCGTCTGTTTTAAAATTCATTTTCTCCAAAGCTCCTAATGCGTGAGCCGATTCTATTGCCGGAATAATGCCTTCTAGTTCGGTGAGTTCAAAGGCAGCTTTCATTGCTTCGTCATCTGTAACGGCAAGCACTTCCGATCTTTTTATACTTGCCAGATAGGCATGCATTGGACCTATTCCCGGATAGTCTAACCCAGCTGAAATCGAATATGGTTCTTCTATCTGACCGTCTTCCGATTGCATGATAAGAGTTTTGCTGCCATGTATAATACCTAATTTCCCCAAATGTATAGTTGCTGCCGACTCTCCACTGTCTATTCCCTTTCCTGCGGCTTCTGCCAATACTATTTTCACATTCGGCTCGTCTATAAAGTGATATATCGTACCTGCTGCATTACTGCCTCCCCCTACGCATGCCATAACATAGTCGGGTGTTTCTCTACCTTCTTTTTCCAATAATTGCTTGCGGATTTCTTTACTGATAACAGATTGTAAGCGTGCTACCATATCGGGGTATGGATGAGGTCCAACGGTAGACCCGATGATGTAATAAGTATCGGATGGATTGCTGCACCAGTCTCTAATGGCTTCGTTGGTTGCATCTTTCAAAGTCATGTTGCCACTTGTAACGGGTACTACCTTCGCACCTAGCATTTCCATTTTCTGAACATTCAGTTTCTGACGCTCTACGTCTGTTGCTCCCATATATACGATACATTCCATATTCATCAAGGCACATACAGTCGCTGTTGCCACTCCATGCTGACCTGCTCCGGTTTCGGCTATAATGCGTGTTTTTCCCATCCTGCGGGCTATAAGTATCTGTCCGATGGTGTTATTAATTTTATGAGAACCAGTGTGATTCAGATCTTCACGTTTCAGATAAATCTTACAACCATATTTATCTGATAGTCCCTTTGTTAAATAGAGAGGCGAGGGGCGACCTACATAGTCTCTGAGGAGATCGTTGTATTCTTTCTGAAATGAAGGATCATTGATGACTTTCAGATATGTGTTTTTTAGTGTATCCACATTGTCATATAGAATTTCGGGTATATATGCTCCGCCAAATTCTCCATAAAAGCCGTTTGAATCAACCGTAAATTTTTCCATCTTATGTATTATATTTTGTTTTATTGTTCTGTTACAAAAAAAGCCTATCGTGAGTTACGATAGGCTTTGTATTATATTGTTTATTTATCTATTTATAAATACACACCGATTTGGCTCACGACTTTTTGAGTTGAAAGCACCACCACCAAAATGTATTTATTAATAGAGTATTCATTTACAATTCTTTTTGTTTTTACAAAGATATAAAAAAAATAGAACGAACAAATATTCGTTTAAATTTTTTATCTTAGCATATTATTTAACCTCAAAACTACTATGTTTATGCGTTACTTTATTAGTTCAGTTTTACTCTTTTTTCTACTGCCCTTATTGGGTCAGAATCCATCATTGCATTTCAACGGTGATGGCAGTTTTAAAATAATACAATTTACCGATCTTCATTATCAGAAAAATAACCCTGAATCAGCTGCGGCAATAAAGCTTATCAACGAGGTCTTGGATCAGGAGAAACCTGATTTTGTTGTTTTTACCGGAGATGTTATTTATGCAAAGCCTGTGAAAGAAGGCTTGGATGACGTTTTTGATCCGGTAGCCTCACGTCAGATTCCTTGGGCGTATGTTTTTGGTAATCACGATCAAGAGCAAGGAATGTCTCGTCAGCAATTGATGGACTATGCAATGACAAAACCAAATTGTCTGGCTCAGCCGGGTGATAAGTCTTTGAAGGGAGTAGGCAATTATATATTGGAAGTCAAATCGCATGATGGTGCTAACAACAAGGCGATTCTTTATTTCTTCGACTCAGGTGCATATACTCCAATTAAAGGTTTAGGACATTATGATTGGCTCGATTTCAACCAAGTGGAATGGTACAGTAAACAAAGTGCGGCTTATACCAAAGAGAATGGAGGCGAGCCATATCCGGCATTAGCTTTCTTTCATATACCGTTGGTAGAATATGCTCAAATGAAGACTGAGAAATATGATCAGATCATTGGCAGTAAGGATGAAACGGAATGTAACGGCAAATTAAATACCGGTATGTTTGCAGCAATGCGGCAGGCGGGAGACGTTATGGGAACTTTTGTAGGTCACGATCACGACAATGATTATATAGGCAATTTCTACGATATATATTTGGCTTACGGACGCTTTTCGGGAGGAAATACTGAGTACAACAATCTAGGCAAGAATGGTTGTCGGGTGATAGAACTCAAAGAGGGTAAAAGGCAGTTTTCTACTTATATTCGCTTGCGAGGCGGTGAAAAACTATATCCTGTGGAATATCCTAAAACGTTCTCTAAGAATAAATAAGAACATATAAATTGATATTCGAACAATTAGGTGGATGGCATATTTCAGCCATCCACTTTTTTTATAGTTCTAAACCCTCATGATCTGAAATTGCTTTACGCCAAACATCAGGTATTGGCATAGACGATTGTGTCGCAGCATTGTAAGTCACGAATACAGTCTTACATCTGCTCTTTATTTCTCCATTTTTCACATTCCTTATCTGTTGTAGAAAGACTCCACTTTTATCTCCAAGGCTGATAACTTTAGAGTCTACTACAATATTTTCTTTATAATATATAGGAGACAGAAAGTCTGTCTCGATACGAGCTACAACAATAAGTCCCTCCGTCCAGCTAACCGGTGTTTTGTCTTTGACTGTATCAAAGTAAGTAGTTTTCCCTAAGTCGAAGTAGCTGAAATATAGATTGTTGTTTATATGTCCTAATGCGTCGATGTCGCTAAACCGTATTTGAATGGGTAATGTAGTCTTAAATGTTTCGGATGTAACTTCTTTCATTTCTTTTATTTATCTAAATACAATATCATTAATTACCGGTATTCCTGCATGTTCGTTAAGCTTGCTTATCAATCGTTCTTTTGCCATCAATAGTTCCGATCGCAAGACAGATGATGATAATGAAACATAGAGAATACCATTTCGTAAGTATATATTAGTAGTGTAAGATGCAATCATAGAGCCTAGTAGCTTAGACCAACCGGTCACAGCCCTGCTTTCGGCAAGTTTTCTTTTGATAAATTGGTTTTCTTCAAAATATTGCCTCAATACCTCTCCTATACTTTCAGTATTCTTTTTTCTCATGATGCAATATTCTTTTGAACAACCTCTCCTTTGCCCACCTCATATAAATGATAATTGCTATTGGTACGGGATAGAATCTCATCCAGATGCTCTCTGTTGGTATCGGTTACGAATATCTGTCCGAAATCTTTATCCAATACCAATTTTATGATTTGTTCCACTCTCGACGAATCCAATTTATCGAATATGTCGTCTAACAATAGGATAGGGGTGGTTTCAGTTGCTTTGTGCAAGAAATCGAATTGAGCAAGCTTTAATGCCACCACGTAAGTCTTATTTTGCCCCTGCGACCCAACACGCTTAATGGAATAACCATCCATCTGCATATCCAAGTCGTCTTTGTGGATACCTGTTGTCGTATAGCCTATAATCTTATCACGTTGCCTTTTCTGCTTTAGCAAATCTGCAAAATTATCAGTGTCGAAATGCGACTCATATTTAAGCTGTACTTTTTCATTCGAAGAACAGATGAAATCATAAAATCGCTGAAAGGTAGGAATAAATTTATCTACAAAATCTTTCCTCTTATTATATATTATCTGACCCTCACCCACAAGTTGTTCATCCCATAAGTCGAGTAATGTATCGTCAATAACTCCGTCAGTTTTTAGAAGAGCATTTCTCTGTTGTAACGCCTTGTTATAGCGAATAAGCGAGTACAGATATTCTTTATCAAACTGAGAAAGGAATTGATCTATAAATTTTCGACGTTCGTCGCTGCCTCCTATTATAAGTTCTGTATCCGAAGGGGATACCATAACCAAAGGAAGTAGTCCGATATGGTCAGAAAAGCGTTCGTATTCTTTTTTATTTCGCTTGAATTGCTTTTTTTGACGCCGTCTCAGGCTACAAAAAAACTCCTCTTGTTTGCCTTCTATCTCATACCATCCTTGTATGACGACAAAGTCTGCATCATGCCTGATGTTTTGAGAATCGATAGGGTTGTTGTGACTTTTGCAAAACGACAGATAATATATCGCATCCAGCAGATTGGTTTTTCCCATACCATTACTTCCCAAAAAGCAATTAATCTTAGGCGATAAAGTCAGATCGGCTTGCTCTATGTTTTTATAATTGAGTATGGATAAACGTTCAAGAATCATCTGCTAAAAATGTTAGTTTTACAAAAATACGATTTTTTTATTAGTAATAAATTAAAAGGATTCGACTCTTTTGAAACTAGTCTTTTACTTTGGTTTTTAACTAAAAGGTGACAAAGTTGTACACTTTTTACCCCATTTTCAATATTGTGCCTTTTCTTTTAGGCAAAAGTCTTATATCCCTTTATCCTGTATAGATAAAGGTAAAACAATAATTTTCAAAAAATGAATTGTAGATGTAACGTAATATTTATAGTACTGCGAATGTGTATCCCTGCTCTTTAAGCCATTCTATACTGCGGGGTAGAGCATATTTCATATTTCGTTCAGCTTTAAGAGAATCGTGAAATACAATGATAGACCCGTCGCGTGCATATCGTTTTACATTTTGGAACACTTTTTCCGGAGTCTGGCATTTACTATAATCGCGCGTAACCACGTCCCACATTATTATTTTGTAAAATCGTCTCAACGTAAAAAATTGTGGGATTCTCATGTGTCCGTGCGGAGGTCTGAATAGCTTAGAATCTATATATTCCGATCCAAGTTTTGTATTTTCTAAGTATCTTTTTGTAAAAGTCCTTATCCCTTGCAGATGGTTGAAAGTATGATTACCTACGCGATGCCCTCTTTCGAGTACCATTTTGTAGATGTCGGGATGCTTTCTGACATTGTCTCCCACGCAAAAGAAAGTTGCTTTAATATTATGTTGGTCCAAAAGATCTAAAACCCAAGGGGTTATTTCTGGAATAGGGCCGTCGTCGAATGTCAAATAAACTGTTTTCTGACCCTCTATCTTCTTTCTCCATGTCGCTCCGGGGAAGAAAAGACGATACAACAATGGTGGTTGTTCTATAAACATGATAAACCGATATAAATAGCAGGATTTTGAATTTGAATCGAAATCCTGCTATTTATCTGATTTTATTTTTGATAATATTTTTGTAATAATTCTGGTTTGAATTTTTGCATCAAACCTCCTATTTGTTCAGCCTTCTCTTGAGCTGCTTTTTGTTCAGTTGAATCTTCTGCCATATAAACACCTCTCATTGCCAAACGCATCAAGAAATCTAAAGGATGGCTTCTGTCGCTAAACGAAACTCGATTGTTTAAAAAGAGTAGACTATAATTCATCACCTTTTCTAACAATTGATTATACTTAGCATGATCAAAACGCTGATATGTATCCAATATCTGCATCTCTATATTTAATTGTTCTCTGATATCGACTGCACAACTTGTCATTTGGCTAGGATTCATACTTGCATACCATTGCAGACTACCTTCAGTTCTATATAGGATTTCATCCAAAACCTTCTGCGCTTTTTCCGGTTGTCCTAATAGGTAGTAAGAGTCGGCAAATGAAATAGATTCTCCTCCACGAGGAACAGTACTTCCCGGTATCACTTCTATACATTTATCCAATGCTTGCAGAGCTTTGTCGTTCTTATCTTGTTCGATAAGAGCGGTAATAAGCCGTTCAAACATCAAACGGAATGTGCGACACATACGTATGTTGTTTTCATCCAGATATACATTTGGATTTTCTATGCCTCCCCATACATATTTATTTACCATATTGTCGAACATGATATCTGTATTCACACCTGTGCTATCAAGTTGCCCCGGAGTTATACGATAAGTAATTCCTTCCAACATAGATTGGTCAGTCAATTTCAACGGAGGTTCACCGATCGTTACACAATAATATATAGGGCGTTTCCAATCATCCTTGTTGATATTGTAAAGCATATCCATTACCATCATTTCCTGACGATAAAGCCCTCCTTTATTATCTCCCAGATTAAATACAAATTCATTCTTCGGAGTCGTACCCAATGTCTTCCAATCTACCTTGTCAGTATTTACAGACATCTTCAAATTGCTTGAAGGTATTATAACTCCATTGTCGATATATGGATTCTTAGGAGCGTAATTATCTTTTGTTTTCAGTATATCCAATACTTCCGCTACTTCCATCGTATCCTTAAATGCGTTTACATCATAATAGTCGGAATAGTTGATACGTCCCATCCAATTTGATTCTGCATTATTTTTTAGGTCACGATTCAGTAGACGTTCCAAATCTCCTTTCGAGAATACATAAGCAGATTGTCCCTTGTCGCCATGATAACGATCTTCTTCCCATTCAATAGGCAGTGCAGGTGAATCGTATGCCTGACGGCGCATTTGGTCTACATACCAGTCAGTCTGAAGGTAGCTCAGGTTACATACACGTACATCTGTGCGGAAACCTTCTACCTCTTGTATATACCATAACGGGAAAGTATCATTATCGCCCATCGAGAATAATATACTGTTAGGCTCACACCCAATCAGGTAATTCTTAGCAAAGTCTCGCATAGTATATCTATCCGAACGGTCATGGTCGTCCCAGTTTTGGCTTGCCATTTGTATAGGGACAAACAATGTTACCACTGTGGCAATAGCCGCAGCTGGCGTTTCCGGTAATTTTTTTCGGAGGAGATTCCATATAAATGCCACACCAAAACCTATCCATATACAGAAGGCATAGAAAGAGCCTGCATAGGCATAGTCTCGTTCACGCGGTTCAAACGGTTGCTGATTCAGGTATATGATAATAGCAATACCCGTCATAAAGAATAACATGAAAGTGATGAGAAACTGCTGTTCTCCTTTCTTTCCTCTTGTTAGTTGGAATGCAATACCCAAAATTCCGAGAATAAGAGGTAGCATATAATATTTGTTATGTCCTTTGTTGTTTGCAATGTCAGGAGGCAGATTGCCTTGAGGTCCACGACCCAGTAGTTCGTCAACAAAGCTTATCCCTGTTATCCAGTTTCCGTTTGTCATACCTCCGGTAGCTTGTATATCGTTCTGACGACCGGAGAAATTCCACATGAAATATCGGAAATACATGAAGTCTAACTGGTAGTCGAAAAAGAATCGTAGATTTTCGAACATTGTTGGTGGAACAGATGTATCCTTTATTCCTCCCCATATCTGATAACCCATCAAATGTCTTTGTTCCGATGACGAATACATTCTCGGAAATAGCATTGTATTCGTATATCCATAAGTCGGGATAGTACCGGTTACCACATACTCATCTTTTTGATCAGGAGATTTTTTTACTACCTTATCATACATTTTCTTTTCGCTAGCCGGAGCCTCAAGACGTCCTGTAGAAGGATCTCTTTTTTCGGAAGAAGCGTATGTTTTGCCATAGAATAACGGTCTGTCTCCATATTGCTCACGATTGAGGTAGCTAGCCAATGTAAATACATTTTCAGGCGAGTTCTGATCCATAGGCGTATTAGCAATGGAACGTATTGGTATCAATGCAAATGAAGAATAACCGATTAGTATCACCATCAGGCAGAGCACGGTTGTATTCAAAAATCTGAAATTGATCTTTTTGTAAAGAAATAAGAATGCAAAAAGTCCAATTAATAATACTAACCATAGAAGAACACTGTCTCCAATAAATGTAACTCCACTTAGAATAAGAGATATAGCAAATGCTATTTTAGCACGGGTCATATTTCCTTTTTTAGACAAGGTTTCGTACAGTGCCCAAATGATAGAAATAATCATTAAGAGGATATATGTAAGTGCTCCTGAATTGTATGACAATCCGAATCCGTTGACAAAAGTCATTTCGAACCATGCTCCTACCTTTGTGAATCCGGGTATAATACCGTACATCAGTACTACGATGAGGAATAGTGATCCTGCCAGAGCCAATAATGTACCTTTGACGTTTATCGTTTTTGCCTTCTTGAAGTAATATACTAATACGATTGCGGGAATACATAATAGATTCAGTAAGTGAACACCTATTGATAATCCCATTGCGTATGCTATGATGACAAGCCATTTGTCAGAACCTTGTTGGTCTGCTCTGTTCTCCCATTTGAGTATCAGCCAGAATACGAGAGCGGTAAACATAGATGAATATGCGTACACTTCTCCCTCCACAGCCGAAAACCAAAATGTGTCTGTAAATGTATATGTTAATGCTCCTACCAAACCGCTACCGATGATTGCGATAAGCTGTCCCAAAGTCATTTCTTTCTCTTTGTCAGTATAGAGTAACTTTTTAGCCAGATGAGTTATTGTCCAGAAGAGAAATAATATTGTTGCTGCACTCAGTAAGGCAGACATACTGTTGATCATCACTGCTACTTGAGACGGGTCAGATGCAAATAACGAGAAAAACTTTCCGGTCAGCATAAAGAATGGTGCGCCCGGCGGGTGTCCTACTTCCAGTTTGTAAGCTGATGTAATAAACTCACCGCAATCCCAAAAGCTGGCTGTAGGTTCGATAGTCATTAGATAAACGACAGCAGCTATGGCAAAGCTAAGCCAGCCAAAGATGTTGTTAATCAGGTTATATCTCTTCATAATGAAACTGGTGTGCGATCAGATCGCTTATTTAAATGATTGTTTTTTATACATTTGGGTGCAAAGATAGTTAAAACGGTTAAAGATTTGTTTCCACTTGCTTTGTTTTTATTATATAAATTAAAAAACTTCTTAAAAAGGTGAAGTCTTAAGGTTGTAATTTATGATATATGTTATATCCGTCGAGAATCGAATTGATTTAGTTGTATATTTGAAGAAAATCAATTCATAAATCAGAAACACAAATGAAAACAAAACAACTTTTGATTACAGCGGCATTTGTTTCCGCAACCTCTTTGTCTGCAAAGAAAATAGAGAAATCTAAGATAAAAGAGGCTACTGTATTTTTTCAAGGTGCAGTACTAACTCACACCGCATCCAGCATCTTGGATAGAGGCGAGAATGAAATTTATATAGAAGGGCTCAGTCCTAATATAGACAAAAATAGTCTGAAAATAACTACTACAAATGGTGTGATTGTTTCTGCATCCGAATTTTCTGTCGATTTTTTATCAGAAAGTCAAGCCGCCAATCAGATCACAAAAAAACTAAATGATTCTATTTCTATTTATGAAAAGAAGTTGGAACAGATAAAGGCTCAGAATATTGTATCTGTTAATCTGTTGTCTTTGTTGCAAAAAGGAACAGAAAAGAATGTGTCAGGATCAGACAAAGGACTTGATATAGAAGAGTTGAAAAAAACAATGGACTATTATAAAAACAAGTCGATAGAACTACAAAAAGAACAGGCTGTAAATGCTGAACAAATCAAGAAATACGAAAAGTATCTGATCGATTTGAAAAAACAGTTGAACCAAGAGACGTTGAAGAATGCAAAATCGTCGGGAGTATTAAGGCTTTCACTCTCATCTCCTCTTGCCTCAAATTGCAATCTGTTGATTTCGTATTATACGCCCGCAGCAAACTGGGTTCCGTATTATGACATTAATATAGAATCGACGGACAAGCCTATTAAGATAATAGCAAAATCTAAAGTGCGTCAGACTACCGGGTTGGACTGGAATAACGTTAAGTTGACCTTGTCTTCGGCAATGCCAAGTAATGGGAGGGTTGCCCCTTTGTTTAGTACATGGTTTCTCGAATCCAATAAGCCTATGTCTTACAATCGAGGGAGTTCTGCTTCCTCAAGTATGAGAGCTGCTCAGAATTCGTTTTCCTATGAGTTTGATGCAGCTGCTGGTAAAAAACAGATGTTAAGTTCTTCGACATTAAAGGAGGTTAAAGATGGGGATGGCTCTCAGTCAATGATGTATGTGGTGGACGGAGTTCCGGTTGATGCCGATTATGTAGCATCTATTGACCCTGATAAGATAAAGGATACTCAGATTATTACCGATCCCTCGGCTGCTGCTGTCTATGGGATAAAAGCCGATGGTGGAGTGATGGTTATATCTTTGAAAAGTAGTATGGACGACTATGTCACCACAAAAGATAATGATCTGGAAGTGGCTTACGATATAGATATGCCTTACAGTATACCCGGTAATGGCAAAGAACAAAGTATAGATTTGCAAACCAAAGAGACTACGGCTGACTATAAATACTATTGTGCGCCAAAGCTTGACAGTGAAACTTATCTGCTTGCCGAAATATCGGATTGGGAAAGGTTAGGTCTGCTTACAGGGAAAGCAAATATTACTTATGACGGTACTTATGTAGGCGAAACGCAGATAGATGCCCGTTCTACACAAAAGAAACTGGCTTTGACCTTGGGTACAGATAAAAGAGTGAGCATAAAGCGTGAAAAACTAAACGATTATAGTAGTACACGATTCTTAGGTTCAGATACCAAACAAGTGTTTACTTATAAGTTGACAGTGCGAAACAACCAAAGTAAATCAATTAAACTGGTATTGAAAGACCAATATCCGAGATCGACACAGAAGAATATAGAGGTTGAGTTGCTGACAAAAGAAACTACTCCTTGGACAGCCAATATCGAGAGTCTGGGTGTCATTACTTGGGAAGAAGAACTGAAAGCCGGAGAAGTGAAAGAATATAAGATCAGTTACAGTGTTAAATACCCGAAAGATGCGAATCTGAATTTGTAAACATAATCCTGATATATAGCAAAAATCCCATCTGTCAACACAAAAGGACAGATGGGATTTTTATTATTTATATATTTTTTATTTATATCTGAGCCACTTAAACATTTCGGCAAACGATACTTTTTTACCATACATAAGTATGCCTACTCTGTATATTTTTGCTGCCAATTGTATCATTAATATTGCCGTAACAAATAATAAAACGATAGATAAGGCAAGCTCCCACAACGGGATTTCGAACGGGGCTCGCACCATCATTACCACCGGAGAGGTAAACGGAATGAGTGAACACCAGAATGCCATTGCTCCTTCCGAATTTTGCGCAGCAGCAAAACCTGTATAGAAGGCAACCATCAGTATAATCATAACCGGCATAATAAGCTGTTGAGCCTCTTGCGAATCGTTAGCTCCCGACCCAAACATGGCATAGAGAGATGCAAATAGCAAATAGCCTCCTACGAAATATACGATCAGGCATACAGCTACTTGTATCCAGTTTATATTTAAAAGCCCACTTACCAGCCCATTCATCAGTTCAGGGTTGTTCTGCAACATTTCCATTGCTTGTTGCGATTCGATTCCCGATGCCATATTCATATCTATACCTAGGAATAGCCTGACTGCAATCATTGCTCCGCCTCCTAATACGACCCAAACTAACAGTTGGAGAAGACCTACAAGACCGACTCCGATGATTTTTCCCATCATCAAGTCGAATGGTTTTACCGAAGAAATGATAACTTCTATAATTCGGTTACTCTTTTCCTCTACAACACTTTGCATCACAAGTGAACCGTACATCATAATGAAAAAGAACATACAGAAAGTAAGAGCCGTGCCCACTATGCGTGCCGATTCTCCGAGAGTTTCGGTTTCCTTGCCTGTTTCATCCCAGCGGATAGTTGATACATGAATCCGATCTTTCGACTTTAATATTTGTTGCAGATCATTCACTACCTGAGGCTCTATATTGCTTTGATGAGTAAAATTTTCTATTTTTTTGTTTCTTACAGCCTCGGTTAGTATTTCGTTTATATAAGCAGTCAGTTCTCGTGGCGGCTGTTGCTTTTCGGAATAGAAAGTCACTGCTTTCGGGTTCTCGTTCAGATCTCCGTTTATCTGTAATAACGCGGAAGCCTTTTCTCGTTTCGTACTGTCTGTCGCAGATAGGTTGATAAACTCGTATGTCTTGTTCGATTCAAACAGATTCGCATACATGCCGGTATTGTCTATCACGTAAACTTTTCTGATGTCGTCGTTGTCACTTATCATCATCAGTACAGTCGGCAGAGCAACTGCTGCTGCAAACAGAAATGGAGTGAGTAATGTAGTAAGAATAAAAGCTTTGGTTTTTACTCTCGACAGGAACTCTCTTTGTATGATTAATTTTAATGCTTTCATTGTGCCGTGTTGGAAACTAATTGTATAAATATGTCATTCATTGAAGGTAGTTCTTCTTCGAAAGAAAGGATTTCATATTGTGAAGCTGCATCCCGTAGAAGATCGGAGTTAGATACTCCTTCGTTGCGTTTTATTTGTATCTCGATAGAATCTTTCAGTATTTGTTTCGACAATATAGAGAAATACTGCGACTCGGATTGCTCATCAAATGCAGTCCCTGCCAGAGTCAGATTGAAAATATGCTGTCTGTACTGAGTTCTGATGTCCTTTACATTTCCTTGCAAAACTACTTTAGACTTGTTGATCAGAGAGATTTCGTCACAAAGTTCCTCTACCGATTCCATATTGTGAGTGGAAAGGATAATTGTTTTTCCCTTTGCTTTGAGTTCTAATAATTCGTTTTTCAAAAGTTCTGCATTCACGGGGTCAAAGCCACTAAATGGTTCGTCCAATATATAGAGGTCCGGTTCATGTATTACGGTAGCAATAAACTGTATTTTTTGTTGCATTCCCTTCGATAGTTCTTCTACCTTTTTGTTCTCCCACGATGCGATATTGAACTTATTGAGCCAGTATTCAGTTTTTTGTCTTGCTTCTTCAACAGATAAACCTCTCAATCGGGCAAGGAAAATGATATGTTCTCCCACTTTCATCTTTTTGTACAATC
The DNA here is from genome assembly GCA_002409595.1 of Dysgonomonas sp. UBA5412. Lineage (GTDB taxonomy): Bacteria > Bacteroidota > Bacteroidia > Bacteroidales > Dysgonomonadaceae > Dysgonomonas. The sequence goes on from DHNQ01000009.1 coordinate 52,398, forward strand.
CTCTTTCTTCCGGCAAATATCCGATATTAAAAATATCGTCGGCGGTAGATTCTTTGCCGTTGAGCAATACTTTTCCCGAGTCGGGGGCGGTTATCCTGTTGATAATGCGGATAAGAGAAGATTTACCGGCTCCGTTAGGCCCTAATAACCCATATATACAACCTTTAGGCACTTTTATGCTTACACCATTGAGGGCGGTGTAACTGCCATATTGTTTTACAATGTTTTGTGTCTCAAGATATAACATGCTTGATTTATTTGTTCTGTTTTAAACTTATATTCAGTTAGTCGTTATAATTGGTCAATAATCACAGACTTGTCCAATTTTCTACAAAGCTAATTTTTTTTACTTGTAACTATATTGTGTTTCTTATATTATGGTGAAAATAAAAAAGGAGAGAGAATATTATTCTCACTCCCTCAACTATATGTTTGTATAGATAGGTAATAGGCACTACCATCTCAAAATTATTCTCTCACCCAACTCTTTTGCAAGAAGTTTCTTTACCTCCTCCATTTCTTTTACCTGTTGCATTAGTTCGATAGCGCCATCCCAATCACCTTCCTTTTGTTTTTGCTCCATTTTTTCTTTAATATCTCTTATTTGGGCAGATATATGAATGTTTTTGAGTTCGGTTACTGCTCGCGGAACGTCTTTCAGCAGATGCTTCTCTTCTGCAAGAGGAGTTTCCTCACGCTTGGCATTATCCCCAAACTGCTTTGTATGTATCTTGCTTAATTGATATCTGTCGCTTACTATTTCTGCAGCCAGTCTGCTCACATCCGAGTCGGTATGGGCTAAGAAATAACGTGTAGGATTGAATGTTTCATCCACAGAGTGCTCGATAGCATCTTCCAGTATTGTTGTATATAAAGGATTTGTGAACCAGAACCCATCGCGCTGGAGGTCAAATTTCACCCAGTCGATGACTGTTGTAGGCATATCGCCCGTAATAGAATTTTCTTCACTTCCTTCGAGTAATATCTCCATTCCGTAGCGCACCACATAATAGAGTATGGCTAATTCGAACTTGTCTACCGAACTTTTTTTTACGACAACCTTGTTGCTCTTGGATATTGGTATCTGCGACAAATCATTGTTTGCAGCAGAAACTTCCGGATTAACTTTTGTCTGTGAGCTTTTTTCCAGATAGGCGAGCCTTTTCTTTGTCACCTCTTCCACCAAGATTCGCTCATCTATATCAAGAAGCTTACTGCAATCTTTTATATAAACGCTTCGTATAATATTATCCGGTATTATTGAAATACTGTTCACTATGTCCGAAATTAAAGCAGCCCGCTTTATCGGATCATTACCCGCTTCGTCCAACAATAATTTTGTCTTGAAACGGATAAAATCGACCTCATTCTCCTTTATATATTTAGTCAGAGATTCTGCATTTTGTTTCTTTGTAAACGAGTCGGGGTCTTCGCCCGCAGGCAGTAATATGACCTTTATGTTCATACCGTCCTCCAGCAGGAGGTCTATTCCCCGCAATGCCGCTTTTATACCCGCAGCGTCACCATCATATATCACCGTCACGTTGTCCGTAAAGCGATGGATCAGTCGTATTTGCCCGTTGGTAAGAGCAGTTCCTGACGATGCTACCACGTTTTCTATTCCTGCTTGGTGCATAGATATAACATCGGTATATCCTTCTACCAGATAGCAACAATCGGCTTTGGTTATGGCTTGTTTTGCAAAAAATATACCGTACAATTCATTCCCTTTGTGATATATTTCACTTTCGGGAGAATTTACATATTTACCGGTGTTTTCAACCTTTTTTAAAATTCTGCCTCCAAAGGCAATTACTTTTCCCGAAAGGGTGTGTACGGGAAACATAACACGTCCGCGGAAACGATCGACTACATAGTTGTTGTCGCCCTTGATCGTTAGTCCTGTTTTTACCAAATACTCCTCTTTATATCCGTTTCGGAGAGCCTCTTGTGTGAAGGCGTCTTTTTGTTCGAGACTGTATCCCAGTTGAAATTTTTCTATTATATCTTCTCTGAAACCTCTTTCTTTGAAATAGCTTAACCCTACCGATTTTCCTTCAATGTGATTGTGCAATGTGTTTACAAAATAGTCACGTGCATAGTCGTTCAATATAAAAAGGCTTTCACGTTCGTTGTAAGCCTGCTTCTGCTCATCGGTAAATTCCCGTTCCTGTATCTCTATATTGTATTTCTTCGCAAGAAATTTTAATGCTTCATAATAAGATAGCTGCTCATGTTTCATTATAAAATGAACAGCCGTTCCCCCTTCTCCACAAGCAAAACATTTACAAATGTTCTTTGATGGAGATACATAAAACGAGGGCGTTTTATCTGAGTGGAAAGGACATAACCCGACGTAGTTTATACCTCTTCTTTTTAGAGTTACAAACTGAGATACCACATCTACGATCTGTGCAGCATCCATTATTCGGTCTATTGTTCCCTGATCTATCATTTAATTATTTGGTTATGACAAGTTTCTCTAAGTCTGTTCTAAGAATTAGAATTTTTTATTTTTTTCGCTAAATTTCCAGTGGTTATACCCATCTTTTTTGCCCTTACGAAAGTACTAAAAATATCCATAAAAGAGAGCTTAATAAAATAAAAAGGATATTAAACATCTATGAGATTACTCTCTTTTTCTTAACTTTGACGATCTTGGAAATATTAGTCGATATCGGATAATTTACATTATGAAAAAAATACTGTTTTTAGTCATCGCATTAGTCTCGTTTAGCAGCATTTATGCTCAGAATCCTGCAACATGGACGGTCAACTTAGTTGATAAGGGAAACGGCAATGTTGAGTTGACTGCTAAATTTAAAATAGAGCCTACATGGCATATCTTCGACCTTACAGTGCCCGAAGGAGGTCCGATGCCAACAACCATTGCAATAGACAAACTTAGCGGAGCTACCAAAGTTGGCAGTTTTAAGGCTGTGGATTCGAAACTGAAAAAGAAATATGATGATATTTTTCAGATGGAATATGGCTATTATGAAACTCAGGCTACATTCGTTCAACAATTGAAGGTGACAGATAAAGCTGCCTTTGTTCTCGAAGGAGATATTCGCGGACAAGTATGTAGTGAGATTGACGGACAGTGTATCCCGATAAAAATAGATTTGGACTTTAAGTCTAAAGATTTACCTTCAACTCTTACTGTCGCCGGAGGAGCGGCTGAGGCTGTGACTTCGAGTGAGGATACAGATGTTGAAGAAGCTGAAAACGATTCGGTAAGCCAAACGATAACTCCTCTCACAGAAGGAGAGATAAGTAGCTTATGGAAACCGGTAATCAGTGAATTGAAAACTTATGGTGCTGCCGGAGATACTTCGGATCAGTCTATTCTTTGGATATTTTTTGGTGGATTTTTAGGTGGCCTCGTTGCATTGCTGACTCCTTGTGTGTGGCCAATGATTCCGATGACTGTGAGCTTTTTTCTGAAAAGGAATAAAAAAGACAGAGCCAAGGCAATACGCGATGCTGTGACTTATGGCATTGGTATTATCATTATATATGTAACATTAGGCTTGCTGATAACCGGTATCTTTGGCGCAAGTGCATTGAATGACTTATCTACGAGCGCATTATTTAATCTGATTTTCTTTGGATTATTAGTCTTGTTTGCAGTGTCTTTCTTCGGCGCGTTCGAAATGGTACTGCCGTCTTCATGGACTAACAAGATGGATAGCAAAGCCGATTCTACAACGGGTATTATCAGCATATTCTTTATGGCATTTACTTTGGCTTTAGTCTCCTTTTCTTGCACAGGTCCTATTATCGGCACATTGCTTGTGCAGGCTGCCGGATCGGGAAGTATGATTGCTCCGGCAATTGGGATGCTTGGTTTTGCCATTGCTCTAGCGATTCCGTTTACTATGTTTGCCATATTCCCTTCATTGCTGGAGAGTATGCCAAAATCGGGAGGATGGTTAAATTCCGTAAAAGTTGTTTTAGGATTTTTAGAATTGGCTCTAGCCTTAAAGTTTCTTTCGGTTGCAGACCTTGCATACGGTTGGGGTATTTTAGATCGTGAAGTATTTCTTGTCCTATGGATTGTAATTTTTGTATTGCTCGGAGTATATCTTTTGGGTAAACTGAAATTGCCGCACGATAGCGACTTGAAATATGTATCCGTGCCTCGTCTGTTCTTGGCAATAATCTCTTTTGCTTTTGCCGTTTATATGGTTCCCGGACTTTGGGGCGCACCATTGAAGGCGATTAGTGCATTCTCTCCACCTTTGTTTACTCAAGACTTCAGCTTGTATAAAGGGGAAGTACATGCCATGTTTGATGATTATGAGTCTGGTATGGAGTATGCTCGTAGGAACAATAAGCCGGTAATGATAGACTTTTCGGGTTATGGTTGTGTAAATTGCCGTAAGATGGAAGCTTCGGTTTGGACAGATGCACATGTAAAGGATATTCTTGAAAAAGATTATGTGTTAATAACTTTGATGGTAGACGACAAGAAGAAATTGCCGGAGGTGATAGAAGTGCAAGAAAATGGAAAAACTTCTAAATTGAAGACAATAGGAGATAAATGGAGTTATCTGCAACGTCATAAATTCGGGACTAATTCTCAGCCTTACTATGTGCTGTTGGACAATGAAGGGAAGCCGATAGGCCCATCGTATGCCTATAATGAAGATGTATCTGAATATATCAAATTCCTGAATATAGGTTTGGAAAATTATAAGAAACAGAAATAAAATAAATAGAGAAAAAGCAGATTGTCAAAAATCTGCTTTTTTTATAGATGTCAGATTATATGAATACAAGGGAACAGAAGATGCAAGCCTTTGGACGCTTGCTTGATATTTTGGATGAGTTGCGAGTGAAATGTCCGTGGGATGCTAAACAAACAAATGAAAGTTTACGCACGAATACGATAGAAGAAACTTACGAACTTTGCGAAGCTATAATTCAAAATAACGACGAAGCAATAAAAAAAGAGTTGGGTGATGTTCTTCTTCATGTTATTTTTTATTCGAAGATAGGGGAGGAGAAAAGTGCTTTTGATATTGCAGATGTATGCAATAGCCTTTGCGATAAATTGATATTTCGTCACCCACATGTTTTTGGAGACGATGCTGCAAAAACAGCCGGAGAGGTTGAGCAGTCGTGGGAACAAATAAAATTGAAAGAAAAAGGAGGGAACAAAACTGTATTGGAAGGAGTGCCCTCTTCTTTGCCTTCGGTAGCTAAGGCCCACCGGATTCAGGATAAAGCACGCAATGCAGGCTTTGATTGGGAGAAGAAAGAAGATGTGTGGGAAAAGGTGTCGGAAGAGTTTTCGGAATTGAAGACAGAAATAGCTAATATGGATAAGGATAAGATGGAAGCTGAATTTGGCGACTTATTTTTTAGTCTTATAAATGCCGCACGCTTATATAAAATAAATCCTGATAATGCTCTTGAACGTACTAATCAGAAGTTTATAAGTCGTTTTAATTATGTAGAACAAGAGGCAAAAAGGCAAGGAAAGATATTAAAAGATATGACTTTGCAAGAAATGGATGATTTGTGGAATGAAGCAAAAGTGAAGCTGAATAAATAGTTTGTCTGAGTATAATATAAAAAGAGTCTGAAATAATGGATATACATTGTTCAGACTCTTTTCTTATTTTTAAGATATTAACTTTCTTAGTTTCCGTTCCAGAAATCCAGATATTTTTTTGCAACTACCACATAATCGTGATTTTTTTCTACAAACTCTCTGCTCTTTCTTGATATTTCGGGTATATCCTTCTTGTTGAGTACAAGCCATTCTAATTTGTCGAATACATCGTCCTCATTGGGGTGTACATTTACAATAGGCTGATTAGATGTATCGCCATACAGTTCATATATATACGGCTCTCCACCACCAACTACAACTTTTCCTTGTGCCATAGCCAATAGGGCATTCATGGCGGGGGTGTGCGAATATAACTGATCGAGTACAACATGCGCTTGCGACATCAATTGTTGATACACATCATAACTTACTGATTCCACTCTGGTAACGATCGCCTTGTCCGGATATTTGTTTTTAATCCTTTCAAGTGCCTTTTCCATTACATCTGTACCTTTGAATTTTTCTCTGACCTTATTGATGCCGATAAAGAAATTTACTTTTTCGGGTTCTTCCGGTATTGGTTGAAATTCTATTTCGGCAGTATTCATTGGCAAAGGGATATATTTTACCTTATTGGGAAAGTAAGGCTCGTATGCTTTATAATATTCATACAAACATGCAGAAATACCATTGACAGATTGTGCAAGACTTCTGTTAAATTTTTCGAGCGGAGTTCCGATCCATTTATCTATGAAACGTTGGTTGAAATCGACATTGATCGGTTTGCCGTCGACAAAAAATTCCGAATAGTCGAATATCTTGTTTCCAAGACAAGCTTCTACCCAGTAAGAATCGTCGCCAAAGGCTCCCATAAAAACTTTTTTATTGTTTTTTCTGAGTTGCTTATACAGATAATTATTTATGCGCACATTTTGGGTTGTAAAGCAAGGATTGATCAGCTGAACTACATCATAACCTTTAAAGTCTTTGAATTTGTTCAGAACAGATATAAGACTGGTCAAGGTGTCTTTCAATCTGGAACTTTTTCGGCTCAAGTCCACATCGCGCGGATAATTTTTAAAGCCGTCTCCGTCTGAGGCAGTCAATACCTCATGCCCCATAGAGCGTAAGCCTTCGGCAAGAGTAAGGTGTGCCCTGCTATATTCCCCTATTAATAGTATTTTCATAAGTCTTATTTTGTTTTGTACAAAGATAAGTGATTATAACTATAAATAGATGCGAATAATATGAACTTCTGTCTTATAGATACCTCTAAGCTTAAATAAGATCTTTCTTTTTTACGATGAAGGTATATTTTTTGTCAATAAATAATACGGGAAACAATTCCTCCGTGCGCCAATCGGGGTTTCGCTTTGTTATATCGTTGTTGAAGTATGCTCGTAAATAATATTCAGAATCTGTATCTTCATCGTGTATCAATACAGATTCTTTCTTTAATGAGCCATTATGTTTTGATAAAACTGCATCCAAAGACAGACCCTTAGCTATATTGGTTATATTATATTTGTCATGTCGGCGGCTGTCATTGGTAAAAATAACATAAACATACCCATCTCTTTCTCCTATCGACTTCGCCAAACATATATGAAACGAACCTTCGGTCGACATCATTGTCTTTTGGATATGTCTTTTTATTGTTTTTAGCAAAATTGTACCTACTACAAAGAATACCAAATAAGGAATAACATACCAAGAGGCAAGCATATCATTGTTAAACAGGTATAGAAGTCCGATCAAACCAACAAAAAGAAAACATACAGGTGGTATCATAAGTATATTTTTCCACCATGGAGTATTCTTTAAATAGCTTTTCTTGAAACTATAATCCTTTTCTAATTTAGCGTAATCGTTTGGCTTCATATTTTTGTTTTAACTGTTTCTGAGGAATTTTAATTCAGGTTGTGAAATTACATTTTAATTTTGATTAAATATTCTGCATTTTACGAGTTTTGAATATTAGGTTAGAATAAATTAACCTTATTTTGAGAATCTTGTTAGTTTGATCACCTTGCCTAGGGTGTTCCTTTCTTCTTTTTTATGATATTGAAATTCAAAATGATAATAAAAAGACAATAACAATGTCAAAAAAGACATCATAACAATAATAAAAACATTAATTTTACAAGTTATTTATTGAAAACCGTATTATCCCTCAATTATATTTAAGGACAATGGATAATAATTATCAGGAATATAAGGACGAAGGACTAACCTTTTCTAAGTTTAAAAGGCTAGTCAAAGATTTAGAAACAACTCTCTCTGCCGACGATCTGCAAAAGCTGCGCCCCGTTGTGAAAAAAGCAATAAAGGACGATGTCTTTCGCAAAGATGAAATGGGGGGGAGTCTCACCGATCTGACAGTAAGTACATGTATAATATTGATAGAAGAACTGGGGCTTAAAAGCGCAGCAATTATCTCCTTAGTACTCTATCGTCCGGTAATTCATAAATCTATATCGTTAGCAGAAGTCCAGAAAATGTTTGGACAAGATATTGCCGATATTGTGTCAGGGCTAATTAAAGTGAATGCCTTAGAGATGAACGAATCTGCTATGGCTTCCGATAATTATATCAAACTATTGATTTCCCTTGCTGAAGATATGCGGGTTATTCTCATCAAGATTGCCAGTCGTCTTCACAAGATAAGGTGTGCCGAAAGGTATAATGAACAGTATCGTATGAAGCTTGCGATAGAAGTTTCATATCTCTATACTCCACTTGCACATAAATTGGGTCTGTATAATATAAAAACGGAGATGGAAGATTTGTATCTGAAATATACAGATCGCGAGTCTTATGATTATATTTTAACTAAAATTAGCGAAAGCAAAGCTTCACGTGATAAATATATTGCCGAATTTATAGCCCCTATTGATGCAAAACTAAAAGAAACAGGGCTTAATTATGATATAAAAGGGCGTGTGAAATCCATCTCTTCAATCAATAATAAATTGAAGAAGCAGAAAATAGATTTCGAATCTATTTATGATTTGTTCGCCATACGCATTATACTCAACTCTCCGCTAGATAAAGAAAAGGCAGAATGTTGGCAAGTCTATTCCATCGTTACCGATATGTATACGCCTAACCCTAAGCGGCTTAAAGATTGGCTTTCAATACCTAAAAGCAATGGTTACGAGTCGCTTCATACAACAGTATTAGGGCCCGAATCACGTTGGGTAGAAGTCCAGATACGGACACGGCGAATGGACGAGATAGCCGAGAGAGGATTGGCTGCCCACTGGAAGTATAAAGGCGTAAAGAGCCAGTCTAAGATGGACGATTGGCTTACCAATTTGCGCGAAATGCTAGAAAATAACAGTCTGGATTCGGGAGAGAAATTAGAAAATTTCAAACTCGATCTTTATGACGATGAAATTTATGTTTTTACCCCCAAAGGCGATTTGCATAAACTTCCGAATGGAGCTACCGTGCTCGATTTTGCATTTTCTATTCATTCTCGTGTAGGGTCTACATGTGTTTCAGGACTGATCAATGGAAAGAATGTATCCATACGTCATAAGCTGAAAAATGGAGATCAGATAGAGATCATCACTTCGCCCAATCAGTCTCCCAAACAAGATTGGTTGAGCTTTGTTTCCACGTCTAAGGCTAAGAATAAGATACGGCAGAGCCTGAAAGAAGAAGCCAATAAGCAAGTAGAGATTGCAAAAGAAATGTTGAAAAGACGTGTTAAGAACCGAAAAATAGAGATTAATGAATCGGTTATGATGCGTTTAATCAAGAAACTAGGTTTTAAGACGATCACAGATTTTTATATTAAAATAGCTGACGAAAGTCTGGATGTAAATTCTGTTATAGATCAATACGTCGATCTGGAAAAGAAAGATGCGGAGACTCACGAAAGACATGAGTCTGTGAGCGCAGAAAACTATGTTCCTCAGAGCCTAGAGTATGCAAAGGAAGTAACCTCGAAAGAAGAACTTATCTTAGACAAAAATCTGACAGGCGTGGATTATAAGCTGGCTAAATGTTGCAACCCTATCTATGGTGACGATATTTTTGGCTTTGTTTCCTCTCAAGGTATAAAAATCCATCGGAGCAATTGTCCTAATGCACAAGATATGATTTCCCGTTTCGGCTATCGAGTCATACCTGCCCGATGGTCGGGTAAGTCAGGGTCGTCTTATACTGTAACCCTGCGCGTTATCGGAAATGATGATATAGGTATAATAAATAATCTGACTTCAATAATTTCAAAAGAAGCCGGTATTAATATGCGTTCTATTAGCATTGATTCGAATGACGGACTTTTTCATGGTAATATATCCGTTGTGTTGAATAATACCGACATGCTGAACGGACTTATCAAAAAGCTTAAAACCGTGAAGGGTGTGAAGCAGGTAAGTCGCATGAGTTGAGATAGGTTATAGGCTCTATTTGCTTCGAAAATAATTACGGGTTCACCTATATATAATCATTTAAAGATTATTATCTTTGTACCCAATTTGTATTCACCCTCCAGGGTGTTGTTATACTAGACTGAAAATGAGAATATTCATCTTTATTTTGTTCTTTATTTTATCTTTGGCTACGCAGGCTCAGACTGAGATTAACCCCAGTGCTGAAGAAATGCGTCCTGCATTGGTGGATGAAGTGCCTGCTCAGACTGAAAAGAATAAAGAGAAAGGTTTGTCTAACTATCTTAGAGCAGACTATATTTTTTATCTTTTATTAATTGGTAGTGGAGCATTTCTTTTGATAAGAAAAAGAAAGTCTAAAAATATAGATTTATAATTATTTATATAAAAGCCGATGTTTATTCTTTTCGGCTTTTTTTATGCGCGATTCATAAATATGAAAAACAAACTTAAAAAATGAGAGAGGCTGAAAAAAAGATTGTACTTGGTATTGATGAGAAGCCACGTCCGGCACAATGGTTACTTTTAAGTATTCAACATTTATTTGCTATGTTTGGGGCTACGGTTTTAGTTCCGGCTCTGACGGGAATGAGTCCCGCAGTAGCGCTCATCTCAAGCGGTATAGGTACGCTGGTATTTATAGCTATTACAAAAGGTAAAGTACCATCCTATCTGGGTTCGTCGTTTGCTTTTATTAATCCCATTATTGCTGTCAAAGCATTAGAATTAGATCCTTCATCAGGAGTCGGTGTCGGGAGTTTCTTGGTTGGTAGTTTTCTTGTTGGGGTAACATATTCCATCGTTGCTCTCATTATTTCAAGAGGAGGAACGGGCTGGTTAATGAAACTCCTTCCCCCTGTTGTTGTAGGACCTGTTATAATGGTTATCGGGCTTGGGCTTTCGGTCACAGCCGTAAATATGTCTACTAATAATCCTGCCGGAGACTACGATCTTCACTACGTTCTGGTTGGTTTGGTCACATTGACTATAACAATATTAACAGCTATTTTCACGCGAGGATTTCTTAGTGTTATACCCGTATTGGTCGGTATTATAGGAGGATATCTATTCTCTTTGATAATGGGTATCGTAGATCTGCAACCTGTTATAAATGCTCAATGGGTTCAATTGCCTCCATTCGAAATTCCTTTTGTTCACTATACTCCGTCTTTCACTTGGCGCATTCTGCTTATGATGGTTCCCGTAGCCATTGTCCCTATTGCCGAACACATAGGGCATCAATTGGTATTGAGTAAAGTTATAAATAAAGACCTCATAAAAGATCCGGGTTTAGACCGTTCTATGCTTGGCGATGGAGTTGCTACTATGATTGCAGCCGGTATCGGAGGACCTCCGGTCACCACTTATGGTGAGAATATAGGTGTTTTAGCTATTACGCGTGCTTTTAGTATTTATCTCTTTGCTGGAGCTGCTATATTTGCCATACTGTTTGGCTTTTGCGGTAAAGTGGCTGCTCTGCTTACTACTATCCCAACACCGGTAATGGGAGGAGTTTCCATCCTTTTATTTGGTATTATAGCTTCGAGTGGATTGCGTATGTTGGTAGAAAATAAAGTAGACTTTAGCCGCAAACGTAATCTTATCATATCATCGGTTATCTTAGTTATAGGTATTGGTGGAGCTGCCATACATATTGGCAAGGTATTCTCGTTGGAGGGTATGGCTTTAGCCTCTATTATAGGTGTGGTACTTAATCAAGTATTACCCGGAAAGCAGGTTGTTGATTTCGATGAAATGTTTAATGATTGATTGTGCAAAAATATACTTAGCAGAGGAGTCATTATTAATGACTCCTTTTTTATGTCTAATGAGATATAAAGCATTTTTCATATACAAAATAAGCCAATCTGATGCTTCTTAAACGAAATGTTCGGATGTGAGCAGATTCGTAAAATATAATCACTCAATGTGTTATAAATTGTTAATCGCTGTTTTCTTGTAAACTTTTTTGTAGGGGGCTTATTTCTAGTTGTTTATGCCGTATGATGTTTTTAAACATGTATGTTTTCGTGTTAAATAGTCTTTTTTTGCTAAACACCTATTTGTGAGCTTTTGAAATAAATTCTATATTTGGAAGTTTTAAAATTAAAAACCAAAACTTTTTAAAGCTAAAAGATGGAAAAAACTCTTGTTATTTTGAAGCCTTCATGTGTTCAACGAGCACTGATGGGAGAGGTTATTTCTCGCTTCGAAAAGAAAGGGTTGCGCTTGGCCGGAATGAAAATGACCCGGTTGACCGATGCTATTTTAAACGAACACTACGCTCACCTCAAAAACGAATCCTATTTTAATCGTGTAAAAAATTCGATGGAAGTATGTCCTGTCATTGTTCAATGCTGGGAAGGGATAAATGCTGCAAACGTAGTTCGAGCTTTGATTGGTGCAACAAATGGACGTGAAGCTTCTGCGGGAACAATAAGAGGTGATCTATCCATTAGTTCTCAAGAAAATATAGTTCATGCTTCCGATTCGGCCGATTCAGCAAAAGTAGAGTTGGAGAGGTTCTTCTCAGAAGATGAAATTTTTGATTATAAACTATCTACATTGGCTCATTTATATGCCTGTGACGAGATTTAATTTATATTATGCAAGGAAATAATAATATTTTAACGACGACTTTTAAGAGTTTAAGACTACTGCCTTTAGCAGCACTGTTTCTGATACCGACAAGTAGTTTTGCTCAAAAGAAAAATGACCCAGCAGAGACAAATCCCGATAGAGTTGAATTAAAATATAAACAACGCCATAGTCGGACGACTGGTAACGAACTGTATGCCGATGGTATAAAAATCAAAAGAGACCTATCTATTCTAAAAGAAATACAAGAAGAGCGAGTTCTTTCATCCGATGAAATTCCTGCAGAAGATCTTTATGGTGGAATCTGGAATAATCGTTATGTAAATGCCTATAAATCTATTGAAAATATTCCCGATACTTTTAAAGTAAATCTAGAAAACTTCACCATGCCTACAATGGGTCACATAACCTCAAATTTTGGACCTCGTCGTCGTCGGATGCATTATGGTATTGACTTGAAAGTTCAGATAGGAGATACAATTTATGCTGCATTTGATGGAAAAGTAAGAGTGAAACAATACGAACGCCGAGGTTATGGATACTATATTGCTATTCGTCATTCAAATGGATTGGAAACTGTGTATGGGCATTTATCCAAGTTTCTTGTAAGTGAGGATGATGTTGTTAAATCGGGAGATCCAATTGCTCTTGGAGGAAATACAGGACGTTCCACAGGGTCTCATCTCCATTTCGAACTACGCTTTTTAGGCAATCCTATCAATCCTATCAAAATGATTGATTTCGAAAATAAAGTTTGCCACAAGGATACTTATACTATTACTGCCGATAGCTATAGCCGTAGCGCAAAAGGAGTTAATATTAAGACTTTGGCGGCTTCTTCTGCAACCAGAACTAAAGCTAATGTACAGAATAAATATGCTTCGGACAAAGTTAATTATCATCGCATAAAACAAGGTGATACTTTGGGCGCCATAGCTATTCGCTATGGAACAAGTGTTCGCAAGCTATGCTCTTTAAATAATATTACAACAAGAACAACATTAAGATTAGGCAAATCTTTGAGGGTATCTTAGTCTGATAGAATATGCCTTTGTTACAATATACAAAAGAAAACCGTGAGAACAAAATCTTACGGTTTTTGTTTTAATACCAAAAGAGTTCAGTATTTTAATTATATATTCGCAGTATGTTCTAGTTATATCCTAACATTCTATCTTTTTCAAAGCTTTATAATAGAATATTCCTTTATTTTTTATTGTATTATCTGAGTCTTGAAATACTTTTAATTTATGGCAGAAATATCTGATATTCGTTGCTTTAATGATTTGTTTACACACTATCAGTCTCGTTTTGTACGTTTTGCTAATAGTTATGTGCGAGATATTACACTCGCTGAGGATATTGTTGCTGAAGCTTTTATGATATATTGGGAAAATCGGAGAGATTTGCCCCCGGATTCTAATATTCCCGCTTATATACTGACTATTGTAAAAAATAAAAGTTTAAATTATTTACGCCAAAAGAAAGTACAAGATAAAGTATATCTTTCCATGCAAGATCATGCTTCATGGGAAATGAACCTCAGAATAACTTCTTTAGAAGCTTGTAATCCAACACTTGTGTTTTCTTCCGAAATAGAGAGAATAATAAATGAAACATTGGCTTCTTTGCCGGAAAGGACACTGGAGGTTTTTACTTTAAGCAGATATAATAATAAATCGCATAAAGAAATAGCCGAATATCTTAATATAACGACAAAGGGAGTTGAGTTTCACATAACCAAGGCTTTAACAGTTCTTCGAGCAAAATTGAAAGATTACATGACTTTCATAATATCATTTTTTTCTATATAAAATTCATTTTTCTACTAGGGATGATTCATTGTCAATTGTTGTTATTATAGACAGTGGATAAAATGAATCATAAATTATTATATAAATTTTTTGAAGGTCTTACGACTCAAGATGAAGAATCGGATATAAGACAATGGCTTTCTGAATCATTGGATAATGAAAAGGAGATGATTAAAGAAAGAAAGCTATTTGATGCCATTCTTTTGAATGATGTAAAGGCGGATAGCTCAGTAAACCTAGCTAAAGATAATTTATCGAAAGCGTCACGGATCTCCACTTACTTTATAGAGTTTATCAAGATTGCAGCAATAGTTACAATTGTATTTTTGGCGAGTTGGTTTTATTTTACAAAAATGCGTCAAGATGCTACAGTTGCAAATCAAGTCATTTCTGTTCCTGCCGGTCAAAGATTGAATCTCACCCTGCCGGACGGAACAAACGTCTGGTTAAATGCAAAAACACGCCTTGAATATCCTGTGTCGTTTAATAAAAAGACACGTTTAGTAAAGCTTGATGGACAGGCATATTTCGATGTTGCTAAAAATCCGGATGTGCCATTTCTTGTAGAAACAAAATCTGGAATGGTAGAGGCTTTAGGTACAAAATTTGATGTTTTGGCATATTCTGACACTCCTCAATTTGAAGCTGCTCTGATGGAAGGAAAAGTAAAAGTCAATATGATTGATGATCCTTCTCAAATTTTAATACTAACACCAAACAATAAGGCTTCTATCCGAAATGGTAAGTTGGAAACTGAATTTGTCGGGGACTTTAGTCCATATCAATGGAAAGAAGGACTGATTAGTTTTAGAAATGAATCCTTTTATCAGATAATGTACTCCTTTGAAAAAGTGTATGATGTGAAGATTGTAATTCAGAATCCTAAAATAGGAGATCTTATTTATACTGGTAAATTCAGAATCATAGATGGTATTGACTATGCCTTACGTGTATTACAAAAAGATGTCAGATTTAAATACGAAAGAGATACCGAAAAACATATTATATATATAAAATAGTTTGTTGTTTAACCTTAAATTAATTGCTTATGAAATACCTTAAAAGACTTCCTGTTCTATAAAAAAGGGCGATAAGTACTGCAATACCTATCGACCCTAAAAATCAATACTATTTATTAGATCGTATTAACTTAAAAACATCGTAAATCTATGGAAAATAATGTTTTTCAAGACTACTTTTTACCTAAAAATGGAAAAAATAAACATTTTTTTAGAATCATGAAAATCACGACGTTACTTTTATTCGTCGGTATTATTTCTATCTATGCAGAAGATTCTTTTTCTCAAAATGCAAGAGTAACAATCAATAAAAGAAATACCTCACTTGAGAAAGTTTTGAATGAGATAGAGAAGCAAACCGACTATCTGTTTATCTACAATGATCAAGTTGAAACTGATCGGAAAGTATCAATAGATGTAGATACTAAGCCTGTAAATCAAGTTTTGAGTAATCTGTTCAGAAATACAGATGTTGCCTATGCAATGGAAGGCTCTCATATTATTTTATCAAAAGTATCTGAGACTAGTAATTCAAAGTCAAATACTCCAATGCAAGATGGAGTGATCATAAAAGGAAAAGTTACAGAAGCTAATGGTGAACCCCTTATCGGAGTGAGCGTTTCTGTAAAAGGAACAACTGTGGGTACTATCACCGACTTGGATGGTATGTATTCTATTAAAGTTCCGAACCCTAATTCTACTTTGGTATTCTCTTTTGTGGGTTTCAATCCGCAAGAATTTCCTGTGAAAGGAGAAACCGAAATAAACGTCACTATGGCTGAGGATGTGACAGCTCTTGATGAGGTTGTTGTCGTTGGATATGGTGTACAACGTAAATCTGACGTAACAGGTTCCATATCGGTCACCAAAGCTGATGATATTATTAAACAACAATCTTTTGGCGCACTTGAAGGATTGAAAGGTAAAGCTTCGGGTGTTAATATCTTCTCCAATTCGGGTCAGCCGGGTGGAGCATCGCGAGTAATGATACGAGGTATCGGTACTATCAATGCCAGTTCCAATCCTCTTTATATAGTGGATGGAGTTGCAATGGATGATTTTAAATTTCTTAATCCAAATGATATTGAGCGTATTGAAGTGTTGAAAGATGCCTCTTCAGCTGCGATTTATGGAGCTCGGGGAGCAAATGGTGTTATTATGGTAACAACCAAAAGAGGCTTGTCCGGAACAGGAGTGAAAGTTAGCTATAATGGCTCTATGAGTCTTAGCACAATGGCAAATTATATAGATGTAATGAATTCAGAAGAATGGATTGAGGCATATATGATTGGTCAGGCAAATGCGAATAAGTATCAAGGGAAAAACTACTCTTTAAAAAGAACAGACTATTTTAAAGATCCTAACTTATTTACTTCTGATGGAAAAGCTATCTATGATACCGATTGGCAAAAAGAAGCTACTCGTACAGCATTTTCTCATAATCATCAATTAAGTATACAACAAGGAGGAAAAGATTCCTCAATTGGAGCATTCTTAAACTATACAGATCAACAAGGTATTCTTCTTAATTCTTATATGAAGCGTGTGAATGCTAAGATGGCCTATGATGCTAACCCGACTTCATGGTTATCAACATCTGTCAATTTATTGGTAAATCATACATGGGCTAATGAAGCAGAAGAAACCGGAGGACATCAAATGCCTCGCCGTTCAATGCTTGAAATGGTTCCATTTATGCCTGTAAAATTCCCTAATGGAGGATGGAGTAATTCCACTACTACTACAGATCAACTAGGTTTGGAAGGTATGGCTAATCCGGTGCATGTTCTAGAAACTCAAAGCCGCATGAGATATCGTACCCAAATATTCGGTAATGCAGCCTTAACTTTCCATTTGGCTCCCGGACTGGATCTTAAAACTCAATTTGGTATAGATAGCCATACAGATAAGGAAAGAGATTATTCACCTACCGATTTAAAAAATATTTCGGAACCTAATGGCGATGCTCGTATAAAAGATATTAATACTTTCTTTTGGCAGGAAGAGACATATTTGACATATATGAAAACAATAGATAAACATCGTCTTAATCTAATGGCAGGTTTATCATGGCAAGAAAGAGAATACAGAACAAATACAAGCCAAACTAAGGGTTTTATAGATGATTTCTACGAAACAAATAATATGGGAGTTGGTACTCTTCCTGAGAAACCGGGATCAGAATATCAAAAATGGTCAATGAATTCGTATTTTGTCAGAGCTGCTTATACTTACAATGACAGGTATATGACAACTCTTACAGGACGTGTGGACGGTTCTTCTCGATTTGGCGAAAATAATAAATACGCATTCTTTCCTTCAGCAGGTCTAGGTTGGTTAATTTCGAATGAGGACTTTATGAAGGATGCCACAGCAATTAATAATTTAAAACTGCATACAAGTTATGGTATAACAGGTAACTCTGAAATACCTGTTTATCAATCATTGGCAATGATGGGTTCAGGTACTACTATTATAGATGGCAAGTTGGTTCCAACCGGATGGTTAGACCGTTTGGGTAATCCTGATTTGAAATGGGAGAAAACATATACGTTTGATGTTGGATTCGAATTAGGTTTGTTGAAAAATCGTTTAAATTTTGATATTTCTTATTACAATAAGAAAACAAAAGACCTTTTGTTAGCACGTCCCGTTCCATATAGTACAGGCTTTGGTTCTGTAATGACTAATATGGGGCAAGTTACGAATCAGGGGATTGACGTATTGATTAATACAACAAACATTGAAACATCTGATTTCACATGGTCTTCAACTTTAAACTTTAACTATAATAAGAATAAAATTGACGCTTTAGGTGAAAATAATGAAGATATTCTTCCGGGACCGGATTGGGTTTCTGGTTCTCAAACAATATTGCGTGTCGGAGAATCTTTGGGTTCATTCTGGGGTTACGAGAGACTAGGTATATGGACAGAAGAGGATAAGGCTGCCGGACTGCTTCCTGCCGGACAAATTGTAGGACAAGCAAAACGATCAACCGAAAAGAAAATTCTAGGAAAAGGAACTCCTGATGTAACCGGCAGTTTTATAAATAATTTCCGTTACAAGAATTTAGATCTAACCTTAGATATGCAATTTGTATGGGGCGTAGATGTGTTACAACAATTTACTCACTCATTGGAAGACCGTTTTGGTTTGACGAATGGAGAAAGTGCTATATTGTATGATGCGTGGTCACCGTCTAATCCTAATACTATGGTTCAAGCTATTCGTAACGGAGTTAGAGATGGACAGAGTTCCGAACTTGATTCTCGTTGGGTAGCAGATGGTTCATATTTGCGAGCAAATCTTATTCAATTGGGCTATACATTTGATTCTAAATTGCTCAAGCCATTATCACTTAGTTCTCTACGTGTTTATTTTGGAGTGAATAATGCTTTCCTTATTAAATCTAGCGACTTTAGAGGATATGATCCTGAAGGAACATCTCAGGGTGATAACCAATGGGGACAGAATATGTTTTTCTTCCAATATCCTAAACCACGGACATATACATTTGGTGTAAGCGCTACATTTTAAAAAACTAAAACATAAAAAATAGAAATATGAAAATGAAAAATATATTTTTAGGAATGATTAGTTTGCTTTTATTAGGTTCTATAACCTCTTGCGATGACTTTTTGAAAGAGGAACCTGAAGATAATATGAGTCTGGAACAATATTATAAAAAAGCAAACCATGCACGTGCGTCAGTAAATGCATTGTATGATAGTGGTTTTCCTACCTTCTATGGAGCAGAAGTATATAGTGGTGCCAGAATAGCGTATGGTCCGTTTTTATCAGGATTATATGATAATGAATACAAGGGGCAAGAAGTTATTGTTCAATACTGTCAAGAACTTACCATTTCACCTTCTAATATAACAAACCAAATGAGATCCATTTGGAGTACATGTTATCAGGCTATTAATCGCGCTAATGCCGTAATAAAATATACTCCCGGTATTGTAGATCTCACATTTACAGCTAATGAGCAGAATATTATATTGGCTCAGGCTAAATTTTTTAGAGCATTGAATCTTTTTTATTTAGTAAAAACATTTGGAGATGTACCTCTAACAATAGAGCCTTATGAATCGTTGGAAAATAATTTATATTTACCGCGTACAGAGTCAACCAAAGTTTATGAACAAATTGTAAAAGATTTAACAGAAGCCGCAGCAGATCTAAAGGAAGAGGCATTTACAAAAAATGGCTTTAGGATTTCTAAAACAACAGCTGAATCTTTGTTAGCAAGCGTCTATTTACAAATGAGTGGTTATCCTTTGCAAAGTAATAATTATAAAGAATCAGCCACTGCGGCTCGCACTGTTATTAATAGCAATAAACATGCATTAACAGAAAATAAAGACAATGCTGAGAATAGTGCATATAATATATTACGTACTCAAGACGATTTGACTGAATATGTGTATTCCAGAGAACGCTCTTCTTCTGTTGCCGGATATGCAAGTAACTGGACTCAGTTATCATTTCCTGTTGATGCAGCCGGATGGGGATATTTTAAATATAGCCTTACCAATAATGGAATCAGACCTACTGCTACAATAATTAATGCTTACGATCCTGCAAATGATTTGCGTATACAAGAAAAACAATTTTATTTTAGTAAGTTTACTTATACAAATTCAAAAGGAGAAGTTACTGTTAACTTTTCTGAACCTTCCCCTTGGTTCTATTATGATGAGGATGCAATGCTTAATACAGGTGTGAGTGGCAAAGATTTCCCAATTATGAGATATGCAGAAGTTCTACTTATTGGAGCAGAAGCCATTGCGCAATCCGAAGGTGTTACAGCAGAAGCTGTGAGCTATTTAGCCGCTGTGCGTGCCCGCGCTTATACAAAAATGACTAAGTCAGAAATTGAAACATCTTTAAAAAGTTTATCGAAAGATGATTTTATAAAAGAAGTTTGGACTGAACGTATTCGTGAATTTTCTTTAGAACATAAACTTTGGGATGATATTCAACGTACACGTATGTATCCGACTGCATCTGCAACAAATAAAGGCAAAGTTACATTTGTAAATGTTATAGGAGCTAAAAATCCTTGGGGAGCAACATTCCAAGAAAAGCATTTATTATGGCCTATATCTGATACAGAAATGCAACGTAACCCACAACTTGTTCAAAATACAGGTTATTAAAATACAATGTCAGAAATCTTAATATCAGATTTCTGTATGATACTATAAAAAGAGGGGGCGCATCGTAAAGAGCCCCCTACTTTAATATAACAAACTCATTATTATAATACTTATTAATAGTTTTGTCGTATTATTCTTTAAATTTGTCATATTCTGCGAATGTGAAGAAGAAAAGAATCATAAATCTAATAAATAATGAATTTTAAAATCAGTCAATTGACTAAGGCTATTTGTTTCGGGGTAGTCTCATTTATGCTACTGCCATCATGTAAAGAAACTCAGTCTCAGCCCCAGCTTGCCGACCAGACTCAATATGTAGATCCGTATATCGGAACGGGCGATCATGGACATGTCTTTCTTGGGGCAAACGTTCCATTCGGATTGGTTCAATTAGGGCCAACCAATATTACCGGAGGATGGGATTGGTGTTCCGGTTATCATATATCCGATTCTACCATTTGGGGTTTTACCCATATGCACTTAAGTGGAACCGGTATCGGAGATCTTTTGGATATTGCCTTTATGCCTGTCGTAGGAGATGTCAAATTAGGGAAAGGAGATATTTCTGATCCTAATTCAGGAATGTATTCACTATTCGATCGTAAAACTGAAACCGCAAAGGCTGGTTACTATGCAGTGCATCTCGATAGATACAACGTAGATGTAGAACTAACTGCAACAAAACGAGTTGGTTTTCACAAATATACTTTCCCGCAATCGGATAATGCACAGATAGTAGTCGATCTGAAAAGTGCCCTCAATTGGGATACCCCCGTAGATACATATTTGGTGTACGAAAACGATTCTACTATCTCAGGTTACCGCTTTTCTAAAGGTTGGGCTAACGATCAACGTGTATTCTTTACGGCTTCATTCTCTAAGCCGATGAAGAAATTTTTATTGTCAGAAGGTGAAGAAGTGAAAGAAGGCACGGAGTTGAAAGCAGTTGGAGTATTCGGTCAGGCTTTATTCGATACCAAAGACAAAGAAGAGATATATGTAAAAGTGGCATTATCACCGGTTAGTATCGAAAATGCAAAACTGAATATGCAGACAGAACTTCCGGGTTGGAATTTCAAACAGACAATTGCAAATGCCAACGAAGCCTGGAATGAGGAGTTGAATAAAGTTATTATTACAACCGATGATAATACCATCAAACGCAATTTTTATACAGCTCTGTACCATACAATGATTGCCCCATCCGAGTTTTGCGATGTAAATAATGATTATAGAGGATCAGATGCACAGATGCACAAACAAGGAGCATTTAAGAATTATACCACATTCTCTCTGTGGGATACTTATCGTGCAGCACATCCTTTGATGACTATTATTCATCCCGAAAAAATGAGTGATATAGTCAATACAATGCTTACTATATATCAACAACAAGGTAAACTGCCCGTATGGCATCTGATGGGTTGCGAAACAGACTGTATGGTTGGTAATCCCGGTATATCGGTCGTAGCAGATGCTATATTGAAAGGATATACAGGCTTTGACAAAGAATTGGCTTTTGAGGCAATGAAAAACTCGGCTATGCTTGACGAGAGAGGTCTTAAGTATATGAAAGAATACGGATATATCCCTTATGATAAAGGAGAGAACGAAGGTCTGTCCAAAGCTATGGAATATGCCATTGCCGATTGGTCGATTGCTCAGGTTGCACAAACGATGGGTAAAACTGACGATTATGATTATTTCCTTAAACGGAGTAAAGCATATACTCATTATTTCGACAAATCGACCGGATTTATGAGGGGACTATCTTCCGATGGAAAATTTAAAACACCCTTTAATCCTTTCGAATCCGTTCATAGAGATAATGATTATACCGAAGGAAATGCTTGGCAATATACTTGGCTGGTTCCTCACGATGTAAAAGGTTTAGTTGAACTATTTGGCGGCAAAGAACCTTTTGTTCAGAAGCTCGATTCTCTTTTCATCGTCGAAGGGTCTTTGGGCGAACATGCATCTCCCGATATCAGCGGTTTGATCGGACAGTATGCTCATGGTAACGAACCTAGTCATCATGTGCTGTATCTATATCCTTATGTCGGACAACCTTGGAAGACTGCCGATAAAGTTCGTCAAGTAATGAAAGAGCTTTATTTTGATAAGCCTGCCGGACTTTCGGGTAATGAAGATGTTGGTCAGATGTCAGCTTGGTATGTCCTATCAGCATTGGGCTTCTATCAGGTCGAACCTGCCGGAGGTAAATATATCTTTGGTAGTCCTATCGTAAACGAAGCCTCTATAAAGGTAAAAGATGAGAAGATATTTAAGGTTATAGCTCACAACAATAGCGATGTCAATAAATACATTCAAAGTGTAAAACTTAATGGCAAAGAATATGATAAATCTTATATAGATTTCAAAGATATTGAAGCCGGAGGTACGCTCGAATTTGTAATGGGAGATAAACCTTCCGAAACATGGGGTACTAGTGAAATATAAAATGAAGTAGAAAAAAGATCCCATTTACACATCATCGGGATTTTGTTAAGGGTGAGGCTGCCAGAAGTGATTCTCGCAGCCTTGATTTATTTAAGATCAGTCTGTTTTGGAAATTTACCACTGTATAGGTTCAATCCCTTTAGACTCTAAAAAAGCATTTGTCTTACTAAAATGATTGTTTCCGAAAAAGCCATTATGAGCCGATAGTGGTGATGGATGTACAGACTTCAACACCAAATGTTTATTTGGATCTATGAATGCAGCCTTTTTTTGTGCATAAGCTCCCCATAAAA
Source organism: Dysgonomonas sp. UBA5412 (assembly GCA_002409595.1). Taxonomy (GTDB): domain Bacteria; phylum Bacteroidota; class Bacteroidia; order Bacteroidales; family Dysgonomonadaceae; genus Dysgonomonas. Next base: position 75,716 of record DHNQ01000009.1, read on the forward strand.
TAAACACAAGATTCTCTTTTTTCTCCGCCAGGCTATGTATCGCTGCATCTGTAAAAGTTTCCCAACCTTTTCTTTGATGCGAACCCGCCATGTGTGCTTGTACAGTAAGTGTTGCATTAAGCAGTAATACACACTGATTCGCCCAACGCGTAAGATTGCCCGATTTGGGTATTTCTGTACCCATATCTTTATTTATCTCTTTGAATATATTGACTAGCGAAGGTGGAGCCGGAATACCGTCAGGTACAGAAAAAGATAACCCGTGAGCCTGCCCATCGTTGTGATATGGATCTTGCCCAAGTATAATGACTTTTACCTTGTCGAATGGAGTATGCTCAAACGCATTGAAGATGAGTCTGGCAGGAGGGAAGATTTGTTTGGTACGATATTCATATCTTACAAACTCTGTAAGCTTTACAAAATATTCTTTATCAAATTCGTCTTTCAGTTGTTCCTTCCAGCTTTCTTCGATCTTTACATTCATAATGGTTGAGTTTATGTTAGATATTAGTTGTTAAAAAAGTACTGTGCTATAAAGATACTATTTTTACATGTACAGACCTCTTTTTTCTAAAATCTAATTTAGTCTAATGTTAATTTATTCACTAACCGTAGGGTTGTTTCGATAATGATTCTGACCGTTAAAAAACTACTATCTTTGTATCCATTATGAATAAAAATATATTGCGTTTAGCGATTCCCAACATTATCTCTAATATCACAGTTCCCCTTCTCGGACTCGTTGATATGTATATTGTAGGGCATCTCGATTCCGAAGATTACATCGGGGCAATTGCTCTGGCTACTATGATCTTTAATTTTATTTATTGGAGTTTCTCTTTTCTACGTATGGGCACCAGTGGCTTTACCGCTCAGGCATACGGAGCAGACAATCGTCAGGAACAGACCAATATACTCATGCGATCTCTTACCGTGGCAATGGGAGCAGGGTTGTTGATTATTCTTTTGCAATATGTGATTGCCTCTGTTGGTTTCTACTTTCTTGATGCCGGTCCTGTGGTGAAAAGTTACGCTCACCAATACTTCTATATTTATATCTGGGCTGCACCCGCTGTATTGGGGTTATATACCTTTAACGGATGGTATGTAGGGATGCAGAATGCCAAGATTCCGATGATTGTAGCCATTGGTATCAATATTGTAAATATTGCTTTAAGCTTTACATTCGTTTATGGACTTGGTATGAAGCTTGATGGTGTTGCCTTAGCTTCAGCATGTGCACAATATACAGGCTTCCTTTCATTCGTTATTATCTGGAATCTGAAATATGGCAATCTAAAGAAATATATCAATCTGAGTATCTTAAAAGATATAGCTTCGTACATTCCTTTTTTCAAAGTGAATAGCGATATTTTCATTCGTACCATAGCTTTAGTCTCAGTTACTACATTCTTTATGTCGGCATCGGCCAAACTGGGTAAAGATATACTTGCCGTAAACGCTCTGTTGATGCAACTCTTCGTCTTGTTTTCGTATATGATGGATGGGTTTGCTTATGCTGCCGAAGCCCTTACCGGAAGATATATAGGTGCAAATAATAGACATTTGCTGAAAACATTAGTCAAAAGATTGTTTCTGTGGGGAATAATTATTGCCGGATTGTTCACTCTGGCTTATGCCTTCTTCCTCGAACCTATATTAGGTTTCCTTACCGATAAACAGAATGTGATAGAACTGAGTAAGCAATTCTCTTTTTGGGTATGTTTAATTCCTATTGCAGGATTTTCGGCCTTCTTATGGGACGGAGTTTTTGTGGGAGCAACGGCTTCTCATCAAATGAGAAATTCGATGCTGATTGCAGTTGCAGCTTTTTTTATAGTCTATTATGTTTTTTCTAGTATATTTGCGAACAATATCTTATGGATAGCGTTTATAGTCTATCTGGCGTTGAGGGGTGGTATTCAGAGTTTTATGGCACCCGCTATTTTGAATGATTCCAGATAATTGATTATCAGTATAATAAAAAATATTAACTAGTTATGAGCAAAGTTGCAATAGTTTACGGTTCATCTACCGGAGCCACAGAAGCGGTAGCAGAAAAAATTCAAGCCTCGTTCGAAGGCTCAACACTCTTCAATGCTGAAAGTGTGAATGTTGAAGATCTGAAACCTTACGATCTCTTAATATTTGGAGCATCTACAACCGGTATCGGCGATTTGCAGGATGATTGGGATGCCTTACTTCCTAAGGTTGAAAAGATGGACTTTACAGGTAAGAAAGTAGCTTTATTCTCACTCGGAGACAGTGCTTCTTTTTCTACTAGTTTTGCCGGAGCTATGTATTATATCTACAAGGCATTAAAAGGCAAGGTGGAAATAATCGGGTCTGTATCTACCGACGGATATACATTCGACGATTCGGATGCTGTTGTTGACGGACATTTTGTAGGATTGGCTTTAGACGAAGACAATGAGTATAATGAGACTGACAGCCGTATTGCTGCATGGGTTGAAGAACTCAAAAAACATCTGAATTAAGTATTATCAATAATAGAAAAACAAAGGAGGGAGTATCAATTATACTTCCTCCTTTGTTTTGTTTAGTTGTAATCGAAAAAAAAGATTGAGTATAGATGCTGTATATAGACCGTTTTATAAAATATCTTTTATTTCACATAATTGCTTTACGGTATAAGTAGGCGTGAAATTATCGGTTGGCGCATCTTCCGGATTATACCAAATCTGATTTATACCAGAATTGTAAGCTCCCATTATATCAGTTGCTATATTATCGCCTATCATAATCACTTCTTCCTTTTTAGCACCTATTTTGTTCAGACTGTATGCAAATATATCGGGATGAGGTTTATTTACACCTACTACATCGGAAAGGATGATATGGTCAAAATCAGAAGCACACAGTCTGGCACTTTCCATCTTCTGATATTGCATTTCCGAAAAGCCATTGGATAGAATGTGTATTCTGTATCTTTGCTTCAAATAGTCCAACAAATCTATCGCCCCTTCTATGAGAGCCTCTTTTTTGACAATCCGTTCTATATAATCATCATTTATGGACTTTATCTTATCGTCATTAAAATCTTCTATGTGTTTTAATGTTTCATAAAAACGATTCTTCTGTATATCTTCCTTTGTCACACTTCCGTTATTGTAACCTATCCAAAGCTTACTGACATTGTGGTGATAGAAAGAAAAAAAATCGCTGAAAGAACCGAAATATTTCTCGAAATCATAATCTTCATATATTTCTTCTACCGCAGCCTTGGTGTTGGCAGCCGTGTCAATCAGCGTGTCGTCTAAGTCTATCAGTATATTTGTATAGTTCATTTTCTGTATTTTAAAATCAAATAAAAACAAAGATACAAAATACACGCTATATGTTATTTAATTACGGTCTTTTGCTAACTTTGCACTTACTTTTTTTGAAAAAATTAGAATTTCTATATAAATATGGCAAAAGAACTGAAAGAACTGACATCGAGAAGTAAAGATTACAGTCAGTGGTATCTGGATTTGGTGTTGAAAGCAGATTTGGCAGAAAACTCTGCTGTACGTGGATGTATGGTTATAAAACCATACGGATATGCTATTTGGGAAAAAATACAACGTCAGCTCGACGATATGTTCAAAGAAACAGGACATGTGAATGCTTATTTTCCTCTTTTTATTCCAAAGTCGTTTCTTAGCAAGGAAGCAGACCATGTGGAAGGATTTGCGAAAGAATGTGCAGTAGTAACTCACTATCGCTTAAAAAATGATCCTGACGGAAAAGGTGTGATTGTAGATCCCGAAGCTAAATTGGAAGAAGAGCTGATTGTGCGTCCGACATCCGAAACCATAATATGGAATACTTATCGCAATTGGATTCAATCATATAGAGATCTGCCTATTTTGTGTAACCAGTGGGCTAACGTAGTAAGATGGGAAATGCGCACACGTTTGTTTCTTCGCACAGCCGAGTTTCTTTGGCAAGAAGGGCACACGGCTCATGCTACCAGAGAAGAGGCTGAAGCCGAGGCTCGCCAGATGCTTGAAGTATATGCACAGTTTGCAGAAGAATATATGGCAATGCCCGTTATTAAAGGTGTGAAATCTGCATCGGAGCGTTTTGCCGGTGCTGTCGAAACATATACCATCGAAGCTATGATGCAGGATGGAAAGGCTCTGCAATCAGGAACTTCTCACTTCTTAGGTCAGAATTTTGCGAAGGCATTCGATGTTAAATTTGCAGACAAAGAAGGCAAGATGGATTATGTGTGGGCTACCTCATGGGGAGTTTCTACACGTTTGATAGGAGCACTTATCATGGCACATTCCGATGATAATGGATTGGTGTTGCCTCCTAAATTAGCTCCATTCCAAGTTGTAATTGTACCTATCTATAAAGGAGAAGAACAATTGGCTTTAGTGAATGAAAAGGTAGATGGCATTGTAAAATCGTTGAAGGCATTAGGTATCAGTGTTAAATATGATAATGCAGACAATAAAAAACCGGGATGGAAATTTGCTGAATATGAGCTTAAAGGAGTTCCTGTTCGTTTGGCTATGGGTGCGCGTGATTTGGAAAGCAATACCGTAGAAGTTGCGCGTCGGGATACTTTAACTAAAGAAACTGTTTCGTGCGAAGGTCTGGATATGTACATCAAAAATTTATTGGATGACATTCAACAAAATATCTATAAGAAAGCTTTTGATGGCAGAACAGAGAAAACTATAACAGTAGATTCTTATGAAGAATTTAAGGAAAAAATAGAAGAAGGTGTTTTCATTATGGCACATTGGGATGGTACAGCAGAGACAGAAGAAAAAATTAAGGCTGAAACTAAAGCTACTATTCGCTGCATACCTCTTGAAGGAGATAAGACTCCGGGCAAATGTATGGTGACCGGTAAGCCTTCTGCACAACGAGTTGTTTTTGCCAGAGCTTATTAATCGGATTAGTTAGTATTAGTATATGTATAGAGAGTCTTCGGATATTATATCCGAAGACTTTTTTTATTTTATCTAAGATGTTTGTTTTCAGTTTGTTATATTTTACATGTTTTTTATTTAATAAAAATATGTAACTATTCATTATTGATACTCGTCATATTTATAGAAAGCGCTTCTAAAATAGGGATAGGAATATTGAATAATAAATTATTAAATAGCATAATCATGAAAGCAATACTATTAACCTCAATAATAACAATTCTTTTATCAATTGGCAATATATATGCAGGTAACCCCAAAGGCATAGTTTATAGTAATGACGTAGTTTCTGATCGGGGATTGATTCGCGAATCTGTTTTGTTGAATGAGAAAACTTCTCAACCTTTAGAAAGGGTAATTTATCATTACAATAACGAAGGTGTAATGGAAAGTAGAGTTGTATATAAATGGAAACCAGATTTTGGCTGGATAGCTTTTCAAAAGTATGAGTACGAATGTAATAGAGAGGGCAAAGTTATCAATCTCACTTTTACCAGATGGGAAGATAAGCTTAATACTTGGTCTAATCGATCGGAACAATTATTACATATATATGATGCAAACGGAAAGTTTCTGGCACTGAAACAATTCGAAATCAATAATGACATGAATAATCTTATTACTCAGAGATAACAACAAACACTCTTTTTTTTAGAAGCCCCGCAGTCTATGTGAATAGGCAAGGGGCTTTTCTTTTTTTGCTGTCAAACTTTTATTGTGCTGTGTCTCAAAATTTGTATAACTTTAAAAACTCAATATCAGATTTTAAGACGAATGATAGAAACTACAAATATTGGACTGGTACTCGAAGGAGGAGGTATGCGTGGTGTTTTTACCTGTGGCGTTCTCGATTTTTTTATGGATCATCAGATCACCTTTCCTTATGCCATCGGCGTTTCAGCCGGAGCCTGCAACGGACTTTCTTTTATCTCGAAACAAAGAGGACGAGCAAAATACAGTAATATTGATCTTTTGGCTAAGTACAGATATATCGGACTAAAGCATTATGTAAAGAAGCGAAATATAATGGATTTTGATTTGTTGTTTCACGAATTTCCGGATAGTATTATTCCTTATGACTATGATACTTATTTCGCATCACCAACACGTTTTGAAATGGTAACCTCCAACTGCCTGAATGGGCAAGCAGCATATTATGAAGAGAAAAAAGACAGATCTCGTGTAATTGATATTGCAAAAGCCTCCAGCAGCTTACCTATTCTCTGTCCTGTGGCTTATGTAGATGATACGCCCATGCTGGATGGAGGTATCTGCGACTCTATCCCCGTTCAGCGTTCTATTGGTCAGGGTTATAAAAAGAATGTGGTCGTTCTTACCCGTAATAAAGGCTATCGAAAAGCAAGCAAAGATATTAAAATTCCATCCTTCATATATAAAAAATATCCTGCAATGCGTGAAGCATTAGGTAATCGGAATAGCTTATATAATATGCAACTAGACTTGGTGGATGAATTGGAAGCTAGGGGAGATATATTTGTAATTCGTCCCCAAAAGCCTATTACGGTAGACCGGATAGAAAAGAATGTAGATAAGCTTACCGATTTATATAATCAGGGATATGAGGCCGGAAAAGCTATTTTTGATAAACCATTTTGAAATCTTTTAAATAAATAAAAAGCAGAAGCGGACACTGAAAGACGCTTCTGCTTTTCGCTTTCAGATCAAATGATCCGGCAAGCACTAACTCAAATTAACTATTATAAATCAGTAATTGGTTTAAACTTAGGTACAAGTATTTTCATTATTACCCATCCTACGAGGTAAGCCACAGCACAGAACGAAAAAACAATAGTGTATCCCTGCGTTTTGCTACCCCATTCCACCAAACTATAATCGAACAACATACCACTACCTTTTTGTATAAAGAATGATCCTACGCCACCTGCCATACCTCCGATGCCGGTGATTGTGGCAATTGCTTTTTTAGGAAACATATCTCCTACCGTCGAAAATATATTTGCCGACCATGCCTGATGAGCAGCAGCGCCGATACCGATAACTAGAATAGGAATCCAATATCCATAATTGCCTAGAGCCTCGATGTGTCCTAATGGCTGTGCCAATAAGATAAGTAGAGGGAATAATGCTATGATAAGCATGGCTTTCATTCGTCCGGCATACGGATCTAACCCTTTGTTTATGAAAAAGGTCGGAAACTTACCGCCAAACACCGATCCGAACACCGTTATTGTGTACAATACACCTATCGGGATAGCTATATCCGTTGCCCCCATTCCATATTCCGCCTTCAGATAGGCCGGAGTCCAAAATAAGAAAAACCACCATACCCCGTCGGTCATAAACTTTCCTACCACAAAAGCCCAAGTCTGTTTATATTTCAGACATTGCATAAATGGTACTTTAGCTTCTGCAACCTCCGGCTCAGTATTATTTTCTTTTTCTTCGTAATCCTGATTAATATATGCGCGTTCAGCATCATTCATCTTAGGATTGTTATGAGGATCTCTATACAGTAACAGCCAAAAGATAAGCCATATAAAACCTGAAGCTCCGACTACGATAAAAGCCATTTCCCAACCCCATGCGTCTGCCATAAATGGAACAGTAAGAGGAGCCAGTATAGCTCCGACGTTTGCGCCCGAATTGAAAATTCCGGTTGCAAAAGCTCTGTCTCGCTTCGGAAAATATTCTGCGGTTGCCTTTATTGCTGCCGGAAAATTACCTGCTTCACCCAATGCTAATAGCAATCTTGCACCAACAAAGGCGATGATACTCGCAGTAGCAATTGTACCTACAACCGGTCCGGTTGCATTCCGCAAAGCTTCGGCATCAGGAAGTCCGGTTATACGTTCGGTAAGAATACCGCACAAAGCATGTACACACGCTGCGGCAGACCATATGGCAATGGCTATTGCATACCCTTTTTTTGTTCCCAGTTTGTCTATAAAACGACCGGCAAACAGCATACAGATGGCATACCCTAACGAGAAAACAGATGTGATAGTTCCATAATCGCTATCTGTCCAATGAAATTGCTCTTCGAGCATTGGTTGCAAAAGAGACAATACCTGACGGTCTAGATAGTTGATCGTTGTGGCAAAGAATAGCAACGAACATATCGTCCATCTATACTTTGTCATATGTTCATTTAGCTTATTTAATGTGTTCATGGTATTTATTAAGGGTATGGTTATTTATTTCGGGCTTTCGATATGATGTCTAAAGACGTTTTGCACAACTGTGTAATGCTCTCCCAATCTTTTGCTGCAATAATCTCCTTAGGGAAAAGATTCGACCCCATACCCACGCAAGCCACTCCGGCTGCTATCCATTTAGTAAGGTTTTCCTCCGTTGGTTCTACTCCACCCGTAACCATAATGTTAGACCAAGGCATAGGTGCTTTTACATTTTTCACAAAGGAAGAACCTCCCACATTTCCTGCCGGAAAAACTTTTACTACCTCTGCACCCAATTCTTGTGCATATCCGATTTCCGAAACCGATCCGCATCCGGGAATATATGCTACTTGGCGTCTGTTGCATACTTTAAATATGTCGGGGTTGAGTAAAGGTCCTACTACAAAGTTAGCACCCAGTTGCAAAAATAATGATGCTGTGCCCGCATCAACTACAGACCCTATGCCTAATATCATATCAGGACATTCTTTTGCAGCCCATTTATTTAGTTCTCCGAATATTTCATGCGCAAAGTCTCCTCTGTTTGTAAATTCGAATGCTCGTATACCTCCTGCATAACAAGCTTTCAGGACTTGTTTTGATGTTTCAAGGTCGCTATGATAAAAAACGGGGACTATTCCGGTTTCTGTCATCACCTGACATGCTTTTATTCTTGAAAATCGTGCCATATATTTTTTTGTTTTTATGTTTTTCTAAATCTTATTATCTGGATACTCTGCCCGAACCATCACCTTTCATCAGATTCTCTACTTCGGGTACTGTAACCAGATTGAAGTCTCCGTAAATGGTATGTTTAAGACACGAAGCTGCTACCGCAAATTCGAGAGCTTTCTGATCGTCGGTCGGATATGAGATTAATCCGTAAATAAGTCCGCCCATAAATGAATCGCCTCCGCCCACTCTGTCTACAATGTGAGTGATGTCGTAACGTTTCGATTGATACAATTTGTCTGAGTGTAGCACCCCTCTCCATGTATTATGATTGGCATTGATAGATCCACGTAGGGTAATAATCACTTTCTTCGCCCTAGGGAAACGCTTCTTTAATTGAGTGCACACCGATTCAAATTCGGCAGCATCTACTTCTCCCTTTGTATGGGCTACATCAAAACCTTCGGGTTTTATCCCGAATACTTTTTCGGCATCTTCTTCATTTCCTAATATAATGTCGCAGCCTTCTACTAATGCGGGCATAATCTCGTTAGCCGTTTTTCCATACTTCCAAAGATTCTTTCGATAGTTGAGGTCCGTAGATACTGTTACCCCCATTTCGTTTGCTACTTTTATGGCTTCGAGACATGCGTCTGCTGCTCCCTGGGATAGGGCAGGGGTGATACCCGTCCAATGAAACCACTGTGCATCTTTGAATATCTCTTTCCAATCTATCATTCCCGGCTCGATATCGGCTATGGCAGAATTGGCTCTGTCGTACACTACTTTTGAGGCGCGGGATACTGCTCCTGTTTCTAAGAAGTAGATGCCCACACGTTCGCCACCTCTTATAATGTTATTTACGCCTACATTATATTTTCGGAGGTCTGAGATACACCATTCTGCAATGTCATTCTTGGGCAAGCGTGTTACAAATTCGGTTGCAATTCCGTAGTTAGATAAGGATACAGCTACATTGGCTTCCCCTCCTCCGAATGTTGCATTTAGATTATTTGATTGTATAAATCGTTGATATCCGGGTGTTGCCAGTCTTAGCATGATTTCTCCGAATGTTACTACTTTTTTCATTGTATGGTTATTTTAATATAAATTAAAAATAAGGCTCTGATACTGAATGGAAAAATTAATTGTATTTTTCCATTCAGATGTATCAGCTTCTGATTGGGCACTTACTAAAATGTTACTTATTATTTAGATCTTATTTTATCTTGTAATTTCAGACTTAAAAATTGAAAAACTGTTTTGCATTATAATAGCTTACGTTTTCAACGATTTGTCCTAAGAAGGGTAACTCGGATGCCGGTAATAATCCTTCTTCTACATCTGTTCCTATAATATTGCATAATATGCGGCGAAAATATTCGTGACGAGGATAAGATAAAAAGCTGCGAGAGTCGGTCAACATTCCTACAAATCGGCTCAGCAATCCCATATTAGACAAAGAGTTAATCTGTGCTTCCATTCCACTTTTCTGATCTAAGAACCACCATCCTGATCCGAATTGGATTTTTCCTGCAACCGAACCGTCTTGGAAGTTTCCGATCATAGTGGCTAACAGATCGTTGTCGCGAGGATTGAGATTGTATATGATCGTTTTAGTCAGGCGATTGTCCGTATCTAATCTATTTAAGAATTTCGACATGGATTTGGCAACAGTAAAGTCTCCGATGGAATCGAATCCGGTGTCTACTCCCAATTTTTTGAATAAGCGTGTGTTGTTATTTCTGATCACACCATAGTGGAATTGTTGAGTCCAGCCTTTTTCCCAATCCATGATAGCTCCTTCTACGAGCATAGCTGATTTGAATTTAACGATCTCGTCTCTCGACAATTCGGTTCCTCCATACACTTTGTTAAAGATGTTGTCTATATCGGCTTGTGTATAATCTTCCGCATAAAATTCTTCCATGCCGTGATCGGAAAGTCTACAGCCTACGCTTGCAAAGAAATCGTGGCGTTTACGCAAAGCGGCAATGAGGTCTGTAAAATTGGTTATTGATATGCTGGATACTTCCGAAAGTTTTTCCACATAGCTTTTGTATGCTTGCGCATTCTCCACAGCCATAGCCTTATCCGGTCGCCATGTAGGAAGTACCTTTATTTCAAATCCTTCATTTTTCAAGAAAATGTGATATTGTAAAGAGTCGATAGGGTCGTCGGTTGTACATACTGTTTCTACATTGTAGTGTTTCATCAGATTGCGGGCACTATAAGCCGGAGTTCTGAGTTTTTCTGTACATTCGTCAAAAATCTGTTTTGCAGTCTTTGGGTTCAAAAGAGTAGAGACTCCAAAAGCTGTTTTTAATTCCAGATGCGTCCAATGATACAACGGATTGCGCATTGTATACGGAACAGTTTCTGCCCATTTCTCAAATTTTTCCCAATCGCTCGTTTCTTTTCCGGTGATGTATTTTTCGTCAATACCATTTGTCCTCATAGCTCTCCATTTGTAATGATCGCCTCCAAGCCAGATTTCTCCAAGATTGTCAAACTGGTAATCGTCGGCTATCTCTTTAGGATTCAAATGGCAGTGATAGTCTATGATTGGTAAATGCTTTGCATGCTGGTGATACAGATATTGAGCAGTTTCGTTCTGCAAAACAAAATTATCATCTAAAAACTGTTTCATGGTATTGTGTTTTATTTGTATAATGTTTTAACGATTCCTAATTCTAACCCTCTTAATTCAGCTAACCCTCTCAAACGTCCTATACATGAATAGCCGGGGTTTGTTTTTTTGTTAAGATCATCTATCATCTGATGTCCGTGATCGGGACGAAAAGGAATGGATATATTTCTTTTCTGTTGAATCTCCAGATAGACTTTCATTACTTCATACATATCAACGTCTCCTTCCAAATGATTTGCTTCATAAAAATTGCCTTCTTCATCGCGTTGTGTGGAGCGAAGATGAACAAAGTTTATGCGGTCTCCCAACCGTTTCATCATCTCCGGAAGATGGTTGTTTGCGCGCACACCAAATGATCCGGTACAGAAACAAAGTCCGTTTGATAAATTTGGAACGGCTTGCACCAATTTGTTAAAGTCTTCTTCGGTGCTTAGTATGCGTGGCAAACCCAATATCGAAAATGGCGGATCGTCGGGGTGTATAGCCAATTTTACACCGACTTCATCAGCTACGGGAGCTATTTCGCTGATGAAATAGATCAAATTTTTTCTTAAAGTATCTGCATCAATGTGGTCATATCTGTCGAGTTGCTTCTGAAATTCTTCAAGAGTAAAGCTTTCTTCTGCCCCCGGCAATCCGGCGATCATATTTTTTACAAGAAGATCTTTATCTCCTTGCGACATTTTTTCGTATCGTTGTTTTGCTTTTTCTATATCTTCGTCAATATATTCCTTTTCTGCTCCGGGACGTTTCAGAATAAAGAGGTCAAATGCCATAAATGCTGCTCGTTCAAATCTCAAGGCTTTTGATCCGTCGGGCATTGTATAAGCCAGATCGGTACGAGTCCAGTCCAATACAGGCATAAAATTGTAAGTGACGATTTTGATGCCGCATTGAGCCAGATTTCGGATGCTTGTTTTATAATTTTCTATATATTTGTTGTATTCGCCTTCTTGCGTTTTTATAAATTCGTGTACGGGAATACTTTCTACTACCGACCATTTGAGTCCGGCACTTTCTATTATATCAATTCGCTTTTGTATCTCTTCTACTGTCCATACTTCACCGTTTCTTATGTGATGTAGAGCCGATACAATACCGGTTGCTCCGGCTTGCCTGATGTCTGCTAATGATACCGGATCGTTAGGTCCATACCAACGCCATGTTTGTTCGCTAAGTATCATACGTATATTTTTTTATTTGTTTTAAATTGAAAATGAATTGAACCCACCGTCTACAACAAGTATAGATCCATTCGTAAAACTGGATGCGTCGCTCGACAGATAGTGTATAGCTCCCAACAATTCTTCCGATTTGCCAAAACGTTGGGCAGGTGTATGCGCCAACACTGTTTTTGCCCGGTCGGTATATGAGCCGTCGGGGTTGACCATCAATGCTCTATTTTGGTCTGTGATAAAGAAACCGGGAGCAAGTGCATTGACCCGAAAATTTTCTCCAAATTTTGCAGCCAGCTCTCCTGCCATGTATTCTGTAAAATTGGCAACGGCTGCTTTGGCTACTCCATATCCCATAACGCGGCTAAGGGGTCGGAATGAGGACATGGATGCGATATTTATTATATTGCCTTTTCCTTGCTCTACCATTGCTTTAGCAAAAACTAGGGTGGGAGTTACAGTGCCGAAGAGATTGAGTTCTATTACATCTTTAAAGGCATCTATTTTTACATCAAAGATTGTCTTGTCCGGTGGTATTGTCGCTCCGGGCATATTGCCTCCGGCTGCATTGATCAGAATATCAATTTTTCCATATCGGTTGAGTATATCCTCTCTGTTTTGTATCAGATTTGCTTCGTTCAGTACATCGGAAACTAAAAAGACGGCTTCGCCTCCTTTCGATGTGATTTTTTTTGCCAAAGCTTCTCCTTTTTCTGCCGAACGACCAAGAATCACAATTTTAGCTCCTTCCGAAGCTAAGTATTCTGCCATCTGAGAGCCTAATATACCATAACCTCCGGTGATGAGAATTACTTTTCCTGCGATATCGAATAATTTATTTTTCATTCTTATAACTTATAATTATTGTAATAGTCAATGTTTTCTTTTATCAAAATATCTATCGGCATGAAGTTTGTTTTCTGCGGTATTTCTTTGAATAATAAATGGTTTGCTATTGCCTTTATCGAATCATAACCTTGTATTTCGGGTCGCTGCGAAAGGATAAAGGATATTTTGTCGCTTTTCAATGCCGCTACATTTCGCTCAATGGCATCGTGCCCGATAAGGCGTATTTTTTGAGACAAAGAATCTTCGATTTCATTTAGTAAATTTGCCAATTCATAAATTCGAGAGTTGAATACTATGCCTCCTACCGGATTTTTTGATTTCGATAAGATTTGTTCCAGCAGTACCTTTGATTGTGTATAATCTTCCGGATTTATTTCTATATGATGTATTTTTCCGTTGAAATTACTTTGTCGTAGACAATCTGCGAAGCCCCGTTCACGAGTCTGCATTTGTACGGATATTTCCTTGTGTTTAAATCTTATATGTGCAATAAATATATCGGCATCTAAACCTATTTCTTTGAGCATAAGACGGGCAGCTATATGTCCGCTGCCAAAGGAGTCGCTTCCGAAATATGCGAGATTGTTTTGTCCTGCAATGTCTGAGTCGATGTATATGTATGGAATTTCCTTTTCGTCGAGTTTCTTTGACAAGTCAATTACCTGTTCTCCAAACAGAGTGGCTAGTAATACGCCATCGTATTCTTTTTCTTGAAAAGAGGCTATTGCTTCCATGAATGAAGCACGGTCGTATTGATTGAAATGAAAGTATTCGAGGCTTATATTGAACTTCTTCATTTCGGTTTTAGCTCTGTTTATTCCCTCGCATACCAATTCCCAATAATCGCCCTCATTGTATAGAGGTACTATGACTGCAAATTTGTAACTACGCTTCGATGCTAAAAAACGAGCAACCAGATTTGGCTCGTAATTGATCTCTTTGAGTACTTGTTCTACTTTTATTCGTTTTTCTTCCGATACCCGACCTCGCTTATGCAGAACACGGTCGACCGTGCCGGTCGATACTCCTGCTAGGCGTGCTATATCTACAATGCGTATATTAGTGTTGTCTGTTTTCATTTTTAGATATGTAAAATAAAAGTAAAATGTGTGGGCGCGCACACATTTTACAAAAGTAATCTTTTTTATGAATTAAACAATGTGCGGTTCTGAATTTTATTTTTATATATTTGTGTAATGTGTTATAGTCTAAATGGTTGTGGATAGGTTGTGTAGGTAAAAATGTTTTATGACATGTTTTTTACTTGATTATGATTGAATATCTGATTAATTATAATTTTACAGTTGTTTGATTGGTATTGCTTTTGATAAAAAAATGAGTATATTGTTAATTGATTTCTGAACAGAAAGTTTTGTGGAGGACTTATATGTTATGAAAATTGCCCAAGAACCACAGTGTATCATGATGCTCAATCAAAAGACATATTGTTTTGTTGCAGGATAGAAAATAAATTTATTTATCTATACCTTGAGCCTATTGTATTGATGCGGTAGGAGGATAAGGGATGATATTAAAAAAGAGGTAAAATATGTACAACTTTGTAACCTTTTAGTTAAAATCAAGTGGCAGACGAGAGATAACAATGACGTTTAATTATTAAAGAAATATAAATATGAAACCTACTTTATTTATTTTGGCAGCAGGGATGGGAAGCCGCTACGGTGGTTTGAAACAACTTGACGGATTGGGTCCCGGAGGGGAAACAATTATGGACTATTCGGTATATGATGCCATTCACTCGGGTTTTGGAAAGATCGTATTTGTGATCAGACATTCCTTCGAAAAAGAATTCAGAGAAAAGATTATATCAAAATATCAAGATAAAATATCGGTAGAGGTCGTATTCCAAGAATTGGATTATCTACCCGAAGGTTTTACTCTAAATACTGAACGCGAAAAACCTTGGGGTACAAATCATGCTTTGCTGATGGGAAAAGATGTAATAAAGGAACCTTTCGGTATCATCAATGCTGACGACTTTTATGGGCGCGAAAGTTTTCAGATACTTGCCGGTATGTTGAAAACCATGTCAGGTAAAGAACGCGAATATTGTATGGTTGGTTATTTGTTAGGTAACACATTGTCCGATAGCGGAACAGTGGCACGAGGCGTATGTGAGATAGATCGTGAAAACTATTTGACAAAGGTTGTAGAACGTACTCAGATCGAACGTATAGATGGAGTGCCTTGCTATAAGGATGAAAACGGAACATGGATAAAACTGACAGATACAACGCCCGTTTCGATGAATATGTGGGGCTTCACTCCCGACTATTTCGCTCTATCTGAAGGTTGCTTTGTTGACTTTCTGAAAGCAAACAAGGATAATCTGAAAGCTGAATTCTTGATACCTACTGTCATTAACGACTTAGTAGAAAAAGAAGAAATAAAGGTAAAACTTATAAATACGCCTTCCATTTGGTTTGGGGTTACTTATGCCAAAGATCGTCCCGAAGTCGTACATCGCATAGAAGGATTAGTTGAAGATGGAAAATATCCACCAAAGTTGTTTTAAGAAAAGACTAGTTTTGGCAGACATAATTGTCCTAAATAAGATGTTCATGTAAGATAAAAGCCCGAAGAGGTATTACGTACATTTTCCTCTTCGAGCTTTTATTATGATGAAGTCTTTTTCCGATTATTCTATCACAGCAGCAAATCCTCCATTTCTGGACATTTTGATCTGAATGCTTTCTCCTTGTTTGGTTTGAGATTCTTTTCTTCTGTAATCCATAGCTTGACGACCGGCATTAATACCATCTTCAAACGATGTCATTTTATAGGTTTTGCCTGAATTTAAGAAATCAAGATTGACGTTAAATACTCTTTCTTCTTCTTTATTATTGGTCATTCCGCCTATATACCATTTGTCGCCTTTGCGCTTAGCTACAACTACGTATTCACCGACTTTGGCTTCCAATACCTTGGTGTCGTCCCATGTAGTAGGCACTTGAGTGATAAACTCAGTGCAGTCTGCATTGCGATAATACATTGTCGGGTTGTCTGCTAGCATTTGCAATCCACTTTCGAATATAACGAACAAAGCTAGCTGATAGGCTCTTGTGCCGATACTTGCCGAATTTGGTCTGTTGCCGCAATATACATTTGGCTGCATACTAATCATTGCACCCGGAGTATAATCCATCGCTCCTACTGCATTGCGCATGAAAGGAAAGAAAACACTGTTGTCCGGAGTACATCCGCCCATTTGTTCCATACCTCTTACACCTTCGTAAGATATGATATTTGGATACTTATATTCCAGTCCCTTAGGGCTTATCGAACCATGGTAGTCTACGAATAACTTGTATTTAGCAGCCTCTTTTGCTACTCGTTCATAATAGTCCATCATCCATTGATCGCTGCGATCCATAAAGTCGATTTTTACACCTTTCACGCCCCATTCTGCAAATGTCTTAAACAAGTCCATGTTGTTTTCTACGGTTAGCCATGTCAGCCACAAAACAATGCCTACGTTCTTTTCTTTACCGTAACGAATCAGTTCATGTAGGTCTACTTTTGGATTAGGTGTGTATGGGTCGCGAGTTGTCTTAGCCCATCCCTCATCCATGATGATATATTCGATGCCATATTTAGATGCAAAGTCAATATAGTATTTATATGTATCGAGATTATATCCCGAAACAAAGTTTACATCCGGACCATAAGGGGAAGCATCGTTCCACCATTCCCAGCTCACTTGTCCCGGTTTGATCCATGATACATCTCCCAAAACATTCTTGTTAGCCAAACGGAACGACATTGTGTTTTCTACCAGTTGTTTATCTTCCTTTGCAATAACAAAGTATCTCCAAGGAAAGTTTCTTTTGCCCGATGTCTTAGCTATATAGTCAGCCTCCTTGAGTAATTTCAAGCTTCTGTCTCCGTCCTCTCCGAATTCTATCGGTTGTTTTGGAAATATAGAGGTTACTCCGTTTGCACCGTTTCCTTTAAGAAACATACATGGATAGTCGGATACATCAGTTTCTGAGATCAGGATTTTATAGTCTTTCTTAGTGTCTATCAACAACGGTAGTAGTGCCATTTTGTCGCTGGCTTTCCACTCCGAACTGTTTATATGGCTATATGGTTCTTCATAAGCTGTTTTAAACCCTCCAGTCTGTTGTTGATGCAATAAATAGTCTGTCGGGAAATTAAGAGAAAACTCCTCTCCTAAAACCTCAACATCGCCTTTCTTGTCTGTTACGAAGCGGTATGCGATACCATCGTTAAAGGCTCGAAACTCAACTGAATAATTGCCTTTGAATGTCAAAGTCAATTGGTTGTATTCGTTCTTAACCGTTGAGTATTTTAATGGAATAACAGGGGTTAGAGTTTCATTAGCCGTTGTCGTTTTTTGTTTCGCCAATTGAGGGTTCTGTCCAAGCACTTCGTTGCGGAGGTTGAGTAAAAGAGAGTTGTCTTTTAGCAAAACTTGATTGTCCGACGAAACTGTATAGTATATCTTATCAGCTATACTCAGCTCCACTTTTATGTTCCCGTTCGGGGACGTTAGTTCAGCCTTCTTTTGCCCATAAGCAAGCATTGTGCTTATGCAAAGAAGTGCTATCAATTTGATTTTTCTCATAAATGTATATTTTTATATTTCAGGTTACTATGTTCTCTTTTGCTAGTTGTATCCTGAGCTAAAAGAATAGTCGGACTTTCTTACAGCTCAAGATACACTTAACTTATATTTTGCGTTTACTCTTTTTTCGATTGCAGGTATTTGTCAATACTTTCAGCCCATAACTCAGCTAATATTTTTGCCCCTTCTGCATTAGGGTGCAGGTAGAATGTACCTGAATTTCCCTCTTGCGGAGTATGCAACTTAATATAGTTCTTACGGAAGATGTCAAATCCTTTTTTATCACCTTCAATAACAAATCCTTTATTTTCCTTAGCTAATTTCTTTATTTCCGGACTATATGTTTGTAATCGGTCTAACCCTTCTTTCAAGTATATAGCTGAGTTGTGCGTATTTGGACTATACCAAAGCGGATGATGAAGGATGATTTCTGCTTTCGGGAAATGAGCATGCAAACTATCTATAATAGTCTGAATGTTTTGCTTGTATGTTTCTGCCGAAACTGGTGCTCCTGTCGGACCTTTACAAGCACTATCATTTGTTCCCAGCTTGATTGAAAATATTAGCTTTTCACTTCCCTTATATAGCGTATCGGCAGCAGCAATAGCTTTAGCAAACGGTTTTCCCGTAGGCAGGAAATCTACTGATGTAAATCCGCTGATACCACAATTGCTGTATCGGACTTGGTAACCCAAGCTATCGAGATACATGGCTGTTAATGTGGGTGGCGGATATTTCAGGTAAGTACCTTCTGTTATGCTGTTGCCTATAAATACTATGTCAACCTTCTTTCCGATAGCCGGTTTTGGGAAATTCTTTTTTGGACAGATTCTTTTGGCTATAATACGCGCCATAATCGTTGTCCCTTTCACATTGGGATGTATCTTATCATATACCAAGTCTTCTCTGCCTTCGAATGGTGTGTGCAGATCAATGATGGCAGACTTTGTCTTTTTTGCAACAGCATTAATGATAGGAATCATTTGCTGTGTGATCAGACTGTCCGGTACAGGCAATGAATTATCCGGAAATGTAACTATCGGATAGCAAACGAAGATTTCAGGCTTACTTTGAAGTGACTTGAATGAATTTACAAATTCGAGATAGTTACTTTCAAAATCAGCTTTAAACTTCCAGTTTTGCGGCTTTCCGTCGTTTGTTCCCAGTTTGATAATAACAATGTCGGGATTCCAATTTAGGACTTCTTTGTATTTTTCTTCATTCCAGTATGGGCGATCTCCTTTTTTTAATAGGGTTCTGCCTCCCAGGCCATAATTACGCACTTCGTAATCATTTCCGAGCAATGATTGTAAAATTGCCGGATACTTGTCTTCGGGTGCTAAAGCCCAGTTTTCGGTGATACTATTGCCTACACAAGCCACCTTTATTTGGGCACTTGCTGAGGAAGAGATTAATACAAGAAATGTTATCAGCAAAAAGAATTTAGTCCTTATATACATATATCTTATTGTTTAAAGAATTTAGTCTTATTCCAATCGTAAGGAAATGGGATTTTCTGATAATATTCCAAAGAATGTTCCGGTTGTTCGTATTCGCTCGGAATAGGAAGGTTAGAATATTTTTGGAAAAATAACAGACAGCCGTCTCTCCACCACATCGCTTCACCTTCCTGAAGTTTCAACAATGATTTTGTGTGTTCAAAGCGATCTTTATCTATTTTGCCTTCCAGACTGTTCCACATCGATTCCATCTGACGAACTTCGTTTACTCCTTGATAATAATGATCTACGATACCATTCCATAAAGTTTTTCCTGAAGATAATTTATAATCCCAAGGCAGACGATGAAACCATAATAGAAACTTTTCAGGGCATGTTTTCAAATCATTGAACTGGCTGCTAAGAGGCTCGTGATATTGTCCGACTGCATTACTTCCGGATTTTGTTCTGTCCACGCCTATACTGTCTTTCGTTATCTTGTGATAATCGAAGGCAGTCCATACCGGATCATCATGCCAAGGCTCAGGACCATTGTGCGTGTCGTAATTCATAATATGATTTAATCCTAATGGCATTTCATAGTTTACCACAGCTTCGCGTGATAGCAGCATTATATCTTGGACAGTTTTTATAACATCTTTTTCGTTAGAAAAAGTCATTCTGATCCATTCCTCCGACATCTCTTTTGATGTTAGATCCGGATTCCAAGCTAAGCGTCCAAAGGCATGCCAATTGGCTTGTCCGAATAAATGCCCTGTCCAATTCATGTCAGTGCCAATGTTCGGTACACCTGCTATACCCGAGATGCCATGTGTTTTCTTATAGTTTTGAAGAACTTTAGATACTGTAGATCCTTTACCATTGGCATAAGTATCGGATTGAAGTGTTTCTTCAAACAATGCTCCAAGATACACTAAATGTCCCGAATGTCCAAGATTTTCTTGTGTAATTTGAAACTCTAAAGCTAGTGCTGTTTTAGGCATTGCTCCAAATAAAGGATGGAACGGTTCGCGAGGTTGAAAATCTATCGGTCCGTTCTTTGGCTGAACAAAAACATTTTTATTAAAGTCTCCATCAAGAGGTTTAAATTCATTATATCCGTTTGTTACGCGGTCGATATGTCTTTCGTTATGATAAACAAATGCGCGCCAGAAAACAATACCTCCATATGGCTCTAATGCTTCGGCCATCATATTGGCTCCATCTGCATGTGTACGTCCGTAGTCTTGAGGCCCGGGTTGTCCTTCAGAGTTAGCTTTTACAAGAAATCCTCCAAAGTCGGGGATGATGGAATATATTTCAGCTACTTTGTCTTTCCACCATTGACGGACTCTCGGATCTGCAGGGTCTGCTGTATCCAATCCGCCTATTTCTTTAGGGGCACTGAATCGGGCTGTCAGATAGACACGTATTCCATATGGTCTGAAAGCATCTGCAAGGCCGGCTGCTCTGACTAGCCATTCGGTGCGCAGGCTTTTTGCATTTGCATTTACATTGTTCAACACTGCTCCGTTGATACCAATGGAGGCATTGGTTCTGGCATAGTCTATATATCGAGGATCTTTGTATCGAGGTAAACGTGCCCAATCCCAAAGGGTGTAGCCTGCATAACCGCGCTCTATGGTACCATTCAGGTTGTCCCAATGGTCTAATACTCGATATTGTAATTTAGGTTCTTCTTTGATTGCCAGATCTTTTAAAGACTGGTGTGTTTGCATCAATTTCAGATAATTGAATATTCCATATACAATGCCGATATCTTGTTTTGCTGCTACTACTATTGTGCTTTTTCCGTCTATTTTGCACGAACGGATAATGTATCCTTCATCATCAAGACCTTTTATTTCATTAACGAAAGGTAGGTTTGCTATGATGGACGAGGAAGTTGGTGTACCTACAACCAGACTGTTGTTTTCTAAGGTTGTTATTTCTTTTATATCTAACCCCAATAGCCCATTCAGACCGCGTTGGAGTTCTTGTTTTGCTGCTTCTAACCGATCGGAAGAGGTAGGGAAGCTCACAGCTTTGTTTTTTTCAGTATAGTCTTTAAAAATAGAATTATCTGTAATCCTGTTGTATCTTAACCATAGGTCATAACCACTTTCAGCATGCGTATAGTTATTGCATAGGGTTATTAACACAAAGAATATCGAAACTATCGTTATTGCTCTTTTTCTCATTAAATAATATTTATATATAAGTGAAACATATTACATTATGGAGTCCTGCCCTGAAGCAGGAGACCATAATGATTTGAAAACCAAACAATCTATTCACTAAGTCCTATATCTTAAATGAATAGTTTACCATCCCTCGTTTTGAGGATATCTTTCTCCTGATGTTACTCTGTTTATTTGACTTTGTGGAATTGGGCGGAGCTGATCTTTGCTTACAATATTTGATTTAGCTACGCCATCGTCATATTTACGAACTCTTGTAAGCAATGTTCCTGTACGAGCAAGGTCTGCCCAACGACAATGTTCTCCAAGCAATTCTCTTGTTCTTTCTTCAAGTATAAAGTTTAGAGTTATATCTCCTGCTGCGACATCTAACGCATTAGCTGCGGTAGTTTCTTTGTTTCTGGCTCTTTCTCTGATTACATTGATATATTTTGCAGCATTTGCATTGTCTCCCAACATATATGCAGCTTCTGAAGCTAAAAGATACGTTTCTGATAGACGGAAGATGATGTAAGACCTGTCAGAGTCATCGTTGTACTGAGCACGACTTCTATCCAAGAATTTAGTCATTGTAGGGAATATTTTGTATCCGTCATAAGCCTCAGGTGTGAAGATTATGTATTTATTTCCCTCTCTGTTTTGTGTCAGACGATTGATTTCGTTGGCAGACATATTATATCCGGGGTAATAAATTGCGGTATCTCCAACAACAGTATATTGCCACTTGAATGATTCTTTTGTTCCATTTATATTGTATGATACAGTTCCTCCTGTTTGAGTTTTGGTAGCATACCACACTTTTTGGAATGTTGCATCATATCTAGTGTCTTTATCTCTATTGTTGAACACATCATATGTGTATTTAGTCGGATTGAACCAAGAGTAGCAGCGTCCGTCATTGATGTTTCTTTGTCCCAAATATGCTTCATATCCGTTTACAAAGTAATGATTTAATGAAGTACGGCGTCCATAATTATTGTCCATATCCCAATCTTGACGGGCTACAAGAAGTTCTTCTTTGTTTTTGCCCGAAGGAGCGTCATTTGCTTCGTCAAACACATCAGTAAAGTTTGGCATCAAAGACAAGCCTAATGATGAGGATTCTGCTATCAAAGAAGAGGCTGTGTCATAAGCTTTTTGGAAATACTCTTTAGCTTTTGCCGGATTGTAGTATTTGTTATGGCTATTGTCCGGATATTTAGCTGCATCTTTGTTATAAACCCAACCTAAGGTTAGATATACGCGAGCTAATAGATGCTTTGCAGTAGCACCGGATGCACGTCCCGACTCTAATTTGTTTTGTTGAGGACTAGGCAGGCACTCTGTTGATGCATCGATCAAATCTTTTATAATAAGATCATATACTTCAAGCATGTCGTTGCGAACCGCATTTCTGGCAGGCTCTGACATAAATGTAGAGTTTAGGGTGACATCTCCGAACTGTTGTACTAAACTGAAATATAAAAATGCTCTCAAAAATTTGGCTTCTCCCAAATATTGAGTCCGTTGTGCTAACGTCAGTTCATTACCTATTTCTATTCCTTCCACATTGTCGATCAGAAAGTTCAATGTGTTTATGTTAGGATAGGCATTAGCCCACAAGTTAGACAGAAGTTCGTTTTCTGCCGTATATCTACTTGGGTCATAGTTTGCCAATGTAGTTGTACGGTTTTCGGTAGTACTGCTTTTAAATTCATCTGTACCAGGATTTAATAGCCCGTGAACTCCACCTTCGTCGCCATACATTTGCCCTAAAACTGAATAGGCAGAGTTAAGTCCCATCTTGAATCCTTTAGGCGTTTTGAGAAAATCCTGCGTTGTCTTTGAGTGATTTTCTTCTTCTAACCAATCGTTGCATGATGTGAAACAAAGTAACAGAATTGGTACGAATAATATATATATAACTTTTTTCATAATTAAAATTAGGTATTAAAATGATAAGTTAATTCCGAAAATAAATGTTCGAGTCGCTGGAGTGGATATGTCTACTGTACTGGTTGTTTCAGGGTCTATACCTCCATCTTTTTTATATTGGCTGTCAAACCATGTATAGATATTGTATGCAGTAGTATAAACTCTGGCAGACTCTATGCCACATTGCTTCAATAGACTTTTTGGTAATGTATATCCTAACGATATATTTCTCAATTTAATATATGAAGCATCGTAACGAGCTAATAATGTCCTGTAATTAACGCCTCCTTCCGATGGTTTTGGCCATCTGGCTGAGGTATTGTCAGGAGTCCAATAATCTACATTAAGATTGTTGTATTTGCCCTCAAGATTATTCATCCAACCATTGTGCATGGATGATGTAAGTGTGCCTCCCGAACGGAATGAGAATAGGAATGAGAGGTCGAATCCTTTATATCCGAAACGGTTAGTTATACCTCCTTCGAAGTTTGGAGCGCGTCTGCCTATGAATACACGGTCGTCATCATTTATTGATTGACGAGCTTTAGGTGTTACACCATCAGCTTCGTAGTCGATATGATGATTTTTGATCTTTACTGTACCTATTATTGATCCCGGACCAGATGTAGCATATCCAAATTGCTCAGCAAGTGCTCTATCTTCCGGTGTATCTTGCCATAAACCATCGGCTTCTAGTGATAGTATTGCCCATCGGTCTTGTCCAAGATAAAGATTATTACTTTCATCTTTCAATACCCCGTCACCTAAATCTTTAATTTTATTTCTGTTGGCAAAAATATTGAAGTCTGTATTCCATGATAATTTATCTTTTCCGTCACCATCTAGATTTATTGTAGATACATTAAACTCAATCCCTCTGTTGCGAGTAGCACCAATATTTGTCAGATATTTTTCTGTATATCCTGATGTAACAGGTAGAGTTACTCCTAGAAGAAGGTCTTTAGTATTTTGTTGATATACTTCTAGTGTACCATTAATCCGGTTGGACAGAAAACCAAAATCAACTCCTATATTTATCGTTTCAGTATTTTCCCATCCTAAAGATGAATCGGGTACTGAAAATGGTTTAACTCCAATAACGCCTGACGATCCTAACATATATTTATTGGCTTTCAATACAAGCATCGTTTGATATGGGTCGATAGCGGTACTTCCTACATTACCCCAACTTGCTCTGAATTTAAGAGCCGAGAAAATATCTTGTTTTGCCATAAAATTTTCTCGCATGATATTCCATCCCAAAGCTACAGATGGGAATGAATGCCATTTGTTGCCTTTTCCTAAGCGAGAAGATCCATCGGAACGGATAGTTGCAGTCAATAGGTACTTTTCTTTCAGATTATAATTTAATCGACCCATAAATGAGGCAATTCTCCATTTTTGAAAATTTCCGTCTCCTGTTATTGCTCCCGCTGCATATTCCGGCGATGGGTTGTAATATTGGATATTATCATCATAGTAGTTATAAGCTGTTATACTAGTACCGTCACGTTGGCTTTCTTGTATACTTTGCATTGCTGTAATAAAGAAGTTGTGATCTTTATTGATAGTTTTATTCCAGTTCAGAATGTTTTCCAGCGTGTATTCTACTCTCAGATAATTGTCGGAATAGGATTTGTTTTCAGCTCCTTTTCTTCTCGTAGTCAGACTTTCTTCATATTGTCCTAGTGTTTCGTATTTGAGTTGTAAACCTCCATTGAGTTTGTATGAAAATCCAAAAGGGAGTGTAATATCAAGATAACCGACATTAAATGTAGATAATGCGCGTCTTCTATCTACGATTGCATCTTTTTGGATATCCAATACAGGATTCCATACTTGTCCTCCACTTCCGGGAATTTCTTTTGTCAGGTTACCGTCTTTATCGTATGGAGTTGCAAACGGAGATGCTCTGAATGCCTGATCCATCGGGTTGTTATTTTCTCCCTTGTTTGTGATGTAACTATTCATGGACGAAAGACCAAACTTAATATGGTCATTAAGCTTGCTGTCGACCGATATTTTTGCTGTCATACGTTCAAAAGAGTGAGCTGCATACGTATTTTCACCTTTGTAGTATCCGAGAGAAGCATTGTATGTAGTCTTTTCGCTACCTCCGCTCAAAGCTAATTGATGGTTTGTAGTCATACCGTCTTCGTAGATAAGATCTTGCCAATCTGTATCATTGCCGGCATAGTATCCGTCCATTTCTGTTTGGTCTTTGAATACTCTGTTGAGTTGCATTATTTCCGGATCGTCCGGTCCGCTGTATTTGTTACTGTTTGCGTTATAATATGCCCATTGTTTGAGTCTTATATATTCGGACGAATTCATCATGTCAAACTTTTTGATAGCCTTCACAATTCCATAATATCCACTATATGAAACTTTGGTTCTGCCTTCAGCTCCTTTTTTAGTAGTTATAAGGATAACACCGTTAGCTCCGCGTGATCCATAGATGGCTGTTGCTGATGCATCTTTTAAAACGCTAAGACTTTCTATATCGTCATTGCTGATATCGTTGAGATTGCCACTAAATGGGATACCATCGAGTACGATCAATGCTTCGTTAGTACCATTGATAGACCTTTCGCCCCTGATACGTATCTGAGGTGTTGCTCCCGGGTGAGTGCTACCTCCTGCCATTTGAATATCGACTCCCGCTGCAAGTCCTTGTAGAGCTGCTGATACACTTGCCACAGGTGTGGAATGGATAGTCTTTGAATTGACATTAACCATTGCTCCGGTGATGTCATCTTTTTTCTGAATACCATAACCTACAACCACCACTTCTTCCAGCACTTCGCTGTTTTCTTCCATTGTAATGTCATAATTGGTCTTGGAGGCTTCAACGGTAATGGATATTGGTTTGTAACCGACATAACTAATATCCAGAACTTTTCCTGCTGAGGCTTCTATCGAGAAGTTTCCGTCCGGATCTGTTATAGTTCCAACGGTTGTTCCCTTCACCAAAACGGTTACTCCGATTAGAGGTTCACCCTGAACGTCCAAGATTCTACCTTTGATAGGTGTCTTGTTCTGTTGTGCAATCTGCACTTCAGTTTGTGACGTTCTGTTTTCTTTCTCCTTTTTTAGAGAAATATAGTTGCCGGATAATTCGTAAGTTAGATTTATTCTGTCTAAAGATTCGTTCAGTACGTCTTTTACTGACATCTCTTGAGATGATACACTTACTTTTTGATTAGTATCTACTTCTTTCTCATTGTATATAAATAGATACTCGGTCTGGTCTTCAATGGCTTGAATTAAACTCCCCAACGAAGCCGCTTCTTTGCTCTTTATTTTGACTTTTGTTGTCTGGGAATATCCCGCAGCAGCACAAAGATGAGCAGAGAGCAATAGTGGTAAAAAAACGGTCAATTTCATAATATGCCTTAATTCTATATTTTTAAATATTAGATAAAGGTGCAAAGGTTTATTTTTCATAATTTTGCATTGCAATTAGGTGTTTATACTATTGATTAAAATTTATTGGTTATAGTGAATGGTATTTCGCCTATAGTCGGAGTGTGTTCGCGCACACTCCGACTTCTTTTATTACTCTATATTTTAAGAATCTCGTATTTTCATGGTTGGTATATAGACAGCTATCAAGTTTAATAAATTTCTATTTCATCATTTGCCTTCTTTTTGTATGTAAATGGATGAATGGCCTGCATTGCATTTAGTATAGAGTCTATATTATCACTTTCTCTAAATTTACCACTCAGTCGTTTTTTTGATAATTGAGGATTCGATACTTTTATGTTTACATTGTACCATTTACCTAATAAGTCTGCTATTTCAGACAGTGTTTTATTATTAAATTGATATACTCCACTTTGTAAATAATAAAATTCACGGTCATTATTTTTCCCTGTTATCAGTTTGTTATTATCAAATAGGGCCGATTCTCCGGGTTTTAGTAAGATATTCTCAGAGTTGTTATAAACGTGTACAGAACCTTCTAATAGAGATGTTTTAAATGCAGATGTTTTAGAATATGAGTTGACCATGAAGATAGTGCCCAATACTTTAATGTCGTATCGTTCTGTTTTTACGATGAATGGACGACTTTTATCTTTTCTGACATCGAAAAGTGCCTCTCCATCAAGCATAACCTCTCTTAGATCTTTAGCAAATTGAGTTGGTACTTTGATCTTTGACGATGGGGCTAGACAAACTTTTGTTCCATCTGAAAGTGTAATTGATTTCCGTAAACCTAAAGGAGCATTATACTCTATGTATTCAGCTTTTTGAATAGTTTCTGATGTATTACCAAATTTGAATATGGAGAATATGCCTACTGCTATTAGCAATATAGCTGCGTATTTGGATATAGTTAAGACTCTTCTGCGTAAAGTTTTTCTTCTATTGTTTTTCTTAAATTGCAACAAGCGTTTTTGAGCATATTCACTATCATAGTCTTCATTCAGCATTTGAGCTAAAGAATAATTATTTTGCATTTCGACAAAATACATTCTTAGTTCATTGTCTGTATCCATTTCTTTGAACAAGGTATCTTTTTCTTGTTCAGATAGTGATCCTGAAAAATATTTTTCAATGGTTTTATGCATGCTTTTTACTTGTTAACTACTATATGTCGAATAGCTTTAGAAAAAGTACTAAGCAAAATATGAAAATCTTTATCCAATTAAGAAAATAAATAATGGCAGGTGGTTTTTGAGACTCTTTCTCATCTTCTCTAATGCGTTGGAAACCTGATTTTTTACAGTGTTTGGTGAGATTTCCAATTGCTTG
This sequence comes from Dysgonomonas sp. UBA5412, assembly GCA_002409595.1. Lineage (GTDB taxonomy): Bacteria > Bacteroidota > Bacteroidia > Bacteroidales > Dysgonomonadaceae > Dysgonomonas. The sequence continues at coordinate 104,096 of DHNQ01000009.1, forward strand.
GCAATTTCATCGTATTTCATTCCATTTATTTTGCTGAGAATAAATATTTGTTTACACTTTTCAGGTAAACTGTTTATTGCATTGTAGATAATTGTCTCTATTTCATCGTCCGACACGAATGAATCGTCAAATGATTCTATAGACAGCAACTTATATTGGAATTCCCTTATGTAAGTATCTTGTATATCTTTCTTTTTAGTTTCATCAAGAATTTTACGCCTTAAAAAATCGATACACTTGTTTTTTACTAATCTGAACAGAAAGGCATTTATGTTATTGATCGAATGTAAAGTATGCTTTTGTTCCCAAACATAAAGAAAACAATCTTGAACAATGTTCTCAGCATCATGTACTGAAAGAACATATTCGTTGGAAAACCTAACTAACTTAGGATAATATATTGAATATATATCTTCGAAAGTAAGAGATTGTTCTTGTTTTGGATTAAGCATAATAGGTCTTTTGTCTCTAATTCTTTTCTGTCAGAATACCGTTCTCAATGATTGTTGAATTTCTATAATGTATAAATACGTGTTGCTTAATAATATAAATGTTGACAGCCTGCAAAGGTATATAAAACTTTTTCTTTTCTATTTACAAGATGTATTGTAATCATATAAATTAAGTATAGAGAACTTCTAATTATTAATTATTTATTTTCATTCAATGCTTTTGTCCAATATTTATATTTTTAGTCCTGCCTTCATTTGGTACAACCTGAAATGTATTTATGTATGATTAATGTTGCTAAAAAACTTTTCTGTAAGGATGCGAATGAGATAGAAAAATCCTGAGAGTGTATCATTATGAGACAAAGTTGTATTAAATTATGACTTCGTTTGTAATTCGTCTTATTCATCAAATACGAGTTATTTAAAGGAATGTATATTTGCTTTTAAATACGAAGCCTTAAAGATTCTCTATACCTATACTAATATGTTATTGAAAAATAAACTAGAATTAAACAACTCCACGATTGGAAATATTACAATGTTGGATGCTAAATTTTTATCTGAAAATTTGGCGGTTAACTCTATTTTATTAGAGAGAGAGACTAATAATCTAACAAAAAAAGATTTAGTAAAAAAATATTTACTATTTCTTTTTATATATAAAAAGGAGTGGATTCCTATACC
>DHNQ01000009.1:105375-126995 GCA_002409595.1 Dysgonomonas sp. UBA5412
GGTATAGGAATCCACTCCTTTTTTGTTGAATCTTAATCCAATAACCCTAAAATTTTATAGTCTATGTGAAAACTGGAAATCGAATATTTTTTTATTCTACTAAGTAAACCTGAAAAATAGCAGAAAAAACATTTTCAAAGTAGAAATACCTAACTATTAGTAAAAATAAAATCTAAGAACCATTCTATGATTAAAAAGCAGTACAAAACAATTTTAGCTTGCGTCTTGAGCGGATTCCTTTATATGAATTCGGCCACACTCGTATATGCAGGCGAAAACGGATTGAATGAGGCTCAGCAGTCTGTAGAAAAGACTGTTTCCGGTACAGTAAAAGACCAGACAGGAGAGCCTTTAATTGGAGCTACTATAGTAGTCAAAGGAACCGCGAAAGGTGTTGCAACGGATATTGATGGTAATTTTTCAATTACATGTTCCGATAAAGACATCCTTGTAGTTACTTATATGGGATTCTTACCGCAAGAGATTCTTGTTGGTAATAAAACCGAAATACACATTGTCTTGCAAGAAGACTCTAAAACGTTGGATGAAGTCATTGTAATCGGCTACGGAACAACAACCCGTAAAAGTGTAGTCGGTGCAGTAGATCAAGTGAAATCTAAAATATTAGAAGACAGACCATCTTCTAATATGACACAAGCCCTTCAAGGAGCTTCTCCAAGCTTGGTAATACAGCAAAAAAGCATGGACCCCAATAACAATAGTATGAACATAAACATACGGGGGCTTTCTACAATGAACAATAATGCACCTCTTATAGTTATTGATGGGCTAGTTTCGGATGATGGAAGTTTGAATAAATTAAATCCTAATGATATTGAAAATGTATCTGTGTTAAAAGATGCCGGTACAGCAGCAATATATGGATCCCGATCTTCGAATGGAGTTATTTTGGTCACAACCAAAACCGGAAAAAAGAATCAACGTCCAACTGTCCGTTTAAGTGGACAAGTAGGAGCGCAAGATCCTAAAATTCTTTTTAGTCCGGTCACTGGATATCAAAATGCAACATTGAAGAATTTGTCATTGACTAATACGGGACAAGCTCCACAATACACACCACAGCAAATTCAAGACTTGTATGCACACCAAAGTGAAGAATATTGGTATTATGATAAGATCATTCAGACAGCACTTCAACAATCCTACAATCTTAGCGTATCAGGAGGTAATGATAATACCACTTACCTGTTTTCAGGAGGATATTTTGATCAAGGAAGTAATTACAAAGGTCCGGGATTCGGAGTTACACGTTACAACCTGCGTTCCAATATTACCACAGAATACGGACGCTTTAAATTAACATCAATATTAGGTTATACACGCGATGATAATAAAAAAAGTGTGGATGGTAATGCTTTGATTAACTCGTCTCGTATACCAACCTATTACTGGAATAGACTTCAAGATGAGAATGGACGATATTTAGTAAATGACCTCCTTACAGACCAAAATCCATTAGCTGGTCTTAAAGAAAGCGGTTTTGAAAAAGGAAATACCGACTATATTAATATCAATCTAGGTTTAGAAGTCAAAATCATTGATGGGCTTAAACTCAAAGGTATATTAGGTGCTGATATATTCGACTATCATAGATTTATTAGACGAAAATCAGTTCCTATGTATAGAAGCGGTTCAGAAGAACCAATAGCATATATGAATCCCGATGGAGGTACTGAAGACTATAATGAGAATAAACGTTTGATGAATTATCAGCTATTAGCCGATTATCAGAAAACATTTAACGACAAACATAATCTATCTGTTCTATTTGGTGCATCCAATGAATCATATACATTAAAAAAGAATGAGATCAAACATCAGAAAACAAATGATATAGGTGTTAGTACAGACTCTGAAAAAATAACAGGGAGTACTTCTTTGGGTCGAGAGAAGACAAGTATTACGTCTGTTTTAGGGCGATTGTCTTACAACTTTATGGATAAATACTATGCCGAATTCAGTTTTAGAGAAGACGGATCATCCATGTTTGCAAAAGATAATCGTTGGGGATTTTTTCCTTCAGGCTCTTTAGGTTGGAGACTTTCGGAAGAAAAATTTATGGACACTTATAAGAATAATATAGGAGATCTGAAAGTTCGTTCATCTTACGGTATCTTAGGTAATCAACGTGTTGCTTCGTATCAAACAATCACTACCTATAATAGTGCGCAGAATGCATATGTCTTTAACGGGAAACCGGTTGTCGGGGCAGGCTTTGATTATGGAAATGTAGATATGAAATGGGAAAAATCATACAATTTCAACATTGGTCTTGATGCAAGCTTTTTGAATGGCGCATTAAATGCTACATTCGACTATTTCCATAAAACAACAAAAGACATCCTTTTGAATCCTGAGATTCCAACAGTATTCGGAGGTGGATTGAAGAACTATAATATGGGAGAAATGAAGAACCAAGGATGGGAATTAGTAGTTAATTACCGTTTAGATACTAAAGATTTTAAACATTCATTCTCGGCTAATATTGGAGACTCATGGAACAAGGTTACCAAATTTATAGGAAACGAACAAATTAATACATCTGACGAAATATCACGATTGATTCGCATCGGGCTGCCTTTCAATGTTTATTACGGATACAAAGTTGACGGTTATTTCGGATCTATGGACGAAATTGCATCATCAGCACTACCTGTCGGCATATCTGCATCAGACCTCCGTCCCGGAGATGCTAAATATATAGACCGTAATGGAGATGGGGTTATCGATGCCAAAGACCGTTACGTTTTGGGTAATGCTTTTCCTCGTTATACATTCGGATTTACTTATGATTTAGCATGGAAGAGCTTCGATTTTAGTATGTTCTGGCAAGGAGTGGGTAAGCGTGATATGATGGTACGAGGAGAGCTTGTAGAACCTTATCATAGTAACTATTCCTATACGATCTATCAACATCAGTTAGATTTTTGGTCTCCAACAAATACAAGTGCCGAATGGCCTCGATTGGCAGCGATAGGTTCTACTTCTAATAAGAATAACTATGGAATGGGGTCGGAAGTAAATCTTGTAGATGGAAAATATCTTCGTTTGAAAAATATTCAGATAGGCTACACTTTGCCTAAAGATTTGACTCGTAAGATTGGTTTAGAAAAAGTGCGAGCATACGTTAACGGACAGAATCTATTAACCTTTAGCAAAAATTCATGGATTGATCCGGAATCTTCAGAATTTGACTCTAACATGTCAGGTTCTGCAAATAGTGCCCGAAACTATCCGACTCTGAAATATTACGGCTTTGGATTTGATATAGAATTTTAAACAAACAGATAGTATATGAAAGTAAATAAATTGAAATATATAGTTTTATCCTGTATCAGTTCACTTTTCCTTTTTGCATGTAACAATTTGGATCAAGAACCAACAGATAAATATACTGATGCTACATTTTGGCAATCAATCGAGAATGCCGAATCTATAGTGAATATGGCTTATAGCCAGATGTACGGAGCTAATAAGCTTTGGGAAGATGAAGGCTTGTCTGATAATGTGATTGAAGGACGAGACAATAATGATGGGCGAATGATTCGTAATGGATTGGCAGATCCATCTCTAGGGCGTTTTGCCAGTGAATGGAAATGGGCTTATCAAGGAATTAAAACATGTCATAAGTTTTTAGAGAATATAGATAATGTTCCTAAAATGACTACAACTTTGAAAGATCAGAGAAAAGCTGAAGTTCGTTTTATCCGGGCATTTCTGTATTTTCGTTTAGTTAATTTTTATGGAGATGTTCCTTTCTTTACATCAGATATATCCTTGTCTGATGCAAGCACTATCGGACGTACACCTAAGGCAACCGTACTAAAATTTATTCATGATGAATTAGACGATATAGTACAATACCTTCCCGCACGAAATTCAAGCTTTTCAGAAGCAAACAACGGACGTATAACAAAAGGTGCAGCCTTAGCTTTTCAGGCTCGTGCATACTTGTATGAAAGTAATTGGGCTAAAGTAGAAGAGTGTACCAACAAGTTGATCAATGAACAATCTACTTATGGTACATATGGTTTATTCAAAGATTATGAAACCCTGTTCCATACAGAAAACAAGTATAATCAAGAAGTTATATTGGATTATGGTTATACAACATCGTATCGTACATGGAGCGAAATGTATGCACGTGTCCCGATCTCGGTAGGAGCCTTTCTCAATAGCAGTGCCCCAACCCAAGAGTTAGTCAATGATTATGTTACCTCTAAAGGATTGTCCATTACTAAAGATGCAAGTTATAAAGAAAATGATCCTTACAAAGATCGCGATCCAAGATTTACATCTACAATTGTTTATGACGGAGCCAAATGGATAAAACCTGATGGTAGTATAGTCACAATTGCAACAAGGTCAGGAGCCGGAACGGCAGATGCTTGGCAAGGTACCAACTCTAATGTTTCGATTACAGGCTATTATATTCGCAAATATTATGATCCTGAATCTACAACTTCAGAATCTAATTTCAATCAGCATAATAACATTATTATGTTTCGCTATGCAGACGTTCTATTAATGTATGCAGAAGCTATGTTTGAACAAAATAAAATGAGTCAGACTGTTTGGGATAATACAATTAAAGCCATTCGTACACGTGCAGGTTTTTCAGGAGATGCTTTATCGTATCCATCAACTGTTTCGGCTGATGAAATGAGAGAGTTGATCCATCGTGAGCGTCGTTGCGAATTAGCCTTTGAGGGACTTAGATATTATGATATTGTTCGCTGGAAAGAAGGTGCTAAATATTTGAATGGAGTTGTTCATGGTGCTAAGTTTGCTAACAATAATACTGCTTATATCACTCTTGATACTCGTAAATTTAATGATAGCAAAGACTATTTATGGTCAGTTCCTCGGTCACAAATACAGTTGAACCCGAATTTAAAACCAAACAATCCCGGATATGCTAACTAAGAATCATAAATCAAATACAAAGACAATAATTATGAAAACAATACTAAATAAGATATTAATTCTCTTCCTATTTGTAGTTGGCTTTGCTGCTTGCAAAAGCGATGATATGAATTTTTCAGATGCAAAGGTTACGGCTGTTAATAGTCTATACGAACCATCTGATGATAAAGCCGTAAATCTTACTCCATCAGGCTCTCTATATTTTTCATGGGAGCCGGCAGCTGTAGAAGATGGCGGTGCTCCTCTTTATGAAGTGTTATTTGATAAGACAGATGGCGATTTTTCAAATCCGATATATGTTACAGCTTCAGATCAAAACGGATATTCTAACGGGGCTTCATTAACTCATAAAATTCTAAGTACTGTAGCCGGATATGCAGGTGCAGAACCTGGTGAAACAGCAACAGTAAAATGGACAGTAAGATCATCTCGCGGAATAAATCAGGTACTATCTCCTGCATCTCGCAAATTGACTCTTACACGTTTTGTCGGATTTACAGAACTTCCGGATCAGGTATTTATTACAGGTAGTGGATGTGAAGCCGGAGACGATATTGCAAATGCAATACAAATGACGCGCGTCGGACAAGGAGAGTATGAAGTATACGTAAAACTAGTTTCCGGAGGTACATATAAATTTGTTGATTCAAAATCAGGAACTCCTCGTGAATTCTATGTCGAAAATAATATGATAAAAGAAGGAGCTGAAAGCACATCCAACTCATTGAATGGAGTATATCGAATTTATTTAGACTTTAATACTGCATCACTAACATCTCCGGTTGAGATAGTAAATGTTGGTTATTGGTTTTGTCCAAATAATAAAGTAGAATGGAATCTTAAATATGCAGGATCCGGTGTGTGGACAGGAACAGGTCTTGTTAATTTTAAACAGGAAGGCTGGGGACGTGATCAACGTTACAAATTCAGAGTTACAACAAAAGATTCTTCCGGTACAACCGTTATGGAAGATTGGGGTCCAAAGAATGCTAATGAAGACGGTACTCCGTCCGGAGCAGAAAGCTATTATGATCTTAATGTATATCTGACAGCATCGTTAAATGACCCACAATGGAATCCAAAATGGAAATTTGCAAGTGAGTTTGATGGAGCTAATGTAACCCTTACAATAAAGATGTCAGGAGAACAATATACACACGAAGTTTCGAAATAAAAATAAATCTATTGTCTCAAAAGCTTTTTGCTTTATGGAATATAAAAAGATAAAAGCTTTTGAGACATTCTGAAAATACGGATACCTATGAAAAAAATAATATATACAATTCTGTCATTCGGTTTGTTTTTTCTGCAATCGTGTGGAGACATAGATGATGAATATACTTATGACGAATGGACAGCTGTAGATTGGTCTGCCGCAGCGGATAGTACTACAGGAACTTTGATCAATCGGTTTTGGAATACATCCGGAAATTATTTCAATTATGGAAATGATGCAACAAATGTTGATTTTCATTATTGGCCTAATGCGCACGCAATGGATGTGCTGATTGATGCTTATTTAAGAACTAATGATGCGAAGTATAGTGCATATTTTGATAAATGGTATGCAGGCATTAAAATCAAGAATGGCAATACTTATAAAAATAGCTATGTCGATGATATGGAATGGAATGCATTGACAATGTTAAGACTATATAATATTACCAATGATGCAAAATATCTAAATACAGCAAAAGAGCTTTGGGGTTGGATAAAAGACGCTTGGACAGAAGATGCCGGAGGTGGTATAACATGGTGTACAGATCCCAATGTATTATTTACTAAGAATGCTTGTTCTAATGGTCCGGCTGCGATAATCGGAGCTCGTATCTATCAAATTACAAAAGATGAATCTGATTTGGATTGGGCTAAAAAGATATATGATTGGGAGAAAAATACATTGGTAACACGAGCTACCGGAGCAATTAGCGATCACATTGTATGTGAGACAAACGAGGTGAAAGGTGGAGCTTTGACTTATAACCAAGGTACATATGTTGGAGCAGCTGTCGAACTATTTCAAATTACAGGAGACGAAACATATCTAAGTGAGGCTCAAAAGGTGGCTAATTATACGATATCTAATCTTATTAATACAAGTAATAATATTTTACGAGATGAGGGTAGTGGTGATAACGGTTTGTTTAAAGGTATCTTTATACGTTATTTTTTAGAACTGATCAAAGTTGAAGAATTACCGGATTCGTACCGTAATAAATATATTACCTTTTTCAATAATAATGCAAATGTACTTTGGTCTTCTGGTGTTTATAAAGAAGATCTACTCTTTGGCTCTGCCTGGGATACTGCTCCGGTAGGAATGACTCAACTTACATCTCAAACCAGTGGATGTATGATGATAGAAGCTAAAGCAGCTTATGATAAATGGAGAGGTTCTCAGAAGTAATACCATCTCAATAATAAGTTATGTTAGAGAGCCTGTTTAAAAAGCAGGCTCTTCATTTTATTCCTTAACCCATTATTATTAAAACATGAAAAACTTTAATCTCTTCGTTCTATTTTGTTTGTCGATTCTTTTTGTTGCGTGTTCCGAAACAAAGCCCAAGAATCTGACCGATTATGTTAATCCTTTTATAGGAACAACTACTCTATGGGATAGTGTTGATTTAGGATATACTCCAACGCGTAGGGCTTGGGGAGCAGAGGCTTATCCGGGGGCTACCCTTCCCAATTCTATGGTGCAGGTTACACCTGTTACTATGTGGAGAAGTGGTTCGGGATATCAGTACGAAGACTCTCTTATCTATGCTTTTACTCATACTAGCAAAGGGCATTGGAATCTCTGTTATGTTCCACTTATTGCCGTTAAAGGAGATGTGTCTCCTGATAATTATGCTTCTTCTTACAATCATAAGAATGAATCGGCAAGTCCGGGCTATTATCAAGTTTATTTAGAAAGGTATGGTATAAATGCAGAAGTAACATCTACACTGCGATGCGCGTATCACAAATATACTTATGATGATGGAAATGATAAAAAGATATTAGCAGACCTTTCCAAATCGAATGAGCATGTAAGAGATTGGAAAATTGAGCAGGCCGGAGAAAATATTTTTATCGGCTATCAGCAAACCGGGCAAATGTTTTACTTCTATGCAGTAACTAACCACAAGATAAGAAATATAGAGTCTCTGAAACAAGGAGACGCTGAGGTTAACCTTGTGAGTTTTATAAATAACGAAAAAGCGGAAACTCCTTTGGAAATGAAAATTGGATTTTCGTATGTAAGTATAGAAAATGCAAAAATGAATCTGGAGTCAGAAATGTTGTCCAAAGAATTTCAACAGGTAAAAGATGAAGCAACGAATACGTGGGAAGATCTACTTGCTAAGATTCAAGTTTCCGGAGGAACAGAAGATCAGAAAGAAACATTTTATTCCACTTTCTACCGTGCTCTTTTGTGGCCTATATTATTAAGCGATGTTAATGGACAATTTGTTGATGATGCAGGGAAAATAGTAAATAAAGGATTTCGTTATTATAGCGATCCTTCTTTTTGGGACGATTACCGTAATAAGTTGATCCTACTAGGAATGATTTCTCCTGATGTAGCTACGGATGTTATAAAATCAATAACCGATAGAGGAGAAATAAAAGGTTTTATGCCTACGTTCTTTCATGGAGATCATGCCTCTACTTTTATTACTGGTAGCTACTTGAGAGGGCTTCGGGATTTTGATGTGCAGAAAGCATATAAATTGCTATTAAATAATGCTTATAAAGAAGGTAAAGGAGGTAGACCATATATTAAAGAATATATGGAGCGGGGCTGGATTTCGGAAGAAGATATAAAAGATCCCAAACTGGAAACTGTAGCCAAAGCAGCGGTAACCAAGACTCAAGAATACTCGTATGATGATTATGCAACAGCATTGTTGGCTAAAGAATTGGGAGATCAGGATAATTATCAAGCATTAATGAAAAGGACAGATAACTATAAAAATCTATTCGACCCTTCAACACAATTAATGCGCGGACGCTTAGATAATGGCGATTGGATATCTCCTTTCGACCCCGAACGTCCTTTCTATGAGTATATGTATCGTGAAGCAAATGGTTGGCAATCTACATTTTTTGCTCCTCACGATCCTAAAGGATTCATTGATTTATATCCTGATGCAAACGCTTTCGAGACGAAGTTAGATTCCTTATTTACCATCCCTTGGAAGAATTATGAGGCTCATAATATGACTGTATTTATAGGTCAATATTGCCATGGCAACCAACCCGGACACAGTTCTCCATATCTATATTACTTTATTAATAAGCAAGAAAAGGCCCAAAAGATATTGAATAAGATATTGAATGAATTTTATCGGATGGGACCTGAAAGATTAGCTTATGCCGGAATGGATGATGCCGGAGAGATGTCTTCTTGGTATGTTCTTAACGCTATCGGCTTATACACCTATTCTCCGGCTGACCCCGAATATATTATAACAGTTCCATTATTTGATAAAATCACATTTAATCTCGATGGAAAGAATTTTAGTATAATAAAGAAAGGCAAAGGTGAGAAAATAGAACAAATTACTTATGGCGGAAAAAATATTGAGAATTATTTTATTTCCCATGAACAATTGAAAGAGGGTAAAGAGCTTGTTATAACAACTGCTAATGAGTAGTCCTTAATGTCTTTCAAAAATAAAAAAGCACTTACATTATTGTAAGTGCTTTTTTGTGACCCCGGAGGGGCTCGAACCCTCGACCCACTGATTAAGAGTCAGTTGCTCTACCAACTGAGCTACGGAGTCATTTGTCGAGTGCAAAAGTAAAACAATTATTCTTTTTAGGGAAATTTTTGAAGAATAAAGTCTGAAAAAATATTACTTTTGTAGCCGAAAGGCAGATGCTTTCCCGTGTAGCTTAGGATCAACCACGTAAAAAACAAAGATATATGAACAAAAAAGAATCAGCTTTAGTCCTGTTTTCCGGAGGACAAGACTCTACAACATGCCTTTATTGGGCAATCAAAAATTTCTCTTCGGTGCGAACACTTTGTTTCACCTATGGGCAACGACATTCTAAGGAAATAGAAGTAGCACGAGCAATTGCCGAAGAAGCAAACATCCCGTTTCAACTATTAGATGCGTCCATTATCAGCCAACTGTCAGTCAATTCCTTGACTAGCGATATTGTGATGGATCAGGAAAAGCCGGCAGACTCTTATCCCAATACTTTTGTCCCCGGTAGGAATCTATTGTTTCTGACCTTTGCGGCGGTCATTGCCCGTTCGCATGGCATACGTCATATTGTGACCGGAGTTTCAGAGGCAGATTATAGCGGTTATCCGGATTGTAGGGATACATTCATCTTATCGGCTAATGCTTCTATCAATCTGGCTATGGACGAACATTTTCAGATTCATACACCATTGATGTGGCGTAATAAAGCCGCTGTATGGGAATTAGCCGATGAACTAGGTGTTTTTGATATAGTGCGCAACAAAACGCTTACTTGTTATAATGGCATAATGGCTGATGGCTGTGGACATTGTCCTGCATGCAAACTACGTAAACAAGGTTTGGATATTTATTTAAAAAGTAAAAACAAATGAAAATAGAAGGATTGAGTCATCTTGGCTCAAAGACAGAATATAGAGATGATTATGTGCCGGAAGTATTAGAAGCTTTTGAGAATAAGCATCAGGGAAATGATTATTGGGTGACTTTTAATTGCCCTGAGTTTACTAGCCTTTGCCCAATAACGGGACAGCCGGACTTTGCGACAATTCACATCAACTATATACCTGATATAAGAATGGTAGAAAGCAAGGCTTTGAAGCTGTATCTTTTCAGTTTTCGCAACCATGGTGCTTTCCACGAAGATTGTGTAAACATCATAATGAAAGATCTTATCAAACTGATGGATCCCAGATATATAGAAGTAGTTGGTGTGTTTACTCCACGTGGAGGAATAAGCATATACCCATATTGTAATTACGGTCGTCCCAGTACCAAGTTTGAGCAGATGGCTGAGGCACGATTACTCAACCACAATCCTCAGATGAACTATAAATAGTTACCCTATTTTAGCTCTCTTTCTGTGAACTTGTTTATAAACAACCGAAAACCATAATGGGAGTATTATTCCTTTGCATATAGTTGATATAGCAATCGCCCACCATACTCCCATAATTCCCATCTGATCAGCAAGATAGTATGCCAATGGTATCCTTAGAGCATTAAAGGTTATACTTATCACTGCCGGTTCTATTGTGCGTCCGATGCCGTTAAACATACCTTGCGTAGTCAGTTCGAACATCATAAATATTTGTACCAGACCCATCACAAACAGATATTGAGCCCCGGCTTGCATTGCATTTTCTTCAGGTATAATAATGCCGAATATCTGAGCTCCGAACAGGATAAAACAGATACTGACCACAACCCCCAATGTAAACATAACCCGTATAGTATAGTAATAAGCCTTTTTACCACGTTCGAGTTTATTTGCCGCATAGTTCTGAGCCACAAAGGCACTAAGAGCGGTGGAAAAACCTTGCGATGTATTCCATGTCACAGCCTCTATCTGTCCTCCCGTTGTTTGTGCCATAAGTCCCAGATGTCCGCCATGAATAGATGCTACACGAGCCAGATTCATATTTATGATGGCATACAAAGAATTCATTATAGATACGGGTGTGCCAAGAAAGAATATGCGTTTCAGATAGATACCTTTAGGCTTGACAAAGAAAGAGAAGTTGCCCAGGATACGGCTGCCGTACCTGATCTGATAAAAGAAGAGTATGAATACGAATATCTGAGCAGCGACAGTGCCTATTGCAGCCCCATGCAGCCCCATTCCCAATCCAAACATAAGTATAGGATCGAGTATCATATTGAGAACCAGACCGGCTGCATTGTTTCTGAATGGTACAATACTGCGTCCGGCTCCATTATATATTCCGGTAAAGTTGTAAGACAGAAATTGAAAAGGTAAGCTAATAGTCAGTATTCGCAAATAAAGGACTGCCTCGGCTGTAATATCTTCATCCAGTTTGAAAAATGATAATATCTGATTTGCAAAGACAAATAATATTGAAACCCATATTACACCCAACACTATCGAAGTAGTAGTGGAGTGAGAAGCATATATGGCAGCTCGTTTCATCTTTTTAGCTCCGATTGATTGCCCTACGGCAACCTCAGACCCAATCATGGCAAGATATGCAACAGACGATGTGAGCCAGAGCAACATCCCGATCGCTCCTATTGCAGCCTCAGATTTTGTGGCTATTTCCGGATGCGAAACTGTACCCAGACGCCCTACCCACGACATAGCCATCAGGGTATATGCCATTTGTAAAAAACTTGTTCCCATTAGCGGGAGAGCCAAACGAATAAGGGTTGAGAATATCTTCCCTTCCGTAAGATTGTGTATGCCTTGTTTCATTCCTTTATAGTAAAATCCATTTTACAGATCCTTCAATAATTTGCCTTTTCCTTTTTGGTCGATAACTTCCCTTATGTCAAGAATCATCTGCCACTCGTTATGAAATTGAATATCTGTATCTATCATAAAATCTTCCGAGCCGAACAAATCCATTTTCTCAAATAGAAAACTTACGGTAATATGGTTTATATCCAATGCCGGAATATAGGCTGGCACAAGGCTGTTTTCGGACGGTGTTTCTATCAATAATCCTATTTCCTGCAAAGTGAAGATAGTATCGCTCGTTAGTTTTGTCGGTATTTTGTATTGTTCCGACAGTTCGTCGGCAGTATATGGCGGATGCCCTTTTTCGAAACGTTTGACTATAAGAGTCATTATCAGTAAAGATATAAAATCTTTATATCTGCAACTGATGTTTGACGTCTCATGCTCAAAACTGAACTTGTTTACATTCTGATATGCAAAGGATAGCTGCACACCAAAAAGAATGAAAAACCATGTCAACTGCAACCATAATAATAATAAGGGTAAGGCTGCAAAACTACCGTAAATAGCATTATATTTCGCAATCCATATCTGTCCACCAATATACAGCATTTGAAAGACCTGAAAGGCTATCCCGGTAAAAATACCGCCAAATAGGGCACTCGTAAATTTCACCTTCGTGTTAGGAATATAAATATAAAGGATGGTGAAAAGTAATATTGTAATCAGAAATGGCAAAACTTTCATCATAGGGCTCATCACCAAACCCAATAAATATTGTTGTTCGGCAGTAGAGTTTAATATAACATTAAATCCCGCATTACATATCAGAAACACAGGTGCTATGATGATTAGAGCCAGATAGTCGGTAAACATGCGGAAGTATGTACGTCCTTTTTTTATTTGCCAGATAGTATTGAAATTATCTTCTATATTCGACAATAGATTGACCACTGTGTAGAGTAATAATATAACGCCAATGCCTAAGAATATTCCACCCTGAGCATATTCGATAGACTTGTCTATAAATGCAGTTGCTTTGTTCAAAATCTCTTCCTGCCCTGCAAAATAGCTGAATAACTGGCTTTTTACTATATTTTGAAATCCGAATCCTCTGGCTATTGCAAACAATACAGCCAGCAGAGGCACAATGGACAAAAGGGTACTGTAAGTTAGAGCCGAAGCACGTGTGAAAAGCTGTGCCCCATCTATATTACGTATTGCCAGAATAAAGGATTTGACAATGTTGTAAAACCCTATTTTTCGAGCCGATCTGTCTTTCTTATTTATACGCCAAATGTCATACGATAAAAAACGTATAACTCTGGTAACGAATTTCTTTATTTTCTCTATCATGTAAGCACGACTTTGTTATACTTAATTTAATAAACAAAATTTAAGCAAAGATAGTTTGTTGTGAGCGTAATCAAACCATTCAGCCAATTAATATTGAATGGGATGAAAATAAACTCTCCTTTTGATTTTAACTAAAAAGTGACAAACTTGTACACTTTTTACTATGTTTTCAAAAAAATGTATGATGTCCTCTTTTTGTAAAAAAAGCAAATAGAACTTCTATTTGCTTTATAGATAAAGTTTTATAACCTCTATTCAATAATATTGTTGAAGGCGGAGGAGACGAAAAAAATACAGTAAGCCTGTAAGCCGGGTTCTGTACTTTGTCGGAGACAAAGTGTCTGTCATTTATCTACATCAGCCGTCACCGACTGACTCTAGCGACCTACCCCCCGGCATCGGGCGGGCAGCCCTACGTACGCCGGTATACATGGTCTTACAACTCGCAAGTAGTACAGCCCCGATACATTACTGCACGGGCGGTGAGCTCTTACCTCGCCTTTTCACCCTTACCCCTTATTCAGAGGCGGTTATTTTCTGCTACCTTAACTCTGCCCTCACGAACAGCTTCCCGTTAAGAAGTACGATGCCCTGTGTTGCCCGGACTTTCCTCTTTCTACCCCGAAGGGTAGCCAGCGACAAACCGGCCTACTGCATTGGACTGCAAATATAGATATAATTTGTGTGTTTATTCTTCCTTATACATTTTATTGAACTTGGGACGGATGAATAATCGAAGCGATACATCATAATTGAGGTAACTCCATACCCAGTCGATAAAGATGGAAACTTTGTTTCTCATGCCCACGATGGATATAATGTGGATAAATAACCACAGCCACCAAGCAAACCATCCTCCGAAACGAAACTTGCCGAGATCGGCTACTGCCGCATTTCGCCCGATAGTTGCAAGCGAACCTTTGTCAACGTAACTAAATTTAGTCCATTTGTTGGCATCTGATGTTTTATTCAGGTTCTTGGCTAATTGTCTTGCCATTTGCAACGCCACTTGTGCCACTTGCGGATGTCCCTTAGGTGTAGAGTCTGAGAGTAGGAGCGATGTATCGCCAATGGCAAATATATTGTCATAGCCGTTTACCTGATTATATTCGTTTACCGACAGACGTCCACGATTGTAAGAGGTATCGCTCAAACCCTTTATGCTGTTAGGCTTCACTCCGGCTACCCAAAATACATTGCGTGAAGATATACGTGTGCCATCGCTTAGCTCGACAGATGGCTTCTCGTATGACTTGACAGATATATCCTGATGTATTATCACTCCCCGTTTAGTCAAAGCCTTGGCTGCTCCTGCCGATGCATTTTCCGACATACCGGATAATAGGCGAGGGGAGGCGTCTACAAGATGAATATCCATTTTAGAAAAATCTGTTTCCGGATAATCCTTCGGCAATATTGATTTCTTCATGTCAGCTAATGCGCCCGCAAGTTCTACTCCGGTAGCTCCGCCTCCTACGACCACAAAAGATAATATTTCTTTTAGATCGTCTTCATTTCGGGCACTTAAAGCTTCTTCGAAACTTAATAGTATTCTGTTTCGTAATAACAAAGATTCTGATACAGACTTCAACGGAAAGGTGTTTTCTTTCAGGCTGTCATTCCCGAAATAATTAGTATCGCATCCGGTAGCAATTATCAGATAATCATATTTAATGTCTCCGATATTTGTTTTCACATATTTATCCTCCGGTACTACAAGCTGAGCTTCACACATACGGAAATGAAAATTCTTACTCTTCTGAAAATTCTTTCTGTGAGGGTAAGATATCGAACTGGGTTCGAGTCCGCAAGATGCAACCTGATAGAATAGAGGCTGGAACTGATAATAATTGTTTTTATCAATGAGAACTACCTGAAATTGTTTCTTATTTATTTTTTTTGCTAACTCTAACCCTGCGAATCCTCCACCAATGATAACCAGACGTTTCATGTCTCCCGGTTCCGGAATGTTTGTTATATAGTTCATGTCTTTTAAAGTTTTATGGTTTTTATAAAATAACATACCACTAACTTAATAGATATACGTAATACATCTATAAGTGTTAGTGGTAGTAGATATTAAGATAGAATTATCTTCTTATTTTGCCGCGTTAGTTTCTTTACGTGCCTCAAGTTTTGCCTTTACAACTTCATATATGGCAGGAAGGATAGATACTATAACAATGATGATAACCACCTTGTCCAAGTTCTTTTCCACCCACTCCATACGTCCTATAAGAGCACCAAGGGCACAAAAAATAGTAACCCATGCTATACCTCCTATAACGTTGTATGAGAAGAAATGTTTATAACTCATGCGTCCCATACCTGCTACAAATGGAGCAAATGTGCGTACGATAGGAACAAAACGTGCAAGGATAATTGTTTTTCCTCCATGTTTTTCGTAAAACTTATTCGTTTTCTCCAGATATTCTTGTTTGAATATTTTAGAGTTTGGGTTGCTGAATAGTTTCTGTCCGAAAAACCTTCCTATTGTATAATTTGCCGCGTCGCCAATAATGGCTGCCAGAATAAGAATACCAACAAGAAAATAGATGTGAAGCGGATTATCTGGGCGTACTGCAATTGCTCCCGCCAGAAATAACAAAGAATCTCCGGGCAAGAATGGGGTAACTACCAATCCCGTTTCGCAAAATATAATTAAGAATAGTATGGCATATACCCAAACGCCGTAATCCGTTACAAGCATATCCAATGTACCGCCCGTATCTCTCAGAAGATTAAGAAAGAACTGCCAAACTTCGTGCAAAAAATCCATTTTTAGATTGTGTTATAATTTTATGTTCATTATGATGTAAGAAATGATGAGGTATAATATCTCATCATTTCAGTTTATTCTCTATTTGACTAAAAGTCCGGCTGCAACGACATCACGTTTTTCTTTCCCTGCCAATTGTTCTACCAGCGACAAGGCAAAGTCGATAGTTAACCCCGGACCTCTGCCGGTGGTGATGTTGCCATCTATAACGACAGCTTTATCTGTTTCTAATGTAGCTCCTTTCAAATATTTTTCAAAACCCGGATAGCAGGTTGCTTTTTTGCCTTCGAGCAATCCTAATCCTCCCAATACCATAGGCGATGCACATATAGCTGCTACTTTTTCTCCTTTATTGGCAAAGTCAAGAACCAATTGTTTCATTGCTTCGTGTTCGTTAAACTTTACTGTACCTCCGGGTAACACTAATATTTCAGCATTACTAAAGTCTGCTTCTTCGAAGAGTAAGTCTGCTTTTACTTCTATCTGGTGGCTGCCTGTTACATGCTTTTCTCCTGTAAGAGAGACTGATTTTACATTCAGCTCGGCACGGCGTAGAATATCTATCGTAGCCAAGGCTTCGATTTCTTCAAATCCGGTAGTCAGAAATATAAATATTGTTTTCATAAGAGTATATATTTAAATATTTATCAGCTTATTATATAGCAGATGGTTTCGGACTTATTAATTCAAATTGAATTTATAAGTAATCGTTCCCTTCTGGTTTGTAACGGAAGATACCGTATTGAATCGGGTACGTTTTGCCGCTCTGATCGCTTCACTTCTCAAGTTTGTATTTGGAGTGTTAGTACCTTTGCCTATTGTGGCTTCTACTACTTCGCCTTTTGCATTTACCAATATGTCGACTACAACTGTTCCGTAGTCATCCACCGAATAGTTAGGCTTGACCAATCCTCCGCTACCCAAACTGCGTCCTCCAAGGTCGAACGAACCCCAGCCTCCGATTCCGGAAGTTTTACCATAGCTGGCATTTCCGGTAGGTACACCTTGTGTCCCTTTGCCTTCTCCTTCGCCACGGCTTCCGCTTCCCGTACCGTTGCCAAACAAACCTGCCATTTGGTTATTGATCTGTCCCTTCTTTGCTGCTTCCTGCTGGGCTACACGTTCAGCCTCAGCTTTTTTCCGCTGTTCGGTTGCTTCTTGTTTTTTCTTTTCTTCCGCTTTCTTCTTAGCTTCTTTTATAGCTACCGTTTCCTCAAAGTCTTGGGTGACGGCTGTTTTCTCTGTGTTGCTGACAGTGGGCTTGGCTTTCACTGTAGTGTTTTCGACCATTGGTATCGGATCTTCAACTACGTTGGGCGAAGTAGCCTCTTGTGCACCCTCATTGCCGTTTCCTCTGCCAAAAGGTTCGTCGTCGCCTCCTGCATCCGCTACATTACCAAACATAACGGGCACGCCTTCAAGTTCTTCTGCATGGCGTGCTATTGGCGATGGTTTTAAATAATAAAACAAAAGGAATAGGATGATCAGCAAGTGGAAACTCGCCGTTCCTATGATACTTATCATTCTATCTTTTTGTGTTTCCATCATTCTTTAGTCTAATAGAGTTTTGTCTGTCAGGCAGTTTTTGTATGCCTTGATTGTTTTTTCAAGCCCCATATACAAAGCATCGCTGATGAGTGCATGTCCGATAGATACTTCTTCGAGCCACGGGATGTTTTTGTATATGAAATGTAGGTTTTCTAGACTGAGATCGTGTCCGGCATTGATTCCCAAACCTAATTTTTTTGCCAGTTGTGCTGCTTCAACAAAGGGAGCGACAGCTGCTTCTTTGTCTTTTGGATACAACGTAGCATAAGGCTCGGTATATAATTCGATACGGTCTGTGCCCGTTTTTGCTGCTGCTTCTATTATTTTAGGATCTGTGCCTGTAAATATAGAAGTACGGACTCCGGCATTGCGAAATTCGTCAATCAGATCGGATAATAATTGCTGATTTTCAATTGTATTCCATCCAGCATTTGAGGTCAAAGCATCCGGCTTGTCGGGTACAAGGGTCACTTGTGCCGGTCTTATTTTAACTATCATATCCACAAATTTCTGAGTGGGATAGCCTTCAATATTAAATTCTGTCTGTACTCTCGAAACCAGGTCATAAACATCTTTATATCTGATATGTCGTTCATCAGGTCGGGGATGAACGGTAATTCCTTCGGCTCCGAATTTTTCGCAATCGAGAGCTACTTTTACTACATCAGGAATATTGCCTCCACGAGCATTGCGCAATGTGGCTATTTTATTGATATTTACACTTAGTCGGGTCATACAAAATAATTAAAACAAGGGTATCGGTTATCAAATACAAAAACTAATTGATTAATAACTTAAATCTTTTTAGCAACTTTGTATGACGATACCTTACAAAGGTAATACGAATTGATGAAATTGTATATATCAGTTCCAATTTATTAACAGGTTTACCGATTTTTGTCGACACAATCGGTTTTCTTTCATAAAATGATGACATAATGAGAATTGCGATATTTGGGAGCAAACATCAGAAGAAGGCACAGGTAGAAAAGTTGTTTGAGATATTAAGTGAAAATAAGGCTGAGATATATCTTCAGGAAAAATTTTGTATCTACCTCAAAGAAGAATTACACTTGCAGTATGATATTGCAGGAGTGATAAAAGGTGATTCTTTTGATGTTGATTTAGTTGTCAGTATTGGAGGAGACGGTACATTCTTGCGTACGGCATCTATTATCGGTAAAAAGAATATTCCTATTTTGGGTATAAACGCCGGACGTCTGGGCTTCTTAGCCGATGTGGGCGAAAAGGATCTGGAAGAGACTTTTGCTGATGTCTTTTCTGGAAATTATCGTATCGAACATCGTAGTCAGTTGCAACTCTCTACACAGCATAAAGACTATCAGGGTTTTAATTATGCTTTGAATGAAATTGCGATTTTGAAGCAAGATACTGCATCTATGATAACAGTACATGCCGATATTAATGGCGAATATCTTACTTCTTATGAGGCTGATGGACTTATTGTGGCTACACCTACGGGTTCTACAGCGTATGCTCTTAGTGTCGGTGGGCCGGTGATTGCTCCTACGGCATCTAATTTTGTTATAGCTGCTGTAGCTCCGCATAGCTTGAGCAATCGTCCGTTGGTGGTAACAGACGATTGTGTGCTGACGCTCGATGTGGAAAGTCGCAATGGCAGTTTTCTTATTTCGTTGGATGGTCGTTCGAATACTTTTCTGACAGGAACGAGATTGATTATCAAGAAGGCAGACTTTACTCTAAAAGTAATTAAACGAAAAGAAAATACTTTTTATGACACATTGCGAAATAAATTGATGTGGGGTATTGATCCTCGTCAGAGTTGATCGAAAATAATATAATTATAAAAAAAAGACTGAATTTGATTCAGTCTTTTTTTATTTTTTCTCTTTTTAAAGGGATCTGCCTTTAAATACGTTTGAGTCTTCCTCTTCATATAATTGTCCGGTGAAGGTTATTCTGTTTCCACTAAAGTTTGGACTTACGGTTGCAGTACAATTATTCGTTCCTTTAGCCATTTGGAGCGTCACCGTTGCTGATACGCCGATTCCTATTACAGTCATGGAATAAGTGATGTTACCCTTCTTGTCAGTTTCCATTTTTACATTTGAGGCATTGCCGTCTACTGTGATACCGCCCATTCCATTTGGACCTGCATAAGGGGAATTGAATGCCATCTGAATAGTTGCTTTACCATCGTGCATAGAAATGAAGTTCGTGTTTGCATTAACATACGTAAAGCGTCCGTTCTTGAAAATAATACGGTCAGCTTCGAGTACAAATTCTTTATCATTTAATGCCTTTGCGGCTTTTTCGAACCAGATTTCTTGTTCCAATTCTTCTGCGGCTGCTTGTTCCGGACTTTGTTGTGTTTTACATCCGGTTAAAGCCATTACAGCCAAGACTGAAAATAATATAATTTTTTTCATGATCTAATTTTTATATACTAAACAAATTAGAATAGTCAATAGTTCTTTTTAGTCTGGCAGCTTTTTAACTATTTTGATATACGGTTAATCTCTTTTATTATATCGCCCCAATGGTCTTCTTTTATTTTAGCTCCTATTTCCTGTATCACATATGCAGCAAGTAGCGTGCCTATTTGGGCGCAGATATTCAGATTGTAGTTGTTGATAAGTCCGTAGATAAAACCCGCAGCATACAGATCGCCTGCTCCGGTAGTGTCTTTGCAATTTACCGATAGAGCTGGGACAAATGTTTTTTCTCCATTCGACTCAACCCACGATCCTTTCGATCCTGTTTTTACAATGGCTATATCAACCTCTTTAGCCAGATGGGATACTGCTGCTTCCGCATCCATATTCAACAGAGCCTTGGCTTCTTCTTCGTTGGCAAATACAATATCTACATATTGAGGTATGATCTCCAGCAAAAAGTCACGATTGTCTTCTACTATATTGTAGCTTGCCATATCCAAAATGACTTTTGCTCCTGCTTGTTTTGCCAGAATTATTGCTTTTTTGATCAGTTCGTGACTTTGTACCAAATAGCCCTCTATATAAAAAAAGTCATATCCAGCAAAGTCACTCCCTTTTAGCTCGTCAGCATTCAATAATGCCGCAGCTCCAAGATATGTGCCGAATGTACGTTCCCCATCTTTTGATATAAATGTAGAGGCTACACCCGAAGCTTCGTTTACTTCTGTCAGGTGAGACTTAACGTTGTGCTTTTTCAAGTCGTCTTTATAGTATTGTCCGTAAAAGTCGGAACCGATGCGTCCAAGAAATCCTGTTTCTACTCCAAGACGAGCCAAGCCTATAATAGTATTGGATGCGGAACCTCCGGAAACAATATTTTTCTCTAATTTATTAATTTCTGAATTTATTATCTCCAATTTCGAATTATCTATCAATTGCATGCTCCCTTTAGGTAAGTTTAATATATCCAGTAGATTATCATCCTTTATTATTGCTAATACATCTACAAGGGCATTACCCATTCCCAATACTTTTCTCATTTTTCTTAAATTTTTGCGTAAAGATATTGCATAATTCAGAAATAAGGCCTATTTTTGCGTCACTTTTGAGAGAAAAACATTCTTCCTTAGCTCAGTTGGTTAGAGCATCTGACTGTTAATCAGAGGGTC
>DHNQ01000009.1:127095-127253 GCA_002409595.1 Dysgonomonas sp. UBA5412
ATTCTTCCTTAGCTCAGTCGGTTAGAGCATCTGACTGTTAATCAGAGGGTCCTTGGTTCAAGTCCAAGAGGAAGAGCAAATCTGAAAAGATATTTCCTCAAAAGTATATTCTTCCTTAGCTCAGTTGGTTAGAGCATCTGACTGTTAATCAGAGGGTC
>DHNQ01000009.1:127349-207628 GCA_002409595.1 Dysgonomonas sp. UBA5412
GGTTAGAGCATCTGACTGTTAATCAGAGGGTCCTTGGTTCAAGTCCAAGAGGAAGAGCAAGAAAAAAGCCTGAGTAAATCTCAGGCTTTTCTTATTTTATATCTATTTTTAGGTTTGTTTACCATACTGTTATTCTCATCGTACCCACCACGATAGCCCAATCAAATATTTCGTGAAGAGGAAGATCGTAAGATTCGTATCCTGCTTTTTGATTGAATGATATACATTTGATGAAACCGTCCTTCTCTGATGGCATAATCTTCTTGATAATGTATCCATCGGTAGTCGATAAGGCGTAGACTTCTCCCCAACGTATATATGAACGATTTTTCCAGAATCGGCATATTATGATATCCTGATCGTTGATGCTCTTCTTTACATTTTCAGAGTTTTGCATACCGTCTCCATAAACACGAAGACAGAAATCGTATTCGCCGATAAAGGGAATTGATATATCGTTACAGCTTTTTGATTCTATGGCGTTGCCAAAAGTATCAGAAACAGAGTTTATGAAAGGTCTGGTCGAAAAAGATAGTGATGTTTTTCCGTAAATAACATCTTCTTCGGCAAGAATAGAGGTAGAATCGGAAGTTGGATAAGGGGTACGATTCATCATCTTGCCATTTCCCGTCATTAACCATTCTATATTGATGTCCTCAATTGAGCTTATAATCTTGTTGGTAACGTCAAACGATGGATTACTCTTTCGTTTTCCTACAATGTTTTCGATCACACTGGGTGATACGCCTATTGCAAGCGAAAAAGCTCTCTTGTTTCCTGAGTATAAGCTATCAATTATTTCTTGTATTCTATCGTTTATCGACATGCGAAAAATAAATATGTATTCATTTGAGTGTTTTTGTTCTTACAAAACTTTGTTTTGTGTACTCAATTGTTTATATTTGTAATTGTGAATATTCACAAAGCCATAAAGATATGAAATTTTAAACAAAAATAATATGGCGAAAACAACGATTGTGAAAAAAACAGAATTACCTGAATTCTTACCTCACGGATGGAAAAAGGAAGTTTCGATAGTTTTAGGGATTCATGTAAATACTGTAACCAATGCTCTGAAAATGGGACGAGGCAAAACGTATGAAAGAATAAAACAAGTTGCAACTATCAAGTGGGGGCGCGATGAAGATGTAGGTCTGTCTGAAATAAAGAAACAACATTCGTAAGATATTCGCACTGTTACTTATGAGAAAGAAAAGGTCGAGCCTTATATGTCTTTTCTTTCCCTTCTAAACCTAACTAAATTCCGACTGTTCGGAAATGTGAAGCCACAAGGATTTCTTCCTCGTGGCTTCTTCTTATGCTTTTATTTTTTCCGAATAAAGATGATGTATTATGCCGTCGGCTAGTCCTACCTTAGGGACATATATCTCATTTATCTTGCATGTCTTGCCTACGGTGAGAAATATTTTGAGTGCAGGGATAATAACGTCTGCACGATAGGTGTTTAATTTGAAGTTTTGTATTCTTTCTTCGTAGCTAAGATCCTTGAGGGCATCATACAAAACTTTTGTTTCGGTATAATTTAAGTATTCCTTGTCTCTCTTGCCTAGTATTTTGTGGACTTTATTTATATTTCCTCCCGATGCTACAATGCTCAGTGGGGCATAAAGTTTATATATCTTTTTTAGCCATGTTTTGAAGTGTTTCCATTCTGTTTCCTCTACTGCATTTACCAACAAACGCACCGTTCCCAGTTGAAAAGACTGAGATGTTATTTTCTGTTGGTTGCTATATACTACCACTTCTGTACTGCCTCCACCTACGTCAACATAAAGATAATTGCGGTTCTTGTCCATTACGTTGTCCAATCCTCCTGCAACATAGATAATGTCGGCTTCTTCCTGTCCACTGATAATTTCTATATTGATGCCACTTTCGCGGAGAATAATATCGGTTATCTCCTTTCCATTCTCTGCATCTCGCATTGCACTGGTTGCACAAGCACGATAATCTGTAACACCATAAGCTTTCATTATATGGGAAAATCCTTGCATGGCATCTATTAGTCGCTGTTTTTTCTCATCGCTGATTTTTTTACGGGTAAATACATCTTCACCTAAGCGAATAGGAACACGCAAGAATGCGGCTTTCTTAAAGTCGGATACACTACCCGATGTTTCTATATTGTTTATTAATAGTCGTATAGCATTAGATCCTATGTCGATTGCTGCAAAAATATCTGTCTCCATTCGTAAAGTTTATTTCATGTTCTTATAATATTCGTATAATACGATCTGAGATCGGCAAGCCTTCTTACCTTTTTGCTCTACGTATTTGTTTTCTCCAAAGATACTAAGATCTCGCGCTTTTACGTTATCTGACCATTGTATGTCGAATACATCTTTTATCGTTTGTCTTATTTTCTTATCTAAAATAGGAGTGCCTACTTCTACTCTGCGGTCGAGATTACGGTTCATCCAATCGGCACTCATTATATAAATTTGCTCGTCCCCATTGTTATGAAATATAGCCATGCGTGCATGCTCCAAATATTGATCAACAATGCTTATGACTCGTATATTTTCACTCAAGCCTTCTACTTGAGGTTGCAGACAGCAAGCGCCTCTCACTATGAGGCGTACTTCCACTCCTGCCTGACTTGCTGAATAAAGCAGATTTATGATTTCTTCATCTGTCAGGCTGTTGAATTTTGCATAAATATAAGCCGGTTTACCTTTTTGTGCATATTTGATCTCCTGTCTTATTAAAGATTCAAATTGTGCCCGCATAAAGTATGGCGAAACCAAAAGTTGCTTGCATGAGAAATGTTTGTGAGTATTCAGTAAAAAATCGAAGATGGCAAATGTATCGGTTGTTATTTGACTATTAGACGTAAACAAACCGAAGTCGCCATATATCTGAGCTGTGGATTCATTGAAATTCCCTGTTCCTATATACGCATAATTTTTATTAGCTCGTTCCACCAGTACAAGTTTGCTGTGGACTTTAAGCCCATTTACACCATGTATTATTTTTACCCCTTCTTTCTGAAGTAGTTCTGAATATTCTACATTCTGTTCTTCATCGAAACGAGCAAACAGTTCGAGGAGGACAACGACCTTTTTGCCGTTTTTTGCTGCATTGATCAGCGTATTGATAACTTTCGAGCGTTCTGCCGTACGGTATAGAGTAATATATATACTTTCGACTTTCGGATCGATAGCGGCTTCGCGAAGAAAATCTATGAAGTGATTGAACGTATGGTAAGGATAGTTTAGGAAAATATCCTTTCTGGCGATAACCTTCAAAATACTCGAAAAAGGTTCTATATCTGGATGCTCTAATGGTTCTAAAGTTTTACTTTCCAAGTCGGGGCGAACTTTAGGAAACTTCATCAAGCTTCGCATCAAATGGTATCTGCCACCGGCTTCAAGGCTCTCATCATTTTTTAGTTTTAGTTTCGATGAAATAATGCCAAGTAAATCGTCGGGCATCTCCTGATCATATATAAGTCTGACAGGTTGTCCATGCAAGCGGTTTTGAAGTCCTACTTCCATTTTTTCAACCAGACTTTTTGAGATGTCGTCATCAAGCGTGAGCAGAGAGTCTCGCATCAGCTTGAAGGTGTATGCCGAAATAGTATTGTAGTTGAACATAAAAAATATTTCGTCGAGGCAAAGCCTGATTATATCGTCCAGAAATATTATTTCGTTTCTGTCTTTCTTCGATGGTAAGACTATGAATCTGGGGCAGGAACTGCTTATGGGGATTTGTATAATTGCATATCTGCTGTTTCTGTTGTCTTTGCCCGAACACATCTTTACTGCATGATAGATATTATTATCTTGCAAAAATGGTATTTCAGTTGTCTTACGTAGTATAAGTGGTACGAGCCGTGGTGTTATGACCGTCGAAAAGTATTCGTGACAAAACTCTTTCTGTTCTTTGTTTAGCTGCTTTTCATTTATAACATAGATGCCATGAGTTTCCATTTCAGATAAAATGGAGTAATATGCTTGTTCGAATTTCTTTTGTCCCTCCTTTACTCTTGAATTTACTAACGGGAGAAGCTCTGAGGCTGTGTATCCACCCGAAAAACGGGGTGCTTTCTTGCCCTTTATCTGACTGAGTCGTACTATGTTGGCAACGCGAACTTTTATAAATTCATCCTGATTGTTAGAAAAAATACCTAAAAAACGAAGCCGTTGCATCAAAGGAACCGACTTGTCTTGGGCTTCTTGCAATACTCTCTGATTGAATGTAAGCCAACTTAAATCTCTGTTGTTTATCATTTGAAATCTTAATCAAATTTACTTTTATTCAAATATGTACATCTTTACAGAATCATATTGTAATAATGTTAATTTCCTCTATAAAGTTAAACTTTTTTTGTAAACGAATGTGAGAATAGACTCTGTTTTTGGCTGCTGACAGCCAAATGATCTTTTCTCGTTGCGGGTTAAATATTCTCTGTTTGGAGATTTGAATGCTGTAAATAGAGATCCTTAATAATGCCATCTGCTACGCCGATGATAGGTGTTTCTATGACCAACGCTCGCGAGAGTTTCATCACTCTGAGATATATTTCTATCGCAGGTAATAGTACATCGGCACGATTAAGATTGATATTATATTTGAGTAGACGTTCTTCGTAACTCATTTTTTTAAATTTTCCGGCGAAGCTTACTAATTCCTCTCTTCTTATGCGCCCGCAGCGACGGAGTAAAGAATCTAATTTGTTGATATTTCCACCCGAACCTATCAAAGATATTTTGTTGAATACACGGCTGTGTTCTATCAACCATTCTTTCATCCTGTCCCATTCTGAATTTTCTTCCTCTAGGGAAAGTGTCCGCAATGTGCCTAATTTAAACGATTCGGTAGCGATCTCTGTGTTCTGATAAAAGATTACCATTTCCGTATTTCCTCCACCTACATCTGTGTATATATATGCTCTGTCTTCATCAAGCAATTCGTCTATACTGTTGGCCAATATGTAGCGGGCTTCGTCTTTGCTATCTATGACATCTATTTCTACGCCACTTCTAGCTGCTACATGGCTTATAACCTCATTCATATTAGAGGCTTCTCTGATAGCTGATGTAGCACAGGCTCTCCATATTTCGGCATCGTTAACTTGTAATAGCCCTTTGTAAGATTCCATCAAAACAGCAAGTTTCTCTTTCTTCTGTTCGCTAATAAATCCTTTTGAAAATGTGTCTTCTCCTAATTTTAAAGGGGTTCGGATTAAAGAATCTTTTTTGAAAATAGCTTTACCATGATAGTTTAGTACATCGGTGATCAATAGACGTACTGAGTTTGAGCCTATGTCAATAGCTCCTAATCGCTTTATATTCATATTTTTACTTCTGTATTTTTTACGAAAGTATATGAAGCTGGTTACAAAACGATTAAGTAGTGGTTGAGATAAGATTAACTTTTGATTTGAAAGATATTAGTTATTCTATTTTGTCGTTAAATATTTGTTCGAAAAGAGACTTCGTTCTGTCTTTTATTTCGTTCATATTTATCTCATATCCAAGCTCTTTTTGCATAGATGTGACTCCTTTGTCTGTAAATCCACAAGGATTGATGAGATTGAAAAAAGATAGATCTGTATTTACGTTCAGGGCAAATCCGTGCATGGTTACGAAGCGGCTACTCCGAACTCCGATAGCAGCTATTTTTCGGGTTTTAGATGGTGTTTGTGTATCTATCCATACTCCAGCTGCACCTTCCAGCCGTTCAGCTTGTATGTCGTATGATGCCAAAAGCCGGATAAGAATTTCTTCTATATTAGAAATATACTTCCTTAGTCCAATATTATAGTACTCAAGGTCGAAGATAGGATATCCTACAAGTTGTCCGGGACCATGATAAGTAATATCGCCTCCACGGTCTATCTGGAATAGTGAAACTCCTTTTGTTTCAAGATATGTCTTTTGAAAAAGCAGATTTTCTTGTTTACCATGTTTTCCGATAGTAATTACATGAGGATGTTCGCAAAAAAGCAGATTGCTTTGAGGGGCGATGCCTTCTTTCTTATCACTCAACGCTTTTTCGAACAATTGTTCTTGATAATTCCAAGCTTTTCCGTATTCTATAATACCTAAGTCCTTATAAAACATATCCTTATTTTTTTACTTTTCCCGGATTCTTATTTATATAGTCTTTCCAACTTGTGAATTTTTTTTCCATACCGGGTGTGTTGGTCTGAAAATAATGACAGACGGCAGCAGCCAATCCATCGGTGGCATCCATTTGGGGAAGCATATTTTCGTCCGGAATTTTCAGAAAGTTTTGTAACATATAGGCTACCTGTTCTTTTGCAGCTCTTCCGTTTCCTGTTATCGACATTTTAATTTTTAACGGAGCATATTCAAATATCGGAATATCGCGTGATAGTGCAGCAGCCATTGCCACACCTTGAGCACGCCCCAACTTCAACATACTTTGTACATTCTTGCCAAAGAAAGGGGCTTCGATAGCCAATTCGTCAGGCAAGTATTCGTCTATCAGGCTGATTATTCTCTCAAAGATACGTCTGAGTTTCAGATAATGATCGTCGTATTTGCTTAGTTGCAGTATACCCATTGCCATCAATTCCGGCTTGTTGTTCACCACTCTCAGTATCCCATATCCCATAATTTGAGTTCCGGGATCTATACCTAATATGATGCGTTCTTTTTCGATCATTATAGTTCTATTTCTTCCATCAGCGTTACAAATCCCAATGCCTTATTGCCAAAGCGCGAAGTAATTTCTTCTTGGAGAGAAAGGCCTTCGTTTTCGAACCAATAATTGAGAGTATCCACATTCTTTACTTTGAGTTGCAAAGAGTAGCTGCTGCCTTTATCTTCGTGTTGAGGATGAATGCGGGCAAAGCGAGGTTCGTGAAGAAAACCACTGTTGACAGCTTTTTTTATATATGTATCTTTCATAAAAGAGATGTATTCATTCAGAATATCGTCTTCTACATGGAAAGTAGTGTTGAATATGATCATCGTATTTGTAATAATAAAAGTGATATGCGAAGGTACAAAAAGTTTGATATAGCATTTACCTTAAAAATGTAATAATTATATGGTATATCCTATGACGCGATAAAATAAAAGCCTGGGCAATATTGCTCAGGCTTTTATTTTATGGATTAAGTAGAAAAATTAATATCCTCTGATTGCTTTGATACCCGGAAGTACTTTTCCTTCGATGAATTCTAGTAAAGCACCACCTCCGGTAGATACATATGATACCTGATCGGCAAGCTTAAATTTGTTGACAGCAGCTACTGAGTCGCCACCTCCAACAAGAGAGAACGCTCCGGCTTTAGTTGCAGCAGCAACAGCTTCAGCTGTAACCTTAGTTCCTTGAGCAAAGTTATCAAATTCGAATACACCTACCGGACCGTTCCAAAGAATTGTTTTAGATGCCATCAATACATCTGCAATTTCTTTTTCGCCTTTAGGACCTATGTCAAGACCCATCCATCCGTCAGGTATTGCGTTTGCTTCCGAAATTTCAGATTTTGCATCGTTGCTGAATGCATCTGCTATTTTAGCATCGCTCGCAATTACTAATTGTACACCGTTAGTTTTAGCTTTAGCTACAATTTCGTTAGCAAGGTCTAGCTTATCATTTTCAACCAAAGAGTTGCCGATTTTACCACCGGCAGCTTTGATGAATGTAAATGCCATACCTCCGCCGATAACAAGATTGTTCACCTTGTCCAACAAGTTTTCTATGATATCTATTTTAGAAGATACTTTAGCTCCACCGATAATGGCTGTGAAAGGACGAGCTGTATCTTTCATTACTTTTTCTACTGCATCAATTTCTTTTTGCATCAAGTATCCGAACATTTTGTGTTCAGCATCGAAATAATCAGCAATAAGTGCAGTCGAAGCATGTGCACGGTGAGCCGTACCGAATGCGTCATTTACATATACATCTGCATAAGAAGCAAGTGTTTTTGTAAATTCTTTTTGGCTTTCTTTTATAGCTTTCTTTGCAGCAGCCTTTACTTCGTCACTAGCATCGTCTGCTAATCCACGAGGCTTTCCTTCTTCTTCAGCGTGGAAGCGTAGGTTTTCTAGCAATAGAGCTTCACCCGGTTGCAGAGCAGCAGCTTTCACACCAGCTTCTTCTCCTACACAGTCGTTTGCAAACTGTACGTCAACTCCCAGAAGTTTAGATACATGAGCAAGAATATGTTTTAGAGAATATTTATCTTCTACACCTTTTGGACGTCCAAGGTGAGATGCAATGATCGGACTACCTCCATCAGCTATGATTTTTTTTAGAGTAGGCATAGCTGCACGGATACGAGTATCGTCTGTGATGTTGAAATCTGCGTCTAACGGCACATTGAAGTCAACTCTGACGAATACTTTTTTTCCTGAAAAATTGAATTTGTCAATTGTAATCATGATTGTTTGTTATTAAATATAATTAATATTATTGATTTTCAGTTTTTTACATGCTTAATGGATGTTTCTCCAAAAGAGATACAAATATACTAAATTCTATGAAACAATTTAACTGGCAAAAATGAAAATATCTTATAATGTCGAGAATCAGTTTATTTATACTGACTTTTGTTTGATAGTGGGTGCAAAAATACTGATTAGTGTATAATTTATTGAGTGAATTATTAAAGTAGTGATAGGCGAGGTCTTTATTTCCTTTTCTCTGATGTTCTGAGACTAATATGATGTGCGATTTTAACTTAATGAATTAAATATATTGTGTCGAAATGTATCGGACATACAGATGGTTAGTATATCTTTGCCGAAAAAATAATGAACGAAATACTTACATACGGATTACTCGTTTTTACATCCTTCTTCACATTGATCAATCCTATCAGTGCAATGCCCGTTTTCTTAGGGTTGACCTCCGATATGGACTCGAAAGATAGAGAAGCGATTGCAAAGCGGGCAGTAATTGTGACATTTATAATATTGTTAGTCTTTGCCTTTTCCGGGCAGTTTCTTTTTCGTGTGTTTGGCATTTCTGTAAATAGTTTTCGTATCGTGGGAGGTGCTATTTTCTTTGTCGTTGGTTTCGATATGCTCAATGCCCGTTTGTCGCCGATAAAGGCTAAAGATTCGGAAATAAAACAGACGATAAAAGATATTGCTATCACTCCATTGGCTATTCCGATGCTATGCGGTCCCGGTGCAATAACTAATGCAATTGTACTGATGGAGGATGCAAATACGATATTGCTTAAGGTCGTCTTTGTTGTATCCCTCTTGCTTATGCTGCTTGTTACATATACTGTTCTTATAAGCTCTTCGAAGCTGATAAAGCGTTTTGGACAAACAGGAATCAATATTATGATGCGACTGATGGGACTTATAATTATGGTAATAGCTGTCGAATTCTTCCTTACAGGTATACGTCCGTTTTTAGAAAGTTTGTTGAATTAGAATTCTATTATGTTCTTGTTCGATTTAGAATTGGGGATAAGCTGATGTCTATCCGATTGAAAATTATTTATGGTAATAATTGGATCTTAGATATGTATCGTGCCTCTCTACTATTTAAATATTCAGGATAAATTACTTCTTTCCACTTAAATTTTTTTAACTCGGATTTATAGTATTTCATATTTAACATTTCTATTTTTGTCGTGCTTAGTAAATAGGTATAGTCTGCCTTAATTGAGGATGGTAAAAACATCTTTTTTGTAGACTTTTGATATTTTGATAAAAGAAATAAACAATAAAATATAAACGAAAAAGCAAATAAAAGTATGGCGCAAGTTGATATTCGGGAATTGACTGAAAGAATACAGAGCAAAAGCTCATTTGTAGAATCACTCACAATGGGAATGGATAGAGTGATTGTAGGACAAAAACATCTTGTAGAATCTCTACTTATCGGCTTGTTGGCTGATGGACATATATTGCTTGAAGGTGTGCCGGGGTTGGCAAAGACTTTAGCTATAAAATCTTTGGCATCGCTTATTGATGCTAAGTATAGCCGTATACAGTTTACCCCCGACTTGTTGCCTGCCGATGTTGTGGGTACAATGATTTATAGTCAGAAAACAGAAGAATTTCTTGTTAAACACGGACCTATCTTCTCCAACTTTGTACTGGCTGATGAAATAAACCGTGCCCCTGCAAAAGTACAGAGTGCCTTGCTCGAAGCCATGCAGGAACGTCAGGTGACTATCGGTGAAAAAACATATAAACTGCCAACACCGTTTTTGGTAATGGCTACCCAAAACCCTATTGAGCAAGAAGGAACTTATCCATTACCCGAAGCTCAGGTCGACCGTTTTATGTTGAAGGTAATTATTAATTACCCTAAGAAAGAGGAAGAAAAATTAATCTTGAGAAGTAATCTTACCGGCGATTATGGCAAACTAACTCCGGTAATGAAAGCCGAAGAAGTAATCAGTGCCAGAGACGTTGTTCGCGAAGTTTATCTCGACGAAAAAATTGAAAAATATATTGTAGATATTGTGTTTGCAACACGTTTCCCGGAAGAAAATGGTTTGTCATCATTGAAAGGCATGATTGGATTCGGAGCTTCGCCCCGTGCATCCATCAGTTTGGCTTTGGCATCTCGTGCCTATGCTTTCATCAAGCGTAGAGGATACGTTATCCCTGAAGATATACGTGCCGTATGTCACGATGTATTGCGTCACCGTATAGGGCTTACCTATGAGGCTGAGGCAAACAATACGACTTCTGATGAAATTATTAGCGAAATCCTAAACAAGATAGAAGTTCCTTAAGGCAAATATGCCAATGTAATTGCCGCAACTCCAACGTTGTTATCGACAAAGGCAGTTCGGCACATTGAATAATTAGCATATTATATTTTATGGAAACAAGCGAATTATTAAAAAAAGTACGTCAGATCGAAATCAAGACCCGTGGATTGTCTCGCAATATATTTGCCGGACAATACCATTCTGCCTTCAAGGGTAGGGGGATGGCATTCTCGGAAGTTAGAGAATACCAATACGGTGACGATATTCGGGATATAGACTGGAATGTGACAGCCCGTTACAATAAGCCTTTCATAAAAGTATTTGAGGAAGAACGGGAACTTACTGTTATGATTTTGGTCGATGTTTCTGCCAGTCAGGATTTTGGAACAAAATATTCTCTGAAACGTGATATGGTGACGGAGATAGCTGCTACACTTGCATTTTCGGCAATACAGAATAATGATAAGATAGGTGTTATCTTTTTTTCCGACAAAATAGAGAAGTTTATTCCGCCTAAAAAAGGGAAGAAGCACATTTTATATATTATACGCGAACTTATCAATTTTCAGGCAGACAGTTCCAGTACCGATGTTGGTATGGCTCTAAAATACCTGACTAATGTGATAAAGAAGCGGTGTACAACTTTTATGATTTCCGACTTTATAGATATCAAAGACTATAATAATGCTTTGACTATTGCCAATCGTAAGCACGACATAGTTGCTCTGCAAGTCTATGATAATTTAGAGACTCAGTTGCCAAATGTTGGATTGATGAAAGTCGTGGATGCCGAAACCGGAGCCGAACAATGGATAGATACATCGTCTGCCAAAGTGCGCCGGATATACAAAGACTGGTGGCTAAAGCAGCAACAAAGTATGCAGACATCATTTAACCGAAGCAAGGTTGATAATGTATCAGTATCTACTGATGAGGATTATGTGAAAGCATTGATAGCTTTATTCAAGAAGAGAAGTTGATGATCAAGACCGAAAACTATTGATTAACTCAGAAAAATGTTGAAATTAAAAAATATAATATTACTTGTCCTGTTTTGCTGTATCGGCGTTTTGCTCCATGCACAAAAGTCGACTGTGAGGGCTACTATTCAGCCTTCCGATATATTGATAGGAGAGCAGGCAATTATAGACGTAGAAGTTATAGCTCCCAAAGGGCGTAACATTATATTTCCCGCATATCAGGACACCTTAATCACCGGTGTAGAAGTATTGCAAATGCTGAAACCCGATACGGTGATGACGGAGGTAATGACCATCAACCAGAAATATATAGTTACCTCGTTCGACTCCACACTATATCATATACCTTACATGATGGTAATAGACGGAGCTGATACACTCAAAACAAATGATTTTGGACTGAAAGTATCGGCACCGCAATTGTCGGAACAATCATTAGCCTACCTCGAACAACTAAAAAATAACCAAACAGACTCTATTGATTTTGAGAAATTACAGATTTCCGATATAAAACCTGTTTTGAAGCCACCCTTTGTCTGGCAAGACATTTTGGAATATCTTTATATCCCATTGTTGATCCTATTAGTTTTGGCTCTGATCGGAGGAGGAATATACTTCTTTATGAGAAAGAAGAAAAAAGGGTATTATTTCACGCCTAAAGTTGTGCTTCCACCACATGTAGTTGCATTGCAAGGACTTGATAAGCTAAAATCTTCTAAACTGTGGCAGAAAGGGCAGGAGAAGGAATATTATACCGAACTGACAGATATTCTTCGCGACTACATTGATCACCGATTCGATATTGATGCGCCGGAAATGATATCGGACGATATTATTGCCGCCGTCCATTTGGCTACTGATACCAAGTCTGCCACAAACGGATTGTCGCAAATATTGAAATTAGCCGATCTCGTGAAGTTTGCAAAATACACACCCTTTGCCGACGAAAATGATTTAAGTTTGGTGAACGCATATCTGTTTGTTAATCAGACAAAGAAAGAAGAACGTCCGCCTGATAGCGAATCGAAAGATGGCGCACAACAGTCTGCCCCGATACAAACAGAAGATAAACCAGAAGATAAAAAACAAAGCTAAAGAAATATGATGGACGTAGTATATGCCAATCCGAAATATTTATTCCTACTCTTATTGCTCATACCCTTAATAGTTTGGTATGTACTCAAACTGAGGAAAATGCAGGCTACCTTTAAGCTGTCGTCAACCTTTGCTTTGGCTAAAGCTCCTGCTACAATACGAGTTTATCTGCGACACGTACCTTTTGTGTTGCGAATGATTGTCATTGCATTGATCATCATTGTTTTGGCTCGACCACAGAGTGTAAACTCTTCCGATATATCTAATTCGGAAGGTATAGATATTGTGATGGCTCTCGATATATCGGGTACGATGATGGCACAAGACTTTTCGCCGACACGTCTCGAAGCGGCAAAGAAAGTTGCAGCCGAGTTTATTAACGATCGCAAAAATGATAAGATCGGCTTAGTTATCTTCGGTGGCGAAAGCTTTACACAATGTCCCCTTACCACCGATCATCGCATTCTATTGAATTTGCTTGGAGAAGTTAAATTCGGTATGATCGAAGATGGTACAGCAATAGGCTTGGGGTTGGCTAATGCCGTAAATCGATTGAAAGACAGTAAGTCTAAGTCGCGTGTGGTTATATTGCTTACCGACGGGTCTAACAATGCCGGTCAGATAGCTCCATTGACTGCTGCCGAACTAGCTGCCTCTTACGGCATCCGTGTTTATACTATCGGGATCGGATCTCGTGGTACATCTACAGCCCGTATAATGACTCCGTATGGTATGCAGACAATGAACGTATCGGGCGACTTTGACGAACGTACACTTACCGAAATAGCAGGTATAACAGACGGCAAATATTTTAGAGCCACAGACAATACCAGCTTAAAGGAAATATACGATGATATTAATGAAATGGAAAAATATCACATAAGTGTAAATACTGTAACCAAGCGCAAAGAACTTTATATGTCATTTGCAGTCTTAGCTTTGGCATTGTTGGGCTTGGAACTTGTTTTACGCCGTACGTGGTTGAGAAATATTCCGTAAATTACAAATATACAGTCGTGTCGGAGTTCCTTTTTTAGACAGAACCCGCACATGACTTTAATATATAAAAGAACATGTTTAGATTTGCTAATCCTGAATATCTGTATTTATTCTTTGCTATTCCTATTTTTATAATAGGATTTATATATCTGAATATAAGAAAGAGAAAAAGTGTAGAAAAGCTAGGTACACTATCTCTGGTAAAGAAGATGATGCCTGAACTATCGCTCAAGCGTTCTTATCTCAAATTTTGGTTAGTACTCGTTGCCATCGGATTTGGTATCATAGTATTGGCTCGCCCTCAATTTGGAACAAAGGTGGAAAAGGTAGATAAAAAAGGAATAGAATTGGTTATAGCCATTGATGTGTCTAACTCTATGCTGGCAGAAGATATTCGTCCCAGTCGATTGGCAAAAGCCAAACAAATGCTGACTCGTATTATCGACGAACGCAAAGACGATAAAGTTGCCATTGTAGTGTTTGCCGGAGAAGCCTTTATCCAATTGCCTCTGACGCCTGATAATCAGTCGGCGAAACTGTTTCTAGAAACAATAGATCCAAGCCTTGTGCCCGTTCAGGGTACAGCCATTGGTAGCGCCATAGATATGAGTATGACATGTTTTTCAAACGATCAGGATATTGACCGGGCAATTGTACTCATTACCGATGGAGAAGGGCATGAGGGAAATGCCGAAGAAGCCGCTGCCCGTGTAGCTGATAAGGGTGTGCATGTAAATGTGGTTGGCATAGGTACAACCGAAGGTGCTATCATACCTATATCAGAAGGCTCAAGCGAGGTAAAGCGTGATACTCAAGGTCAACCCGTTGTAACAAAACTAAATGAGGAAATGTGTCGCCAGATAGCAAAGGCAGGCAAAGGACTTTATGCCCATGCGGATAACTCTAACAGTGCGCTGAAAAGCTTACAGTCAGAATTAGAGAAACTGCAGAAAAAGGAGATCGACGGCGTTGCCTATTCGGAGTATGACGAGAAATTCCAAATTTTTGCGGCAGTAATGTTATTGCTGCTTATTCTGGAAGTCTGTATATTTGATAAGAAAAACAGAATCTTTAGAAATGTAAGATTATTCAAATGATTGAAGAGGGGAACGAAATAATGAAAAAAACGTTACTTATTATATTATCTGTAGCCTTTACAACGGGGATGTTTGCTCAGAAACAAGTGCGAAAAGCTGTCCGCGAAGGAAATAAAGCTTATGACGAACAACGTTACGGAGCAGCTCAGGCAGAATACGATAAGGCTTTGAAAGAAAATGCAAGTTCGAAAGAAGCATCTTTCAACCTAGCCAATACTTATTACAAACAACAAAGATGGGATGATGCCTTGAAAGAATATCAGCATTATCTGACCTTAGAGAATGAGGATAATCAAAAAATGAGTTCGGCTTGGAGCAACATGGGAAATACATTCCTAAAGAAAAAGGCTAATGAAAAGGCACAGATGCAGCCCCAAGGTCAAACACCCCAAGGTGGAGCGCAGCAGGCTGATAATCTAAAGCAGTCGATGGAAGCCTATAAGAATGCTTTACGCCTAAATCCAAAGGATGAGGAAACCCGTTACAATCTGGCTGTGGTTCAGAAGATGATCAAAGACAAAGAAGATCAGCAACAAGACCAGAATAAGGACAAACAGGATCAGAATAAAGATAAACAAGACAAGCAGGATCAGAACAAAGACCAGAATAAGGATCAGAAGCAAGATCAAAAAGATGATAAACAAGACCAAAAGCAAGATCAGAACCAGATGTCGCAAGACAACATGCAACAGATATTGCAGGCGATAGAACAGGATGAAAAAGAAACTCAGCAAAGAGTGAAAGAAGCAAAGGCTCAGGAACGCAAACGGAAAAACGAAAATAACAGAAAACAAAATAAAGACTGGTAATAATGAAAACAGGATATAGTTATTCGATATATAGGATTTTCTTATCCGTCGCATTGCTATTCCCATTCTTATCCATCACACTGGCTCAGGAGGTGAAAATAAAGATCAATGCGCCCGAGTCAGTCTTTACGGGAGAGCAGTTTCGTGTAGACTATGTGATCGAAAGCGATGAAGAGATCAAAGAACCGGTGATTATAAAAAATATGGAAAATTTTTCCATATTATACGGACCATCCGTATCCTCATCCGCAGCAGTCAGATTTAGAAAGGGGAAGCGTGTTGTGACCTATCGTTGTGTTTCGGTATATTATTTAGAAGCTCAAAAAGAAGGTAATCATGCTTTGCCCAGAGCCGAAATAACTTTCGGTGGAAAGAAATATAAATCGGAGGTAGTCAGATTGGAGGTTCGTCCTCTTAAGAGCGTGGGTGATGAAGTAGATGCTTTTGTAAAAACGATCGTGACCAAGTCGAATGTAAATCTATCGGATACTTTAATGCTCACTTATCGCCTGTATACAACAAAGGAAATAAATCGTGTTATCGGTGCAGATTTCCCCGAAATAAGCGATTTCTATGTCACTAACATAACCCGTTCGCGTCAATCATTTGATGAAGAGACTGTGAATGGAAAAGTATATAAAGTGGTCGATCTTCGCAATCTTATATTACAACCGAAACAGATAGGTAAAGTGGAATTTCCTAAAGGGCAGGTTACGGTCGAATATTCTACACCTACCGGACGTAAAGTGCGGGATATGTGGGGCGATGTATACAATGAAACGATCAGAGACGAGAAGACGCTTGATATAGATTCTCTTACCATCAGGGTCCAGGATTTGAAAGCGATTTAAAATAAAGTTGTTACTTTTGTAATCAAAAATATAAACTAACAGAAAAAGAAGAGAAAGAGTAATGAAAAAGTATTGTGTATTATTCATATTATTACTCATAAGCATTTCTAAAATATCGGCAGACGATGTTACTTTTGTTGTCAGTGCCCCTTCTTCAACGGTAAAAGGAGCACAGGTACAATTACAATACGTATTAAAGGGCGGAGAAGGACGAGATTTGCAAGTCCCTGATGAAATAAAAGGATTTGATGTCTTATACGGTCCATCAGTCTCTCAGATGTATAGCTCCTCTAATATAAACGGAAAAGTTACATCCGAAAGCAATATTACCTACACATATCTATTGCTGGCAAAGGAAGAAGGTACTTTTACTCTACCTGCTGCATCGGTCAAAGTCGGAGGGCGGAATTATAAATCCACTACTGCACAAATTAGGGTATTACCTCCCGATAAGAATGCAAAACCTCAACAACCCGGCGAAAGGGTGCAGGCTACAACCTCTTCTTCATCAGCCGGAAATGTGAGTGCGAATGATGCTTTTGTCAGAGCTATCTTCTCCAAAACAAAGGTGAAGGAACAAGAAGCGGTGACTGTAACATTCCGTTTCTATACAGTACTCAATATCAGAGATGTTGGTAAAATACAGTTTCCTGAATTTGAAGGGTTTATGACGGAAGATTTTGACCTTCCTGCAAACAGACAACTGTCGTTAGAACATTATAATGGACGCAATTATTATGCAATAGACGTAAAAAAAACATTGTTGTTTCCTCAGCGTTCAGGAAAAATGACTATACCTTCCGGCACTATGGAGATAGTCTTTGAAGTAGCATCGGGAAAGAAAGTACAAACGTTTTTTGGTCCTCAAGAGGTAATGACTGAGGCAAAGAAAGTATTGAAAACCTCTCCCGTAACAATAGATGTGACAGCATTGCCGATACAGAATAAGCCCGCTAATTTTTCGGGAGCTGTGGGTGATTTTACTTTCAAACCGTCTATCTCGGCAGAGAAGATAAAAGCTAACGATGCTGTGACTATAAAACTGGATATAAACGGTATAGGAAACTTGAAATTGATTAAGAATCCGGAGATTAAATTTCCAAAAGATTTTGAAACATACGATCCGAATGTGAAGAATGATTTTAAATTGACAGAGAATGGATTATCCGGTACTAAGTCGATCGAATATATGTTCATTCCGCGTTCTTCGGGTAAATTTACGATTCCTCCGATCGACTTCTCGTATTTCGATACACGTACAAATACTTATAAGACTATATCTTCTCCGTCTTATAGTCTGGATGTAGCTATCGACCCTAATGCAGGAAAAAATACGTCGACAAGCTATTCTAGCCAAAAGGAACTTGAAGTAGAGCAAGATATCCGTTATCTGAAAACGGGCGATTATACATTTTCCAACCCACTCAATTTCTTTGCAGGTTCGCTCTCGTTTTATCTATGGTATGCAATTCCTTTAGTGCTATTTGGAGCCTTTGCTGTGATGTACAGAAAGCAAATAAAAGAAAATGCAGATATAGCTCTGATGCGTACCAAAAAGGCAAATAAAGTGGCAACCAAGCGTCTGAAGCTGGCAAAACAATATTTGCAAACGCAAAAGAAAGATAACTTTTATGAGGAAATACTACGAGCAGTATGGGGTTATCTGAGTGATAAACTTACGATACCCATAGCGGATCTAAACAGAGAAAATATAGAAAACGAACTGCTGAAATATGGAGTAGGTGAGGGGTTGGTTAAGCAATTTATAAGTATTTTGGATACCGGTGAATTTGCGCGTTATGCACCATCCGAATCGAATCATGCAATGGGCGACTTGTATAATGATACAGTAGACGCTATTGGTAAAATGGAAAGTACAATTAAGAAAATAAAATAATATATTGCTGTAATGAAACAAATCATATTATCTTGTTTATTTATATTCACTATATGCTTATCAGCCAATGCGCAAGATTCGACAGCTATTGCAAAAGATACTCTTGCCGCAATACATGATACAGAAGCCAAGGCTGAAGGTAATTCGGATCAGGCTATAGCTGCATATAATGAAGGCAATTTTCGCAAGGCAATAGAAATACTCGAAAATGAAAAGAGCCAATATCTTGAAAAAGGTATGGAGTCGGCTCAATTATATTATAACTTGGGTAATGCTTATTTCAGAATAAATGATCTGGCTCATGCGCGTCTCAATTACGAAAAGGCAAAACTGCTTGATCCGGGCGATAGAGATACCAGTCATAATATAGATTATTTGTCTACCAAAATAGAAGATAAAATCTTGATAGCCGATACTTTTTTCCTTAATATTTGGTTTAGAGCAGTACAAAACTTATTCTCATCTAATGGATGGGCAATTATGTCTGTCGTATTCTTTCTTTTGCTGATAGCTTGTCTGGCTACGTTTTTTATTAGCAGACAGATCGTTATCAAAAAAGTTAGTTTCTATGTTGGCATAGTGTCTCTTGTGATAGTCATATTTGGAAATGTGTTTGCCTTTGGTCAGAAAAATAAGATTTTGAAGCGCGACACAGCAGTCATTATGGTTGGGTCGGCATCAGTTGTCAGCTCTCCTGACATAAATAGTAAAGAACTCTTTATTCTTCATTCGGGAACAAAGGTATATATAACAAAAGAAGATCGTAGTTGGCTTGAGATAGAGGTTGACAATGGAAGTGTAGGCTGGATACAGCGTGATAAAATCGAAGTAATATAGTTTCTATAAAATAGTCTTAATATAAATACAAATATGAAACACACACGTCAATGAGCCTGGTCGAAAAAATATTACCTTACGAGAGGGATTTGTTCCTATGGTTGAATGACCATCATACCGAATATTGGGACACATTTATGTGGATATATAGTGGAAAGTTGACATGGCTTCCGTTTGCTATTGTCGGGTTGCTTATATTCGTATATAAAATAAAATGGAAAGAAGCTTTGCTGCTCCTTATATGCGCTATCCTAGTTGGGCTGCTATGCGATTATGTTGCTGCATCATTTATTAAGCCGTATTTTGAACGTCTTCGTCCTTCTCATCATCCTGATTTTGAAACCTTGGTCGATGTTGTGAAAGGCTATCGGGGAGGACGTTTTGGGTTTATATCTAACCATGCCGCTAATGGCTTTGGGGTCGTTACTTTTACTTCCCTGCTCTTTCGATACAAGTATCTGACTATAACGATGATTATTTGGGCATTAATTACTTCCTATTCACGTATATATCTAGGAGTGCACTTTATCTCGGATATTATAGGCGGAGCATTTTGGGGGACATTGATCGGTTTTTTTGTCTATTTTATTTATTTAACCTCTCGTCGCTGTATTCTGAAAATACCTAAAGAAGAGGTGAAAATACCAATCTATTCCAAAGATAGAGGCAACATACTGATTGCTACGATCGTTTTAACGATACTGTTTATTGCAATTTACAGTGCTATATTTGAGATTCCTTGTTGAAACTCATTGCTTTTCAAAAAATAATTTTATAACTTTAGAACATATTCCTAATCATTTACCATTTAAAACTTAGAGAGTATGACTAA
Organism: Dysgonomonas sp. UBA5412; assembly: GCA_002409595.1. Taxonomy (GTDB): domain Bacteria; phylum Bacteroidota; class Bacteroidia; order Bacteroidales; family Dysgonomonadaceae; genus Dysgonomonas. Next base: position 147,437 of record DHNQ01000009.1, read on the forward strand.
AGTTATCACATTTTCAGAGCTTCGCAAGATCAAGGACAATCTGCCTGATGGAAGCATACATCAAATAGCGGAAACTTTACAAGTTCCTATCGAAACTGTTTGGAACTACTTTGGTGGCTATAGTTACGAAAAAGGGGAAAGTTGTGGAGTACATCTCGAACCCGGCCCCGAAGGAGGGTATGTTTCGCTCGATGACACAACAATATTGGATATGGCTTTAGAGTTGATGGAGGCAAATGAGGCCTAAGAAAAACAGAGAGATGAATGCCTAACGTGTTCATCTCTTTTTGAAATAAAAAGGAAAAACTAAAAAAATATAATAGCTATGGAAGATAAATTAGTAACCCTTGCAATTCACACAGATGAGAAGGCTCGCATATTGAAAGATGTGTTGGAGAGTGAAAATATAGAGGTACATATCAATGATGTAGATATAGACAATCCGAGTGTATCTGCAGGAGTTCGTATTCGTATCAAAGAATCAGATCTTCCCAAAGCATTAAGTGTTGTAGAAAGTCGTCATCTGTTTAGTTATGATGAAGATGAGACATACCGAACCGATGATGGACGTAAACGTATACTAGTTCCCGTCGATTTTTCAGACTATTCGCTCAAAGCGTGTAAGTTGGCATTCAATATGGCACGGGATATGAATGCGAAAGTAAAAATACTCCATGTGTATTTCAACCCTTATTATCCCACAGCCTTACCAATGGCAGAAGCATTTGCATATCAGGGAAAAGAGGAAAAGGAATTTCAGAGTATAATAGGGAAAGTAAAAGAAAATATACAGAAACTATGTAATACCATAGATCAGAAAGTTTCGGAAGGGGAATTTCCTCCTATCAATTACTCTTATGTTCTGCGAGAAGGATTGCCCGAAGAAGAGATTGTGACCTTTACCAAAGAATATAAGCCGGCTATTATTGTTATGGGGACAAGAGGTAAAGATCAAAAAGATGCAGATCTGATAGGTAGTGTTACGGCAGAAGTGATTGAGATGACACATGTGCCACTTATTGCCATTCCCGAAAATACACCTTTTGCAGATATGAATGAAGTCAATCACATTGCCTTCCTTACCAATTTCAGCCAACGTGACTTGGTTTCATTCGATTTGATGGCAAAACTGTTAGAACCTTTTCATAACATCAAGATTTCATTGACTCACATCACTGTGAAAAAAGGAGACAAATGGGATGAAATAAAACTGGCTGGCATCAAAGATTATTTTTCGAAACAGTATCCTAAACTCGATCTTGATTATAAACTTATCGATACTAACGATATGCTGAAAAGCCTCGATGAATATATAAGGAATGATCATATTCAGATATTAGCTCTTACGACCAGTAAACGCAATATATTTGCACGAATGTTCAGTCCAAGCATTTCTCGCAAGATGCTCTTTCATTCAGATACACCTCTACTTGTGTTGAGAGGATAGAAGAAAATATAAAAAACTATTATACAAAAAATCCATTCATCCATTCTCAGTTTGAGGAAATGAATGGATTATTTGTTAAGCAGACAAATGAGTTTTCTTATCTTTGCGAGAAGACACAAATTAATTAAAATATTAAAATGAAAAAAACGTTATTAATCGCTATGACCGGATTATCTATAATGTTTGCCGGATGTGGAGGGAACAAATCTCCGGAAAAGCAAATCGAATCTGACACTGTTCCCTCAGATTTTAAATACGAAGTGGATGAATTTGCAGACTTGCAAATCTTACGTTATTATGTGCCGGGTTTTAAAAATCTGACATTACAGCAAAAAGAACTGGTATATTATTTATCTATGGCTGCCGTTGAAGGAAGAGATATATTATTTGACCAGAACAATAAATATAATCTAGCCATACGCCGTACACTCGAGGCTATTTATCAAAACTATAAAGGAGATAAGACAACTGCCGACTATAAAGAATTTGAAGTATATCTCAAGCGTGTGTGGTTCTCTAACGGAATACACCATCACTATGGAGAAGAGAAATTCTTGCCTGCTTTCTCTAAAGATTTCTTTGCAGAACAAGTGAAAGCTTTACCTGCTGATTTGGTTCCCGTAAAAGATGGACAATCTGTTGATGACTTTATCAAAATGATTACCCCTGTTATGTTCGATGCCAATGTGATGGCAAAAAAAGTAAACCAATCGGGAGGAGACCTTATTGCATCTTCGGCAAATAATTATTACGGCGATGGAGTTACTCAAAAAGAAGTCTTGGGCTTCTATGGAGCTATGAAAGACACTACCGACCTCACACCTATATCTTACGGGTTGAATAGTCGTTTGGTGAAAGAGAACGGTAAACTCGTAGAAAAAGTGTGGAAAGTAGGAGGCTTATATTCTCCGGCTATTGAACGCATTGTCGGTTGGTTGGAAAAAGCAGAAACAGTAGCCGAAAACGATAAACAGAAAGAAGTAATAACCCGATTGATTTCATTTTATAAATCAGGCGACTTGAAAACATTCGATCAATATGCCATTGCATGGGTTGAAGACTTGATGTCACAAGTTGATTTTGTAAATGGTTTTACAGAAGTTTATGGCGACCCTCTAGGAATAAAAGCCAGTTGGGAATCTGTGGTAAACTTTAAGAATGTAGAAGCAACCAAACGTACAGAACTTATCAGTTCAAACGCACAATGGTTTGAAGATCATTCACCGGTAGATAAGCGCTTCAAGAAAGAATCTGTAAAAGGAGTTACAGCAAAAGTAATCACAGTAGCCCAATTGGGAGGTGATTGTTATCCTGCTACTCCTATTGGAGTCAATCTGCCTAACGCTGATTGGATTCGTAAAGATCATGGATCTAAATCTGTGACTATCGAAAACATAATGGAAGCTTATGATGCGGCAGGAGCACATACCGGATTCGGAAAAGAATTTATGTGGTCAGATACAGAAGTGAATATGATAAATGAGTACGGCTTCATTACAGACGTATTACATACCGATTTGCACGAATGTTTAGGACATGGTTCAGGAAAACTTCTTCCCGAAGTAGATCCTAATGCTTTAGGCGAGTTTAGCTCCACAATCGAAGAGGCTCGTGCCGATTTGTTCGGATTATATTTCTTAGCCGACGCTAAGCTTGTAGAACTAGGTATTGTACCTTCTGCTGATGCTTACAAAGCTGAATATTATAAATTTATGATGAATGGTTTGATGACTCAACTTGTGCGTATCGAACCCGGCAAAGATATTGAAGAAGCTCATATGCGCAATCGTCAACTGATAGCAAAATGGGTATACGAAAAAGGTAAAGCCGATAATGTAGTAGAATATAAAGTGAAAGATGGCAAAACGTACGTGGTCGTAAACGATTATGAGAAACTTCGTACATTATTTGGAGACTTATTAGCTGAAATTCAACGTGTAAAATCGGAAGGAGACTTCAATGGAGCAAAAGCTCTTGTAATGGAATATGCTGTAAAAGTAGATCAGAAGTTACATAAAGAAGTTTTGGAACGTTACAAAGCCTTGAATATGAAACCTTATAAAGGTTTTGTAAATCCAATATTCGAATTGGCAAAAGATAAAGATGGCAAAATCACCGATGTCACAATTTCTTATACAGAAGGTTATGCTGATCAGATGTTGCGTTATTCAAAAGATTTCTCTTCTTTACCTACATATAACGATTAGTTTTTTATGAGCCAAGCTATATCGCAAGAAGAGTTTGACCGGTTGGCAGATAAAATTCTGATCGACTATGTAGCTGATGCTACACCCGTACTATGGCATCAGATGGCTATGGCATGGAGTAATGATAATGCTAATACATTCTTTAAATGGTTAATCGAAAACCGTGAAACAGACAGAGCTACTGCTTTGATGATGTATTGGATGGCAGCCCCTCAATGGAGCAAAAAATTCCATGACAGACAAGAAGTGCTTAACACCGCGGTGTGGTATATTGATGATTTCGATTTTATAGAAAATCTGGAAGGAAAATTACTTAATGGTTTTTTCGTAAATAGTAACTTTGCTTACAATCCGGCGAACGAATATGCTGAGGGTAACCAGAAAAGAGAATACATTGATAAAGCTACAGTCAGAGAAATTCCTGCATCTTTGTATAAGCCTTTGGATGGGCTTATTGTTCCAAAACCTACTAATTTTGTAGAAGGATTTCCTCCCGATATTGTAGCCCAATGGAGTGCGCTGAGCGAAAAGTATGAAATACGCTCAATGTAATGTGAGCTATACTTATAGATAGAAAAAAGCCTGATAGATCTTACTATCAGGCTTCTTTTATTATATAATCTTTTGTTCTTTCTTAAAATAACTGCATCTTCAGTCCGAATGATAATCGCAGATAATCAGTTGGTTTAAGATAACTGTTTGTAAATGCACTTACAATATAAAGATCATTGGAACTAATCTCATAGAATGCCGTGATAGACTTTGTGAAAAAACGTTTTTCGGATGGAATATGAAACGTTATACGCTGCCCGAGGTATATATTAAAACGCATTTTGGTAGAGAAAGAGTAATATCCATTCGGATATTTATCCGGCTCATTAACCCAAAATTCGCCATCGAATATTGTGTTCACATATAGTCCGGTAGCCAAAGGCTCTAAAGAGAAGTTTTTATTCAACCTTTTGCTCCATGGAATAAAATTCTGTTTGAGAGTAAAAGTTATTTTCGATTTTTTTGTAGAATAACGAGGTAGATAGCCAAATAAAATATCTGTTTCCCACTGTTTGTTTTTTCCATAGTTCCATCCCGTACCAATGGATATTAATCCCATCCCACCTGCATATTGTATCTTTGTGTATCGAGGTACAAGCTTATTCCACTGCGACTTATAAGATACTACTCTTTTTTCGTATTTGCTTTGGGCTACTATACTCGTTGACAATAAAAGTAATAAGACCCCTAAGTATATTTTGCTGTTAAAATTCAACAAGTTCATAACTATATGTATCATCTGCATTAAGTGTAAAAATAAAATATTGTCGTTTGCCTATATTCGGACAACCGAAATACATGACTCCATCGTCAAATAGGTCATCTATCTTCAATGAATGATCATGTCCATTAATACAAAATTGCAGATTCTTAGATTTTTTGATGTCATCCTGAAAATGTTTAGCTATATTGTTATTGAACTGATCTGAGAATGGACGTACATGCATGGCAAATACAGTCTTCGTATATTCTGGTCTGTCATCATTTTGTTGCTCTTCGATGAAGTTCAGATCAGGAACTGCAAATGAATAATCGAATTCAAGAGCATTCGTGTTCAGACAGATAAATTTCGTATTTCCGGCCAGAAATGAAAAGTTTTCTGTACCAAATATCTCTCTGTATATTTCTTCGCCATTTGCAAGACAATCGTGATTTCCGAGCAGAACCACATAAGGAACATGCAATCCGTTCATAATATCTCGCATCCACATAAATTCTTTGGTAAGTCCAAAGTCCGCAATATCGCCACCATGAATCACAAAGTCAATATCATCTCTTTTGTTTGCATGCTTGACAAAGTCTTCTGTTTCATTATACCAACGTTGCGAGTCACTCATAAAAATAAAGCGTATACTTTTCTTTCCTTTACAGCTTTCTTCGATCTGAGCTATGTTTTTGGCATTTATTCCTTTTCCACCCTTTATTCTGCCGTCATAAGGGTGATACTCAATCATTTCGCATGCCGATAGCAGACATGTTAACGAGAGTAACACGAACAGTTTTAGTTTCATCAGTTAAATTTGTAAATCAATTATGAGACTGCAAGTTTAGTTCATAAAAAAATGGTAAGGTGTAGTGTTAAATAAGATATGAATCGTATTTAGTATTATTAACTATTTTTTAACTAATGATAGATCGGATTGTTTTTTCCTCATTAGGCTTGTTGTTTGATGGGTATTGAAGGTCTGTTTGTAAATCTTACTGATAATCATATAATAATATTGCAAATTGTTGTATTTTTGTAGTCAATCCATTACTTAAAATATACAAGCCTGTTTATTCAGAAAATTATAAAGCGAATGAAATTAAAAGAAGAAAATAAAAATAAAACAGTATTGACTACCAGCTACGTCCTTACTAATGGCTCACCCGTTACATTCGTTCTTTACGATGAAGATGGGGATTGGCAGCTTTTTGGCGAAGATGAAGTCTCCGAAGACGAAGATGCATATCTTGTGTCAGTAGAAGAAATACTGGAAATGGAACCAATGCTTAAACGTTTGCCCGATCTGCAACCCGGACAAGCTGCAACTCGTGAAAAAGATGGGTATAAATGGTTTCTAGTCGAAGAAGAATTGTAAATATTGATATGGCAGAAATGAAATACTGTATCAGTATTTCATTTTTCTTTGTATTTTTGCCAACCAAAAGCAGTTTGAGATAAACTGTTTTTATTTTATAACAAAAAATAATATACTTCTATGAACAACGAACTGGGACTGGACTTTAAATCCACGACTGAATCAAAAGAAAAGAAACTGTTCATCGAAACCTATGGCTGCCAGATGAATGTGGCAGACAGCGAGGTTGTTGCATCTGTGATGCAGATGGATGGTTATATCGTAACAGACAAATTGGAAGATGCCGATGCAGTCTTTGTCAACACCTGTTCTATAAGGGACAATGCCGAACAACGAGTTATACAGCGTCTCGATTACTTTAATGCTATTAAGAAGAAAAAAAATCCCGGTATGATAATCGGTGTTCTTGGCTGTATGGCAGAGAGAGTAAAAGAAGAACTGCATGCTAAACATCATGTCGACGTAGTTGTAGGACCCGATGCATATCTCGATCTGCCTAGCTTGGTAGGAGCAGCAGAAAGTGGCGAAAAGGCAATCAACGTACAATTGTCAAAAACAGAAACCTACAAAGACGTAATCCCGTTACGCATAGGAGGTAATCACATTTCAGGCTTTATCTCCATAATGAGAGGGTGTGACAAAGTATGCTCCTATTGCATTGTGCCTTATACCCGCGGACGCGAGCGCAGCCGAATACCTCAAAGCATATTGAACGAAGTGGCAGACTTGCGCGATAAGGGGTTTAAAGAAGTTACCCTTTTGGGGCAAAATGTGAATTCGTATCGTTATCAGAACGAAGACGGTTCGGTTGTAGACTTTTCGCGATTGTTAGAAATCGTAGCCCTCGAAGCTCCTAATATGCGTATCCGCTTCACAACCTCATATCCCACAGATATGACTGACGAAACATTAGAGGTGATAGCTAAATACGATAATCTTTGCAAATTTATACATCTACCTGTGCAGTCGGGCAGTAGCCGTATGTTAGGCGTAATGAAGCGGAAGTATGACAGAGAATGGTATCTCAACCGTATCGAAGCCATAAAACGTATCATTCCCGGTTGTGGACTCTCTACCGATATAATGTGTGGCTTCCATTCCGAAACGGACGAAGATCAGGAAGATACACTGTCCTTGATGCGCGAAGTATGTTTCGATTCGGCTTTCATGTTCAAATATTCGGAACGTCCGGGCACGTATGCAGCAAAAAAGTTGGAAGACGATATCCCGGAAGAAATGAAAATAAAACGTTTGCAAGAAATCATAGAATTGCAGAATGAATGCTCGCTCGAAAGCAATAAAAGAGATATAGGCAAGACATTCGAAGTGCTTGTGGAGGGCTTTTCTAAGAGGTCGAGAGAGCAATTGTTTGGACGAACCTCTCAAAATAAGGTTGTTATATTCGATAAGGGTACTTATCGTGTTGGCGATTTTGTGAAAGTGAAAATAACCGGCAATACTTCGGCAACCTTATTTGGCGAAACGATATAAGAAGCTCGCCGATAAGTTATTTTTACTAAAGATATTTCTTCATTCTTTAAAAAGTAATTATATTAGCTTTTCGTTTCTGGAAAAAATAGAAGAGATTACTATAAAAAAATAAGATTTAACAAATAAAAAAAATTAAGATTATGAATAAGACTGGCTCTAATTTGTTATTTTTAGCCATTGGCGCTGCATTAGGAGCAGCAGTAGGCTATGTTGCAGCTTCTGACAAAAAAGAAGAATGGTTGAAAGACATAAATAGCCTTGTAGATAAAGTTAAAGGTAATGTTAAGCATGCTGCTAACAAAGGAAAAGATAGACTAGAAGAATTGAAAAGCGATGTCGAATAATTCAGAATCAGACAAAAGCTTAAGTACTCTAATTGAAGAAATCAAATTAGAACTATTAGGCTATATCAACAGCAAGGGACGCTTGATCAAGCTGGACCTATATGAGAAGTCGGGGATTCTGGCTTCAGCGATGGGATATGGCTTAATAGTTCTTTCAATTTTAGCCGTTTTTATATTCTTTCTGTTTATCGGTCTGGCATTCTTTATTGGCGAATTGCTTAATAGTCTGGCTGCCGGATTTGGTATAATGGCTTTGTTTTCGTTGTTATTGTTGCTCATCGTTTTCCTATCCCGGAAGATGATAAAAAATGCAATTCTTAATTTTACAATAACCTTTATCAGAAAATTGGAAGCTAATGACGAAGAATAAATTAACACCATTGCAGATACTCCGTCAGGAAAAAGAAATCGCTAAACGAGAATGTACGGAAAGCGAGGCAAGACTTGCCGGACATTGGTCGTACCTTTCGGAAAATGCAACTTCCCTCGTTTTTCAGAGTGCGATAGATGCTGTTTTACACAAATTCGGATTTGGACATAGAAGCCGTTCCGGCGGCGATTCTTCTTCGGAAGGAGGACAACGAGGTTTGTTGAGCGGACTGACAGCTTACTATCCAATGATCTGGGAATTTGCACAGCCTTTACTTCTGAGGTTTGCAATGAAAAAAATTAAATCTCTCTTTTCTCGGAAGAAGAAAAAGAAGAGCAATGATGATTGATATGAAATCATACAATATAAGTGATGAAATATTACTTTATAAAAAAGCAACAAAATAATTTTATTTTGTTGCTTTTTATTTATCTCTACTATATTGACTGCTGAAAAGGCGAAGAAGGCGTAAAATGAAAAAAGGCGTAAAAGTGTACAACTTTGTAAGTTTTTAGTTAAAATCAATTTAAGTGCATTTAGTCTCTGCTATTTGTTATATACAAAATGTTAATAGAGAATCGAAAATAATCTGAAAATGTCGAATTTGAACATCATTTACGTTGATATTTTTCTATCTTTGTTACTATTGGTAAAATTTATAAAACATAATATCTTATGTCGAAAGAAATACTTAATCTAAAACCACAACAATTGTGGAAGCACTTCCACGACTTGACTCAGATACCTCGTCCGACAGGTCAGATGGAAGAAGTGACCAAGTTTGTAATCAACTTTGGTAAGTCTCTTGGACTGGATGTGAAGCAAGATAAAACTGGAAATGTACTTATTACCAAACCTGCCACCGCAGGAATGGAAAATGTACCTGTTGTTATACTTCAGGCTCACCTTGATATGGTTCCTCAAAAGAACTCTGATGTAAAACATGATTTTACAAAAGACCCTATCGAAACTCAAATAGATGGCGATAAAGTAAAGGCTCGTTCTACTACTTTGGGTGCTGATAATGGTATCGGAGCTGCTGCTATGATGACAGTGTTGGAAGACAAAGCTCTGAAACATGGTAAGATAGAAGCTCTGTTTACAATAGACGAAGAAGTAGGAATGGTGGGAGCTATCGGGCTTCAACCCGGCTTTCTTTCGGGAGATATATTGCTGAATCTGGATACTGAGGAAATCGGTGAACTCTGTGTCGGATGTGCCGGAGGGGCAGATGTCAATGCCGATTGGCATTACAAAGATGTAGAAGTGCCCAAAGGCGATGTTGCCTATCAGATCACATTGAGAGGGCTACGCGGAGGACATTCCGGAACTGAGATTCATCTGGGTAGGGCAAATGCAAACAAACTGATGTTTTATTTTCTGAAAGAAGCTGTTAGCAGCTATGAAGTAAGACTATCGGAAGTAGACGGAGGATCGTTGCGTAATGCTATTCCGCGCGAATCGCATGCCATTGTAACGTTGCCCGAAGAAGATGTAAAAGATTTTCTTGACCTTGTAGTTGAGTACGAAAGTGTTTATAAAGAAGAATATAAAGCAGTAGAGCCTAACTTGTCTTTCAAAGCAGAAAAAGTGAGCGTGCCTAAAACGCTTATCCCCGAAGAAATTCAAGACAGTGTAATAAATGCTGTTGTTGGTTGTCAGAATGGAGTTATCGGTATGCTTACCGAATTTGAGGGCATTGTAGAAACTTCAACAAACTTAGCTTCTGTGAAGTCAGAAGAAGGGCATATCGCTGCCAAGATGCTTACCCGTAGTTCATCCGAAGATCGCAAAGATGAGATTTGTTCTAGTCTTGAAAGTGTATTTGCTTTGGCTGGAGCTAAGGTATCTATCGAAAATCCATATCCGGGTTGGCAACCTAATGCACATTCGGAGACATTGAATATGATGGCGGATTTGTATGAAGAAATGTTTAACGAAAAGGCACATGTTGTAGTTGTGCATGCCGGACTAGAATGCGGCATCATCTTGTCGAGTACTCCGGGATTAGATATCGTTTCGTTTGGTCCTACTATTCTTAATGCGCACTCTCCGGACGAGTTTGTGGAAATAGATACAGTAGCTAAGTTTTATGACTATCTGGTGAAGACGCTGGAAAGAGTAAAATAAAAAGCTGATATTGATATACAAAATAAAGGCGAAGATCTGATCTTCGCCTTTATTCATTATAACACTTAGTCGCTATTATTTCTTCGTCCTGTATTTGCTTAATATAGCTAATATATCGTCGCTCAGATCACCGAATATGGAGATGCCACTAGCTCCATTATCGAGAGCATATTTTATACCTTCCTCTACTTCCTGATTGTTTTTGAAGTCCGGCATGTATAGTCCGGCGTAAAGAGGAAAACGCTCGTCTATACCTCTCATTCCTTGTTTTACAGCATCTCCGATCCAAGGAACATCTTCTTTGTAAAATCCATGATATATCATTGGATATACTGCATCGAGAGACCAATTAGTCCAATCTTGGCGAACAAGCCTTTTAGCTACATCGGGAGTCGGAAACACGGCTGCCGTTAGTGGCTTGTTATTAGCTTTGGCTACCTCACTTATCTTATTTACAATATTGGATACGGCATCATATCTGAACGAACGCCACGAAAGACTTTCCTGAGGATACTCTATGCTGTCGAGATCTTTGTGATACTTTTCTTTAAACTTGGCTTTACATATATCGCAATAGCAGTAGTCGTATTCGGGCAGCTCTTCGGTTTGCTTTATACTGTATACTTGCCACAAATTGACTGCGAGTATGACGTCTGAAAATCGGATATAATCCATGTGAATACCGTCTACATAATCTTTTGCTAGTGTATTCTTTACATCGTTTACCAGATAGTCTGCTACTTCCGCACGTGATGGACACATCCACCGATAGTAGTCTACATAAGGAGGATGATCGGCGCAGGATTTTCCTTTTCTGTTTACGGCAGCCCATTCGGGGTGTGCTTGCAGGGCATCCCTTCTGTTCATAATCCACATCCATCTGTGTGCTTCAAGACCTTGTGCTTTCGCTGCACGAAAGTGCTTTTCGCTGTCAGCTTCAAAGAAGATGCCAACGATACCTGCATCGTGATATTTCTTGTATTTGGCAGCTAACTCTTCTTCGGTGTCATCGCTTTGTGGGTTTACCCACACCCAATGTTTGTAGGTGTTACTGGTCGTCTCTGTTTTTTTGTCTGTAGTGTTGCAACTTGCTAAGATAGTGGATATAAATACTATCAGTAGCCAATAGATGTTTGATGTTTTTTTCATGATAGTTTTTAGATTTATTTCAAAATGAGTCCTTCTTCATTTATTTCGATTCTAAGATTATGAGCATCCTCTATCGTTGCTGTAAATTGTTGAGGAGTAGCCTGCATACTTAGTTTGTTTCTCTTATTGTCTATGATGGCAGCGTTTTCTATTTCAAGTTCTTTCAATGTGGAGGCATAGTGTTTATGTGTTGCTTTATACCTGTTTTGCTTATAATAAACCAACCATAAATATTGTCTTTGCTTTTCCTCATAAGGTAGAGTAAAGGAAGGTAGTTTTCCGGTTTCCTTATCCGAAAACATGAGATACCCCCAGCGTTCGGGCATGTGCATATTTATTTCGCCTTGAGACGACCACACCCAATTGTTTTCCGGCATAACTTTTCCGTTTATATCTTTCTTCTTTATGTACTTCCCATCCTTGATCTCTGTATCCCATTGAACTCTCGAAAAATTGATTCTCCATATTTCTCCATTCTTAGGGCGGTGAATTTTGTTGCCGATGGAGAGTGCGCTAAATGGAATAGCAAATTCTACACTCCAACTCGTATCCGTATCTTTCGGATCGTTTAATGTTCCATTTATTTTTACAGCATGTTTCATGCCCGGAGTATTCCAACTGAATAAGGCTGCACCCTTATTTCGATATGGTTTGGGAAGGAAAAGGTCGAAAATGGTATTCATTGCATTAATCTCTATCTCGAAATATTGGTGGGCTGTATTGTTTGGGTCTATAAATATCTCAAAGTCATTGTCGTGAAATATAATATCATCCCTCTTGGTCAATGTAGCCCATATATGCGGCTCTTGTAGCTCGGCTGCTATGTATAAGTAGGTTTTATCCCATAGCATTTTTGCTCTGGTATCGTAATACGGCTTTGGTTTTGACTTACCTTCAATATCAACAAAGGCAGAAGTCCATTCGGCTTTTTGCCACTCTTGCGCGTCAATGTTTCCGTCTATCGAGGGCGGATGCTCAGTATATCCGATCACATAGCTGAGGGGCGTGTCGAACAGATTATCCAGTTCGTCAAAAGTCGATTGGGCGACGAGAATGCTGGATAAGAATAATGAAGCAATCGTGATGATTGTCTTAAATAGGGTCTTACACATTATTCGTTCCCTTTAAGTATACTACGAAGTTCTGCTACACCCTCAGAAGCCCCTTTTCTGATGAAGTGAATATTCATCAAGCTGGTTTTTACATCTTTTGGATCTATTAAGTATATCGGAATTCCTTTCTTTGCGTAATTGAGCAGCCCCGCAGCAGGATACACATTTAACGAAGTTCCTATAACGACAAATACGTCTGCTTGCTGTGTTGTCTCAATAGCCTTTTCTATCATCGGCACAGCTTCACCAAACCATACTATGTGAGGACGCAATTGAGAGCCTTTTTCACATTTGTCGCCAATCTGTATTTCCGGATTCTCAGGAGTGAGCGTGTATATTAACGATGGGTCGCTGGTCGAACGTACCTTGCTTAGTTCTCCGTGTAGGTGCAGTACGTCTGAGCTTCCTGCACGCTCGTGAAGGTCGTCTACATTTTGCGTTATTATAGACATCTTATATTCCGACTCCATCTCTGCCAATCCCAGATGCCCCTTATTAGGTTTGGCTTCAAAAGCAGCTTTTCGTCTTGCATTGTAAAAGTCGAGAACGAGTTGAGGGTTGCGTCTGAATCCTTCGGGAGTTGCTACATCCTCAACAGAATGTTGCTCCCATAAGCCGTTAGAATCTCTGAAAGTAGATATTCCGCTTTCAGCACTCATTCCGGCGCCTGTTAGAACTACTATATGTTTCATAAAATATTAAAAATCTGTAAGCGTTATATACAAATATAGTTTTTTCGACTCTAAAAACCATTAATATATCACTAAAAGAGTTACTTTTGTTGGCAAAATAAAATAAACAGCCATACTCTGTCGTTAGACTTCTATTGTCTTGATTTACAGAGGAGGCAAAAACAAAAAAAATATATATGGATAAAATCAGTTATGCCTTAGGGTTGAGTATTGGAAACAATTTTTTGAGTTCAGGAATTAAGAAAGTTGATTTTGATTCTTTCCTAAAGGGGATGAAAGATGTGATAAATGAGTCGCAGCTAGATATGACTTATGATGAGGCTAAAGAAGTGATGAATGATTTCTTTTCTAAATTGCAAGAAGATAGATTGGAAATAAATCTGAAAGCCGGAAAAGAATTCTTGGCTATTAATGCTAAAAGACCGGGTGTGGTGACTTTACCTAGCGGACTTCAGTATGAGATATTGAAAGAAGGAAATGGAGCTAAACCAAAAGCTACAGATCAGGTAAAATGTCATTATCACGGAACATTGATTGATGGTACAGTTTTTGATAGCTCTGTAGAACGTGGACAGCCTGCTACATTTGGTGTAAATCAGGTTATTCCGGGATGGGTAGAAGCCCTTCAGTTGATGCCTGTCGGCTCTAAATGGAAACTATTTATTCCATCAGAATTGGCTTATGGACCTGCCGGTGCAGGTCAGACTATTGAGCCTAATTCTACACTAGTTTTCGAAGTTGAAGTTTTAGATATTGTTTAATAATAAATTACGTAATTAAAGTATGAAAAAAATTCAAGTTGTTGCTCTAGGTGCATTTGTTGCAGTGGGAGCGTTACTTACATCTTGTGGAGGAAGTGTTTCTACAGACGCTTCATTGAAAACTGAAAATGATACTATTTCTTACGCTTTTGGTGCAAGCTTATATGATCAAGGGCTTTCTATGCATTTACAACAATTAGGCGTTATAAGTGATACTACCGGTATCAGACCTTCTTATGCAAGACAAATAGAAGCAGAGGCTGATGCTCAGAAGAAATCTGCTTTGGAGAAAGAAATGAAAAGTAAGATCGACTCTACAGTGAAAGCTAATGAGAGAAATACGTCTGAATTTCTTAAAGGGTTGAAAGAAAGCTTGGATGCTCCTGAATCAAAATCTGCTTATTATGCAGGTGTTTCAGTAGGCGGGCAGATTGCTAAACAAATGTTTCCTAACTTGATCAGCCAGATGTATGGTCCTGAATCGAAAGAAAAAATAAATAGTAATGCTTTTATTGCAGCTATGGCAACAGCAATGAAGAATGGTAAGTTTGCTGTAAACGACCCTGCTACATTGTTTAATGTGAAAATGCAAGAAGTTCAAACCAAGACTCAAGCTAAACAAGAAGAGGAATTGAAAAAACAATATACTCCTCAGATCGAAGCAGGACAAAAGTTTTTGGATGAAAATAAAGCAAAAGAAGGAGTTGTGACACTTCCTGACGGATTGCAATATAAGATCGTGAAAGAAGGTAATGGTGCAAAACCAACAGCTTCTGATGTGGTTAAGGTTCATTATCACGGAACATTGATAGATGGTACAGTGTTTGATAGTTCAGTAGAAAGAAAAGAACCTGCTACATTCAATGTTAGTGCTGTGATCAAAGGTTGGACTGAGGTTCTTCAATTGATGCCTGTTGGCTCTAAATGGACAGTGTATGTTCCTTACGATCTAGCATATGGAGCGCAAGACAGAGGTGCTATTAAGCCATTCTCTACTCTTATATTTGACATCGAATTGTTAGGTATCGAAAAATAAGTGAAAAGATAAGGTTTAGATAATATTTTGGTGCTTCAAAAGTGAAATTTTAAACAAAAAGTCTTGCTTTTGTAAAATATATCTTATATTTGGACTGAAATAATAATAAAAAGCTCATTTTATGCAAAAGATTGATAAACTTGATAAGAAGATACTGGAGATTATATCTCAGAATGCGAGAATCCCATTCAAAGATGTAGCTCTGGAATGTGGTGTTTCTCGTGCAGCTATTCATCAAAGAGTACAACGCATGATTGAGATGGATGTTATAGTTGGGTCCGGCTATTTTGTAAATCCTAAAGTATTAGGTTATAATACTTGTACATATATCGGAGTTAAGTTGGAGCGTGGGTCTATGTATAAGACTGTGATTCCTGAACTTGACAAGATACCCGAAATAGTGGAATCTCATTTTACCACAGGTCCATATACCATTCTTATTAAGTTATATGCCCGCGATAATGAGCATTTGATGGATTTGCTTAATAATAAGATACAAGATATACCCGGTGTTGTTGCTACCGAGACAATGATTTCTTTGAGTCAAGGAGTTAAGCGTCAAATACCGATTTCCAAAATAGAATAATCAGATAACCTTTATTTTTTAGGAATATAAAAAGGATGGTCTTTCAACTGAAGACCATCCTTTTTCTTTAATCTTTAATAAAGGTAAATATGTAGAACAAAAGGGTTGAAACCCATAAATTTTTAATATTTTTGCACCTACATTCGTTTAGAATATTATATATGGATAAAAAAAATGTAGTATCGAGATTTATATCAAATATATATGTTAAAAATATATTATTGATGATTATTGTATCCTGTGTTTTGGTTGCAATAGTTCTCTTTATATTAAATGTTTATACAAGACATAATGAATCTGTGGATGTCCCTGCTGTAAAAGGTTTGCAGATAGAAGAGGCTCGCGGTATATTAAATTCAGCATCATTGGAATGTGAAGTGGTAGATTCTATTTTCGTCACTGGTGGAATACCCGGTGCTGTAATAGAACAAACACCGAAAGAGGCGTCGAAGGTAAAAGAAGGCCGTACCGTATTTCTTACTATTCAGGCCAAAGGAGTTCAGATGGTTGCCATACCGGAATTGAAAGACTATTCTCGTCGGCAGGCTGAAGCTCAACTTAATTCTTTAGGATTTAATAAAATAGTCATAGATGAAGTGCCCTCCGCCTATGCCGGTATCGTTATTTCTATTTCCTATAAGGGAAAAGAATTATCTCCTAATCAGAAAGTGCCTAAGGGTGCAACTTTACGTATGACGGTCGGAGCCGGTGGAGAATCCGGGCTTGATAGTATACCGGAACAAGAGACTAATATTGATGAATCTTTCTTTAACTAATGATAGATAATACATTAGACGATATAGTAGATGGTCTTCCTGAAGATGAATTGGAGGGAGATCCTAATTCGCAACTTTATGAGCATTATAGATTTGTAGCTGACAAGGGGCAAGGATTAATCCGTATAGATAAATACCTGTCGATGCACATAGTAGGCGTTTCGCGTAATCGGATACAGCAAGCTGCAGAAGCCGGTTGTATCTTGGTAAATGAAGTGCCTGTCAAATCGAATTATAAGATAAAACCATTGGATATCGTATCCGTGGTTATGAATCGTCCACCACGAGAACTGGAAATCATTCCCGAGAATATACCTTTAGATGTAGTATATGAAGACGATGATCTGATGGTGATAAATAAGCCGCCGGGATTGGTCGTGCATCCGGGCTTTGGCAATTATCAGGGTACTATGGTAAATGCGGTAGCTTATCTGCTGAAAGATACGCCCGAATATGATGCCAAAGACCCTCGCCTAGGAATTGTACATCGGATTGATAAAGATACATCAGGATTGATAGTCGTTGCCAAGAATGCCTATGCAAAGGCTCATCTTTCTGCCCAATTCTTTAATAAGACAACGAAAAGACAATATGTAGCCCTTGTGTGGGGTTCTATTGCCGAAGATGAAGGGCGGATAGAGGGTAATATCGGTAGAGATCCTAAAGACCGAATGCTGATGACTGTTTTCAAAGATGGAGAACATGGTAAAACCGCAGTAACGCATTATAAAGTATTGGAGCGTTTAGGATATGTTTCATTAGTACAGTGTCGGCTCGAAACCGGACGTACTCATCAGATCCGTGTTCACATGAAACATATCGGACATACCTTGTTTAATGACTCACGTTATGGAGGTGATGAGGTACTTAAAGGTACTCATTTTGTAAAATATAAGCAGTTTGTTCAAAATTGTTTCAACATATGTCCCCGTCAGGCATTGCATGCGCAAACATTGGGATTCATACAACCTCGAACCGGTGAAGAGTTGATGTTCGAGGCTCCGATTCCCGATGATATGAGCCAATTATTGGACAAGTGGCGAGGTTATATTTCTAATAGAGAAATTTAATAATATACAGGTTGTAAAGATGAAACGAAACATTGCTGTTGTATGGGGTGGCTACTCATCCGAGATAGTTGTATCCGCTAAAAGTATGGCTAGTATTTGCTCTTTTCTCGACAAGGAGAAGTATAATACTTATAAAGTACGTCTGACTAAAGAAGATTGGAGCGTCGAAATAGATGGCTGTGCATGCAATGTAGACAAGAACGACTTTAGTTGTATCGGTCCACAGTCTAACGAGAAAATAAAGTTTGATTTTGCTTACATCATTATTCATGGAACACCCGGCGAAGATGGGCGGTTGCAAGGATATTTTGATATGCTCGGCATACCTTACTCAACTTGTGGGATGATGGCTTCAGCTTTGACGATGAATAAATTTGTTTGCAATAATTTTCTTCGTAATTTTGAAATAAAAGTCGCAGAATCATTATATTTGAATAAAGATAGTCAGTATGATATAAATGATATTGGCGACAGGCTTAAATTCCCTCTGTTTGTAAAACCGAATACAGGAGGTTCAAGCTTTGCTACAACGAAAGTAAAGGCAATAGATCAATTACAACAAGCTATTGATGTTGCATTTGGAGAAACTCCGGATGTGATTATCGAAAGTTTTATTAGTGGATGCGAAGTAACATGCGGTTGCTATAAGGTGAAAAATAAAGAGGTTGTCTTTCCTATAACAGAGGTTGTGACACCTAATGAGTTCTTTAATTATGAGGCCAAGTATGAAGGGCAGGTTGAAGAAATTACACCGGCTCGTATCTCAGATGAAATGACAAACGAAATACAGCGATTAACTCGTCGAATATATGATTTGGTAGGAGCAAAAGGTATAATCAGAGTTGATTTTATTATCTCTGATAATGTACCTTACTTGTTAGAAGTCAATACAGTCCCCGGAATGACGCATACCAGTTTCATTCCTCAACAGGTAGCTGCAGCAAATATGGATATAACAGATATATTGACTGAAATTATAGAAAACGAATTTAACGCCATTTGAATTTAAAACCATGAGTAATAAATTTGATGACATAGCCCCTCTGTATGATCATGAGGTAGAGCAAGCAATACGAGAAATATTAGTAGATCCCGGATTTCAGCATGCCGTAAAATATATAATACCTAATATTGACTGGGAGGAATTTTCTGCCGAAATGAGCCGATATAAAACTAAAGGGCAATTTCAAGCTGAGATGATATATCCCGTAGTCACTATGTTGGGGATGAAAGTGTCTACCAGTATAAAGGGTGATAAATGGGAAAATATAGATCAGTCGGTTCAGCATCTTTTCCTATCTAATCATCGAGACATTGTTCTTGATGCAGGGCTCTTGAATATATTAAGACACAAAGAAGGGCTGAATACTACTGAAATAGCTATCGGTGATAATCTTCTTATTCATCCTTGGATAGATAAGTTGGTAAGACTCAACAAGAGCTTTATTGTTCGTCGTGGTCTGTCGATCAAAGAACGGTTGGTTGCCTCTAAACATCTTTCAGAATATATCCATTATACAATAAGCGAAAAAGGAGAATCTGTGTGGATTGCTCAACGTGAGGGTAGGGCAAAGAATTCTGATGACAGAACTCAGGATAGCCTTTTGAAAATGTTGGCGTTATATCCTGAAGATAAACCATTCTTGGAAAGCCTTCGGGAGTTGAATCTTATACCACTATCCATATCATATGAATACGACCCGTGTGATTATCTTAAAGCAAAAGAATTTCAGCAAAAGCGTGATGATCCTGACTTTAAGAAAAGTCAACGTGACGATCTTTTGAATATGGAAATAGGTATTCTCGGACAAAAGGGGAATGTCGTATTCCGCTTTGGAAAATGTATAAATCCTGAGCTTGATAAAATAACTGAACCGGATAAACGTTTGCAACCGGAATTGGCAGCGAAGATCATAGACAAAGAAATTCATGCCAATTACGAGATTTTTCCATGTAACTATATAGCACACGACCTTTTTAACAAAGAAACTCGTTTCGGAGATAAATATACTGAGCAGCAATCGGATGAATTTAAAGCATATCTAGAGAAACAGATTGCAAAGATTGATCTCGACTATATCGACCATGACTTTGTATGGGATAAGATGCTTGAAATGTATTCTAATACATTAAAAAACTATTTAGAAGCCATAGCCTCTAAATAATATCTGAGCCACTAAAATATAATGGATTCCTTTTGGCTGTCACAGCCGAAAGGAATTTTTATTTATCCTTTTTCATGCTGCCTCTGTCGCCAAATAATGAGAATGGAATGGGCTATTCTTCGATATATTTATATATTTGCATAACACAAATACATCATAACTATGAAAAAATCGGTTTTATATATATTTTTCAGCCTTTACTCAGTTCTGGCTTTTAGCCAAAGTGTGAAGCATAAAGAACGCTTTACCAGAGTGTCGGAAGTACAAGGCAAAGTGACTTTCATAAAAGAATTGTCGATAAGCAACAACTCAGCTCTTTCTAATTATAATAAATTAAAAGACTGGGCTATTATAAATTATGGCAAAGACCCTTTCATTTCCAGCGTGCGCCATGATAAAGACAATAAAGAATTTATAGCAAAATCCAGAATCGAATTACTTTTGCCCGAAAACTCGAAAGGTGTGCGTGAGAAAATGATAATGAGATATCGTATCAATGGCTTTGCATATCGGGATAGATGTGTTTTCGAAATTACAGATATATCCTATATGTACGGCAATGCACGTGATGATAAACGCTTGTCGCATGTTCTACGAGCCGAAGACTTTATTACGGACAATGCTGTGGCAATAGCAGACGATTTGCAAGAATTACGTATCAATACACGCAAGAGCACACTCTATTTTCTCAATCAGGTAGGCGAAGACTTCGAAGCCTATTTCGCACGTTAAAAGTTTAGCTTTAGTTGTCTTTCGGTCAGATTGAAGCTCAGTCTGTGATATGGTGTTACGCCATGTTCCTTTATAGCTGCCCGATGCTTCTTTGTCGGATACCCTTTGTTGTGATCCCAATCATATAAAGGATACTCTTGGTGAAGGCTGATCATATAATCATCTCTGTATGTTTTCGCCAAAACGGAAGCAGCAGCTATGGGCAGGAGTTTAGAGTCTCCCTTTACCACACATGTATGAGGTATATCCTCAAAAGGTTTGAATCGGTTGCCATCTATCAATAGGTGTTGCGGACGTGTTTTCAGGCAGGCAACGGCTCTTTGCATAGCCAGAAACGAAGCATTGAGTATATTTATTTTATCTATTTCTTCATGGTCTACTATACCCACAGCCCATGTGACAGCTTCCTTTTCAATCAGAGGACGTAAAGTATATCTTTCTTTTTCGCTTAGCTGTTTCGAGTCGTTTAAAGCCTCACATTCAAATCCTTTTGGAAGAATAACTGCTGCTGCAAAAACGGGTCCGGCAAGGCATCCGCGACCAGCTTCGTCGCATCCGGCTTCAATAAGGTCAGGGTATAAACTTAATTCTAACATTTACTTAAATCTAATTTCAACATTGTTGTCGGCAGGGGGAAAATCCAACTCCAGATCAGTTAAATCTATTGGCGAATCTAATTGGGTCGAAAGCTTTTGTATTGCATCCTTAAGTCCCTTGTCAGGTTTCTCGTCACCATAAACATGTAATATAAATATCTGGGACAATACATTTGCCATATCGTTAAGTACGCTGTCCGATAGATTATATCCCATGCCTTTTAGCTTTCCTTTTGCTAATTTTTCGGACAATGCCAACATACGTTTTCTATCCTCTTCTGCAAGATTTGGATTGTTCGGAGTTGATGTTACATGCTTTGTATTTATTTTCATCCCCAGATTATCTAGAGTTACATATCGGTACGAGAAAGGATATGCGGATAAAGTACCCGTTTCCACATCATATATGACGTTTCCTTTCTGAGATGTGAAAGCCGATATATCATTAGAATGAAAATGTCCGGTAAAGATGGCTTTCATTCCTTTGTCTGCAAGCAAATTAGCCAATCGCACCCAATCTTCTACCAAATAATATTTGAAAAACGAATCTTGATACATAATATGTTCGGTAAGTCCCCAATGCATCATACCTATTACTTGCTTGTTTTTTGCCTTAGCTTTATCAAGAATCTTTACAATCCATTGTTCCGTCTCCGGCGATATTCTCCCTGCGGATATACTGTTAGTGCCATATTCTTTATATCTGGCAGCATCTATTGTCAATAGCCAAGTATCTGCATCTAGTTCGGCAAGATAACTTAAACTTGCCGTATCTTTTTCTAACGCAGCTTTATATCCAAAGTCGCTGTAAATCTCCGAAAATTCTTTTGCTGATATATTGGGTACAGATATTTCCTTATTCCCTTTGAATGCTACGGGTTTTGGCATATTTATATCATGGTTTCCGGGGATTACTAATATACGTATTCCTTTTTCCCTGAGTGGCTTTAGCTTGTTACAAAAGTCTATGTGGCTTTGTTTTTCCCCATCCTTAGTAATGTCTCCACTTATGAGTAATATTTCAATATCACTATTCAGATATTCCTCCAGCACCATGTCTAATACCTCAGGCACAGCTGCAATATTCTTCCCGCTATTGAATACATAGTTCTGCATTGCATATCCATCGTCCATTAGCTGCTCCGACAGATAATGCGTGTCCGAGATCACACCTATTCTTAGCGGTTCGGAAGCTTGTAGTCCGATTGCAAAAAATAGTAATACATATATAAATAAGCGTTTCATTGCTGTAATTATTAATATCGTTCAAAACACATTAAATAAAACAAAGGTACTAAGTTAGTCTTTTTGTAAGCCAAAAAGTGACAAAAGTGACAACATTTTACCTTCTTTTTCTGTTGTTTCTTTTATGGCTAATCAGATATGCTGTTACTATTTTTGTATTTTAGAAAAAGTGACAAAAATGACAATTTTGGAGATGTTTTCTTTATCTTCTTTTTATCCATACATAGCTGTTTCATAATGTATAGATAAATCAAATTGAGATCAGAATCAAAAGTAAATCATTTATATAAAAGACATTCTATATATTATTTCTATTTTTGTAAACATATTATAATAACTTGCATCAAAAATGAATAAAAATAAGATTTGCAATCTATTTTTCATAATAGCATTTATTCTCTTTTTATCTTCTTGTGGAACACAGCGTCAACGGGTTAAGTTTTCGGATATAGCTCATCCTAAGCGAGAGTTTAGAGGTGCTTGGCTGAGTACTGCATGGCAGACTCGCTATCGGACAATGACCGTTCCTCAACTGAAATCATACTTTATAAGGTCTTTAGACGAGTTGCAAGCGCAAGGTATCAATGCTGTCATATTTCAGGCTCGCCCTTATGCAGATGCTTTTTATAAATCGAACCTCGAACCTTGGAGTGCATTTCTTACCGGAGTGCAGGGTGTTGCTCCCGAAGGAGGCTTCGACCCATTGGCTTTTCTTGTCGATGAGTGCCACAAGCGTAATATGGAACTACACGCATGGCTCAATCCCTACCGGGTGACGGCTAGTGATAATGATGTATTAGCCAGAAATCATATTTATAATAGATACCCCGAACGTTTTGTCCGCTATGGAGGAAAAATATATTTCGATCCGGGTATTCCCGAAAATCGTCGGTTTATTTGCGATGTGGTTAAAGACATTGTGATGCGTTACGATGTGGATGCTATCCATATGGATGACTATTTTTATCCTTATCCTGTGGCCGGGGAAGCATTTCCCGATGATGCAAGTTTCAACACATTTGCAACTAAACAAGGGTTCGGTCGCAATCAATTGGCTGACTGGCGTCGTAACAATGTAAACCTGTTGATCGAAGAGGTGAAGTATACGTTATTGACTTCTAAACCTTGGGTCAGATTTGGAATAAGTCCTTTTGGTATATATCGTAACAAAAGAAGTACACCTGACGGATCAGGCAGTAATACAAACGGCTTGCAGAATTATGATGATCTGTATGCTGATGTGAAACTATGGGTGAAAAAGGGATGGATAGACTATAACATGCCGCAGATATATTGGGAAATAGGACATGCTGCAGCTGATTACAAAACATTGATAGAGTGGTGGGCTGAGAATAATTATGACGGGCATCTCTACATTGGGCAGGATGTGAAAAGAACGATGGATGCAACGACATTGCCGTCGGGTGCTAATCAGCTGAACGAAAAGATGGTATTGTCTCGTAGTTTTACTACTGTGCATGGCAATTGCTTTTGGCCGGCATACGAATTGTTGGATAATTATAAAGGAGTGGCAACACGCCTTAAAAATACATATCACAAATATCCTGCTCTTATTCCTGCTTATACTCACATGCACCACAAGAAGCCAAAGAAGGTGGACGATCTGCAAGAGGAATATACCGCAACTTCTCACTCGCTGACATGGAGTAGTAACCGCGAAAAATATAATCCCGAATCGGCTCAATATTTTGTAGTGTATCGTTTTGCAAAAGGAGAGAAGCAGAATCTTGATAACCCTCAGCATATTATTGCTATAACACGCGATCAGAAAGTTGTATTACCTTATGAGGGAGGGCAAAAGGAATATAAATATGTGGTAACCTCAGTGGATGGTTTTCATAACGAATCGAAGGGAAAATCGAAAAAAGTAAAATTATAATTCAGACCGAGACAAAATAAAGGATGAGTAGTAGAGAATTTAAGATGATAGCCAAAACAATGGCTGGATTGGAAGATGTATTGGCTGAAGAGCTGATTGGTTTAGGTGCAAACAATCTGGAATTGGGCAAACGCATGGTTTCGTTCGAAGGAGACTTGGCTTTGCTGTATAAGGCAAATATACATTGTCGTACAGCCTTGCGTATTTTACGTCCTGTGTATGAGTTTAAGGCTAAAACTACGGACGATATATACAAAAAGGTAAAGGCTATGAATTGGTATGAGCACCTATCCGAAGATAATACATTTGCCATAGATGCTATTACTTTCTCAGATTATTTCACTCATTCTAAGTTTGTTGCTTATCGGGTAAAAGATGCTATTGCCGATTACTTTATGCAAAAATCAGGAAAGCGTCCATCAGTGGATGTAAAAGATCCTGATTTGCTTATCAATTTTCATGTTGCCCATGATAAATGTACTTTGTCTTTTGATAGTTCCGGCGAATCCTTGCATAAAAGAGGTTATAGAGTAGCCCAGACAGAAGCTCCTTTGAACGAGGTGTTGGCTGCCGGTATGATTCTCAAAACCGGGTGGCGTGGCGAAACTAGCTTTGTTGATCCTATGTGTGGATCGGGCACATTGCTAATAGAGGCAGCCCTTATTGCAATGAATGTACCTCCGGGTATCTATCGTAAGAATTTTGCTTTTGAGAAGTGGAAGAATTTCAATTCCGAATTGTTCGAAACTATATATAATGATGATAGTAACGAGCGTGAATTTGAGTATAAAATATATGGCTCTGATATTTCGAAAGAAGCAATTGAGATAGCGTATAAGAATATAAAGGGGGCAGGAGTGGAGAAGTGCATTGAGCTAAAGACCATGCCTTTTGAAGAATATACTGAAGCACCTGCCGAGAAGGGAATATTGGTAACCAATCCACCTTATGGTGAGCGTATAGTACCCGAAGATTTGTATGGCTTATATGAAAATATAGGCGAGAGGCTGAAACATGTCTTTATGGGATACTCGGCTTGGATATTAAGCTACAAGAAAGAATGTTTTGATAAGATCGGACTTAAACCATCTAAAAAAGTACACTTGGTAAACGGTTCTTTGCAATGCGAATTTCGCAGATATGATATTTTTGCAGGGAAACGGAATGAAGCAAATAATAAGTGAAAAACTTATAATATACTTTATTGCTATGAAAAAATATTTAATGTTTTTCTTCGGGAGTGCTTTATTGTATGGAACAGTTTCGTGTGGAGGAGGACGTCCTGTAGCCAGACAGATTTCGGATAATAATGAGACATACAAAGTAGACTACCTTTTCGAACATGATGGATGTAAAGTGTATCGTTTTTATGATCAGGGGAGTTATGTCTATTTTACTAATTGTACTGGAGATGTAACTGCCATTTCAACCGATTCTGTCGCAACCAGAATTGAAACACACGTTAAACGGATACGCTAGCTCTTTATATAACAGATGATGTCGGTATTGAAATATTGTCTTCTAATGTTATCATAGCATTTATAAGATATAGTTTTGAATAGTTGCCCAGATCTTCCGGTTTAACTATTGTTTCTTTTATGCGTCCTGTTTCGAGTAAGGCTCTGCGTTTAGTCCCTTCTAGTAGATAAGATGTAGGAGTGAATAGACCATCTTCGTTTTCTAACACTATATTGGTAAAAGAGGTATCTGTTATCAATCCATTCTTTATTATTAGAATATCGTCACATTCTCCCTTTTTGTCGAGTAAGTGATCGAATCTTCCTCTGTTGGCATATTTATAAGCGTAGTTTATTGCGTTGTCCTTAACCAATTTTAATGTCTTTATCCCCTTAAAATTGTATCGTTCATATTCTATTTTTATATCATCGCACGAATATAAAATACGACATTTGGTCAGTCCGAGCTGTAGTTCTTTCGGTATATCCTCTTCTCTTAATTCTATATGAATTGAGGTGTTGAAGAAAGCATGCATAGTCTTATCCATCCTTGCTAGATGATATGACATATCGAGGTATTTCCCATCCAGGACTTTTACAACTTCACTGAATAATATATGCTCTTTCTCTTTCATATTATGGGAAGATATATTTTGTCTAAGGCTTCTCTGTATTCACTTTCACTATCACTATATACCGTTATGCCTCCTCCGCTACGGAAATAAAGTTGATCGCTTTCTTTTTCAATATATCTGATTGCAACGGCCGAATCCAATGTATTTCCATCATAATAGCCAAACACGCCGGTATAATATCCTCGTGGGTCTTTCTCAGCTTTTGTTATCAAATCAATAGTCGCTTGTTTAGGTGCGCCCGATACAGATCCGGCAGGGAGCATTCCGAGAATAATATCGCCCAGATTATCTGCTTTCTGATCTTGTAAATTTCCTGTTATCTCCGAACTTACTTGTAAAATTTCTTTCTTGTTTGTTTTTATACGGTCTATATATCTGAAACGTGAAACTTTGACATTGTCAGATATTATGCTCAAATCGTTTCTTAATAGATCTACAATTGTGTTATGTTCCGCAGTCTCTTTAAAGTCGTTTAGTATTATCTGTTCCGCATTATGTATAGAAGCATCTATTGTGCCCTTCATCGGATTCGTTGATATGGTCTGGTTACAGATTCTAATAAATCGCTCAGGAGAAAAGCAGACAAACTGCTCAGGTAAAAATATTTTGTATAAAGCCTGACTGTATTCGAATATTTCGGATAATGACAGATTTGTCTCAATCGGAGTTTTTAAAGTTAAATTGGTCAGGTAAGAATACCCTGTTTTTAGTCCATTGTAAACAATATCAAATTTTTCTTTATACTCTTTATAAGGGATTGGATCAGATTTGATTTGCGGTGTAATCTTTTTCGCCTTTACTTGCCTATTATAATTACAGACACCTTGTATATCAAATAAAATGTGATTTTGTTGTAGGGGATTGTCAACAAATAATGCCTGAGTCGTCTCAAAATTTATGGCAAACAGAAATGGTTTTTTCCTATTTCCATAACGGTTCATCTTGTCTCTTATCTCATTTACATTATCTGAAAGCATCTTTCTACCTTTAGTATATACAAAGATAAAGAGTTTTGTAGTAGTTTTCTCTCAGAATAAGATGGAACTTTCTTCTGCCTCTTTTTCCATTATCAAATCATAAATATGAGAAAAGTGGGGAAATACTTCATCTACAATGTAGTCTATAAAAGTAGATATTTGTTTCTTATTCGCATTTAGTTCTATATTGTATGAGCCAAATGCAAGACAATTGGTTGAAGAATCCATATAAAATTCTCCTGATTTTACATCCTTGTTCTCAGAAGGCAGAAGACGTGTTAGTGTTTGATCGTAGATATGTTCTATCTTATGTGACAGGATAGCATTGAATTGAATAGATGTTTCGCTGAATTGCAAAATATTGAAAATATCTCCGTATTTATTCTTCATAATAAATAAAAGTATATTCTCTTTTGGATCATATTCATAAGCAATTTCCTTTTGGTTCAATAACAAGGTAATTGTTTCTACATTCTGCTCCATATCTTTCGATAAAAATTGTCAGTTTTATTACAATACTATGAATAAAGAACAAGTTTTCTCTTGTTTTTGTTTTGTAAAATGAGCAGTTTTTCGATTGGATGTAGAAATCTTTCAGAGTTTAGTTGAGATATATAATTTTTCGAAAATAGCTTTATTGAACGCTATTCACTCTAATAAAAGATCCTTTTAATTGCTGTTTCTGTTCTTTACGGCAAGAGCAATAATACCAAAAAGTCCGCATACAATAGTCCATATAATAGACTGTATAGCAAATACTCCCGTGGCAAAAGCTGTTGCATTTAGCTCACTTACATCATATAGCATAAGACTTGCTATGACTGCGATTTGCCAAGGTCCTAAGCCTCCATTGGATGGAATTATCATACTCAAACTAGAAAGAGCAAAGGTAATCAGTCCGGCTGTAATGCCTAGATTTTCGGTAAAACTAAAGGCATAGAATGTCGTGTAGAAATAAAGAAAATATGAACCCCAAATAGCTATTGTGGCAAGGAGCAGACGTCCTTTAGTCTTCATGTGCCAAATCGTCTTCATGTCGTTAATCATACTTGCAATGAAGTTTCTTACTTTTTTTACAATGATATTCTCTTTGAAAAACTTGAAGACAATATATGTTGTTATCACCGCTGCCACTATTGCAATATAGAGTATCGGCGACTTGAGAATCATCATTATAAAGTCGAATGTAGATTTGTTTTGTTCCAGTTGAGAAATAAAGAATTGCATATTTATGATAAATGCAGCAATGCTGATAAACACAACGGTAAACATGTCGAATATTCTATCCAGTATCATTGTCCCGAATAGCTTAGTAAAGGGGATCTTCTCCACCTTTGCTGTCATGCCGCATTTCCAGATTTCTCCGGCACGTGGTATTGCCAAATTGACGGCATAGCCGCCATATATTGCAAAACACAGATTTGATAGTTTTGGCGAATATCCCAATGGTTTGATGAAGAGCATCCAACGATATGCTCTGACGCTATTCCCCAATAGTCCGAAAAGGAGTGAGAAAAGTAATATACTCCAATTTGCTCCTTTAAGTACAGCCCACAATTCGTGAACGTCTATTTTGTTTATAAGATAATATACAATATATATACCTAACAATAAAGGTAATACAACCTTTATGAATTTATTTAAATTAGAACTCTTAGAAGGATTCTTTTCTTTTTTCGGATCGTCCATTCCGTTTTTGTAAAATTGTATTTTATATAAACCTTATCTCTAAAGGCTTGATTTTAGCAATAAAACATTACCTTTGCGCCAACAAAGATAATGATTATTATAGGTATGACATTAGTTAGGCCGAAAAAATTCTTAGGGCAACATTTCTTGAAAGATTTGGATATTGCACGCCAGATAGCTGATACGCTTGATAACTGTGCAAACGTGCCTGTTATAGAGGTGGGGCCGGGAATGGGCGTACTGACTCAATACTTGATAGAAAAAAACAGAGAATTGACAGTTGTGGAACTCGACAGAGATTCTGTGCCGTATCTTAACGAACACTATCCCAGTCTTAGAGGTCATATTATTGAAGATGATTTCTTGAAATTGGACTTAACTCAAATTTATAAAGATCAGTTCTGCATCATAGGAAATTATCCTTACAATATTTCTTCTCAGATTTTTTTCAAAGTTCTCGATTATAAAGATCATATTCCATGTTGTTCAGGAATGCTTCAAAAAGAAGTTGCCGAGCGCATAGCAGCCAAACCGGGAAACAAGACATACGGTATCCTAAGTGTTTTGTTGCAGGCATGGTATGATATTGAATATCTTTTTACGGTTAGTGAAAAAGTTTTTGACCCTCCTCCGAAGGTAAAATCAGCCGTTGTGAAACTCGTCAGAAATAATCGTCAGGAACTAAGTTGCGATGCCAAACTTTTCAAAACAGTCGTAAAAACCGGCTTTAATCAGCGACGAAAGACATTACGGAATTCAATGAAGCCTTTGCTCGGTAAAGATTGCAGTGCTTATGCTGACCCAATCTTTGACGAACGACCGGAAAGGCTCTCGGTTACAGAGTTCGAGAAGCTGACTAACATTGTTGCAGCTCATTTGCCCGGGAGAGATTGTGAGAAAAAATAGAGTACGCACACTAAAATCAAGGCGCTCATGTCGGAAGTAAAATTATTCTATCATAAAGACAATGCTATAAGAATGAGCCGTAGCATTGAGTTTCTTAAAACTACACCTATCCAGAATTTTCTTTGGATCGACCTCAATAATGTAGACGAGGAGATTGAATATGAACTGGAAGATTATCTGAAGATATATATTCAGGAAGAAGAAGAGATGGTCGAAATCGAGATGTCATCCCGCTATATGGAAACGTCAGATTCGCTTGTTGTTAATTCTAACTTCTTATTGAGTAACTTTGAGCGAGAGCCGGTATCTTTTATCTTAAAGAATAATCTGCTTATATCTGTACGGAGCGAAGATTTAAATTCTTTTCATGAAACGATAAAGAAAATATCTGCCAATCCAAAAAATTATCCGACAGGTTACCATGTTTTTGTTGCAATACTAGAAACCCGAATCGAGCTGGATGCCGATATGGTAGAAGATATGACTCAGGAAATTACAGCTTTGAGTAACAGTATTAGTTTGCAGGAAGCTGATGAAGAATTGCTGATGGAAATCAAGAACTTGCAGGAAAAAACAATGTTGCTTCGTGAAAATATAATTGACAAGCAAAGAGCTGTGTCCAGTATGTTGAGAAGCGAGATCATACCTAAAGAGCTACATGCAAGGATAACCATTCTGATAAAAGACATTAACTCATTGCTTGAACATATTCGTTTTAGCTTTGATAGGCTTGACTATTTACAAGATGCTTTTTTGGGTTTTGTAAATATAGAACAGAACCGTATTATAAAGATGTTTACCGTTATCTCAGTTATCTTTATGCCTCCAACTCTTATAGCCAGTATCTATGGTATGAACTTTCCAATACCCGAACTAAAGTGGGCTCATGGATATATGTTTTCAATAATACTGATGGTTGTAGCAGTGGGGATAATCTTATTTTATTTTAAGAAGAAAAAATGGCTCTAAAAAAAGAAAGTTTCAGAATGTAATATCTGAAACTTTATATTTCTTAGGAGCGTAAAGCTATATTTTATACTCTAACCTTACGATTGGTTTTCCTTATTCTTTTTGCAGTATGTCTGTCTCTGATTGTTTTGGTTCTGCGCCTAAATACTGGAGTCCTAGCTGAAGATGATGAAAACTCTTTATGTATTTTTTCTGCCAATTCAGGTTTGTATTTAATCAATTTTCTCTTTGCCTTCTCTATCTCTATCTTCGCAGCTTCGGTAAGCGGAGGATATTGAGGATTTAATACCTCTATTCTGTCACATATAATTTGTCCTACAGCATATCTCATAAACCATTTGTTGTCAGCAGGTATTACATACCAAGGAGCATCCTTTGTCGAAGTCTGTGTCAACATATCTGAATACGCTTTCATATAATCGTCCCAATACTCTCGTTCTTTTATATCAGCAGCCGAAAACTTCCAATTCTTAGACTCATCCTCTAGTCTGGCAAGGAACCGTTTGCCTTGTTCCTCCTTTGATACGTTTAGGAAAAATTTGAGTATGATCACGCCATTTTCGGTCAGATGGCGTTCCATATCATTAATTTGTCTGTATCGCTCTTTCCAAAATTTCTCCGAAATATCCTTTTCGGAGGTAATATTGGGTAGCTTGCCATTGAGTACTATATTAGGATGTACTTTAGCAACAATAACATCTTCGTAATGTGAACGATTGAATACTCCGATTCTGCCTCGTTCGGGAAGGCTTTTATATATTCGCCATAGATAGTCGTGGTCAAGCTCTTCTGCCGATGGTTGTTTGAACGAAAAGACCTGACAGCCTTGAGGATTTATACCTGACATCACATGCTTCACCGTGCCATCTTTGCCGGCAGCATCCATTGCTTGAAATATTATCAATACAGAATACCGGTCGTGTGCATAAAGTTTATCTTGTAAGATTGCTAACTTTTCCCTATTCTTATCCAATAGTTTATTCGCTTTCTTCTTAGTTAGAGAAGCTGTATAATTGGTTTCAAAATCAGAGACTTTATGTTTCTTTTCGGGCTTAGCTAGAATTTTTTTTAGAACATCTTTTTTCATATCCATTGTTATTAATATAAATGTAAACAAATAATTATTTAGAATAGTTGATCTGCAAAGAGATGAATCTGATAAAGATGTTCTAAAAAAATAAAGTAAATCAGCTTATTTTAGTATTTCAAACAAGTCTTTGTCCTCTTTTCTTATTTTAGGCTGATTGTTCATCCAGTCTTTTTCCGGATCACGATATCCTAAAGGCAGCAATATCGAAGCTGATAGATGTTGCTTTGGAAGATCCAATATTGCATTCAATTCTTCTTTGTCAAACCCTTCGATAGGTACAGAGTCTACTTTCTCATTTGCTGCTGCTACACACGCTATACCCAATGCTATGTATGTCTGATGAGTCAGCCAACTTTCCATTATATTCTTATTCTTATCAAGAAAGAAACTGATTCTTTTTCTATAATTGTTGCACCATTCATCTCCCGGATTCCGCTTAATTTCTATAAGTTTCATATAATCGTCCAGATCCATCTCTGAGATTTGAGTATATGAAGCGAAAACTAATAAATGAGAACTTCCTTTTATGGGCTGCTGAGGACATGCTTTTTCAAATATCTGCTCCCTCAACTCTTCGTTCTCAACTACTAATATCTTATAAGGCTGCAATCCTAGAGAGGATGGAGCAAGGCTTATTGCTTTGAGTATTCTTTCTATTATTTTTTGTGGAACTTTTCTGCCGTTCATCCCTTTGCAGGCATATCTCCATTCCAGATCTTCTATTAGATTCATTTTGTATTTTTATCTGTTTTGCACTGATTAATTTATTCTTCTTTAAACCAACCTGAATACATCAGATAATTTTTAGCAATTTTTTGGTTCATTTCTTTAGCTTGTTCCGAATCTACCTTTTTTACAAATTTGGCAGGTACTCCGGCATATATACTTCCGGGTTCGACTTGGGTTCCACTAAGCACAACTGATCCGGCTGCTACGATAGCTCCTTCGCCGATTACTGCATGATCTAGCACTATGGCGCCCATGCCTATCAATGCTCCATTTTCTATCTTAGCACCATGAATTACGACATTGTGTCCGACTGATACATCATCGCCAATCTCTACGACTGATTTCTGATAGAGTGTATGCAAAACGCTGCCGTCTTGTATGTTCACTCGGTTGCCGATACGTATTGAGTTTACATCGCCTCTCAAAACAGCATTGAACCAAATACTGCAATCTTTCCCTATAACGACATCACCCACCACTGTTGCATTTTCTGCCAGATAGGTGTTTTCTCCGATTTCAGGCGTGAAGCCTCTTACTTCTTTTATTAATGCCATTTTTATTTATTTAGATAAAAATCAAATAATTTTTCTAAGTTTTTTTCGTCTATTGACTTTGCTATGATCGTTTTGTTTTTATTCAAAACATAAACTGCCGGAATGCCCGTTGTATTATAATACATCCAGTATTCTGATTTGTAGTTCGGGTCGTGGCAGTTAAACCAATCGGTGAGTTGATGCTCATCGACAAATTTTTTCCAGTCTTGTTCGTCTGTCGAAATATTTATAGCTACTATCTCAAGCCCTTTATCCTTATATTTTGAATACAACTTTTCATATACTGCCGGAACAGAAGTTTGACAATGTCCGCAATGAGGGTCATAAAAATAAAGAATCAGGTATTCGCTGGATATTTGGTTGGTTTCAACCACTTGTCCACTCATTGTCTTTAATGTAAGATTATGAGCCTGCATACCTATTCGGTTGTTCTTAATAGGTTCATACATCTTCTTCAAGTCTGCTCTTTGAGTGCTATCTATCCATGGTAAATTTTCATTTTCTATATGGTCTTCATATAATTTTGCCCATATATTTTCGTCTCCCATCACATTGCTTTTGATCGACTGATTGGTGAGATAAGATAGCATATTCTCGAAACAGATAGCATTTCCTTTTGCTTTGGATACAAGCCTGCTTGCAGCTGTTGCTAATGAGTCGGGTACTTGTTCTACCCAGTTTCTCATGTAGGCATCTATATAACTGATCAGATAATTTGTATGCCAAAATCGGGGATCTTGAAGATTTATATTATCAAAAAAATGATCTACTCCGTATTGTTTGTTTTGATTAAATTCATCTGCATTTTTAGGCTTCTCGAATGGGAGTTTTATCATTTCCATTCCTTTTGTAAAATGAGTGAACCAACTGTTAGGATTATCCTTTATCAATTTGTCTGTTTGCACTTGAATCTCATGTTCGATCTTCACTAAAGATGTGTTTATCTCTTTGCGTTTCTTTTCGCTCAAAAGAGAATCGGTCAATTGTTCCTCTAATGCTGCCTTCTTGATATCTGCTTTTTGCATCATATCAAGATATTTCCATAAAAGTTCAGTGTCAGGACTACCGGTTATTGTACTTTTTGAAAGATTGTTTTCATCAATATACATTTTAAGATTGTTTTGCCCTGCATCTAATAAAAAATCTATTTGGAAATTCGGTTTTATATAAAGAAAATATTGTCCTGCATTCATTTCTTTATCAAAATTGAATATAGCCACTCCTTTATCCGAAAATAGAGTAGAATCTTTAGCATAAGTCTGTCCGTTCCAATACTGTCCCAGATAGATTTTTTCACCCCTACGGGCAGAGTTCTCTATCTGCAAATGGAAACCGGCTGTATCTTTATTTACTATACACTGAGCCTCCGGATTAAAATATAGTAGGAGGCTCAGTATAAGAATGATATTATATTTCATTAGTTTTAGCTTTCAACCACTGTTTTTCGTTTTCTGTCAGAAGCGGTGACAGACGATCATATACATATTTGTGATACTCGTTGAACCATACAATTTCCTCTTCAGTCAACAACTCTTTTACGATAGGCGTTGTATCTATCGGACAGAGTGTAATTACTTTGAATGAATAGAAATCTCCAAACTCTGTTGTTGTCTCGTGCTGAGCCAAAATAAGGTTTTCGATACGTATGCCATAATGTCCGCCTCTGTATAGTCCCGGCTCATTGGATGTTACCATTCCCGGTTGTATAGTTGTTGGGTTCTCATTCATTCGTATGTTTTGTGGTCCTTCGTGTACATTAAGGAAATGACCGATTCCGTGTCCTGTACCATGCAGATAATTAAGTCCTTCTTTCCAAAGGGATTGTCTTGCCAATATATCTAACTGGCTACCTCGTGTCCCCTGAGGAAATTTGGCTCTCGAAAGTGCGATATTTCCCTTTAGCACTAGAGTGTAATCTCTTTTCATCTGTTCGCTCAATGGTCCTGCTGCTATTGTACGTGTTATATCTGTAGTTCCGTCAAAATATTGTGCGCCGGAATCAATAAGCAAAAAACCTTCGGGTTTTATGTTTAACGAGCTTTCCGGTGTAACATGATAATGTACAATTGCTCCATTTGGCCCATATCCGGCAATGGTATCAAAGCTTTCTCCTACAAAATTCTTCTGTTGACTTCTGTATTCAACCAGTTTTTCGGGAATCAAGATCTCTGTAACATTTCCTTCGGGAATAGCTTTTTCCAACCACATAAAGAAGCGTACCAATGCCACTCCATCACGCTCCATCGCATCGTTGAATCCTTGTATCTCAGTTTCGTTTTTAACACTTTTCATCAGATCAGCCGGAGACGGTATGTCTATAATACGATTGTCGGCAGAAATGGTATTATATAGTTTGAATGTAACCTTGTTGCTATCAAGACAGATAGGCGATTTCACATTGGCTACATAGTCAAATATCTTTGTATATTCTGCAATGGTTACCCCTTGCGAGGTAATGTATTCTCTCGATTCGTCAGTCAGTTTTTTCGGGTCGATAAATAGAACAGTTTCTTTTCTCGATACAAAAGCATAACTTAC
The DNA here is from genome assembly GCA_002409595.1 of Dysgonomonas sp. UBA5412. GTDB lineage: Bacteria > Bacteroidota > Bacteroidia > Bacteroidales > Dysgonomonadaceae > Dysgonomonas. Next base: position 183,423 of record DHNQ01000009.1, read on the forward strand.
TGCTACCGGATTGCATTTTACATCGTTGCCTCTTATGTTAAATATCCATGCTATGGTATCTAATGACGCTACTAGAAGACCTTCTGCTCCTTTTTTCTCTATTGTGTCGCATATACGCGATATTTTCTTTGCGGCAGATTCGCCTGTATATTTTTCAGGCAGAACAAATATAGGATTCTGAGGAATTTCGGGTCTGTCGTGCCATATGCTGGCAAACGGATCGTAATCGCTGATCAATCTTAATCCTTTTATATTCAACTTGAGAGTAAGTTCAAATGCCTCTTTGGCTGCATATACACTACCATCGATGCCAACAAACTCACCTTCATCCAGCTCCGATGTAAGCCACTCTTCGATGGTTGGAGTGTCGGGAAGTCCCTCTCTGAATAAGTCTATCTCTGTTTCCTTTATTTGGTCTGCCCCTTGCAAAAAATAGCGCGAATCTGTCCATAATCCGGCTTTCTCGCGAGTTACTACAACTGTTCCCGCCGATCCGGTAAAGCCGCTAATCCATTCTCTGGATGCCCAATGACTGGCAGGATACTCGCTTAGATGCGCGTCTGTACTGGGAATGATGAATGCATGTATCCCTTTTTCTTCCATAAAGCCACGTAGGGCATGGATTCTTTTGTGTATAAGATTGCTCATTATAATGAAGATTTAATTTATTGTTCTGTGTACATAACACAAGCTCCTTCAAACTGTGCACCCGGTTCTATTTCTATTATGCTTGTTTTTATGTCTCCATATAGGATACTCGAAGCTCTGAGGATGATTCTTTCTCTACATGTGATGTTTCCCTTCACTTGCCCCAGAAGCTCAATATTGCAAGATTCGATGTTGCCAATAACCGAACTGCTGGCTCCGACCACGATCTTGCCTTTACATGTAATATTACCTTCAACAGTTCCGTCTATGCGGATATCTTCTTCTGCATTTATGTCTCCGGTGATTCGTGTCCCCGACGACAAGATGTTATGAGTATTAGCAGGTATCGCGATAACTTCTTTGATTTTGGCCATATTATTAATTAAATGTTTAGAAAACAAACTTACTTAAAATTCGTCAGAACTGTGAAATTCTTTTTGAAAAATACTCTTGCTTTAATTGTTTATAACATGATTTTGCTTCACCTGAGATTATAAAAGATTCGTTTTTTTGAAAATGTTTATCTTTACCGTTTTAAATATAAAAACCGCGAGTGTAATGAAAAGTTTTATCTTGTTAGAAAACATGATTTTCTACGCCCATCATGGTGTGTTTCATCAGGAAACCGTTGTGGGTAATACATATATAGTAAATCTCAAAATGGGGCTGGACTTAGAGCAGGCTTCTCTGTCTGATGATCTGTCTGATACGATCAGTTATGCCGATGTGTATGACTATGTTAAAGAAGAAATGATGATCCCTTCCCGATTGTTGGAGCATGTGGCAGGACGGATATTAACTCGCCTGAAAAAGGAGTTTAAACAAATTGAGAGTATCGAAGTCAAACTGTCGAAACGCAACCCGCCTATTGAGGGACAACTTGACTGTGCCAGTGTTGTACTTATAGATTAAAATGAGGATGAAAGTAAAGAAAATAACAGAATTGAATCGCATTTCCGTTGAGGAGTTTAAGGAAGTTCAAAAAACTTCGCTTGTAATCATTCTTGATAATGTACGTAGTCTTAATAATGTAGGATCGGTTTTTCGTACCTCCGATGCTTTTCTAATAGAGGCAATATATTTATGCGGCATAACGGCTTGTCCTCCAAACGCAGAAATACATAAAACGGCTTTGGGTGCAGAAGACTCTGTAAAATGGCATTACCTTGAAGACACGAATGATGCTGTGTTGAGTCTCAAAGATGAGGGTTATACTATCTGTGCTGTGGAGCAAGCTAAGGGTAGTATTATGCTGAATGAACTTGTTGTAGATAGAAGCAAGAAATATGCGATTGTTTTAGGTAACGAGGTCAAAGGTGTATCGCAGGCAGTTGTAGATAATTGCGATTGCTGTATCGAGATACCTCAATATGGTACTAAGCATTCGTTAAATGTGTCGGTAGCAACGGGAATTGTTGTCTGGGAATTTTTTAAACAAATGAAGTGACATTAGTAATATTTTTCTTAGTTTTGTGATAACATTCTATTAATAATAATGCTATGATAACAGATTCTGATAAATTTATTTTAGAGCAAAAAGGTATTTCGTTGGATGAATTTCAAAAACAATTGGATAATTTCAAAACGGGATTTCCTTATTTAGATTTGTCCGCTCCGGCTTCCATTGAAAAAGGGATAAAAGTGGTTTCTGAAAATGAAGAGCAGGCTTATCTTGATAGTTGGGATGAATATAGGTTTTCAGGTAAAAAGATTATCAAATTCGTACCTGCTTCGGGTGCAGCCAGCAGAATGTTTAAGGATCTGTTCGAATTTCTTGAAGGGGATAATGCTATTCCTACGTCTTCGTTTGAAAAAGCATTCTTCGATGGATTGGATAAATTTGCTTTCTATGCAGATCTAAATGCTATTTGCCTAAAGAATGAAGGTAAGGATATAAATAAATTATTAGCAGAAGGTAATTATAAGGCAGTGATTCGCAATTTGCTCAAACCCGAAGGGCTTAATTATGGAAATCTACCGAAAGGACTACTTAAATTTCATAAGTATGAGAACTCTTCTTTGACTCCGGTAGAAGAACATTTGACCGAAGGTTTTCTGTATGCGAAGGATGGAAAAGGGGAGGTGAATATTCATTTTACAGTTTCTCCCGAACATCGTGCTTTGTTTGAAAATTTGATAAAGGCAAAAAAAGAAGGTTTGGAAAAACGTTTTGGAGTTACCTACAATGTTAGTTTTAGCGAACAAAAATCAAGTACCGATACTGTGGCTGCCGATGCGAATAATGAACCATTCAGAGATGATGATGGTAAATTAGTATTCAGACCGGGAGGACATGGTGCTTTGATAGAGAATCTGAATGATTTGGATGCTGATATTGTTTTTATCAAAAATATAGATAATACAGTTCCTGATAAATATAAAGAGGTCGAAACTAAGTATAAAAAAATACTGGCCGGAGTTTTAGTAGATGTTCAAAAACAAGTGTTTGAGTATTTGAATCTGATTGACAGTGGAAAATATACCCACGACCAGTTGTTAGATGTTCTTTATTTTATTCAAAATGTGTTGAACGTCAAAAATCCGGACACCAAGCTGCTCGAAGATGCAGAACTCGTTCTATATCTCAAACGCAAATTAGATAGACCTTGTCGCGTATGTGGTATGGTGCGAAATGTAGGAGAGCCGGGTGGCGGTCCTTTCTTGGCTGTAAATTCGGATGGAACGACGTCTCCTCAAATATTGGAAAGTTCGCAAATAGATATGTCTGATAACCTAAAAGAGGATATGTTTAAAAGTGGAACTCACTTCAATCCGGTAGATATTGTATGCGGTCTGAAAGATTATAGGGGAGGGCAATTTAATCTGAAAAATTACGTTGATTACAAGACCGGCTTTATTTCGATAAAATCTAAAAACGGAAAAGAGTTGAAAGCTTTAGAATTGCCCGGATTGTGGAATGGGGCAATGTCGGATTGGAATACCATTTTTGTAGAAGTGCCCATAGAGACTTTTAATCCGGTGAAGACTGTAAATGATTTACTTAGAAAGTTTCATCAATAACTTTTGTTACTTTTTGTATAGAGGATGTTAAATATTATATAGTATAATATGGTATCTGCTATTTTGACGAAAAAAAGAATAAGGAATTTTCTTTTCTAAGAAAAATATAACTATCTTTGCCCATTCTAAGAGACACATGAACTTTATAGACTGAGAGATGCCTTAATTTATGGCGATTAGTGTTCTTAGTACGAACAGTATATCATTTGACAGACTTTAATAAAACTTCAATAATGAAATTTCGATTAGGATTATTCATCTTTTTGCTGCCACTTATGGCTTTTGGGCAAAGTGCAAATCCTCAGGGTGTTGTATTTTTCTCTAAAGGTAAAATGTACGTAAAATATAAAGACGGCACTACCGCAGGAGAATCAGAATCTACAACTCTGCATATAGATGGCTCAGCAAAGTTTGCTACTGGTGCTGGTATAAAACAAAAAGGACGTACTGAGCTTACCGGCGACTTCATTAATGCTAAAGATCCTGCTCAATATACATCAGATGTTCCAAACCTCTTTATGAAGGATGCTGTTGCCGAGAATGAAGGTGTTATAGCTTTTGTCGGAAAACCGTATTTGGATGCAAGTAATATAAAGAAAGCTACTCAGCAGCGTATTTATGGTGTTGTTGATGATCCTTCCTCTAAGGGAATCCCTTTTCAGAAAAAAGTAAACTGGATAAATTTTCCAACTATCAGTATAGAAAAAGGAGATTGGACTGCTGTTGAATCTGATGCTACTTCTGCCGGTAAAAATGATTGGCGTCAAGTAGGGTTGGTGTTGGTTGATACTTCAGCTGCTGTTTCAGTAGACTTTATTAAAGCTAACAATCGAAATAGATTTGCTGTAAAAGCATCATATCAACCTACTGTTGCCCGCATAACTAGTGGGTTTGCTGATGTTAAAGATCTACACTCTTCAATGAAGTCTGATCCTACAGCTGTAGCTAGATATAGTCAGATAAATTTAGATCTTTATAAATTTTCTGATACTGAAGATGACGGAGCTTTCCTTTCGGATGATTTATCTAATTCTAATTCAAAAGTAACAGACCCTACTACTTTTGGAAAAACTCTTCGTACGAGTGCTTCAGATGGAAATATATCAGGCGAAGCCGGATGGAATTATCTTACAGGATTTTCCCCTCCTTTTGCCGAATTAGGTGCTGATTATATGTTGTATCATACAATGACAAAACCGAATGGGGGTAGTATTACTTCTTACGAAGGGCCGAATGTAGATCCATTCTTTAGAATGAAAGCCGGACGTGGTTATTTTATCACGATGGAAGCAACTCATTCAGATCATGGTTGGGGTTCTGAGGATATTAATGCCCGTTGGGATTTTGAAGGAGATCACGATGGTATTTCGCCTAATGGACCAGAAGGGATACATAATACAAAACGTTTCAGAGGAGGTTATGTCTTTAATCGTGAAATATTCTACGATTATCTATCTGCACCAAAAGGGGAAATGGAAAATTTTAGCCGTTTCCTTTATGATAATTCAAATAATTGGTTCGATCCAAACACGAATAAGCCAGCAGCTTCTGCTAGTTCTGTCGATGCTCATGGTAATGCTAAATGGCCTTTAGTTGGTTTGAAAGCAAAAGGTATGAGTAGTGATTTCCTTGACGAAGATGGTAGCGATAGATCGAGATATGAATTAATGGACAAAGAGAAATTTAATACTGGAGAGGTTGAAGTTGACCTTGTTACAGGATTAAATTTTTTAGGAAACCCATTTATGTTCCCAATTAGTTTGAATCCATTGTTAGGATTTCCTGTAAGTCCGACTACTGAAGATCCATTAGACCCGACTAATGATTCATATACATCAAGACCTGCAGACGAGGCTACAGCTGAGGATGGGTACGAGGTTCCTGAATTGACACCAACTTCTTCTTCAACACCTATCAAGGCATCTTCTTTATATATTGATGCTGATCCGAATGTTGTGTTACGAGGCAAATATTGGGTGATTAATCAGGCATTAGTAAAATATGATGTTGCTGAAAATATATATCGTTACAGAACTTCTTATGATTATATAAGTAGAGATGGTAGTACCGTGGTATCAAAAACCATGCAAGGTTCATCTAATATAGGGCAAGGCATTGCAAATCCACTGGGATACCTTGTATCTCCGATGCAATTGTTTTGTGTACAAGCTAGCAAACCTGTTAAGATAAGCCTTAAACCATCACTTCGTAGATTTGGTCTTACTCGTTTTCCTAAAAGTGCTGCAAAATCTGCAGAGAATGTGGTCTTGAAAGATTGGTTTGCAGTAGAGGCTAAAGCTGATGGAAATGAGTTCTCAGATCGTACTGCTATTGTATTCAGAGATCAAGCTAAGCCTCAATATGATGGTTACGATACTAAAAAAGGTTTGACTGACCAATATGATACATATAACGATGTTCTTAATGGTAAATCTACAAAGAACAAACAAGAAGAGAATAAAGCTATTGTTTATACCAAGACTAAAGATGGTGTCAGCTTGCTAGGTAATGGCGTTCCGAAAAATACTAAAGAATTAGCCCTTTATTATGCAGCTCCTGTAGGAACACAAGAAATGACATTGAGATTTTACGGTTTGGAAAACTTAGAATCTGTTCCAGGAGTATGGTTGATTGATAGATACTTGGATAATAAAACAATAGAGTTGACTCCGGAAAGCGAGTATACATTTGTATCAGATGGTACAAATGAAAATAACGCAGAAATAGATAATCGTTTTATTCTTCGTTTCTATGATGCAAAAGATGGAATGATTGATCCGGACGAAATTGAAATTACTTGCTATTATGATAGATCTGTGCTTCATGTGTCCGGTTTGAATGAAGGGGATTTGGGCAGTGAGATTACTCTATATGATCTGCAAGGTAGACTTATGGGAAAAACTAAAGTAAATGAATATCCATCAATGACATATCCTAAACCATTGGCTTTAGGAACATATATCGCAAAAATTACAGGCAAAAGAAATCATACATCTAAATTCGTAAATTTACAAAACTAGAGTTACAGCGAGCATACTCGCAAGTATGCAAAAAACAATAATTGGATGAAAACAAAACTACAAATACTTTTATTTCTGGTGTTATTCTTTTGTATTACCATACCTTTCGAATCTATTCGATCTGCAGAGGACACTCCGGTTGCTACAAGTACTAAAGAATTGCCATCAAGTTCATATCTGCAGTGAGAAAAAAGATCGATAGCTAGTGATACAGAAAATTCTGCGTTAGCCTCTCCTGCTCGTGGATTATTGACAAGATCCGGTAGTAAAACGTGGGAAGATCCATTCTTACCTGGAGATGGAGAATGGTCAAATGCTAACAATACCGGAGCCCCGATTGGAGATGCTTCACTTCCGATAGTATTGTCTATATTATTTTTATATATGATATATCGAGGAGTTTCAACATCAAAAAGGCGAAATAACTTTTGATTCGATCGATAAATATAATAAATAGGGTGTCTGTCAGATGCCTTCTTTTTTATTAATATACAGGCTTGATTAATTGATTTAATCAAGCTTCTGCATTAATTAGATACCTCTTTTATATAAAAAAGTAAGACAACGGTATCGGATATATTATCTTCTTATTGCCTTACTTTAGGTGATGTTTTGGGAATCTTCTTTGAAGAAGAAATACCGATAACATCAATCGGTTGCGAATAACTATTGCTTGTCTTCAATCCACTTTATTATTTTATCGCAGAACGGATCTTCTTTAGGAGATGCAAATCCAATTACATGCCCCTTTTCATCAATCATAAATTTCTGAAAATTCCATTCCACCTCTGCATCGAATTTACCATTTTCAGCCTTTTCTGTAAGCCATTTATATATAGGAGCTTTATGTTCTCCTTTAACATCTATTTTGCTCATCATAGGAAATGAAACATTATAATTTAATGTACAAAATGTTTTTATCTCCTCGTTTGTTCCCGGCTCTTGTCCCATAAAGTTGTTTGCCGGAAATCCTATAACGATAAAATTCTTATCCTTGTATTTTTCATACAACTCTTGCAATTTGGTATATTGGGGTGTCAGTCCACATTTTGATGCTACATTTACTATTAGCACCTTCTTTCCTTTTAATGACGAGAAATCAAACTCTTTGCCATCAATATCTTTCACTTTAAAGTCATATAGAGACTTGTCATCTTGCACCATAGAAACAGTTATTAAACTGAACAGAAGAGCTAAAGTAAGTTCTTTCATATTCTGTAAATATTAGATATTCATTTATAACAACTATATTTTCAAAAAGTTTAAATATCTTAATTTGATCTCAGTGTTACTACTTTTTGATAAACTTTCGTGTTGTAGCTAAAATAGTTTCGAATATATTTTGAAATGTTTCGATTATTTCTTTTTTTTGTATAGTAAATTATATAATAACTCCGACAACTATGAATCTATCACATCCTACAAAATTATTTGATGTTATTATTATTGGAGGCGGAGCAACCGGAGCCGGAATAGCCCGCGATTGTTCGCGCAGAGGATTGCATGCCGTGCTATTGGAGCGATTTGATATTGCGACCGGAGCCACAGGACGTAATCATGGATTGCTGCATAGTGGTGCTCGTTATGCTGTAACAGATAAGGAGTCTGCAGAAGAATGTATCAAGGAAAATATGATACTGAAAAGAATAGCAAGTCATTGTGTAGAAGAAACGAATGGTTTGTTTTTGACACTACCCGAAGATGATCTCGGTTATCAGGCAAAATTTGTAGAATCATGTACTCAAGCCGGTATAAATGCTCAAATAATAGATCCCAAAGAAGCCATTTTGTTAGAGCCTTCCGCTAATCCTGATTTGGTAGGAGCCGTGAAAGTCCCTGATGGATCGGTCGATCCGTTTCGTCTTACAGCATCAAATATGATAGATGCCAAAAGTAATGGGGCTGTAGTATATACATATCACGAGGTGATAGGATTGTTGAGAGAGCAAGATCGAATTGTTGGAGTCAAAGTATTTGATCATAAAACTAAAGAAACGAAAGAAATATATGCAGCCGTAGTTGTAAATGCGGCCGGTATATGGGGACAACATATATCTGGTTTTGCAGATATTAAAATTAATATGTTGCCCGCTAAAGGAGCTTTGTTAATCTTTGGTCATCGTATTAATAATATGGTCTTAAACAGATGCCGTAAACCGGCAGATGCGGATATTCTGGTTCCCGGAGACACCATTTCTCTGATTGGTACAACCTCTAGTAATATTCCTTACGACCAGATTGATAATATGATAGTGACACCTGAAGAGGTGGATGTCTTGATTCGGGAAGGCGAAAAACTAGCACCGATATTGAACAGAACTCGTATCCTCAGAGCTTATGCCGGAGTGCGTCCTCTTGTTGCTTCTGATAACGACCCAACGGGACGAAGTGTAAGTCGTGGCATTGTTCTACTCGATCATGCTAAAAGAGATGGATTGGAAGGTTATGTAACTATAACCGGAGGTAAGCTTATGACGTATCGTCTTATGGCAGAGTGGGCAACCGACCTTGTTTGTCAAAAATTAGGTGTTGATGCTAAATGTACTACTGCCGAAGAAAGCCTTCCGGGTTCTCGTGAAAATATAGAGGAGATAAGCGAAAAGATAATTTCCTTGCCAACAGTACAGCGTAAGTCGGCTTTATACAGACATGGAGACATGGCTGAAAGTTTTTCTGAAAACACTCAATCCGATAACAGCCTTGTTTGCGAATGCGAAGAAGTTTCGGTAGGAGAGGTCAAATATGCTTTAGACGAACTGAATGTTACAAATCTTGTGGATTTACGACGTCGGACAAGGGTTGGTATGGGAACTTGTCAAGGTGAACTGTGCGCCTGCCGGGCAGCAGGAGTTATTGGAGATGCTAATGTATTGTGTGCCAAAGATGCCAAAGAAGATCTTGCTGCATTTCTGAACGAGAGATGGAAAGGAGTTTATCCCATTGCGTGGGGTGATACTTTGCGCGAAAGTGAATATACGGCATGGGTGTACGAGAGTGTGTGTGGTTTGAAGATGTCTCATAAACAAGAAGAATAAAATGAAGTTTGATACAGTTATTATAGGAGGAGGTTTATCCGGTCTTGCTTGCGGGATTCGTTTAATGCAGCATGGACAGCGTTGTGCCATTGTTTCTTCGGGGCAAAGTGCGTTACATTTTTCATCAGGTTCATTCGATTTATTGAATAATTTGCCTGATGGAACACCGGTCAGTAATGTATTGGCTGAATACGATTCTCTTGCTAAGTTATCGCCAAAGCATCCGTATTCTAAACTAGGAAAAGAGACTTTTCAGAAATTAATTTCCGAATCCGAAACTTTTTTCAAGAACGTTGGATTACCGATGCAAGGTAACGGTATGAAAAATCATTACAGGATAACACCTTTGGGCTTATTAAAGCCTACGTGGCTGTCAACTGCCCATTTAGCAATAAGCGATTTCGAAACATCTTTGAATTGGAAAAAAGTTTCGATTTTCAATATATCCGGTTTTCTCGACTTTTATCCGCAATTCTTAGCTGATGAATTTTCAAAATTGGGTACGAAAAGTGAAATTATTCTTTTCAGTATGCCGGCAATAGACCATTTGCGCCGCAATCCGAGTGAACTTCGTTCTACTAATATATCCAGAATCTTAGATAAACCGGAGCATAAAGAAGAATTGGTAAAAGTGCTGAAAAAAGCGGCATCCGATAGCGAAGCTATTCTATTTCCGGCTTGTATAGGCTTGGATAATCGTGACATTATCGGAGAACTGCAAAAAGAGATAAATAAACCTATTTACCTGATACCGACATTGCCTCCATCAACAATAGGAATACATTTGCAACAATATTTGCATGAGTATTTTATCCATTTAGGAGGAACATATATGTTGGGTGATACGGTAAAAAGAGCCGAAGTGGAAGGTGGAAAAGCGACCCGATTATATTCGTTCAATCATGGAGATATACCTTTCATTGCGAAAAACTTTGTTTTAGCCACAGGTAGCTATTTTAGTCAGGGACTCATTGCTTCGGCGGAAAAGGTGTATGAACCTATTCTGGGGTTGGATGTCGACTATCTGGCTAACAGACCTGATTGGTATGATAAAAATATTTTCGAAACACAGCATTATCAATCTTTTGGAGTCAAAACAACCAATACCCTCAATGCGTTGAAAAATGGAAATGCTTTGGATAATCTCTATGTGTCAGGAGCAATATTAGAAGGATTTAACCCTATAAAAGAAGGCAGTGGGGGAGGAGTTTCCATTCTCACAGCACTGTATGTTGCCGATAGAATAGTAAATAAAGAAGGAGGTATAAAATGAATCTTCAAAATCATAATATAAGCGAAAATAATTTTGAGCAATGTATAAAATGTACAGTTTGTACTGTATATTGCCCCGTTTCTGCGGTCAATCCCGATTATCCGGGACCTAAGCAAGCCGGACCCGATGGCGAGAGATTACGCTTGAAAAAAGCTAATTTCTATGACGAAGCTCTCAAATATTGTATCAATTGTAAACGTTGCGAAGTGGCTTGCCCATCCAATGTGAAGATTGGCGACATTATACAATCGGCACGCATAAAATACAGTAAAAAAAGACCGAAGTTAAGAGACTTTATTCTTGCTAATACAGACCTTGTGGGTACTTTAGTTACCCCTTTTTCTCCTATTGTCAATCCTATCTTGGGGTTGAAGGCTACAAAGTCGGTTTTGGATTTTACACTGAAAATAGATCACCATCGTACATTTCCGAAATATTCGTTCGGAACATTCGAGGGATGGTATAAGAAACAAGCATCGAAGCAGAAGGAATTTAAAAAGCAGGTCAGCTATTTTCATGGTTGCTATGCCAATTACAATAATCCTCAATTAGGTAAAGATCTTATCAAGGTTTTTAATTCTTTGGGGATAGGTGTACAGCTATTAAAAAAAGAGAAATGTTGCGGTGTTGCTCTCATCTCCAATGGTTTGATTAATCAGGCAAAGAAGCAAGCTAAAGTTAATGTGGCGTCTATCAGAGAGTCTGTTTTAGAAAATAAAATACCGGTAGTAGCTACATCTTCTTCGTGTACTTTTACGATTCGTGACGAATATCCGCATCTCTTAGATATAGATACTTCAGACATAAGAGATCAGGTAGAATTGGCTACCCGTTACATATATAGGCTTTTGAGTACATCGGATACTAAGCTGAAATTGAGTAATCAGAAGTTGAAGGTGGCTTATCATACCCCTTGCCACATGGAAAAATTGGGATGGTCGTATTATTCTATCGAGTTGTTGAAATTGATTCCCAATATTGAGTTGACTGTGCTTGACTCACAATGTTGCGGGATAGCCGGAACTTACGGATTTAAAAAAGAAAATTATAAGACATCGCAAGATATTGGAGCTCCTCTTTTCGATCAGATCGAAAATGATAATTATGATTATATTGTAACTGATTGTGAAACATGTAAATGGCAAATAGAAATGTCAACTACAAAACGTTGTGAGCATCCAATATCAATAATAGCAAAGGCTTTAGCATAGTTTATCTTTAGTTACGAATGTAGTTTCGGTGATTAAAAACGTAACCTTTCATTCGAAACATATCATATCTTTTATTGATGGCTCTAAAGAATCTTTCTTTTTGTTTATTTTGTTTGTATGGTATTAATTTACAGCTTATTATCTGTTAGGGCGGTTCTTTTTTTAGATGTTTCAATAAAAATAAATACTTTTTCGAATCAAAAGTTTGCAAAAATATGTTATTTTTCTTATATTTGATTAGATACATAGATAAAGCGGTTTTAGCGAAAAGTTTTGAGTTTTGAATTTGCTTATGTATGTGTTTTACTTTTTTGAAAAACAAAGAGATCATTTCTCTAAAAAAATTATCTTATGGCAGAATATTATAACATAGGAAGTTCTACTGAATCTAAGGTAAGGGAATGTCGTCCGTTCGACGTACAAGGTATGGAATTGGAAACAGAATATTCTTCTTCTACATATTCCGAAATTCTGAAAATATTCAGAGAAGCCTTTAGTATGGTAGATATAACTCAGATTATAAAAAAACTATAATCTGCGAAACAACTTTTATACTTTGATAAAAGACATCATTGTATAATCAAAGTAGCTATCAGCTATTTTGATTATGCATAGTATATAATTTTACAAAAGATACATCCGAACAGATATATCTTTTTTTTATTACCTCTGGTTAAAATATAATCGAAAAAGCATTCAAAGAGTTCTATTTCTTTGAATGCTTTTTATTTCTGTTGGAAGGCGATTTTATGTAGTTTTTATAAACTAAGTATTATTAAACTAAATCACGAACCATTTTTAATCAGTTAAGCCGTATCTATTAAATACCTTTATTTATTTTAGATAGGACTTCGTTAATCTCAAAATATTTACAAGATATGTTTTTTGCTCCCATGTCTTCTACTCTTTTCGAATGCATTTGGGCATATTTTTCAGCAGAATCTCTATCTTTAAATATGTATATGCCGCCGCTTTCTTCAGTATCAGCATTTTCTATCCATATTTTAGAAACAAAGCCTTCTTCTTTATTTATACTTTCTGCCAACCCTTTGGCTCCATTTGTTAAGGCATCCCCCATCATTTCAGCAGGGAAATCAAAATTAATTTGTAATAGTATCATGTTATAGTATTTAAAAAAAACAATAATTTATTTCTCTGTAATTCTTGAAGATAATACTATTTTTCAACATTTCATACTTTTATGATCGTTAAGTGTCTATATCACTCAAATCTGATCAATGAAAATTCCTTTTTGGTTAAGATATTGCATTCCAAAGTTTTTTTGTTGTCTCGGCATGAGAACCAAGTTGTTTTGTTAACTTTGAACTTGAATGTTTTTATTCGAAAAAGAAATAACCGATATATAGTTAAGATGCTATTTTATTAGTATCTTTTCTACATTAGATATATGTATTTATAAGAAAATATGGATTTAAGTATTGAAGTTTTTTCCATTGTGCTGTTCTTTGGCGCATGCTTTGCCGGGCTGATAGGCTCTTTGACAGGACTTGGAGGAGGTGTTGTTGTAATACCTTTATTGACCTTAGGGTTCGGAGTTGATATGCGTTATGCCATTGGGGCAGCATTAGTTACGTCTATAGCCACATCTTCGGGTGCGGCAGCTGCTTACATCAAGGAGGGCATCACCAATGTGAGAATAGGTATGTTTCTCGAAATAGCAACCACCACCGGTGCAGTAATAGGAGCTATTGTAGCCATGTATCTCGATAAAGTGTATATTGCTATTATATTTGGCTGTGTACTTATATTCTCGGCAATACGGTCTATCGCCAAAAAGGAAGAAGATATAGATTACAATGCTCCCGGCGATCCTCTTGGAGAAAAGTTAAAGCTAAATGGTTCTTATCCCACAAAAGAAGGCACGGTCGAATCTTATAAAGTACACAACGTAGTCGGAGGTTATTCTCTCATGACTTTGGCAGGCATACTATCCGGTCTGCTGGGTATCGGATCCGGAGCTTTGAAAGTTTTGGCTATGGATACAGCAATGAAAATCCCGTTCAAAGTATCTACTACTACCAGCAACTTTATGGTTGGCGTTACGGCGGCAGCCAGTGCAGTGGTGTATCTGCAACGAGGATATATAGATCCCGGATTGGCAATGCCAATTGTTGTCGGAGTATTGGTGGGAGCCTTTTTCGGTTCAAAGATACTACCTCGTACAAATGTGAAAAAGCTACGCTTATTATTTAGTATAGTTATATTCTTCTTAGCTATTTCTATGATATATAATGGTATAACAGGTAAACTATAACGAGATGAAAATATTTACTAAAGATTTTTGGGCAGAAAGAGATATGGAGCTCTTGATTGGTAAGTTGCTTCGTTATGGTGTAATGATTTCGTGTGCAATAACTTTATTCGGAGGAGTTATCTATTTATATCAACTACATGGACAGTCGATAGAACATTATAAACCTATTCCCGATGATATGCCATTTCCGGGTGTAGAGCATTACCTCAGAGAACTATCTACAATCTTTCCCCGTATGCTGACATTCGATGGTGCAGCTATTATCCAATTTGGAGTCTGTGTTTTGATTGCCACACCTATCCTTCGTGTTGCTTTTTCGGCAATTGGGTTTCTTATCGAAAAAGATTATATGTATGTTACCATAACAGTAATTGTTCTTTGCATTATAATAGCTAATATGCTGTTAGGATTACACTAAGATTAACGTCCGGCAGCTTTATCTATATAGGATAAAGAAGATCTTATGCTTATTTATATGAGATAAGTAAAAATGAAAAAACGCTCAAAAAGTGTACAAGTTTGTAACCTTTTAGTTAAAAATAAAATTATGGCTCTTCCCAGATTCTATTTATTACTTATATTATTATTGTCTCTTAATAATATTCAAGCTCAATCATCCAAAGAAAAAGGGTTGTCAGCTATCAACGAACAGAGAGCAAAAGCTTACGTTGGATTTCTAGCCTGCGATGCCCTTCAAGGACGTGAGGCGGGCAAACGCGATGCCCGTATTGCTGCTGAATACATAAAATCGACATTGCAGGCAATGGGTATAAAACCTTTGTTTGACGACAATTATTTCCAATCGTTCTCAGCCTATAGCAGAGAGCGGCAAAAGAAAGCGCGTTTCTCGGTTCATCCCGACTCTATCTCTAAGTATGCCTCAGAAAAGGCTCATCGAAAGATAGAGCTAAACAATGTTCTTGGATATATTGAAGGCAAGAAAGCAAACGAATATGTTGTTGTCGGAGCACATTTCGATCATTTGGGAATAGACGAGTCATTGGAAGGCGATAAAATCTATAACGGAGCTGATGATAATGCTTCCGGTGTGTCGGCTGTATTACAGATAGCTCAGGCTTTTATAGTTGCAGGAGAGCAACCCGAACGTACGATTATCTTTGCTTTTTGGGATGGCGAAGAACTTGGGCTTTTAGGGTCTGAGTATTTTATGGCAAACTGTGACTTTACTTCATCTATAAAGGGATACCTTAATTTTGATATGATAGGACGGAATAAGGACGAATCTCAGCCTCAGCATGTAGTTTATTTTTATACAGAATCGCATCCCGCTTTTGGCGAATGGTTAAAGATTGATATAGAAAAATACGACTTGAATTTGACGCCGGACTATCGACCTTGGGATAAACCTATTGGAGGAAGCGACAATTCTTCTTTTGCTAAACGAGACATACCTGTCATTTGGTATCATACGGATGGACATCCCGACTATCATCAACCAACAGACCATGCTGATCGAATCAATTGGTCTAAACTGGTCGATATTACCAAAGCCTCATTCCTCAATATGTGGAATCTGGCTAATATGAATACTTATTAAGTTATGAAATACATTATATTATCTGTCTTCATCAGCTTTTCTATTTGTAGTTTTTCTCAGACACCGATAGAAAATGGTCTGTCTGTAATAAACCGCTATAATGCGGAAACATATATCGGAGTGTTGGCTAGCGATAGCCTTCAAGGGCGTAAAGCCGGACAGATAGGAGGAGTCAAAGCAGCTCAATATATAGAATCTGTATTGATGAATATGGGGTTAAAACCTTGGAGAGGAAAATATGAACAGTCTTTTACTCCCGATATATTTATTGGCACTGCTAATGCAAACACAAAACTAAAGAATATATTAGCGTATATCCCGGGAAGGAATACAGACGAGATAGTGATGATCGGGGCGCATTACGATCATCTTGGCATTGGCTCTCCCATGGGTAATGATAGTATATATAATGGAGCTGATGACAACGCTTCCGGTGTGTCGGCAATATTGCAGATAGCTAAAGCCTTTTTGGCTTCGGGACAGAAACCTGCACGAACAGTAGTATTTGCTTTGTGGGATGGAGAAGAGATGGGATTACTTGGGTCAACCTACTTTGTCGAAAACCATTTCTCATATATACCCATTCCTTTGACTTCGGCAATTCCCATATTAGGATATATAAATTGCGATATGATCGGACGCAACAAAGATGGTGATGGATCGCATGTTTCAGCTTTTTACAGTGAAGCTAAACCTATTTTCGGGCAATGGATAAAAAGTGATATTAAGAAATATGATCTGGCTCTTTCTCCCGATTTTCCGTCATTGGGCAGTTCTCCCGGAGGTAGCGATCATATGCCGTTTATGGATAAAGGGGTTCCCGTTATTTTTTACAATACAGACCTTCACGCAGACTATCATCGCCTTAGTGACGAGGCTGATAAGATTAATTATGAGAAAGTTGTAGACATAACAAAGCTTGCATTCCTCAATCTTTGGAATATGGCGAACCTCGATACATTCTAATGCTTCAAAAAAAAGACCGGGAAGACGGCCTATTCACATCCCATCTCCCCGATCAATAAAAAAAACTGCAATTCATTATTTATCAATGATATAATAGTGAAATTCCGGAAGATGAAAGAGAGTACAAAGGACTCTCTTTCATTGGATAATCAAAAACCTTATTCCCAACCCGGATTTTGTACTAAATTGGTCGCTTTCTGTAGTTCTGTTTGCATTATTGGCCAATAGAAATGTTTTGGACTTTCGAAAGCTCTGGTCTCTTTACAGAAACGCTCCATTCTATACTTCTTGCCGTCTACTTCTATTTTTCCATTCGGGTCTTCTATCGGCATCATACCATTGATCATTCGCTGACATTTCGGATATGGTTGATGATATTGAGCCCAATAATTTTTCGACCTTTCATTGTTGCTTGCGCCTGCTGCCTGCCATTGTTGCTCTTTCTTTAGTTCCGATGCATTAGCAGGTTCCAGATATAGCCGACTGTCAAAGGCTCTTTTGTTTTCGTAATAAAACTCAACACGGCGTTCACGCTTGATGTATTCTCTCATCAGATCCTTGTCGGTCTTACAAGCCAGAGGCATAGGAGCCATAAACGATCTTGCCCTGACAGTATTTACCAGATCATAGATAGTCTGATTAGGACCCGATATTTCATTTACAGCTTCGGCGTATATGTATATAAATTCTGGGAGACGCCATATAGGAGGTGCGGTTATAGATACACTACCGCTTCTGTTCCATCCTTCTTGCAAATACTTGCGGTGATAGTATCCGGTTGTAGTTGCATTACTAGCCCCTATCTTATCACTACCATCAGCAGTATTTGTTTTCGATGGATTGTTGTTGCCATCGCGAAATGCTGCACCGTGGAATATAATATCACGATAGAAGCGAGGATCGCGTTTGACAGACATATATGGATTTCCATCTTCATAACCATCTTTAGCCGCTCTACTTGAATATATAGGATAGCCATATCCGTCGGGAGCTATATATTCGTATTCGTCTACTTGCTCTTGCACCGGTTGTTGACGCGCTCCTCCTCCACGACTTGGTGGATACATATCACTAAACCATCCTTCGCCTTTGTCTTTAGTCACAAACCAAACAGCTTCATTTCGATAGGCTTCTTCGTCGTAGAACATTTGCCAAAGGCGTGTGTAGACGGTAGAACCATTATAATCTTTGTTTCCGCTATCATTAAAGTCGGTATTAGTGTACTTGGTATATAAAGAATAACGTGGTCTTCCATCCGCCTGAAAGTCAAGAACTGCTTTTGCTGCATCTCTGGCTGCTTCCCATCGTTTTACATCATAGATGTACTCATCTTCAAACTGACGTTTTCCTGTATAGCCATGACTAGCTGCTCCGTTGTATAATGGAGCAGCAGCTGTCCATCGTGCAATAGCAATCAATCCTAAGCATGCTCCTTTATCAGCACGTGCAAAGTCGATACCTGTCTGGTTGGGTGGTAGTCGTTTAGCTGCTTCATTGGCATCAGCTATGATCTTTTCTACAACAGTATGTACTGATTCTTTCTTAAAATCCATAGCTTGATTGGCATCTATTACGTAGTCGATATATGGAATTTCGCCATATGTACGTACGAGTAGATAATGCAGGTAGCCTCTGAGAAAATATGCTTCTCCGATCCGTTTCTCCAGATCGCCGGGATTGATGGGGTCGTCAGGAGTATTGTATTTTGCCACACCAGCGATTATGACATTTGCCCGGCGAATAGTATTATATATGCCTCTCCAAAACATATCATTATTTGGTTGAGGTATTGCTGTCGGACTCCAATCTCCGCTGTTGTAGCGATTAGTTATATTGCCTTCTACGTTAGATCCTTCAGCTTCATCTGTAATACCTGCTGACGAAAAATGCGAAAGCCATGTCATAGGTGAATTACACCTTTTTGTTCTCAGATATAGATCTGTTACCAGCTGATTCACTTTCTCATAGCTGGCAAACGTTTTCTCTTCGGGAATCTGATCGTCAGGTTGTTTGTCCAGATAATCGTCACAAGCCATAAGAGATATTAACATGATAGCTATCAGTCCATTTATAATATATTTGAAACTTTTCATATCTTTCTTATTTCGTTAAAATGTAATATCTACTCCAAAATTAAATACCTTTAGTATTGGATACCAGTCTCCGCCACCATTTCGGATTTCCGGGTCTACATCTACATCTCCCAGCTTATCCCATGTTACTAAATTCTGAGCTTGCGCATAAACTCTGATATTGCTCAGACCGGCTACTCTAATAACTTTTCGTGGAAGACTATATCCTAGTTCTATATTCTTGAGCCTTATGTATGATCCATCGTACATGAACAGAGAGCTGGTACTATTTTTATTGTTAGAGTGTGTCCCTATGTGAAGCGCCGGATATTTGGCTGTTGCTGCAGTTTCGGGAGTCCATCTGTCTAAATGCATTGGTCTTACTCGTCCTATTTTATCTTGGTCAAAATTAGGGAAATCAAATACAGCTGCATCTTTCAACATAATAGTAGAGTTGGTTGCACCTTGGAAAAGCACACTGAAATCAAATCCTTTGTATTGCAGTGTAATTGGTAGCCCAAATTGGATTTCGGGACTACGAGGGTAACCCATTGCCATACGATCGTTCTGATCTGTAATGGCGCCATCTCCATCAAGGTCTTTGTACACTACATCTCCCGGAATTAATGTCCCCCAAGGCTGATAGCCTGATGCGTTTAGCTTGTCGGCTTCCGCCTGATCGGCAACAAAGTGATCGAATACATAAAGCATGTTTACATCTAAGGCTTGTCCTGTTTTTTGTCTCCATGCATATTGGTATTGTATTTCATTCATAAAGTCTACCTTGTTACGGGCAAAGGTGAAGTTGGGTTTGATAAAGTATCTGAAGTCTTTGCCTATTTTGTCAGACCAAGTGACTTCAAATTCAACTCCTTGATTTTTTACTTTTCCTGAATTTATACGCGGTGCATCCTTTCCTACAATATCAGGGAATCCTAATTTATCATCCTTCAATTCTGTTAGAATATCATATCTGTTTTCGTGGAAATAATCGAATGATACTCTTAATCTTTGTTTAAGGAAGTTTGCATCTAATCCGATATTTAGCTTTTTGGCTTTTTCCCATGTTAAGAGTCTGTTTGCTAATGCACCTTCTCTCCATCCTCCGGGATTGGTGTTAAACCCTCCTTCTCCAAAGTTGTATCCTTCTCCTCCTTCATAGAATTGCAGATATCCGAATCTTCCACCGGGCAGTTTATCACTTCCGACCAAACCGTATGATCCCCTGATTTTTAGAAAATCTAACCATGATCTTGTACTGGATAGGAATGATTCGTTAGAAAGAATCCAACCTAATGAACCGGCAGGGAAGAATCCATAACGTTTTTCTTTGGCAAAGTTTTCAGATCCATTATATCCAAAATTGAATTCAGCAAAGTAACGGTCTGAAAAGTTGTATGTGAATTGTCCAGTCAAACCTTGGTATCTATGATCGGGATTGACTTTATCTCCATTATACTGTCCTTCTGTGGAACGATTGAACAGAAACATTCCACTAACATTATGATGTTTATTGAATGAGTTCTGATACATTAGTTTTAATTGATAATACGTTCTGTTCGACGGATTACTCTGAGAGAAACTATTGCCTACAGTTTGATCTGTATTATATTTATTTCCTGTTGTATATACTCCATTATAGTGCCCCGGTTCCCTGTATATGTCAATTCCTTCCTGAGGTTTGAATGTCGCGTATTTAGGATATTCCCGATAGCCTTCGCTATATGTACCTACTTCTCGTCTTATCCATTGCTCTTCACGTGCATCGTAAGAGAAGGTTCCTTCTACTTTCAATCCTTTAGTGATAAAATCGAGATCATATCCCATTGAGAAGCTTCCCTCCAGATAGGTGTATTTCTGTGTATGATAGCCGGTACGAGACAATTCTCCTAAAAGATTGAATCTATATATCTGATCTCCGAAGAGCATTCCATTAGGATTGTTTATATAATAATTCTGATTTCCGGGATTATCGTTCTGTTCTAAAACAATAGGTAGATAGGGCGGCTGGGTCATAGCTATATTTACTAGTCTGCTTGCAGAAGATCCTATGTTTGTACGATCGGTGATGCGTGCTCCTAAATCGAGTTTTACCCAGAATTTATCTGTTATATCAACATCAATATTAGAACGAAAATTATATTTCTTAAAATTGGGAGAGGCATCATATTCTGACAGATCCACATTCGTATAGTTCGTTCCTTGATTCATGTGTCCTGCCATCACAAAGTACCTTACTTTGTCTGTACCTCCACGCACGGAAAGGTTATAATCTTGTTGAGTTGCCGACTTGAACATATAGTCGAAATAATCCCAGTTATAGCCTAATCCATCAGAGTTATCTCCTTTAGCCATTCTGAAGTTAGTAATTGCCTGTTCTGAAAATGGAGATTGGTAATTTTCGAGAGTGCCATTCATCATTGCATCGTTTCGCGTAGCCTCATTGTATAATGTAGCATAATCGGCTGATCCTGATAGATTAGGCGTTTTACCCACTTTATTGATACCAAAGGAAGCCTTAAAGTTAACTGTAGCCTTTTCAGATGCTTTTCCTCGTTTTGTAGTGACTACGATTACTCCATTTGCTCCACGAATCCCATAAGGAGCGGTAGAGGCAGCATCTTTTAGTATGGTAAATGTTTCTATTTCATCTGCTGCCAGATAAGACATATCACGCTCTACTCCGTCAACAATTACAATTGGAGATTGATCTCCATAAGTCGATTTTCCACGAATGAATAATTCAGATTTGTCGACTCCCGGTTCACCTCCACTAAATTGGTTTACGATGAGTCCCGGAAGACGTCCTGCAAGGGCATTGTTTATGTTTGCAGTGGGACTTTGTACCAGATCCTTTGTTGTTATTGTTGCTACAGCTCCGGTTATGTTTTCTCTTTTTTGAGTTGTATAACCTACAACTACAACTTCTTCCAGAGCTTTGACGTCTTCGACTAATTCAACATTTAATATTGGTTTTCCTTTCAGTTCTATTTGTTGCGGTTGATAACCAATGTAGGAGAATATCAAAGTGGCCTCCGCATAAGGTACTTTGATTTTGAAGTTTCCGTCAGCATCGGTCATTACACCAATATTCGTTCCTTTGACTGTGATACTTACTCCAGGCAATGTTTCTTTTGTTGTACTGTCAAATACCTTTCCGGTAATCTCTTTTTGAGTTTGATTTGTTACAGATACTTCTGCCGACATATATTGTGTGCTATATATGATGACTAAGGCTAGTATAAGTAATTTTGTGTTGACATATGTAAATAGATTTTTAGTAAAAATGTATTTCATAATAGATTAATTAAAGTTAGTTTTTATGATATTACACTTTATGACTGACTAATATTGTTGTAAGATTTTTGACTATCTTAAATATTAGAAGTCTTTACATTTTATTTATTTTTTC
This sequence comes from Dysgonomonas sp. UBA5412, assembly GCA_002409595.1. Classification (GTDB taxonomy): domain Bacteria; phylum Bacteroidota; class Bacteroidia; order Bacteroidales; family Dysgonomonadaceae; genus Dysgonomonas. The sequence goes on from DHNQ01000009.1 coordinate 205,914, forward strand.
ATAGGCATTCAGATTTAGGTTAATAATTAAGGTGAGATGTGTTAAAAATAAAATTCCCTACCGGGAGAGTAATATTACTCTCCCGGTAGGGAATTTTGATAAAAAATACAGATGTATTGTTTTTCTGTATTTTTTTATTATTTATACTATTATAAAGAAGAGAAGTTAAGTGTGTGCGCGTCTCTCTCTCTCTCTCTCTCTCTTTCTGTAATCCGTACGGTGTATACACGGAGCACGGAGCGTATGTCATTGTGTACGGAGCACCCATGCCTCCCGCAGACGGAGTGCGCCCTCCGTATTCGAGGTTGGGTGAGCCCGTGAGCCGATAACCAACAGCCACCAACAGACCTACTCCGTACAGGCACCACATAAGGTCCCATCATCGGCATCAACCGGCGTCATCATGGATGGATCACATGGATGCTACACTCGCAGCTCGCCGAATACTACTGCTGTACGTACGGAGTACTAGCACGAGGCTTCCAAACAATCATCCCACTTCTCACATACGTATTCCGTAGGTAGGTAGATGAAAACAACACTACTACTACTACCAAGTTCAAATCAATAGCCGATACCGCAGCCGGAATGAGCGCATGTCTTACCACGATCCTTCAAAACTCTATATGGAACTACTCCGTATTACGTTTTTGGGTCCGTTTTGAAGCCCTTTACGCCACAAAATCACTTTGTTGCTTGTATGCCGTACTCCGTATAGAAGTTTTCCAGGTTCCGTTTTCAACCGTCAGCCCTTTTTTCTGAAAGGCACTCAACTGAACAGAACCAGCTCATGGTCTCAAATCTGTTCGTTGGTTCCTCCACCACGTTCCCTACTCATAGTATCTTGTGCCGCCTGTCTGCAGGCGCCTTCGGGCGGCAACAAATCACTCTCTCAATCATTATACGTCAAATACTATATGCATAAGCGTCTTGCTCTCCCTGCACAACCAGCCTTCTTGGTTTGATCCACTCATGCATGGCTGATACGCCCACTATGGCAACAGAAAACTTAAGAAGCCCAGTTTAGTAGAACCAAGGCTGCTGATCGGTACCCAACGGCTCCGCTGGGACTCGCATAGGTACGGGCACCGGGACAGGGCCGTTCTCAAAACGTGATGCCAGCGTTGGTCCTGTTGCTGTTGAAACCGCCGCCTTTCCTTGGTCGTTATCAGAACCACCTGGCGCAAGTGGAATAACGACACCGCATTCCCAGTTACGGCACGACATTTTCGGTTTGCCTGTAGAGCTGTCCTTGACCATCCGGCCCCTCCAAGCCCAACGTTAGCAGCTATCATTCCAGCTTTGCGGTGCAGTTACTCACCAGGCACTCTCTGAAAGGTTGGCGCTACCAATGTAAGCCCAACCCTGAGAGCGTGGCGCTGCGCTGTTGTTCCCTTCACCGTTCTCTGCATTGCGGACAAAAATGAGCTTAGAGTGCATCAGGATGCCACCACGGTCATTGACGCAGTCGTGAATCAGCTCCCGCGGGAAGGTCGGTGCTCGCCACCACTTCTCTTGAAGGCAGATAGTACCCCCCGCCTAACAATGTGCCCCATGTTAGTCAATTTTTCACTGTTATAGGAACACATTATTCTTCGGAAAGAGACTCACTCCTCTACCGCCGCGGCTCTTGACAACTGTTTCTTCAGAAGGGAAGTAGATTCGGAATCGATCTTTGAACTTCTGCGAGATGCCTGATGTTTTCTGTGCCGATG
>DHNQ01000009.1:207751-207967 GCA_002409595.1 Dysgonomonas sp. UBA5412
TCTGTGCCGATGTTTTCCGACTACTTCTGGAGGTATACTCCTTCATCCCGTCATCCCCTGCAAATAGCTTAGCATTAAACCCGAGGACGAGCATGAATAGTTTATACCTTGACAAGCATTGTAGATGCACTCTATGAGATCACTCTTGAGCGATCCCAGCGAGGACGCCTATAATACTCCGTTAGTACCCGAATCTCCTCGCAGCCATATTGCGAT
>DHNQ01000009.1:208123-209457 GCA_002409595.1 Dysgonomonas sp. UBA5412
ACCACCAAGTCGACTTCTATGGCCGACTTAGTACCATGGCCGAGCGCAGCCACGCTGGCTCCCAACCCAGCATACCCTGTCTGCCTTTCGTCGTCCATGTGGCTACCAGGGCTAAAAACGGATAAATTAGTGGAAAGGATTGTCGAGCACGTTTTGTCAAAACTCACATTGTATGGACAAACCCCAGATTAGTCGTTCTAGAGAAGTCATACTTGGATAGGCTAGCGACCATGTTCTCATTAACATCAGACGCTCGAAGGAACCGACACAGCTCTCTCATAAACATGGTAGGTTCCTGATGCTTCGCACTCTCCAATAGTGGCAGATCGATCATGAATAGCATCTGGTCAACACGTTAACAACAACGCACGAGGGCTCACAGAACGGCAACCATACGTTCTCCATTACACCCGTCTCGCCCCAATCGTAAGGTACTAGATTTCCGGTAGGAACCACTACTCTGAGGTATGTGGGAAACCTCAAAACTTGTAGCTTCGAATGCATGTTGCCAAAACCTTGCATACGTGGAAAAGAAAACCTAATGTTTGGCGGTACATTAGCCCGCATCGTCTCCTTCTGCGATCTGGTCAGCGGTGTCAGACAGCTGCGTCCAATTCTACTAACCTGTGCTTCATCCGCCGCAGACGCCACAAGAAGTAGCTTGGTTCTAGGCATGTCAACCTTGGAAAGAAGCCATTCCTCATCCCATTGAAAGGAAGATAGTATCGCTAATTCGAGATGGTCTCTTTGGAGGACCTCTTCTATTGTGATATCATCATCACATTTCGGGTGACCATAAACCCGCGTTCTTTTCACGACGCCATTAGGGTATGGGATAGCTGCAATTGGCGAAGCAGGGGTGCCAGCCGCAGACGGTTTGGCCTTCTTGTTCGGAAGCACTTGCTTGGCCGAATCATCACCAACGGATTCCCTCTGGCGTTTTGCGGTCGCTCTCTTCAATCTCTCTGCCTCCATTGCCCTCCTGTCCAGAGTCAGAGACCCGAATGTAGCATTCTGTTTCTCCCCTTGACTGCTGACATCACTTGCTGGGTTTTCCGATTCCTCGCCTCCATGTTCGCAAGCTTGCTCTTTGCCTTGCGTAGAGCTCTGGTCCAGTAAAGACAGAGCAATCGCTTGCCGAAGTTGCTCGTCGTCATCATCATCATCACTTGACAAAGTGAAAGGCTCGTGGCGTGACCCAGACATGATGGCAAGGATTGGCAACTTTGGTCCTGGTGGGTTGGAAAATTGGGTAATGAAAGTTCCGGATTGCGATGTGCTTGTGAAATTACGATGCTTCCAATTCAGTGGCCATATCCGAGGAAGACGCGTTG
>DHNQ01000009.1:209629-211467 GCA_002409595.1 Dysgonomonas sp. UBA5412
AAGCCCAGCAATTGGTTGTAGCTTCCTCACGTCTTCACGTGAGGCCGTGTTGATCCGATGTAACAAACTACAGCACGTGGGGCTGCTATGACTTTGTTGCTGAAACCACACTCGATCGCATGAAAGTCTAATACTACTACTAGTAGTAATAGCACTGCCTGTGCTCAATTGCGATCGAGTAGCCTGGTGTAGTCAGCCTATCATGCCTGCCGTGTTGTATGTTTATGAGTGAACCTCTCTTATAACTTCAAAGTGGTAAAGGAACTTGGGTATAGACTCCGTGCTCCATAGAGGGGGGGCGATATATGGAAAAGCGAATTCAAAATAGCCTACATTTAGATTGCCGAGCAGACGAGTGCACATTCCGGGGTTGTGTCCAGTCCTTGGATAGGTGCGGTGGTTTGCAAGCAGGTTTATTGGCGAATAGATAAGTATTCGCTATCATTCAGTAAATGTTGCCATTATTCAATGACATCTTGCTACTACTGAAGTAAATAGGCAATACGGAGTATGGGACCATGAGATTGGCGCTCATGATATGGAGTAGATTTCCACACGGCATGCGTCTCTTCAGGCTCTGCCTCCTGCACTAGTGTCGGGGCACGATTAATCCTCCGTAGGGAATATTCAAGATGCAATTCAATAACGGTATACTCTACAATGCAGCCGGTATTATCTACACTGCTGGTACGGAGTACTGAGAGAGCACGGAAAAGGGTTCCTCCAGGGCACGCTGAGTGCAGGCTTGCAGCTTGGTCGGCACTACCCTAGTACTAGTAATAAGTGCATGGGTAGGTGCTCGAGGGTCACTGCCTGAGGTCGGCAAGCTGCCCTCTAATATCACTAGGTACCTAGTGACGTGGGGTTCCATGGATGGACGCAGGCGCCATTGCGCTCGCCCATCGCCCGCCGTTCAGTAAGCTCCTCCCCCACCACAGTCGAAGGCTACAATCTTCCTTGAGCAAGCAGGTCTGCAAGTTTCATCAAGCTTCAGGATATTGACGACTATTTTGATTTCCCAAAGCTCTTAGACCTACTTGATGATCAGGATTTAAATCAACACATTGCTTAGTACTGAACATGGCCGACGTCGAAATGAAGGACGCTCCCCGCGGAGCCAAGAAGACCGATGCTGTCGCAGTCAGACAAAAGTTCGAGGTCAAAAAGGTTCACGGGTCTCCTGCTGAGTTCACCTCATTTCAGTTCACTAACAGTTATTAGTGGAATGCCGTCGCTCTTTGGGCTTGGGATATAGTAGTCGACAACTGCGCCATCTGCAGAAACCACATCATGGATCTTTGTATGCCTCACCGTCGTGCTCGGTGTCAACGTCTGCTGACCGCAAATAGGCATTGAATGCCAAGCCAATCAGTCCTCTGCTACCAGTGAAGAGTGTACAGTAGCATGGGGAATCTGCAATGTGAGTAGATCGCATCTTCTTATGACCAGGGGCTGACTTGAACCCAGCACGCCTTTCATTTCCATTGCATCTCTCGTTGGTTGAAGGCCCGTTCAGTATGCCCTCTGGATAACCGGGACTGGGAGTTCCAGAAGTACGGTCGATGAGCAACTAGGCCTAGTTACGAACAGCACTACAGCATGATATCAAAAGCAACATCACGGTGGATTTGGCGTTTGGAACCTCATAAACGCTTGGACAGCTAGGCAAAGGGTCGTGAACCTCGTTCGCATATACACGTGGCAGCCGCATAAATGATCAAAGCGTCAGTCATGTATTCACCCGCTACCCGGAGTATTGCTATTCATATATCCCCCTAACCAGTATTGAACGCCGTGCCTGCGGGAAGCCACTTGACGGGATTGCGATTGTAAAAGGG
>DHNQ01000009.1:211675-213047 GCA_002409595.1 Dysgonomonas sp. UBA5412
GAGGGCAGTACCGCCCAAGCCAATATAAATTGCCAACTTGATATCTTCTTTGGCGTAGCCGACGTTGAACGCGATTAACTATATTGTAGATTAGGATCGTGTTCGGCGCATTCGAAGGAGGTTGGAATCATACTCCAGAGAGGGCAAGGAAGAGAGTGGCAATGATTTCCGAGCGTCGCTGCCCATCAAAATCCTATATAGAATATATCAGCATCATCGTACGGTTAGGTCAATGGGACCAAGTAACAACGGGGTGTTGGCCTCACAATTTCTCCCTCCACCACATCACGCATCTTATCAAGGACCTGTTCTGCCATGATGGTGTAGCGCGTTGGGGCGCGGGCCAGGTTGCAAAGTGGCAGATATGTACGAAGTACAGAGTACGAATGCCTAAAACACAAAGGTTGTTGGGCTCCGAGGTTGAAACAGATAGCCCGCCTTAGAGTGAAATGGAACGATGTGTGGGCTGAAAGAAGTAGCGGTTCATCCTTTGTTATCGGACGTACGCCGAGATGTGACCAGCCTGTCGTTGAGATCGCTACGACCAAGTACTTAGTTAGGGTAGAGAGTTAAAGCAAAGCAAGGATGGTCGCGGCAGGCCTAGCGTGAGACCCAAAACGGGGAACGGCGATTGGGTGGCAACCCCGGCTGACACACCACATGCTTTTTTTTTTCTTTTAATGACTACTATTATGTCGTCGGGATCTCTCCCGAATCCAAAGCTGGATTTTCCTCCCTTCTTCGCCATACTCTCGTCAAGACGCATCATGTGTTGAACTTTGTTTTTTTATACGCGAGCAAATACCGAGTTTGCAACGTTGTCTACTCAAAACTCCCTCCGAGCACCGCATAGAACAAATCCTCCACCTTCGCAATCGCGTATCGATCGGGGCTTCCAACGTCTCAAGTCGTCCCGAGACATCTCATCGAAACGGGATATCAAACAGTAAAAGCCTTCAGTCTTGCGTCCAGATTGATCGCTCGGTCACTCTCTTCGACAGAAGATATCGCAACAAGGCTCTTGCCATTCCTTTTGCCATACCCACGGCGTTTTGCCGATACCCCTTTAAACCTTCAAGTTGGCTCAACTCGCCCTCGTCGTCAAATCCCCCTCTTCGCTTCCTAGCCCAGGTTTCTGGGTTTACAGCGGAGTCAACAGGAAGCCTCCATAACTAGGCTTTGACTTGATATTCAACCTTCGCCTGCCTACAAAAATAAAATACCCGTCTCCTCGTTGGGGGCACCGCAGTTGGTGGCTCCCGCGTTGTCTCGATTTCCTTCCCGGCGCGCCGGTGCCCTACCGAGTGCGCCAACGTTCATTGACTGGTGCTTTTTACCACCACGATTTCGCCAAACCATGGGCAACGTCTAA
>DHNQ01000009.1:213184-214398 GCA_002409595.1 Dysgonomonas sp. UBA5412
GCAACGTCTAATACACAAAATTTCATCCTCAAGAGGTGACGGCGTCCCGCAAGGCTCCTCGTTTCAAAATTAATTACCAGCGCGACCGACTTCTTTCCACACGAGCATACTCGACTCGTTTTCACTACAGCCTGCTACTACGAAGCCACCATGTCTGACCACGGTGACTCGATGCACTCGGACCCCGGGTACGATACGCCTGTGCCCGAACTTGACGATCACCGTCACCAATCCGCCTCGTCGCAGCGCATCGAACGACCACGACGTGGGACTTTTGACAGTCTGTACGGCTCTCGTCAGACTGGCGGCGAAGCATCCACCCCCATTATCCTTGTTCGCGACTTCGAGGAGGCCGTCATAGATGAGGATGCGGGGGACGATGCATCTCCCGTCGGCCGCCGTGTTCGCCGGCCAACTGTCGAAACCAACCCTGACGGCAGGGCAATTTCTCCTCCAAACTCTGTCAAGGCCTTCGCCGCTGCACGACGTCGCGAACGCGAAATGTCCTTCAGTGAGCCCAATGAGAATCAGGATGACAGACTGAGCCGCCGTATGTCCATGTCCAGTCGCCGAAGTTACCGAAGCAAGCCCCAGACGGTCGAAAAAGATAATGGCAGCGTCTTCACCAAGAACACCGCCGAAGAAGACGTCTGCTTCCCCGTGCAGGAGAATCACCAGAAGGATAAGCTTTATATCGATTTTGATTACCTTGAGAACTTCATGAACACCGAAAAGGTCTCCGAGGTTGAGAGTCGTGAGGAGCCGGCCAGTTTCAATGATCTGCGGCTTCAGTCAGCAGAGACTCGCAAGACACAGGTCACTACCATCGACGGCGATATTCTTGATTTACCCTCTGATGACTCAGTCACTCGTGAGAAAGAACCAGCGGAGGAGAAGGAGCCGAACAAGCCTCCGGTCCTGGACAGCAACCGGTTTAGTTTCTTCTCCTCTGCCTGGGAGTCCACTATACATGCGCCTGAAATGGCCGACTTAGTCCTCCCAGGTGAAGATATCCGCGGACTCTTCGAGCTACCTCGCGACGAGACGGATGGTGTTTGGTGGCTCAATGTCAATAGGGCAACCAAAGAGGAAGTTGCGGGTATCTGCAAAGCCTTTGGTATTCACCCTTTGACAATTGAGGATATCATCACTCAAGAAGCTCGTGAGAAGATTGAGCTTTTCCCCTCTTACTACTTCGCGTGTTTCAGATCCTT
>DHNQ01000009.1:214530-216040 GCA_002409595.1 Dysgonomonas sp. UBA5412
TCCTTCAGTGTAGTGGAGGAACCCGAAGGCAAGGAATACGAGCCTTTCAACATTTATGTTGTTGTCTTCCGTGAGGGCACGTTGAGCTTCAGCTTCGCACCCAACTCCCACGCTTCGCAGGTGCGCAAACGCATCACAGCATTGAAGGACTACGTCTCTCTGAGCAGCGACTGGATTTGCTACGCTCTTATGTGAGTCATCGCCGAATATTATATACCTTTCAACGGTAAACTAACCTGTCTACAGTGACAACATCGTTGATGAATTTGGCCCTGTTATTCGTCAGCTTGAAATCGAGGCGGATGCCATCGAGGATGAGGTGTTTGTCATGCGCGAGGACGACTCTAGCTCATTCTTGAAGTCCATCGGCCAAGCTCGGAAGAATTGTATGGCTTTGCTTCGTCTTCTTGGCGGTAAAGCAGATGTCCTCCGAGGTTTCACCAAGAGGTGCAACGAAAATTACCAAGTCACGCCCCGGATGGACATTGGTATGTATCTTGGTGATATCCAAGATCACGTCGTGACGATGGCGACCAACCTGGGTCATTTCGAGAAGATTCTCTCTCGAGCTCACAGCAATTACCTCGCTACTCTGTCCATCAACAGCATTTCTCAGGGGACTGATACCAATCAAGTCCTGAGCAAAATCACCTTCCTTGCTTCAGTTTTGGTGCCGCTCAACCTGGTCAGCGGTGTTTTCGGAATGAACGTGCCGGTCCCGTTCATGGATATCGGAAACGACAACCTGGCGCCTTTCTTTGGGATCATCAGCTGCATGGTATTTCTCTGCGCCATGATCCTGGCCTGGGCTAGATACTACAAGTGGATTTAAAAAATAGACGTTAGATATCCCTCGAGTTGTGTTCAACCTTTCAGGGTACCATTTTGTGTTCGAAAGTAAATATTCGGGTGGTTTTACGGAGTATGCCATGTTAGGAATGGCTAGTTAATGATTCTTGATACCAATAGATTCCCCGTTACTATTGATCACCTATGCGCAACACTCTGCAAATAGCACACGGTTCTCCGCCATCCTCCTTGTTTAACCTATCCTGTCATCTAGGCTGCAACTTGAGAGCTTGCTTAGTATGAAGCGTTGACCAAAATGTGCTCGATTCTAGTGCTATTCACCAATTATGGTACTATGCAACATTCCGCCTCATTTTACATGCGCAACATGAATACAAGCACATGCAGTATCTTACCAGCTTGATGAGAGTAGTACTAATAGTGGCATCCATTCGTACCAGCCCGTGGAAGAACAATCGTCAATATGCTCTTTGTATATGATTGCTACAGGGTAGATAGAATCTGTCGAAAGCCGTGGGTCAACAAAACTTCCGTACCACAGATGGGGGGGAGGGGCCAATCGTCATTGGCGGGATGAGCTTAACGGTACTGACTGGTAAAATCCTGTTCAGAGAACGGCAAGCGGAAAATAAACCACAGTATCAACGACAAGAAAAGTTCAAGTTTCGAACACCTAACGCCCTTCCCCCTCCCTCCCTCT
>DHNQ01000025.1 GCA_002409595.1 Dysgonomonas sp. UBA5412
TATATTTTCTTCTTTAGTAGGCTGATAGCTTTATTAGCCATTGTAGGCTTTATCATTAGAATACAGTTGATTCTATTCTCTTAAAATATGCTATTCTAACTACGAGAGTATAGGATATTAAAAATATCAAATAAAATTGCAAGAGGACTTTCTTACCATTTCGGGCCCCTATTTTTCTTCACTTTCGGAATCACAATCTGTCTTTTCGCTTCTTCTTTTTTCTCCTTCGGCACTCTCGGATCACCAAATGACTCCTTATATTCAACGTCATCTTTATTCTCTTTCCACAAATACGGATATGCAAAAGTTCCGATGCCATACCACTTAACTTTAGCCTTTGTCATATAGCCATTTTCCACCAAAATCTTATCCTGAACACGCATTTCGTACTTTCCATATTTAACGAAACTGTCGGGCTGTTCTTTGGAGACAAAGACTTTTTCCTGTTTATCATCCGTAAAAACATAAGCCGATACTACTTGTCCGTTCGAACTTTTCATGTTTTCGAGATAGATAAATCCACCCTCTTTCAATATTTTCCACTGTTCAGTAGTTAGCTCGACCCCTCCAATCTTTGTGTTTTTCGGAGTGGCTTCGGCTTCTTTTCTTGCTTTATATTCAGCCTCTTTTTGGGCTTTCAGTTCTGCTTCCTGTTTCGCTTTTTGCTCTGCTTGTTGTTGCAGAAGTTCTTCCCGACCTCGTTTTCTTGCCTCCAAAACATTCTTATCAAATTCCTTTCGCAGATTTCCAAAGCTAAATTTTCGATCAATCTCCGAGCCTTTGAAACAGACATTATCGTATTTGAACGATACACCCTCGATCTCATTTATGCCCATTCCAATCCCCTGATTTTCAGTTGTCCTTTTATGTTTATAGATAAGCTCAATACCCAAATCTTGAAGGGCAAATCGTAGAGCAGCCGGATTCTTACAAGTCGGTAAAACTGATTTTATCGCATCGTAAATATAATACTTTACCCTATCGGGATTATCTAATTTCTCTCGTTTTACATTTTCTCTTCCCTTACCGTAAGTCAGATTATACTTATCCTTTAGTTTCTTACAGACCTTGATATTCCGTTTATAATCCTGATTAACAGAGATCAACTTCAGGTTATTATCGATTCGATTATATACAATATGCAGGTGCTCATTATCGGTATTGTGATGCCGGACTATAATATATTGCGTATTCTTGATTCCCATTTCTTGCATATATCCTTTGGCTAATTGGAGCATAAAACCGTTGGTCATTCTTGCTCTATCTTCGGGAGCAAAGGATATCGGAATATGCCCGACAGGCTGTTTTATCTCCTTTCTGCCGGAGCGTTGCATAGCAAAACTGCGGATCATACTTTTGGTACTATCCGCAAATACACCTTCGACTTCGAGTAATTCCGCTGTGTCATTTATCACATAATTGACACAGCCCTTGAACGATTTCCCTTTAATATTTTTAGCGATCATCTACTAATTCTTTAATCTTACCTGCCAGTATAACCAAGTCTAAACCTACTTGCAGAAACTCATTTCTGTTCACTCGCTTAGCTACTTGGTTCAGGTTATTTGCCATACCAGCCAGCTTCCGCATCAGGTCGAGTTCCTCCAACGTAAAGCGAGATTTGATACCTCCATTAATAGTCATCTCCCGAGCATATTGTGTCGGTTTTATTCCCAATATATCTGATTTTCCTTTCACGGAATTATATTCTTTTTGGGTCAATTTCAGATTGATTGAGACTGTCAATTTGTTTTCTCCTTTAGACGGTCTTCCCTTTTTCTTCCTATTCTCCATAACCATTATATTTGAGGTTATGAACTTCCCTGTACCTCAAAGTACAGGACAGTCCGACAGTTTTGCGACCATCGGGAGAGAAACGAAAGGGCTGTAAAGTGACCTTAAAATAGGCGACCAACGTGAGCGTATTTTCAAGCGGAGGATAAATTCAAGGAACGCCGGATTTATGTTTCGCGTGGTCACTGCCTCGCAGAGCAAGGTTTTTTCGGTAGTAATTCAAAAAGTCTCGGAGAGCTTTTTGGGTTACCCGAAAGATTACCTTGCTCCTTTGACAACGAGAAAAAAATAAAGAGGCGATGGTCTCTTTGTTTTTTGAATCGGTGGCAACATTTTCACTCCGAAGGGAGTGTATTATCGGATACTTCCGATGTTGCAATACTGTCAATGTATTGCCTATTGCTCTTCAAGGGTAGCCGGAGCAAATAAATGGTAGAAAGTGGATTAAATTTCTCATATCGTTGTATAAATTAGATGTATCCGACATGGATACTTTGGCAAATATAAAACGTATATTTGATAGTTATATCACTGACAATATGATGTGTATAGCTTTGCTTGGGGATGCTTTTATTTGCCATGTTGCCTGACAAAAAAGAGTCACTCTTGTTGCTCCTATTGGTAATATTACTATCTTTAGTACATGTATAATGGAGAGCAAGACATAGATTATGATAGCAATGTTCCCGAAGTATTTCGGGTTGTACAGCAGAGTCTCAATGACTTTGTGGCAATCAACTATGAAACAGCACTTGGCTTGGTCTCACAGCCACAACTCACAGAGGCAGAGATACTCCATTATAAAAGCAAAGTGCTGGATATCATCCGCAACAATCCTCCTTTGGCGAGCTTACCCAAATATCTTCGTAATGGCAGAGAGGATTATCTCTGGTATAGTGACTTTTATGATGAGACAAGCAAAGATGTTTATCATCGGTATCGCACGTTTGTCAAACCAATAGCTACGATAACTCCAAGCAACTATACTACAGAGTTAAGTAAAATTGATTTGCCCTATTTCCAAGAATTGGTAGACCTCGTAAGTTTGGAATGCTTGTGCATCAAATATGAGAAGCTTCTTCCAAAGCCTAAAGTAGAGGCTATTCAAGAAAAGACACCTATACAGGAAACTACTATTGCCAAAGAGACCAAAGCAATTGTTAAGCCTAAATCTACCAAGCGTTCTTACCAACCCAAACTTAGCAAAGAACAATATCTATTATTAGCCGATTGCATAGAAGCTCTCAAATTGTTTCGCTCAAAAATAAAAATATCTGAACTGAAGAAACTTCTTTCGGGGAAACTCCCCGAACCGCTACAGGTAACCAACCAAAAGACATTGGTCTATCTCCTTGACCAACTAAGTGAGCACAAATACATCAAAGATAAATGGGTATCGGTTGGCGATGGCAATAAAGACTTTATATCTTTTCGTACAGAGGGTAACAAAGAGCGGTATGGTGATAATAAACACTATATCGGTATGCAACAACTACTCAACTGCCGTAACCGTAACAAACGGGAACAGATATTTGGGCTTGAAAATATAGATACCCTGATAGATGAGCTAAACAAATCTAACCTCGAATAGTTAAAAAACATTATCAGGCTATATTTCCTATAAATATTTACGCTTCTCCCCAAACTTACACTATCTGCTTATATAGAGAACATTAACATAAAACAGTCGATTGACCACTATTCCCAAATTACTCCTTTCTGAGTATAGACTCTAATTGAATCATTCTTATAATCAATGCCATACAAACATAACCTGTTAGGTAATGCTGTTATGCTCACAGCGCAGAGCCCCGGAATGTGCTATACTTGCACCTGAGTTCGGAAACAGCGATATACAAAGTTGTATACTGCTTATTCTTTCGGAAAATGTAGAATCATGGGCAAGACCAATCGTATCAGAGATGTTTGAGTTATTTGATTATTCTAAACAAACAAGCCTAATACAGATATAAGTATTATCAGGAATAGTTATAACATTTAAAACAAATAACTTATGAGTGAAGATATTGAAAAAGATAAAACAGTAGATGAGAAACCAAATATATCCGATATGTTTGGCAATAGCACATGAATGCCAAATTCCACCAAGGCAAAACCCTCTCGTAAAAAAGACGAGGAAGAATATACCAACCGATTTTTGACAACACGAAAGATCAAGGATTATACTCCGGTCTATATAGATGTTCGGATGAAAGAGAAACTCCAGATGCTTGTTGCCTCGCTGCAACATATTGTACCCGAGATCACTCCGACTATGCTGTTATCGAATATTCTTGCGGATCACTTGTTGCAAAACAAAGAGTTGATAACTCGTGCTGCTAATGAAGGGTTAAAACGTTCTTTGGCAAGTACATTTAATAATGATAAAGAGTAAAACGAAAAAATAACAACTAAATAGAATCATTATGGAGATTGTTTGTATCGATTTACATACATGGGAACTGTTAAAACGACAGATTAGTAGATTAACCTCTGATATGGCTGCATTAAGAGCCGTCTATTGTTCCAATCCCAGAGACGGATGAATGGATTCGGCAGATGTCTGCCGTGCTTTGGGAATCTCGAAACGTACTTTGCAGACTTGGCGGAATAATGGTAAGATACCATTTGCAATGTTAGGTGGTAAGGTCTATTACAAGGAAGAGGATACTCATTGCCTACTCCAAACAGAAATTAAACCAGCCAAAAAGTAACTTATGGATAAATTTATCAATTACGAGTCTGAAGAGTTCAAGGAACTTTTGGAGCAGATAGAGCAATCCATTGAAGATGTGCAGGATGTTAGAGACAAGCATCGCCCAACATTGGCAGACGAACGGTATCTGAGTGGAGAGGAAGTAATGGAGTATCTCCATATCTCACCTCGAACGCTTCAAACTCTGCGAGATAAGCGAATGATCTGTTATACAACGATTGGTGGGAAAATACTTTATCCCGAGAAAGAACTTCAAGAGGTATTGCATAATAACTACCAATCGCCAGAATTGCCCTTTTGATATGCAGATTCTAAGGAGAGGGAGTTGAGTTGCCACTTACGCATAAAATGAAAACAAGCATTCTTGATGTTAATCAGGGATGCTTGTTTTAGTTTGAAGATATGCGTCATCGTCGGGTCAGTCATTTTCGTTGCAGGATATTTCTATACACTTCGAGCAAGGAAACAAGCAAGCCTCGGGGCGAAAATACTATCCCAGAGGATGGAGATTTTCGTTTTCGACCCGTAGGGCTTCGGGCTTGACTTGTTTGCCTTGTAAGAAGTGACCTTCCCCTGCAACAAAAGGGCTGAGCTGACCATCATTGTTCTTATTCTATTCCACCTTAGCCCATTTGGGGATGATATAAGTTGATGGATTAACGGGGTTATTTTCTCTCTTTTTTCGGGGCAACATTTCTTTTTGCTTTTTAGTGATTCGTTTGATGTTTCTGAAATCGGATTGAGGTCGATCTGTTTCCAATTTATACTTATCCCCGATTTTATCTGTCAATACCGCCATATCTTTACTTATCTTGTCGTTGGTGATTTTGGCATAAATTTGAGTCGTAGTTATGCAGCTGTGCCCAAGCATCTGAGAGACTGTTTCGATGGGTACACCTTGCGAGAGGCACACTGTTGTAGCCATTGTATGGCGCCCCATATGTGACGTAACTCGCTTATTTACACCGCATAATTTGGCTATACGTTGAAGGCAACGATTCATATTATCGCTGTGGCTTGGTACAGGAAATACAAAATTATTTTTAGCTACAAGGCGATATTGTTCAATGAGTTGTTTGGCTATTGGCAATAATTTGACATAGAACGTAGCGTTAGTTTTCTTGCGTTTAGCTATCAGCCACAATTCGCCATCGAAAGAGGTTTGAATATCATCAAAGGTCAATTTCTTGACATCTGCGTAAGCCAAACCCGTAAATGACTGAAAGACGAAAATATCTCGAATCTGACGTTGCTTGTATCTTCTGAGTTCCACAGTCATAAACCTTCGAAGTTCATCTTCGGTCAAATAACCTCTATCCCGAGTCTGGGCTTTGAATCGAAAGCTGGCAAAAGGATTGACATGGATATAGCCCTTGCGTTGAGCAATCAACATGATTTGTTTCAGCTTGGTTACAGCAGTAAGCAAAGTACTGCCTGCCAGCTTGCGTTCTTCCAACAAATAGGCATAATAGTCCTCAATAAATTGAGGCTCTATTTCCTTGATTGGAATATCGGAAAGATTATATCTGTCCCGAAGAAACATCTCTACTCTCCTGCGATTGATAATCAGCTGTTCGTAAGAGCCTTCGGTGCGATCTTTGCCTACACGTTTAGCATAGCTTTCGTAGAACTCATCAGCAATGGAAAAGAATGTTCGGAACTCATCACCGAAACCCAAATATGCGTTTTTAACTTTTTCAGCAGAAACAAAATTATCCTTGTCACAGATACTTTGGTATTGCTTGCCGATTTGGGTTTTGATGTTGTCTAGCTTCTGATTGATTTTCTGTGCTTCAAGACTTTTGCCTGATGCTCGGTTTGCTTTGGTATCCCAAAGCTCGGGCTTGATGTTTAGCTTACAGCTAAACTGTGAGATGGTACTGTTTACAGTGATTCTTCCCATCACAGGGGCTTTACCATCTTTTAAATTGTTCTTTTTAAGATAGAACAAAACCTTAAATGTACTTCTTGCCATAACTCTAATTTTTTAATTACAAATTTAGTTTACTTAGAGTTATCCAGTGCTATGCAAAATTACGCAAACTATTGAATAAGTGACGAATAAACTCCAATTCAACAAAGTTACTCAGGTAACGATTTGGTAACTGAACTCACCGCCAACTTTGCTTTTTTGTGCATTTATTCTCTTTTGGTCAAAAGAACCGTTTTGCTTAATCCGCTGATTAAGTTTTAATTACCGTCATTTGCTCTCCCTTTTCTAAATGACTGCTGTTTCCTTCAAATAGTCGTTAATCCCACAAGTCAATTAGCCTTTTTAAATAATAGTAATTTCATGTAATTGTTTTGGGTGTGAAGCTAGAGGCAATAATTTATTAACCATGTTAATAGAACCAGACTAAACTTTACTCAATTCAAAGGTTTTCACCTCTCATTTTTAGAATTAGAACGGTCTTGTATTCGAGAGTTTTGTATGAAAGTAAAAATGTATCAAAATAATCTTGAAAAAGACCATTTGATACATTTCTATTTGTAGCAGTTTAACCTAAAAGGTTAGATTGATATTATTATGAGTGAATTGCGGTTAGAATACCATTATCTATATATAAATATTGGGTGTCAGTGTCACTCGTATTATAGCACCATTGTTCATCTACCCCAGCTTCATGAATTGATTTATTTATTTCGTCTGGTTCTCCCCATGATTCAATACACATTTGTGAGGTCATTCCAATTCTCACTTTTCCATTAATAATACATTCTGCAATATCCTTTTTATACTTTCTTCGTATTTCAGATTCCCAGATTCTTAATTCTTCCTCAACCTTTCTTCGTTTGTAGTCTTTAATAAACCAATATGCTATTACTACAATTACAAGGATAATAAAAAATGTCACCATCAGTTAATTCTCTTATATTTCGCTGTTATCTTCTGAGATAGCAAATCTGTATATTCCAATGTCATATTAGAGGTATCGATGGAAATAATCTTAAAATCAACAGGAATAGGAAACGAACTTGACACAGCCGTAATATTACGTCCATCAATACGCCATGTTCCATTTAATATAGAGTTAGTGCAGTAATCAAATTCGGAATAAGTACCATCTTCATTAAAGTAGATGTAGCCATTGAAATCACAAGGTTCAAAGTCTTCGGAAGGTGTCGCCTCATACATTTTCCATTTACCTACAATCAGAGATTTAAAATCATCTTTTTTGTCATCATCGTCACTAGAACATGTAAATAATAATCCAAAAGTA
>DHNQ01000024.1 GCA_002409595.1 Dysgonomonas sp. UBA5412
GGTTGCTTTATCTCTTTTCGTCCCGAGCGTTGCATAGCAAAACTGCGGATCATATCTTTGGTACTATCCGCCCATACTCCATCGGCTTCAAGCAATTCGGCTGTGTCATTCATCACATAATTGACACAGCCTTTAAATGATTTTCCTTTGATATTTTTAGCGATCATCTAATAACTGTTTGATTTGAAGTGCAATATTTACTATCTCTACACTAACTTGAGCAAAACCCGATTTGTTAGCCTGTCTGGCTATCTGATTTAGATTATTCCCCATACCACTTAGCTTTCGTATCAAGTCAAGTTCTTCAATTGTAAAACGAGATTTGATTCCTCCTTTGAGCGTCATCTCCCGAGCATATTGAGTTGCTTTCATTCCCAATTTCTCTGCTTTTTCCTTCACGGTTTTAAAATCTTCTTCGGTCAATTTCAGATTAATCGAAATAGAAAGTTTCACTTTTTCTTTCTTCGGACGACCGCGGAGAGCCTCCGCCCGCAATTTATTTTCATTCTCCATAACATTTCATTTTAAGGTTATGGAAATCTGAGTGTCTCCAAACACTCAGGCAAGCCGAAACAGAAGCGACCATCGGGAGATGAAGTGCAGGATTGCTCCACAGCCACGGCAGTCAAGTGACCATCGGGAGCGGACTGTTCGGGGCTGAGCCCCCTGCAAGGGCAAGGTATGCACGGAAGTAGCCCAAAGAGACGTTAGTCGAATTTTGGGTTACCCGTGCGATTACCTTGCTACTTTGACGACGAGAAAAAAATAAAGAGGCGGCAATCTCTTTGTTTTTTGAATCGGTGGCAACATTTTCACTCCGAAGAGAGTGTATTATCGGATACTTCCGATGTCTCAGTACAGTCAGTGTATTGCCTATTGCTCTTCAAGGGTAACCGAAGCAAATGAATGGTAGAAAGTGGACTAGATTTCTCATATCGTTGTATAAATTAGATATATCCGACATGGATACTCTTGCAAATATAGATTGTTAAATCGATAGTTATATCATTGACAATATGATGTGTATCGCTTTGCTTGAGGATGCCTTTATTTGCCATACTGCCTGACAAAATAGAGTCACTCTTATTGCTCCTATTGGTAATATTACTATCTTTAGTACATGTATAATGGTGAGCAAGATATAGAACTTACGGATGTACCTGAATCCTTCCTAGTTGTACAGCAGAGTCTCAATGACTTCGTGACAATCAACTATGATACGGCCCTTAGTCTAGTTTCACAGCCACAACTGACAGAATCAGAAATACTCCACTATAAAAGTAAAGTATTGGATATCATCCGTAACAATCCTCCTCTGGCAAGCTTACCCAAATATCTTCGTGACGGGAGAGAAGACTATCTTTGGTACAGTGACTTTTATGATGAAATAAGCAAAGATGTTTATCATCAGTATCGTACATTTATAAAACCAATAGTTACGATAACTGCAAGTAATTATACCACAGAGTTGACCAAAATCGCTTTGCCTTATTTCAGAGAATTGGTAGACCTCGTAAGTTTGGAACGCTTATGTATAAAATATGAGAAACTTATTCCAAAACCTAAAGTAGAGGTTATTCAAGAAAAGACACCTATAGAGGAAACTACTATTGTTAAAGAGACCAAAACTACGGCTAAAACCAAATTTACCAAACGTTCTTACCAACCCAAACTTAGCAAAGAACAATATGCATTATTAGCAGACTGCATAGAGGCTATCAAATTGTTTCGCTCAAAAATAAAAGTATCTGAACTAAAGAAACTACTTTCAGGAAAACTCCCCGAACCACTACAGGTAACTAACCAAAAGACATTGGTCTATCTCCTTGACCAATTGAGCGAACACAAATACATCAAAACCCAATGGGTATCAGTTGCTGATGGCAATAAAGACTTTATATCCTTTCGCACAGAAGGCAACAAAGAAAGGTATGGCGATAATAAACACTATATCGGTATGCAACAACTACTCAACTGCCGTAATCGCAACAAACGGGAACTGATATTCGGGCTTGAAAATATAGACAACCTGATAGACGATATAAAGAAATCTAACCTCGAATAGTTAAAAAATATTATCAGGCTATACTTCCTATAAATATTTCCATCTTTTATAAAATTGGCTTTATTTGCTATTATTCAGACTGTTACTTCGAATTTGTCATGTGGCAGCTATTCCCAAATTACTCTTTTTAGAGCACATGCCCCAATCATAACATATTTATAATAAGAGCTATACAAGTCTAACCTGTTAGGTAAGGCTGTTATGCTCACAGCGCGGGGCTTGAGAATGAAGTATACTTGCACCTGAGTTCGGAAACAGCGATATACAAAGTTGTATACTGCTTATTCTTTCGGAAGATGTAGAATCATGGGCAAGACCAATCGGATCAGGGACGTTTGAGTCGTTTTGATTATTCTAAACAAACTTAATACAGATATAAGTATTATCAGGTATAGTAATAATATTTAAAACAAATAACTTATGAGTGAAGATATTGAAAAAGATAAAACAGTAGATGAGAAACCAAATGTATCCGATATGTTTGACAATAGCACATGAATGCCAAATTCGGCTAAGACAAAGCCCTCTCGCAAGAAAGACGAAGAAGAGTATACCAATCGATTTTTGGCAACACGAAAAATCAAAGATTATACTCCGGTCTATATTGATGTTCGGATGAAGGAGAAATTGCAAACACTGGTTGCTTCATTGCAACATATCGTACCGGAGATCACTCCGACCATGTTGTTGTCGAATATCCTTGCTGACCACCTGTTACAAAACAAAGAGCTAATAACCCGTGCTGCCAATGAAGGGCTAAAGCGTTCTTTAGCAAGTACATTTAACAACAATAAAGAGTAAAAACATAATAACAACTAAATTGAATCATTATGGAGATTGTTTGTATCGATTTACATACATGGGAACTGTTGAAACGACAGATCAATAGATTAACGTCCGATATGGCTGCATTAAGAGCCGTCTATTGTTCCAATCCCAGAGACGGATGAATGGATTCGGCAGATGTCTGCCGTGCTTTCGGTATCTCGAAACGTACCCTACAAACTTGGCGAAATAATGGAAAAATACCATTTGCGATGTTAGGTGGCAAGATCTATTACAAGGAAGAGGATATTTCGGAATTGCTAAAAACTGATACGAAGCATAAATTCAAGTAGGTATGGATAAATTTATCAATTACGAGTCCGAAGAGTTCAAAGAACTTTTGGAGCAGATAGAGCAATCCATTGAGGATGTGCAGGATGTTAGAGATAAGTATCGCCCGACATTGGCAGACGAACGTTATCTGAGTGGGGAGGAAGTGATGGAATATCTTCATATATCGCCTCGAACGCTTCAGACCTTGCGTGATAAGCGAATGATCTGTTATACAACGATTGGAGGAAAAATACTTTATCCCGAGAAAGAACTTCAACAGGTATTGCATAATAACTACCAATCTCCAGAGCTTCCTTTCTAATGAAAGATGAAACGATAGATATGCAGATTCTAAGGAGAGGGAGTTGAAGTTGCTCACGCATAAAAGAAAAACAAGCATTCTTGATGTTAATCAGGGATGCTTGTTTACTTTTGAAGATATGCGTCATCGTCGGGTCGGTCGTTTTCGTTGCAGGATATCTCCTAACACTTCGAGCAGGGAAACAGGCAAGCCTCGGAGCGAAAATACTATCCGCAGGATGGAGATTTTCGTTTCCGACCCGTAGGGCTTCGGGATTGACTAGTTTACCTTGTAAGAAGTAACCTTCTCCTGCAACAAAAGGGCTGACTCGATCCTTATTGTTTTTATTCTATTCCACTTTAGCCCATTTGGGGATGATATAAGTCGATGGATTAACGGGGTTATTTTCTCTCTTTTTGCGGGGCAACATTTCTTTTTGCTTTTTGGTGATTCGTTTGATATTTCTGAAATCGGATTGAGGGCGATCTGTCTCCAGTTTATATTTATCTCCGATTTTATCTGTTAATACTGCCATATCTTTACTTATCTTGTCATTGGTGATTTTAGCGTAGATTTGAGTGGTGGTAATACAGCTGTGCCCGAGCATCTGAGAGACCGTTTCGATGGGTACACCTTGCGAGAGGCACACTGTCGTTGCCATCGTATGGCGCCCCATATGCGACGTAACTCGCTTATTTACACCGCATAGTTTAGCTATACGTTGCAGGCAACGATTCATATTGTCGCTATGGCTTGGCACAGGAAAAACGAAATTATTTTTAGCCACAAGACGATATTGTTCAATCAGTTGCTTGGCTATCGGCAATAATTTGACATAAAATGTAGCATTGGTCTTTTTACGTTTGGCTATCAGCCACAGTTCACCATCGAAAGATGTTTGTATATCATCGAAAGTTAGCTTCTTAACATCTGCATAAGCCAAGCCCGTAAATGACTGAAAGACGAAAATATCCCGAATCTGACGTTGCTTGTATCTTCTGAGTTCTACTGTCATAAATCTACGAAGTTCGTCTTCGGTCAAATACCCTCTATCTCGAGTCTGTGCTTTGAATCGGAAACTGGCAAAGGGATTGACATGGATATAGCCTTTGCGTTGCGCTATCAACATAATCTGTTTGAGCTTTGTTATGGCTGTAAGTAAAGTGCTGCCTGCGAGCTTCCGTTCTTCTAATAGGTAAGTGTAATAATCCTCGACAAATTGAGGCTCTATTTCTTTAATCGGGATATCAGATAGATTGTATCTATCCCGAAGAAACATTTCTACTCGTCTGCGATTGATAATTAGTTGCTCATACGAACCTTCTGTTCTGTCTTTGCCTACACGCTTAGCATAACTCTCGTAAAACTCGTCAGCAATGGAAAAGAAAGTTCGGAACTCATCGCCAAAACCAAGATAGGCATTTTTAACTTTTTCGGCAGAGACAAAATTATCTTTGTCACAGATACTTTGGTATTGTTTGCCGATCTGAGTTTTGATGTTGTCTAACTTCTGATTAATCTTCTGAGCTTCGAGGCTTTTGCCGGATGCTCGGTTTGCTCTGGTGTCCCAAAGGTCAGGTTTGATGTTTAGCTTACAGCTAAACTGCGAGATCGTACTGTTTACAGTGATTCTTCCCATTACAGGGGCTTTGCCCTCTTTCAAATTGTTCTTTTTCAGGTAAAACAAAACCTTGAATGTACTTCGTGCCATAACTCTAATTTTTTTGTTACAAATTTAGTTTACTTAGAGTTATCCGGTGCTATGCAAAATTACGCAAACTATTGAATAAGTGACGAATAAACTCCAGTTAGACAAAGTTACTCAGGTAACGATTTGGTAACTGAACTCACCGTCAACTTTGCTTTTTTGTGCATTTATTCTCTTTTGGTCAGAAGAATCATTTTGCTTAATCCACTGATTAAGTTCTTGTTACCTTCGTATGCTCTCCCTTTTCTAAATGGCTGCTGTTTCCTTTAAGTATTCATTCATCTTCTGATTGGAGCAAATAGGGAATAATTTACCATTGGCTTGTTGTCCTCTATACTTCTCTATAATTACTAATGGTATCTCCAATAAACGGATATTAGAGGGTACGCTTGTCTTTTGGCGTTTGGTCATTACCCATTGATGTCCGTCAAAGGCTGTTTTGATATTATTCTCTGTTAGTTGGGCTACGTCTATGTAACTAAGTCCGGTATAGCACATAAAAATAAAGATGTCTCTTACTTGCCCTAATCTTTCGGTCAGGAACTCTTTTTTGTAGATAATATCAAGTTCTTCTTGGGTAAGTATCTCTCGAACGACTTTGGTTGTACGGAACTTGAAACTGCCGAAAGGATTAATCCTAATATCTGCTCCTGTATTCTTAATGTAATAGAAGACTGCTCTGAATCGTTGGATAAATTTCAAGGCGGTATTGTTACTGCAATTATGGGTATTCCGAAGAAACAGAAAGAACTTCTCTACAAACACAGGGGTTAATTCAAATACAGGAATATCCGAAAGATTATATTCAGCTTTTAAGAACTCTTGCAAACGAAGCATAGTCAGCTTATAACGATTCGCTGTTATTTGAGAGGTGTCTTTGCCAATCTTTAATACATAGAACTCATTATGTTCGGCAAAGTGCTCCAATAGCATCTTTCTTCTATCCGAATCAACTCCGAGTATAATATTCTTTATTTTTTCAGGTAAGACATACCCATACTCACTCAAGTGCTTATGATATAATTCATTTGCCTTTGTACTAATGGCTTCCAACAGACGATTGGTATTCATTGCTCCGGCACTCTTACCAACGGCTTTTCCATTCTTGGTATCCCAAAGTTCGGGCTTGATTTGCAGCTTTGAGCTGAATTGTACCTGCTCACCATTTACAGTAATTCGGACCATAATGGAAGAATTACCAGATTTGTTCACTTCATTTTTTCGCAGATAAAACAATACACGAAAAGTTGACTTCATAACATTCATAACTCGTAATTTTTAAGAGTTCAAAACTATTGTTAATTGTTAGAAGTCAGGCGGACAAACGATTGCCAATTTGCGACAAATGAGAATCTTACGTTCTAATTCGTTACGGTTTTTGTCTTTCGTGAAATCCGTAACGATTCCGTAACGAATGACTGTCCAATATCGGCATTTTGATGACTGATTATGTCTAAAGTGGAGAATAAAAAAACTCCCTAAGAATCTATCTTAGAGAGTTTTGTCTTGTTTTGTCAGAAATAAGTCTTTGATTTTCTGATCTTTCAGTGATCCCGCTGGGACGCAAACTCTATTGTTTCGTATTGTAAACCTTTGACCGCCTATGTGTGCGTAAATGGCTTATATCACACAAATATAAGAATAAATTGTAAATTATTGTAAACCTATGTAAGATTTTACAGCCACAAAATAACCACAAACAAATTATTGTATTATCTTTGTCATATCAATTAATTCATATTAAAATTTTCCTTGTTATGGCAACAGTTAATTTTTTATTAAGATCAGCAAAAAAAGAAGCCTCTATAAATGTAAATATATTAGGTAGTGATTGGCGTGTCAGGCTTTCCACCGGTGTAAAAATCCCTACCGATATATGGGACACTAAAAAAGGTTGGTTTACTTCATACTACAATAAACCGCAAGCCGAGACGGTACGATATGATATATTAAAGAATCAATTAGAGGAGATAAAAAATAGTATAGAATTACATCTAGCCAAATACGGAAAAATAGAGGACGAGGATGTTAAGATAATAATATCACAGGCTAAAACTAAAAAAGTATCAAAAGCCAATGTACCAACACGGATGCACGACTATCTACCCTTTCTCATGGAGCAAATGAAAGCAGGAATAAGAAAGACGGATCGGGGTACAAGCTACAGCCATGGCACATTAAAAAACTGGAAGTCATTTTTAGGTAATTGGAACGAGTTTCAAGAAGAAATATATAATAGAAAATTAACCTTTGCGGATGTGGATAATGATGTTTATAGCCGATTTGTAGACTATCTCACCGTTGAGAAAGACTTTACAGCCGAGACATTAAAAACACGCATATCGACACTTAAAGCATTTTTGAACTATGCCTATAAAGACAAGGTACATGACAATTGTATATAATAATTGAAAAA
>DHNQ01000022.1:0-2355 GCA_002409595.1 Dysgonomonas sp. UBA5412
CTTTTGGATTATTATTTACATATCAAGGACATGGATATACAGCCGAAATATCAACTCCAATAGAAGGGACTTTAATTACAAGCTTAGACATCAATGGAATTAAAGATAATGAATACTTAAAAAATATCTTTGTTGCTTTAAAACGTAGGGAATTCGAAATCCTAAAATATTTCAATTCCTTTTTAAATAACCACAGAGAGAATACTATTAGATAATTTTTCAACCCTTTTGTTTTATGAAATACGCAAAATACAATGGCGAAAAGACTCATGCTAAAGACGTAAAATCAGGAGATATAGGCTATGATTTATGGTTTGATAGTTATCAAGTCGTTGCATGTGTCGGTAAATACAGGCAGTATTGGAAATATATAGGTGAAAAACCACAATTACCAAATGGTTATGAACCTGAAACAGAATGGCATGCTGCATGGAAATATGCAATCAGAGATGAGTATTGTGAAGTTATTTGCGGAGAAAACAAAGAACATAGAGCTGATATTAAAACGGATGAATGTGTAATTGAAATTCAAAAAAGCTCTATTGATGGTTATGCAGTAGTCGAAAGAAATAATTTTTACAAAAAACTAACAAATAGCAGGGTTGTTTGGGTCGTAAATGTTGAAGAAGCATGGAAGAATAAGCGATTAAAGACGGACAAACTAATAAAAAATGAGTTTGGAAACTCCTTCTCTATTATTTGGTCTTATGCTTGGAAATGGGTGCAAGAGATATCAAAAACTACAGATACAGAGTTGTATTTAGATTTTAATGCAGAAAACGATAAGTTAATAAAAATGTGGACACATAAAGGGGGATTATATGGCTCTTGGATATCCAAACAAATGTTTTTTGAGAAATATTTATCTCATGTAGCTAAAGATGAGTTCTTTAATAATAAAGAATCCTTTCTTAGAGTATTTAAGAATATAGGAAATTAAGGAGTAGTTTTCTCTACTCCCTAAATATGTGTAAAATCACAATAAATTCCTCATTGCTTCATCAAGTTGACTATTTTCAAAGCTATCTAAATAAATTTGAGTTATTTTTTCAGAGCTATGACCTAATGACTCACTAATGATAGCGGTATTGACCCCAGACCGTTTTAGTACAGTGGCATACGAATGTCTGGCAACGTAGGTCGTCAAGGGTGTGCCTATTTTTGCAACTTTTCCAATCGTTTTTAAATGCTTGTTGATATGACCTAGCATTTTATGAATTCGGTTGTGTTTTTGTATTTGGGTCTTATGAATTTTATTGTCAAGAATAGGGAAAATATAAAGGTCTGAGTCCACGCTTCCTACATTATACCTATTTAAAATATCTTGAGACTCTTTTAAAAGGAGAATGTTGATAGGCTTGTGTGTCTTCTGCCTTATATACTCGATTCGTCCTTGGTGAATATTCTCACACTTCAAATTAGCTATATCTGTAAAGTTAATACCGCTTTGTAAATAGCTGAACATGAATATATCTCTACTTAATTGTACTAGTTCACTCTCATTACTTAGGTCAAGGGACAGAATCTTTTTAATTTCCTCTTTTGTAATGGAACGTTTCTTTGTTTTGGTGTTGAATTTCGATGTTTTGAACGAGTCGAAAGGGTAATCTTCTCTTTTTGCTGTTCCTTGCTCTATAGCCTTGTTGAATACACTTCTAAGCGTTCTAAATAACACACTTTTAGAAGTATCTGCAACCTCTTGACCTGTTAACCATTTATCGTATCTATTAAGCCAATCAATATTGATGTCAGAGAAAAGAAAATCTAATTTGTCAGAGCCTACAAAACGCTTGATAGAACAATAAGAATAATTATAGGCTTTTGAATTTCCTATCTTACCCATTGATGTGAGATATTTAATAGTCTCATTGTAAAATTCATCAACCATTTTAATTATAATAGCCTTTTCTGTAGACTCAATAAGAGAGGACGCCGTAAAGTTTTTATTATTCGCTTTAAGCTCTAATATCTGTGTCTGATACTCGGCTTTCTTATCTATAATAATCTTTTGTATTAGTTCTCGGTCAGGGCAATTTAGCTTTGGCTCATTCTTTTTGAAGTCCCATAATTTGGGGTTGATTGAGATACCTAAACTTAGATATTTCATCTTTCCTTGCTTACAAACTCTCAACATTATAGGATTCTCTCCGTTTTTTAATGTCTTAGATTTGTAACAAACTGCATTTACAGTAGCTTTCATGATGGTTTTCTGGTTTAAGTCTCGGTTTAAGTCCCATCAATTTAAATCATCAGAAAGCCAATAAAAAAAGCGATTACTTAATTGTAATCGCTTGATTATTAGTGGGCGTTGACGGATTCGAACCGCCGACCCTCTGCTTGTAAGGCAGATGCTCT
>DHNQ01000022.1:2466-38975 GCA_002409595.1 Dysgonomonas sp. UBA5412
GACCCTCTGCTTGTAAGGCAGATGCTCTGAACCAGCTGAGCTAAACGCCCTATTGTTTAGGGTTGCATTTTCTCTCAAATGCGTTGCAAAGGTATGACTTTTTTTTACACTGCAAAACGTTTTGTATACTTTTTTTCAAAAAAAATTACGTCAACATAACATAACACGTCTTAATATCTTAATTTTTATCAATTAACAGAATAGATTGCAAAGATTTAACTAATTTCGCAACAATATATAAAAATGATACACTCAAGAATGAATATAAAGATAATAAACAAATCTCATCATCCATTGCCCGAATATGCAACGTCTTATTCTGCCGGATTAGATCTTAGAGCTAACATAACAGAGTCGATTATTTTAAAACCATTGGAGAGAACTTTAGTTCCGACCGGGCTTTTTATTGAACTTCCTCAAGGATATGAAGCCCAAATACGTCCTCGCAGCGGATTAGCGTTGAAACATGGACTCACTGTTCTGAATTCTCCCGGAACTATTGATGCCGATTATCGAGGAGAAATCCGTGTAATTCTTATCAATTTATCAAATGAAGAATTTGTTATAAGTGATGGGGAGCGAATTTGCCAAATGGTTATTGCATCTCACGAACAGGTAAATTGGATTCAGGTTGATACGCTTGATGAAACTGATCGTGGAGCTGGAGGATTTGGCCATACGGGAAAATAGTATAATTATAGAACCACTTTTCTGAATATATGTATAAAAGAATATATACTGTTTTCATAGTTATATTTGCATTTGGGAGTATAATGTCTCTTTTTGCCCAAACAAAAGATGATAGTAATTCTGAAAAAAGACGAAAGTTCGACTATTTCTTTTATGAGGCGATGAATGCTAAAACAGCGAATAAATACGACGCTGTTTATGACTATCTTAAGTATTGCATGGCAATCGACTCTACGAATGCTAATGTATTGTATGAATTAGGAAATTATTTTAACACGCTGGATAATAAGAATAAAGCGCTGGATTATTACAGAAAAGCGACATCTTATGACGGGAGTAACTTCTATTATAACATGGCGTATGCTTCTATCTGTCTAGAATTAAAGCAATATAGCGATGCAATAGAACAGTTCGAAAAATTGGTTGAAGCCAATCCGGATAATACAGAGTTATACTTGTACCTTTCCGAATCATATAGACTGGATGGAGATCTGAATAATGCTATTGTTGCTCTTGATAAATTGGAACAAATTGTTGGTCTGAACGAAAAAATAAGTCTTCAGAAGTATCAATTATATACCTCTATGAATCAGGAGAAAAAAGCTTTTGCTGAGATTCAAAAATATATAGAAAAATATCCCAATCAATTAAAGTATCAAATATTATTAGGAGATCTGTATTTGCAGGCAGGGAAAACCAATGAGGCCTTTATGGTATATAGTAAGGCTAAATCTATAGATCCGGATGATCCATATCTGATAACCTCAATGGCAGAATATTATGAGCAAACTAAAAATAAAGCTGCTGCCGAACAAGAATTACGCATTGCTCTCGTTAGCCCCAAAATGGATATTGACACCAAATTATCCATATTGGCTCAATATATAGGAACTTTGCAACGGACTCAGAAGGATACGCAAACGGCGAATGCCCTATTCGACACACTAATGGTGCAGCATCCGCAAGAACCAAAACTTAATTTGATGTATGGTAATCTTTTATTGCTTCAGAATAAAAAGGATGAAGCAAGATTCGAATATCAATTATTTGCAGAAGCTAATCCGACTAATCCTGTTGGATGGGAGCAAATGTTAAGCACTGCTTTTCCAGATAGTATCGATCTGACAATAAAAATCTGTAAAGACGCAATTTCATATCTGCCGGATCAACCCCAGTTCTATTTTTACCAAGGTGCAGCCGAGTTTCTAAAAGAAGAATATAAAGAAGCATTAAGTACTTTGTTGAAAGGAGTAACTTATGTTGATGAAAATAACAATGCTCTTTTATCCAATTTTTATGGGCAAATCGGTGATCTTTATCACCAGCTTGGACAGTCTGATAGTGCTTTTGTTACATACGACAAGGCGTTAACTTATGATCCTAACAATCTCGGTGTTTTAAATAATTATAGCTATTACCTTTCCCTTATTAAGAAAGATCTGGATAAAGCAGAGAGAATGAGTAGTATAACAGTCAAGGCGGAACCTGCAAACCCGACGTATCTTGATACTTATGGATGGGTATTGTTTGAGCAAGGAGCTTATACTATCTCAAAAATTTATATTGAGAATGCAATAAAATACAGCGAAGAGAAAAAAGAAGAAATCGGATCTGAGGTTCTTGAGCATTATGGAGATGTTCTGTTCAAAACCGGAGAGACAGATAAAGCCTTAGAATATTGGATAAAAGCAAAACAAAAAGGGGATAGTAAATCTTCGACATTAGACAAAAAAATAGAAACAAAAACTTATATTTCTGAATGATGAAATTATCTACATATAGAATATTTACATTACTTTTTTTGATTACAAGTCTATTTTTTATAAGTAGTTGTAAATCGAAAAAAACGATCATAACCGAAGGAACTTTAGAAAAGAAATCGCACACTCAAGTGATTGGAGATGCGTTAGCAGCCGAGATTAAATATAAGGATATTTCTACCAAAGGTAGTATTGAATTTAAAGTAGGAACTTCCTCCCAGAAAGTACCTGCAGTATTCAAAATGGTTAAAGACAGTATCCTGCAGGCTTCAATACGAATTCCGATTCTTGGAGGAGAAGCCATGCGCGTCACCTTCACTCCGGATAGTATTATAATCATAGATCGTCTGAAAAAGCAATATATTGCAGAACGTTTCAGCGACTCGAAAGTAGTTTCAGGCTTCGATTTTAATTTTTATAACTTGCAAGCCTTATTCACGAATAAACTATTTGTTCCCGGAGAAAAAGAGGTTGAAGAAAAAGATTTTAAGAAATACAACATATCTGCATCAAACGATGTTTATTTGTTACAAGCAAAAGGAAAAGGCAATCTTGGTTACAATTTTGCAATTGATGCCTCAGACCATATAGCTTCGACATTGATTTTTAATGATAAAAAGAATATTACTTTACAATGGTCATATACTGATTTCGTAAAAGATAATAACTCTATATACCCTACTAAAATGGAAGCAAAAGTGGATGTTGCAAAAAAACGTCTCGATATTATTATAAATTACGATAAACTAAATATAGACAAAGGCGTTAATATTGATAACACAATCTCTGCAAAATATACTAAAGTACAGTTTTCAGATATAATAGGTGCATATATAAAGAAAAAATGAGAATAATAGTTTTCCTGTCAGTCTTGCTTATAAGCATATCGTCTTTCGCTCAAAACACTAAAATAAAGGAACTTGAGCAACAGAGGAAGAATGCTTTGCGAGAAATATCGAATACAGATAAACTGCTTAAGGAAACAAAAAAAAGTACAACTTCATTACTAGAAAGAATACAACTTATCTCTAATCAAATATTTTCCCGCCAAAAAGTATTAAGCCTGCTAGAGCAAGAAGTTGTAGGAATAGAAGGAGAGCAAAAGCGGATCGAAGACGAAATAGTGATTCTGGAAGCCGATCTGAAAAGCAAACAGAAGAATTATAGCAAAGCCATTGATGGCATGCTTAAAAATAGACAGAGTGAGAATAAAATTCTGTTTGTTCTTTCCGGCAAATCCTTATCAGAATCTTATCGTAGATTACGATACTTACAAGATTATGCCGAATGGCGCAAAAATCAAGCGGATGAGATAAAAGAGCAAAGCCAAAAGCTTAAAGATAGAAAAAGTGCGTTGGCAAAAGCCAAGATGGAGAAAACAACATTGCTTCAGCAGCGAGCAAGTGAGCAGGCAAATCTAAAAAAAGAGGAAACCGACTATCAGCAAGAAGTTGGGGAAGCTCAAAAGAAGCAAAAAGATTTGCAGAAAATACTTACACAAAAGAAACAACAAGCTGATGCCTTAGATAGACAGATCGCAAAATTGATTGCAGAAGAAGTTGCCCGACAAGAAAGAGAGGCTAAGCGAAAAGCTGAGGAAAAAGCTAGGGCTGAAGCTGCTAAAAGGAATAAAGGTACTACTCCAAAAGAAGTGAAACCTGCTAAAGAAACAACATCTGCTCCAGTCGTCAGTTCTGAAAATATAGCTTTGTCAAACGATTTTGCATCTAATAAGGGTAGATTGCCTTATCCTATTTCAGGAAACTATACAATAACAACAAGATTTGGTTCACATCAGCATAGCCGTTTTGTAACCACATCCAGCAGTGGAATAGACATACGGTCACAAGCCGGAGCAGAAGCAAAATCTGTGTTTAGTGGAGAAGTCACTTATGTTGCATCTATTCCCGGATACAATACCTGTATCATTATTCGTCATGGAAATTACTATACTTTCTACGGAAATATACAGAATATATCTGTAAGACAAGGTGATAAGGTGAAGACGGGACAATCTTTGGGTAAACTATATACTGATCCCGATTTAGGATTTTCGCAAATTCATTTTCAGTTATGGAATGGAACTACTAAATTGAATCCCGAACCTTGGCTCAGATAGATCGGATGATGAAACGGGAGAAGCTGATAGACTTACCTAAAGTTATAGACCGCAGGGGTAATCTTTCTTTTATAGAAGCAAAGAAACATATCCCGTTTCCCATATCCCGAATTTATTGGATATACGATGTGCCGGGTGGTCAGAAAAGAGGAAGCCATGCTTTTAGAATTCAGCACGAAGTTATTATTGCTCTTTCGGGCAGTTTTGATGTGCAGCTCGATGATGGCTCAAGGAAAACAATGTACACGTTAAACCGATCATATAATGCCTTGTATGTGCCGAATATGACATGGCGAACATTGTCCAACTTTTCTACGAACGCATTATGCTTGGTAATAACTTCTGAACCTTACAGCGAAAACGATTATATACGGAATTATAAACTATTCAAAGAAGAATTAAGTATAGCGACCCTAAAGGGGGCGAAAGATATTGCTGATGGAGCTAATCTTAGTTTAGAGCCTCAATACAATACCGTATTTGATTGTTCTCTCATTGAATTTCCCGTTATAAAAAACAGAGCCGGAAATATAACACCCGTGGAAAGCCTCCGTAATGTTCCGTTTCCTATCGAACGGATATTCTATATCTACGACATACCATCAGGGGCAGAGAGAGGCATGCACGCTCACAAACATTGCCACGAAGTATTGATTGCCACGAGTGGTAGCTTTGAAGTAGAACTCGATGATGGAAATAACAAAAAAACGATTTTGCTCAACCGTCCTATGATCGGATTGCATATTCCTCCGGGCGTATGGGCTACCGAACGAGAATATTCCTCGGGAGCAATATGTTTGGCTTTGGCTTCGGAAAAGTATGAGTCGGAAGATTATATAAACACTTATTCCAAATTCAAAAAATATCGTAGGAATGGAAATTAAGATATATAATGATAGTCATAAAGAAGAATGGGATCACTTTATCCGACATTCAAAAAATGGAACTTTCCTTTTTTGTCGCGACTTTATGGAATACCATGCAGATCGTTTTTCCGATTATTCATTTCTTTTCTATTCGGGATATAAATTGTTGGCTCTAATGCCCGGTAATATCAGTGAGAAGCAATATTATACACATCAGGGACTAACCTACGGAGGTCTTGTTGTTGGGCAAAAAGCTACTGCTCAGGATATTTTGGAAATCTTTGAACACATTACTGTTACTCTACAAAATCAGGGAATCCGAAAAATCATATATAAACCCGTACCACATATATATCATAGATCTCCATCCGAAGAAGATTTGTATGCCTTGTTCAGGCATAAAGCTGAATTGACAGCACGCAATATCTCTTCTACAATTGATTATTCAAATAGAATACAATATTCCGGACAGCGAAAACGCGGATTAACTAAGGCGCAGAAGATTGGCTTAAAAGTAGTCTTGTCTGATGATTTTGATATATTCTGGAGTATATTATCTTCCAATTTGCAAGAAAAATATAATACACAACCTGTACACTCTTTACAAGAAATAACATATCTAAAAGAAAAATTTCACAAACACATCCATCTATTTTTAGCCATAGACCAATCTAAAAAAACATTGGGAGGTTGTCTGATCTTCGAAACCGATAAGGTTGCACATATTCAATATGTTGCAGCTAGCGAGGAGGGGAAGGAATTGGGCGCAATAGACCTAATAGTCGATTATGTTATTAATAATTATGCACACAAAGCATATTTTGATTATGGTATTTCTACCGAAAACAACGGACTTTACCTCAATCAGAACCTGATACATCAAAAAGAAGGTTTTGGTGCGCGAGGCACTATTTACGACACATATACAATAGATTTGAATATTTGATGAACTTAACTTCCTTTTTCCGTAAAAAAAATTTAGATAGTATATCAGAAGATATAAGTAATTCCGAATCAGGAATGAAACGAGTATTGGGCGTACGTGATCTCACCCTTTTTGGCATAGCAGCCATTGTCGGAGCCGGCATATTCAGTACTATCGGTCGGGCTGCATTTCATGGAGGACCCGCAGTTTCACTTCTGTTCATTTTTGTTGCCATCGCCTGCATTTTCACAGCATTGTGTTATGCTCAGTTCGCATCCATGATTTCCGTTAGCGGAAGCGCGTATACATATACATATGTTTCTCTTGGCGAAATATTTGCGTGGGTAATAGGTTGGGCTCTTATTTTGGAATATGCCGTTTCTAATATGGTAATAGCAATTTCATGGTCTGAATATTTTACAACACTTCTCGAAGGATTTGGTATCTTCTGGCCCGATTGGCTTGCAATAGGATATTCCACTGCCCATAAGGCATATAATATGGTTAGTGAAGGCGCTGTCGATCTGCCATATCACATTATAAAGGCTGCCAAAACGTATGAGTCTGCTCCTGAAATTTTTGGTTTTAAGGTGCTGATTAACGCTCCGGCAGGGTTAGTCGTAACCGCACTTACATTTCTGGTATTTATTGGGATAAAAGAATCTAAGACGGTCAATAACCTCCTGGTTTATCTTAAGATAGCCATTATCTTACTCGTTATCGGAGTAGGAGCATTTTTTGTTAAACCCGAAAATTGGTCGCCTTTCGCTCCCAATGGCTTGCAAGGTGTGCTAGGAGGTGTTGCTGCTGTATTCTTCTCTTTTATCGGATTTGACTCAATATCGACAACAGCCGAAGAAAGTAAAAATCCCCAGCGAGATATGCCAAGAGCTATGCTATACTGTTTGGGTATATGTACGATACTATATGTCACGATAGCTCTTGTCTTAACAGGAATGGTAGATTATAAAGAGCTTGGCGTAGACGATCCGTTAGCCTATGTCTTTCAGGTTGTTGATATGGATTTCGTTGCCGGAGTAATATCTGCAACAGCTATAGTTGCCATTACCAGTGCTATTCTTGTTTTTCAGATCGGGCAGCCTCGTATTTGGATGACTATGAGTCGCGATGGATTATTATGGCCTAAATTCGGAAAAATACATTCTAAATATAAAACACCTACTTTTTCGACAATCATTACCGGAATTGTCGTTTGCATTCCATCACTCTTTTTGGATATGCAATTTGTGGTTGACTTAACCAGTGTAGGAACGTTTTTTGCTTTCATTCTTGTATGTTCGGGAGTTCTTTTTCTCGACTATAAAGGTGATAGTAAAAAAGCTAAATTTAAAGTTCCTTATATAAATGGGCAGTATATCATTTTTATTTTACTCTTAGTTGCAGTATATTTGTTCATTACTAAGACCGACCATTATGAGGTTCTTTATGAGAAGCCCCTATTGATTGTCTTTTGGTTAGTTTGGCTGGGATTGTCTATCGCTGCATTTAAGTATAAGTTTTCCTTGCTCCCTGTTATGGGAATCCTTACCAATCTGTACTTGATGACGGAATTAGGCTGGTCTAATTGGGTGATGTTTACCGTCTGGTTAAGCATCGGTTTAGTAATATATCTGGGGTACGGATATCATAAAAGTAAATTAGCTCTGCAAAAGCAGCAGAACGACATATAAACAAACAGAAAAGCATGAAAGAGAAAGAGATGATTTTCGGTATACGAGCTGTTATTGAAGCTATTGAGGCCGGAAAGGAAATAGATAAAGTAATTATCAGGCGAGAACTGCAAGGTGACTTGTCGAAAGAATTATTGTCGTTGCTGAAAACGCAGAATATAGCTGTACAGAGAGTTCCTAATGAGCGTTTAGACCGTTTTACACGGAAGAATCATCAAGGAGTAATTGCTTTCTTGTCAGCTATTTCGTACGAAAAGATAGAGGATATTATTCCGTTCCTATATGAAAATGGAAAAGATCCTTTTATCCTTGTGCTTGACGGGATTACCGATGTTCGCAACTTTGGAGCCATCGCCCGCACATGCGAAGTTGCGGGAGTGGATGCCATTGTCATCCCTGCGAAAGGTAGTGTAACCGTAAATGCGGATGCTGTCAAAACATCGGCAGGAGCATTATTGAAGATTCCTGTATGTAAAGAGCAAAACCTTACGTCTGTAATTCGCTACTTGAAAGACAGCGGTGTGAAAGTGGTTGCAGCCAGTGAGCGAGGAGCCGATCTGTATACAGATATCGAATATCAAGGACCTATTGCTTTTGTAATGGGAGCAGAAGATACCGGCGTTTCGAATGATAATCTGAGAATAGCAGATAATCTGGTAAAAATTCCTCAATTCGGGACTATTGGATCTCTAAATGTGTCGGTTGCTGCCGGAGTTCTTATCTATGAGGTAATCCGACAGAAAGGATTAAAGTAACAATACTTAAAATATACGAAAATGAAAAAAGTTATAGTATCAAGCAAAGCCCCTGAGGCAATAGGACCATACAGTCAGGCAATAGAAGTAAATGGTATGATTTTCGTATCCGGTCAGTTGCCAATTGATCCGGCAACAGGAGACTTCCCTAGTGAAGATATCAAAGAGCAAACAGCACAATCTTTCGAAAATATAAAAGCTATTCTTGCTGAAGCAGGATTGACTACCGACAATATTGTAAAGACAACTGTTTTGCTGAATGATATAGCAAATTTTGCAGGAATGAATGAAGTGTATGCCACTCAGTTTACCGGTACATTTCCCGCTAGATCGGCTTTCGCCGTAAAAGATCTGCCTAAAGGAGCATTGGTAGAAATAGAAGTTATTGCAGCCAGATAAATTTGTGTCATAAAAAAGATTTAAAATAAAATATACTTTTGATTATTGCGTTTCTCTTTAGAAGAAACTCAGGAACATGATTGTTGATGAAAAATATATGCGCCGCTGCCTACAATTGGCACAAAATGGGAAAGGATTCGTTAGTCCTAACCCTATGGTTGGTGCAGTTATAGTACATGGTGGTAAAATTATAGGAGAAGGTTACCATCGTATATATGGAAAACCTCATGCTGAGGTTAATGCCATAAATAGTGTCAAAGATAAAGCTCTGTTAAAAGAATCTACAATTTATGTTTCACTGGAACCCTGTTCTCATTATGGAAAAACACCTCCTTGTGCACAATTAATTATAGACAGTGGTATTCCTAGAGTCGTGGTTGCATGTCTCGATCCTTATCCTGCTGTTTCGGGCAGAGGCGTGAAAATGTTGCAAAATGCAGGAGTTGAGGTGACCTTAGGTGTCTTGGAGAAAGAAGCGTTGGAGCTCAATAAAGAGTTTTTTACGGTTCAATCAAAAAAACGTCCATATATTTATCTGAAATGGGCACAGACTCAAGATGGCTTTATTGATATAGCCAGAGACGAGAATCTGATACCTCAGCCTACACCGATTTCCAATGAATTCACAAAAATGCTTGTTCATAAAGAGCGATCTGAAGTTTCTGCAATTATGATTGGTACTAATACTGCAATAAAGGACAATCCGTCTCTTACAACTCGATTGTGGTATGGGAAAAATCCTATAAGAATCGTTCTTGACAGAAAAGGCAGAATACCTACGGATTATACTCTTTTTGATGGAAAGGTGGAGACAATTATATTTACTGAGGATCTCAAAGATTCGTCTTCCGAGAATGTCATTTATCATCAGGCGCGATTTGATGAACATCTTCTTGAAAATATTCTGTCTTTCTTACAGACCCGTCAAATTAGTTCTGTTTTGGTAGAAGGAGGTCGGGAGCTATTGCAAAGTTTTATAGATAAAAGCTTATGGGATGAGGCATTTGTTGAAACCTCCAATGTTAACTTTAAAGTAGGAATTAAGGCTCCGAATATTAACGGAAAAATATTAAAAAAGGGATATTGGAGAACGTCAGAAGTCGTTCATTTAAGGTTTTGAGTTAAGTATAAAATATTATAAATATTAGATTTATTGACGTGTAAGCCGAAATTCTTTCTATTTTTGCACATTGATATTGAATTAATCTGTTTAAACTAATGAAATTGAAGCAAATTACTAAGTTGCTATTCGCCATTTTTATAGCCTACACTTTAGGGTCGTGTAACTCTGATTCTACCGAATATACAGTTTCAGGAGCATCGAAGGATGCTCAGATTTATAGATTTAAACTGTCGGCCATAGCTTATACCAAACAAGATAGCCTAAGTTATCCTGTATTGGCAAAGACGCTGTTTTCAATAGATCAATTCAAGCAATCTATATATAATGTAGACTCTTTGCCATACAAGACAAGCCTGAGAAAAGTATACGCCAGTATATCATTTGGTTCGTCGAGTCCAAGTAAACTGCAAATAATATATCCTGATAGTGTATCAGTCTGGAATGGAAGTGATTCCATAGATTTCTCCAGAGTACCCAAGATTAAAGTAACTGCAGCTGATGGTACAACATCGATCGAGTATTCGGTAGATGTACGTATCCATAAAGTTGATCCGGATACTTTGATGTGGACTAAAATGACAAATTTGGAGCAACCGGCTAGCATTACAGGAAAACAAAGAACTCTTCTGATTGACAATACGTTCTATACTTTTTCAATAGATAGTGATAATAAACTCTATCTGTATAAAGCGGATAAGTCAACAGCCTACCAACCTAAGCAAGCTGTAAACGGATTGAGTGGAAATAAAATAAAATTGGAGAGTATAACTTTCTTTAACAATAGTTTTTATGCCGTAGATTCTGACAGTAAGGCTTATGTATCGGATAAACAGGGTATTACTTGGAAGGAAAAGAATACGAATATCGTGAATATAATAGGTATATTACCCTCTTCTTCCGAAGAAAAAGATATGCTTTTAGTATTAGCCCAAAAAGATAATAAAACCTATTTGGCAAGAACTTCCAATTTAGATAAAGATAAGCTGATATATGAAAGTAGTGCTATTAGCGAAAATTTCCCAGTATCAGGGTTTTCTTCTGTTACGAACTATAACCGAAGTAGTCTGAACTATGCAATACTAGCAATCTCTGGAGGGAAAACTCAATCAGGAGCGGCGACTAATCTTACATGGTCTTTCCAATTGGATGGGGACGCACTGCGTATTATTCCAAATCAGTCACATTCTGTATTTAATGGACAAAACGGTGTTGTTACATTCTTATACGATAGCTATCTGTACGCCTTGGTAAACAATAAGTTTTACAAATCGGCAAGTTATGGAGCGAAATGGTCTTTGGCTCCAAATAAAGAAATATTGGACACTAATATACCTAAAGCCTCTAAACAATCGGTTATAGTTGATACCGATAACTATATCTGGATATTCGGCGGAATAAAGGATGCTGATGGGGCTTCAGTGCAAGATGTATGGAGAGGACGTATAAATAGACTGAATCCTTAAAGGTTAATTTAGTTTATGCAGAATAACCTCTTAATTTTTGCGTTAGATAGAATAGACACAGATTGAAATATTGAATGAGTAAAAGAACAACTATATTTACGACTTTGCTTTTTTTATTTTCAGTCTCATCATTTATCGAACTCAAGGCACAGGATGATTATAAATATGAGATTGGAGGGATGGCCGGGACTTCCTTTTATATGGGGGATGCCAATAAAACGAAATTATATCAAAGGCCGGGACTTTCAGCCGGAGTTGTATTCAGATATAATGTGGATTTGAGATGGTCAGTGAAGAGTAATTTTGTTGTAGGAAAAGTATCCGGTGATACTCAATCTTCGGGAAATAAATTTCCGTACGATCAACAATCATCTTTCAGCCGTATGTTTTATGAATTAGGAAGCCAGATAGAATTTAATTTCTTTAATTATAGTGATAAATTTGGCTATCTGGGAGCAAAACGATTTTCACCTTATATTTTTACCGGAGTTGGTGTAACTTTGGGATCGGGAGAAAAAACATTCATGGATGTTAATATCCCTTTAGGTGTAGGTGTTAAATATAAAATAAGGGATAGATTAAATCTGGGTTTTGAATTTTCTTTCCGAAAACTGTTTAGCGACTCTTTTGATGTAACTAAAAAAGATCAGAAATTTGACTTAGATGAGCCTTACAAGATAAAGGGGAGCATATTTAAGAATAACGATTGGTATTCCCTTACTATGATAACCCTTACTTGGGATTTTGGCGCAAGGGTCTGTCCTTGTTTAAATATTGATTAATTAAAATAAAATATATTGATGTCATACATTGACCAAATAGATAAAGAACGTGTACCAAAACATATTGCAGTCATTATGGACGGTAACGGGAGGTGGGCTAAGCGTCGAGACCTGGATCGGTCGTTTGGTCACAGAGAAGGAATTTCTGCTGTACGTCGGGCTATAGAGGCAGCATCAAAAATTGGCATTGATTATCTTACCCTTTATACATTCTCGACGGAGAATTGGAAACGTCCCGAGGAGGAAGTAAAAGCCCTGATGTCTCTTATGATACAAGCTGTAGCAAACGAAACTCCTGACCTTGTAAAGAACAATGTACGCATCAAAGTAATTGGAGATATAGACCGTCTGCCATCTGATACAAAGAAGGCTTTAGATTTATGCCTCGAAACAACAGCCGCTTGTACTGGAACAACAGCTGTTTTAGCATTAAGTTATTCGTCTAAATGGGAATTGACAAATGCTATGAAGAATATAGTTCGTGATGTGCAACAAGGTAAAATAGACGAAAATGCAGTGACGGAAGACCTCATTAGTTCATATCTCACAACTAAAGGTATTCCCGATCCCGATATTTTAATAAGAACCGGAGGAGAGTTGAGAATCAGTAATTTTTTGCTTTGGCAGATTGCTTACTCAGAGCTATATTTTTCCGAAGAACTTTGGCCTGACTTTAACGAAGATTCTTTATATAAGGCGGTCGTAGATTATCAGACTAGAGAAAGACGTTTTGGAAAGACGAGTGAACAGGTTTCTGCTAAACCTTGAGTTCTCAAACAAAACGGGAAATATAAAAAAGATTCAGATATTAGAAAGTAACCACTTGTAAAAATATGTTCAAAAAAGGACCAATTATCTTATTTATTATTCTGTGTGCTGCATCTATTGAGCCAAAAGCTCAGAATTCGGACAGTACAGAAATAAAGAATATCAACAGATCTCTTCAAGGGAATGTTGACAGTCTCCCTGTCATATCATACGATAACAGCAAGGTCTATGAAATTGCTGACTTAAAGCTTTCCGGGACTGTAAACCCAATGTATGAAGATTTCACATTATTTGGATTTGCCGAACTGCAAGTTGGAGATAAGATAGAGATTCCCGGAGTAGAAATAACAAATGCAGTAAAGCGTTTTTGGAGACAAGGCTTATTTTCTGATGTAAAGATACTTGCAACAAAAATAGAGGATAATAAAATTTGGCTTGAAATCAATCTTAAAGAACGACCTCGTATTTCGGATATTACTTATTCCGGAGTTAAAAAAGGCGAACGTCAGGATATAGAGGCAAAAATTGGGATGGTTAAGAATCTACAAATAACTCCCAATCAGATGGACAGAGCCAAAACAATCATAAAGAAATACTTTGATGAAAAAGGGTTCAATAAGGCTGAAATAACATTGACTGAAAGTCCTGATATATCAAAAGAAAATCATGTTTTCTTAAATATAAATGTAGTAAAGAAAAATAAGACGAAAGTTAATAAGATAGAGATAGAAGGAAATGAGCAGATTAATGCTCGTACGCTGGAAAAAGCGATGAAGAAGACTCGCCATAAAAGCAATTTCCGCTCTTGGCTTGCAAACTTCCTGCGTTCCACAAAATATGTACCGGAAAGCTATCAAGAGGATAAAGAAAATTTGATCTCAAAATATAATGAGCTCGGATATAGAGATGCCGTTATAAAATTTGACACTGTATATACTGATGCAGAAAAGCCGGATAAAGTAAATATCAAGATTAAGGTAGATGAAGGAG
Organism: Dysgonomonas sp. UBA5412; assembly: GCA_002409595.1. Classification (GTDB taxonomy): domain Bacteria; phylum Bacteroidota; class Bacteroidia; order Bacteroidales; family Dysgonomonadaceae; genus Dysgonomonas. The sequence goes on from DHNQ01000022.1 coordinate 16,798, forward strand.
AGCGATATTTTCTTAAAGATATTAAATGGGTAGGAAATACGGTATATCCAACATGGCAATTACAACAATTGCTGAATATGAAACCGGGAGATGTCTACAATCAGAAGAAACTGACCGAACGCTTGTCGATAGATGAAGATGGTGTAATGAATGCCTTCTATCAAAATCATGGTTATATATTTTCTAATGCAGATCCGGTAGAGGTTAATATCAATAACGATTCTATTGATTTGGAAATAAGAATAATGGAAGGACCGCAGGCTTCTATTCGAAGAGTTGCTATTGCAGGTAATGACAGAGTTTATGAAGACGTAGTACGTCGTGAATTAAGAATAAAACCGGGAGCACTTTATAGCCGCGATGACATTGTTCGCTCCCTTCGAGAAATTGCTCAAACCGGACACTTCGATCCGGAGAATCTTCATCCTGATGTTGTACCAGATCCCGAATCTGGAACAGTGGATGTAAATTTGGGTCTTGTATCTAAAGCTAATGACCAGGTTGAATTCTCGGCAGGATGGGGACAAACCGGTATAATTGGAAAATTAAGTTTGAAATTCTCAAACTTTTCTATAAAGAATCTACTAAACCCCAAATCTTATAAAGGTATAATTCCTCAGGGCGAAGGGCAGACTTTGACATTGAGTGCACAGACAAATGCAAAATTCTATCAGTCATACTCTGTTTCTTTTATGGATCCATGGTTTGGAGGAAAGCGACCTAATTCATTATCAGTTGGGGCTTATTATTCAAGACAAACTGACATCAATAGCCGTTATATAAATAATAATTATGGAGGTTACGGCTACGGATATGGTTATGGCTACGGATATGGAAGTGGGAATTATGGAAATAGCTATAGTGATTATAGTTTTGCTTCCGATCCTAATAAGTCAATCCAAATGCTTGGGGCTTCGATTGGATATGGAAAACGCCTAAGTTGGCCGGACGATTATTTCTACGCACAGGCAGAGCTTTCATATCAATTGTATAGTATGAAAGACTGGGATTATTTCATCGTAAGAAATGGTAATTCAAATAACTTAAGTTTAAATTTATCCTTAACCAGACGCTCTATCGACAATCCTGTATATACACGTAGAGGAACTGATATATCATTAAGCTTGCAAATCACACCTCCTTATTCAGTATTTGATGGAAAAGATTATGCAAATATGAAAACCGATGAATATGGTTATGAGTCAGGAGAAAAATATAAATGGATAGAGTATCACAAATGGAAATTTAAAGCGAGAACATATACATCATTATATGATACTAAAAAAACACCGGTATTAATGACTCGTGCTGAATACGGATTTGTAGGATATTTCAATAAGAATAAAAAATCTCCATTCGAAACGTTCTATGTCGGGGGTGATGGTATGTCTGGATATTCAAGTACTTATGCAACAGAAACAATCGGGTTGCGTGGATATGAAAATGGATCATTAGGCTCTCAGGCTAGTGCATATTCTCGTCTTGCTTTAGAATTAAGATATCCTCTTATATTGGAACCTTCATCAACAATATATTTACTGACATTTGTTGAAGCAGGTAATGCCTGGAATGATTTGAAGAAATTCAATCCGTTCGATCTAAAACGTTCGGCAGGTATCGGAGCACGTATTATGCTTCCAATGATTGGTTTGATGGGTATAGACTGGGCATATGGATTTGATGCTCCAAATACATCAAGTACAGGAAAAAGCGGAAGCCAATTCCACTTTATAATTGGACAAGAATTCTAGGCTTTAACATTATTTATATAAGCAAGAATAAACAAAAGGAATAACAAAGTGTCTAACTATTATAATTAAGTCTCTTATGTGAGAGATGCTGACACTTTAAAAAACTAAAATGTACGAATATGAAAAAGATTATCTTATTATTTACATTGCTTATAGGTGTAGCAACAGGTAGCTATGCTCAGAAATTTGCATTGATAGACATGGACTATATCCTAAAAAATATAAGTAGTTATGAAACTGCTCAAGAACAGTTAGAAGTTGTGTCTAAAAAATGGCAGGGAGAAGTGGAGAAAGTTCAATTGGACGTGAAGAATCTTTACAAGCAATATCAGTCTGATTTGGTGTTCCTTTCAGCAGAACAGAAAACCAAAAGAGAAAATGAGATCGTAGAGAAAGAGAAAAATTTACAAGAGCTCAATAAAAAGTATTTTGGTCCTGAAGGTGAACTATTTAAACAAAGACAAGCCCTTGTGAAGCCTATTCAAGACGATATATATAATGCTGTGAAAGAAATATCAGAAACCAAAGGTTATCAATTAATATTAGATAGAGCTTCTGCAGAAAGTGTAATTTTTGCATCTCCGAGAATAGACATTAGTAATGAAGTACTTGCAAAACTCGGATATTCAAAATAATTATTTATATTTGTCTTATCAAAAAGAGAGAAATTAACCACTAAAAAAAGAACTTATAACTATGTTGAAAAAGCTAATTCTATTACTATTTGTAATAGCTCCAATTACAATCTTTGCTCAGGATAAAATTGCATATATTAATGCAGATGAGATATTTTCAAAGATGCCTGAGTTGAAGGAGGTAGAAACTAAACTCGCTTCGAAAAGTGAAACAATAAAGAAGAATAAAGACGCCATTGAAGCAGAATACAATGCCTTGGTTGATAAATTCTCAAAAGATACTACTAACCTTACCGAGAGCGTGCTTATTGATAGACAAGCTCAACTAGAAAGCCTACAAAAAAGATATCAGGATTTCTTGCAAACAAGTCAAGCTGAATTTCAGAAAGAACAACAAACTCTCATTACTCCTATTCAACAAAAAATGAGACAAGCAATAAAGACTGTCGGTGACGAGAATCATTATACATATATTCTTGATGCTGCAACTTTATTACATGTTGGTTCTAATGCGATAGATGCTAATAAGTTAGTGAAAGCTAAGCTTGGTATTACAGACTGATTTTAGATTCGTCTAACAAGATATAAATGGGTTGTCTCCAATGTTGGAGACAACCCATCTTTTTATGTCTTTATCTGTGTGTCATAAATCTATTTTGGTTGAGCCTGTATCGTCTTTTGTTAGTAAGGATTATCTTTTATCAAGTCTTAAGTTTAGTAATATAATGAATGTTGTAGCTTAGTCTTAAAGTATTGCTAGTAACTGAAAAGAGTGGTAACTGCCGGAGCAGTACCACTCTTTAATCAGAGTCAGAAACAATTAATTATTTCGAATAACGTAGTGTCTCGTTTGGTTTTGAAATAGAAGGTGCAACAGATTCGTTTGCAGTACCCCAATCTTTATTAGGATTGCTACCCAAAACGAATTTGATCTCAGCACCATTCTTTATATTGTCATAAGTAATATATGTTTTATTGTAGTCTTTGCCATTTAATGTCATAGACTGTATATAGACATTTTGTTTGCTGTAATTCTCTGTTGTTACAGAAACCTTTTTACCATTGCCTAGAGTCATTTCTACTGCTTCCAAACCTGGTGAACCAATAGCATATATATTGCTCGATGGGCATGTAGGATAGAAACCCATACAGTTGAATATATACCATGCCGACATCTGCCCGCAATCATCATTACCGCTTAAGGCATCAGGCTGATTTCCGTAAAAAGTATCTAATACATAACGTATTTTCTCTTGTCCCTTCCAAGGTTGTTTTACGTAATTGTACAGATAAAGAATCTGGTGACATGGTTCATTTCCATGCCAATATGCACCTATACGTCCTTGTATATCGTGTGCCCCCGGAATGTCGTCGGGCAACTCCATCGTAAACATGGAATCGAGACGCTGTGCAAATATCTCATTACCTCCCATTTCGTTAATATAGCCTTGTACATCTTGAGGCACATACCATGTATATTGATATGTAAAACCTTCGGTAATATCACCCCAACCATGTACCGATCCGGGACCTGTATAAGCCACAGCATCAAATGGCGTACGCCAGTTACCTTGCGAGTCACGCCCTCTCATAAACTTAGATTCGGGGTCTATAATATTCTGATATGCCAATGAGCGATTCAGAAAATATTTGTAATCATCTTCTTTACCCAATTTCTTAGCAGCCATTGCAATACAATAATCATCATAGGCATACTCCAACGTTTTAGATACTGACTCCCGTTCCTTATCAAATGGAACCCATCCTAACGCCGTATATTCCGGCAGACAATCATAATTAGGATTCATGGCTGTTCTTTTCATTGCTTGATAAGCTCGCTCATAATCAAACCCTTTTACGTCTTTTACTATTGCATCTGCAATTACTGACACTCCATGATAACCAATCATACACCATGTTTCATTCCCATAAAAAGACCAAATAGGTAACATATGCTCTACACTCTGATCATAGTGTGCCAGCATCGAATTTATCATATTGGCATTGCGGTCAGGGTTTATCAGATTCAGTAAAGGGTGATGTGCCCGATATGTATCCCACAAAGAGAACACTGTGTAATTTTCAAAATTCTTCGCGTCGTGTATATTAGAATCATGTCCTCTGTATTTGCCATCAATATCTTGATACATAAATGGATGTAACAAGGCATGATATACCGATGTATAGAACGTTTCGAGCTGCTCTTTCGTTCCTTTAGCTTTAAACTTACTCAACTCCTGAGCCCATAGGACTTCACCTTTCTTCTTTAAGCTATCAAAATTATCTTTATCCAACTCTTTCAGATTAGCATAAGCACCCGATGTGCCGGTAGAAGATATAGCAACCTTTACTTCAATCTCAGCTCCGTCTTGTACATCAAAGTCCAGCCATCCCATTATCTTATTGCCATATGCTACGCGATCGCTACGGAAACGTTTTGTGTCATAGATTACCGGCTTGCCATCTTGCATAATTCCCGAGCGCGAGAAAGGTTTTGAAAACTGAGCCACAAAATAGACATAGCGCTCAGGTCCCCATCCATTTACTAATTTGAATCCGCATATAGTCGAATCGTTTTCAATACGTAATTGCGACCATGCTGTTTTAAACCATTGCACATGATCCATATCCACCATAACGAATGCACTATCTGTTTTTGGGAATGTAAATTTAAAGATACCAGAACGCATACCCGAAGTCATTTCAGCCTTTACATCGTAGTCCAACAAGTCTACACCATAATAATTGGGTGAAGCCCATTCTTTATCATGGCTGTAACGAGAACGGTATCCTTCATCAGGATTCTCATGTGTACCCGGAATAAACTTCTTTTCTCCCGTACCCGGAATAAAAAGGAAATCGCCAAGATCCGGAATTCCCGTTCCACTCAGATGGGTAAGGCTAAAGCCCATAATAGTCATGTGATTGTACTTATAGCCTGAAGCTGCATCGTAATAATCCTTGTCTGTATCGGGGCTTATCTGTATGCCTCCGAAAGGTATTTGCGAACCGGGATAAACATTTCCGAATCCGGATGTACCCACAAATGGGTTTACATACGTATTGAGGGAAAGGTCGACCGAAGTCTCTGCGGTGTCGGTCTTATCCTTACAAGAAGAAGTGAATAACAAATTTGCAAGAAGAAAGCCTGCGAGTAGTTTTCTTTTCATGTTGTTTTTAATATATTCTTATCTGATACTCAGTAAAAGTTGACAGGATATCAGATTTTGTTTACATTCTATAATCTATAAATGATTGATTATAAGTATTTATTCTGTTAAAAAGTGACAAAGGTTACAGATTTTCATCTTTTTTCAACTGTAACCTTTTGCTACTTAATTTAAGTTCTCAAATGATTTATATATAGATAATTAAGCTGACATCTTATGATATTATCTGAAAATAAACAGTTGAGCGTGTCACTTTTATTTTGATAAAGAATAAGGCCTTTCAGCTTCGCTGAATAATCTTTTCTTATTAGGTGTCGCAGACATTTCGAACGAAAGCTCAGCACCGTTCTTTATATCATCATATGCTATATATGCTTTGGTATATGGCTTTCCATTAAGCTTCACCGATTTTACATATCGCATTTTGTCACTTACCTTATCCGCTTTTATTTCCAGATATTTACCATCGCTTACCCTTACTTTCATATAAGGGAAATAAGGAGCGCCTAGTACGTATTCGTTCGATCCCGGACAAACCGGATAGAAGCCCATAGCTGAGAATATATACCATGCCGACATCTGCCCGCAATCGTCATTTCCACAAAGACCGTCTATCGTATTTCGATACATACGGTTCATTATTTCGCGTACCCAATATTGAGTTTTCCAAGGTTGCGATGTCCATGCATACAAATAAGGGATATGATGACTAGGTTCATTTCCATGTACATAGTTACCCATCACTCCTTCGCGGGTTACATCTTCAGTGTCTGCAAAAAACTCGTCAGGAAGATGCATCGTGAATAAAGAATCTAAACGCTGTACAAACTGTTTGTCTCCTCCCATCTGTGTTATCAACCCTTTTACATCGTGAGGAACATAGAATGAATAGTTCCACGAATTGCCTTCAATAAAACCTTCGCCATGTGTACTCAACAGATTGAAAGGTGTTTTCCATTTGCCATCGCTATAACGTGCTCTTACAAATTCGAGTTCGGGATCAAATACATTATGATAATTCAAGGCTCTCTTTTTATACGTATCGGCAACCGGTTGATCGTTCATTTTCGATGCTGTATTATAGATAGTCCAGTCATCGTACGAATATTCAAGAGTTATGGATGATCCGCTTCCATTGCGGTCGAATGGAACATAGCCAAGCTTTTTGTATTCTGCAATTCCATCGTAATAGTCCACATTAGAACTGCTAATCATAGCCTCTAAGGCTTTCTTCTTATCTATATTAAGCCCTTTGTCTATCGCGTCTGCCAATACCGATACCGAGTGATAACCGATCATACACCAGTTTTCATTACCCATGTGCGACCATACTGGTAAAGACTTATGCACACTCTGTTCGTAGTGGGCAAGCATAGATTTTACGATGTCCACACTTCTGTCTCTGTTAATGAGGTTGAACAAAGGATGCAATGCACGGTAAGTATCCCATACAGAAAAGATTGTATAATTAGTAAATCCTTTAGCCTGATGTATATTATGGTCTATGCCTCTATACTGTCCGTCTACGTCCATATACACAGAAGGATTGATCATTGTATGATATAGCGAGGTGTAGAACATAGTCTTCTTGTCATTATCACCTGTTACATCTATTACGTTCAATTCCTTCTCCCATTTTGCTGAAGCATCTGCCACTATCTGATCAAAAGATTTGTTCTTTGCTTCAGCTTCAAGGTTTTTCACTGCTCCTTCAGTACTCACTGCGGACAGAGCTACTTTTAATATAAGTGGGGTGGAAGCATCTGAATCGAATTCGAAATGTGTAACTATTTTGCGCCCTGCAATTTCAGGGAAATTTTTGTGTAAATTAAATTTACGCCAAAATCCCATATACTTTGGTTTCTCTCTGTCTACATATCCATAGTTTTTGATAGGCTTAGATAAAGAGATCGCAAAATAAGTATAGTTTTCTCTTGCCCAACCATTAGTAATACGATAACCGGTGAGTAAGGTGTCATTTTCTACCCGAAGGCTTGCCCACAATACTTTTCCGTCGTAGTTGTAAATGCCATGAGTGAGGTCGAGTAATATCTTTTGTACTTCTCCCGAAGGGTAAGTGTATTTATGTACTCCGACTCTTTCTGTTGCAGTAAGCTGAGCCTTTACCTTGTAGTCGTCAAGCACTACTTCATAATATCCCGGACGAGAAACTTCTGTGCTGTGCGAGTAACGCGAGCGATATCCTGAACCGGGTTTATCAGCCGTTCCGGGATTAAATTTCAATTCTCCCGTAACGGGCACTATCAGTATATCTCCAAGATCGGAATGTCCTGTTCCGCTGAGATGTGTATGGCTAAAGCCAACAATAGTTTTGTCGTCATACTGATACCCTGCACAATATTTGTATGTGTCTTTTTGGTATACTCCATTTATACTATGAGGGATGGTATCCGTATCCGGGCTCAATTGCACTATACCATGAGGTACACATGCACCGGGAAATGTATGTCCCATTTTTACCGTTCCTATCATTGGGTTTACATAGGATACTTTATTCTGCGCGGATACTATTCCACTCATAAGTAAGAAAGAAAGAGTGATTGTACTTAATTTCATTTGTGTAAAATATATCATTTATTGTTTCGTCAAAAATTCTTGATATTCGTTCCACATTCCGTCAATGCTCGCTTCTTGTCCGAAAACAGCCTTTATTGCTTTATCAAAGCCCCAGACATCGAGATCTTTTACAGTCTTATGGAATTTGCGGATAGCATCGGGATCTTTTGTTGTAAGCCATTGGATGAAGAAACCTGTCGTACGATAGCCATCCATCCAATTGCCTCCCGGCTTGCGTGTACTCATATCAAAATAGCCTGCTTCGGCTCTTACAGCATCGGCAATCCCTTCGATACATGCCCAGAATGTCTTGTTATTTCCATAGTTGCCTATGCCTTTAGGTTCGTATTGATAGCCATGAGTTAACTCGTGATATAATACACCGCGTGTTTCAAAATCAAGTTTGAATAAAGATTCTTTCGCTGATTTTTCAATATGACGCGTGCTATAAAAGATATGTATGTTGGGAGAGCTACCGCCTTTGGCTGATACACCGTCTTTGTCTTCGAGTGTATATTCTATGTTTTCCACATCGGTCATTGGGTCGTTGGCTGTATAATAAAGTATCTCTGCTACTTTTCGTGCATGGTATTTGATATATTCGTCCGGGTCTTGAACTAATTGATGATAGACTTTGCTTCCTTCGGTATCAGGGTTTAGTGATTCAAACTGTACTTTTGGATATTTAAAATTCTCCCAATTAGCCAATAAGTTTTTGTCGGAAAGAACGACTTCTGCTATAATCAGATTATCGTTTTGGCTCTTGGTTTCGGCTTCTAGTATATATTGTTTATATGTTCCGGGATTGTCTATAATGTTTAATATTTCTTGAAAACGAGAACAGAATTGCTGATCTCTTCGTTCGTCAACAATAGTCCATGTTTTTCCGTCATTAGAACCTTTTAATACCCAATTTGTAGGGTCGTGAGTTGGGTTTTCTCCTGATGAATATATTTTATAACTTAATACGGGAGTATTTGAAGTATGTGCGAAAAGCAATTGATTTTTTCCTGTTCCTCCGGTATAGTAAGTGGTAAGATCATTATCTGTAACAGCCGATATATCCGAAGATACGGATTGTGCTTCGCAGGCTAAAAAAGAGAAGGCACATGCCAGAATAAAGAGTTTTTTCATCTATGTGAGTTTTAAATATTAGATATAATACAATTGTAGTTATAAATGCGGATAGATGGAGTATCCTGATGTACAATAATGGTATCTTATTACATTTAAACTGTGTGTAGGCAAAAGAAAAGTGGTTACTTGCAATACGATCACAAGTAACCACCTTTATTATTGAAATAATTATTCGCTAGGATATCCCGGGTTTTGTACCAAATTTGTGTTGCTGGTCAACTGACTGTAAGGTATTGGAAATATCTCACGATTTTTGTCATTTGATGCTGTATGATCCCACCAATTAGTGGTCACAAATTTACCGAAACGAATCTGGTCTGTTCTACGCTTTCCTTCAAAGATAAACTCTTTGGCTCTTTCATTATATAATTCATCCAGAGTCAATGTTGATGTTGTGTATTTGAATGAAGGCCAATCTGTACTGGAGAATGCTCTTTCTCTACAATCATTTACAAGTTGTACGGCTTCGCTTGAAGCTGTTCCTCCATTCTTACGCATAAGGGCTTCAGCTTTGAAATACTTGATTTCTGTAAGGCGATATAACACCCAGTCGTTGCTCCAATAATGAGCATCTGTAGATGGTCCCGGTTTGTATTTGTTAAATCTTGCACCGCTGTTTTCTTCTCCATCATACATTGTCGATTCGGTTTTGCCTTCGCTAGCTCTACGAATATAATTGACAAAAACAAGTTGTTTTCCCTTATATTCTTCTGTTCCTTCAACAGGTTTTGAAGGATTGTCATAATACCATTGCGGTCCGATTAGCATCCATTCTGATTTTCTTAGGTCTTTATCGTTAAACAGATCGTATGCACTTGGAATAACGACTCCTCCATTGTTTCCATTAGATAGACCTCCATATATATATCTTTGGGCAAAATGATAAAAGTCTCCATTCCAACCACAACGGTTAGTTGAGTTCTGATAATCATAGGCTAATACGAATAGATTTTCTTTAGAGTCTGTACTATTCGTATTACTAAAGGCTGTTTTCAGGTCTTTATCAATATCTAATGTTCCTGTTTGAGATCCGGCTTTTCCACTAAGGATATAGTCGCAAGCTTTAATACAATCGTCCCAACGGTCTGTTCCTGACCATACTTTAGCGTTGATATATAATTCAGCTAACATCGCATATCCGGCAGCACGAGCTACACGTCCATTGTTTTGAGCAGACAGAAGCGGTAATTTGTCTACATTCGCAAGTAGTTCTGATTCTATAAACTTAAATACATCTGCACGTTGTACTGTTGGAGGACTAACAGGAGTTCCTACTTCTGTTACAACAGGTATATTGCCAAATAGATCCATCAGCTTCAAATAATGATATGCTCTCAAGACTTTCATTTCTGCTACAAATTCATCTTTTTCTTCTTGAGTAATACCCATTTGAGCGGCATCACGAGCTTCTATTGTATTGGCAGCATCACTACACAAACCCATACCCCAATACATTAATCTCCAAGCATTCGAAATAGTATTCTCTCTGATATTCCATTGATGATAATGAAGTCTGATCCAATCTCCTCCGTCATATCCATGACGACCCTTGGTTGTCCATGCTATTTGATCGGCGGAATATTCATTAAGACGCCAATATCCATTTTGACCGGTAGCTGCAGCCCATGCCCGTGCATGGGTATATGGACGAATTACAGCAGAAATAACTTCGTCTCGATTATTATAGAAATCGTCGGAGTCTATTTTACTATACATCTTTTCATCCAGATTTGTACATGAACTAGTTATAAATAAAAAGCTTAGTACAACTAATACAGATAAGACTATATTTTGTTTTTTCATAATAATTCTTTTTAAAATTGAATGTTTAGACCTAAAGTGAAACTCCTTGTGATAGGGTAACGTTCGCGGCTGTCAAGCCCCGGATCTAGTCCGGTATCTTTTACTTCCGGATCTAATCCTTTGTAACTTGTGATTGTAAACAAATCTCTTGCGGTAAAGTAAACCCTGAATTGAGGAACTCGAGGATTACCTGATTTGTTTTTGAAATTATACCCTAATGTAAGGTTGTCAAGCTTCACAAAGTCTCCATCTTCTAAATAATAATCAGAATATTGGTATGTATCATTTAGCTGAGCATGAGTTGTCATTGCGCTTTCTAATACGTTTGTAGGCAATGTTATCTTATTTCCATATGCCATTTCCATACGGTTCAGAACTTGGAATCCGAATTTACCTCTGAACATTATTGATAAATCAAAGTCTTTGTATCTAAGAGAGTTGGACCATGAAAGGTATAGTTTAGGAACTCCGTTTCCGATTACAGCCATATCTCCATCTTCTATTTCATCAGCAGGGACTTTATCTCCTTTTGCATTATAGAATAGCCACTTACCTTCATCTGTAAATCCGGCAAAACGTTTCCCATAGAAGTTACCGATTTTATCTCCTTGATATGTGCGGATAGCATTACCTAAAGCTCCATAACCTCCTATATCACCATATTCTTTGTAATCTATTTTATATAGATTGTTTGAAAAACTTTTAACTTTATTCAAAGCATGACTTGCTGTGAAATCGGCTCTCCACATAAAGTCTTTTGTTACCACCGGAATAGTGCTTAATGTAACCTCGATGCCTTTACTGGTAACATCTCCTACATTCATATAAATATCATTAAAGATGTATGGAGGCTGTTGAGTTTGATATGTTTCAAGTAAGTCCTTTGTTGTTCTGTTAAACAGGTCAATACTACCACTTATTCGATTCTTAAGAAATCCGAAATCGACGCCAAGATTCCATTCTTCTTTTTTCTCCCATTTCAAGTTTGGATTAGGGTTTGAGGCAGGACCATACGATTGTGACCACTTACCATCAGGAGTAAGATAAAAACCTCCGGTTCCCAACTGAACAATTGATTTGTATCTGTCTATACCTGAGTTTCCCGTTACTCCATAACCGACTCTTAACTTAAGGAGGTTCAAGAATGTAAATTGCTTCATAAATTCTTCATTAGATGCGTTCCATGCTACTGAATATGAAGGAAAATTACCCCATTTGTGGTTAGCTCCAAATTTTGTGGATCCTTCGTGACGTAGGGAGAATTGTGCTACATATCTGCTATCAAATGAATAATTGACACGCCCGAAGAAAGCGATTAGCTTGTCTTCTTGCTTTTCACTCCACATACTTGCTTTTCCCGCTGTAAGCCAACTTCCTGAACCAAGGTCGTTATCTTGTAAGACATCGTTAAGAAATCCTCTGTTTTCTGCACCATGTTTTTCCCATACATTATATTGGAAACTATATCCTCCGACAACATTAAAGTTGTGTTTGTCTTTTAATAATGCAGAGTATTCGATTGTAGGCTCAACAAGTCCTTTAGTGTCAGTCACTGTTCCTTTTTGAGCTCTACCTAGTTCCTCATAAGCTTGTTGAGACTCCCATGATTTTACGTTGATGTATTCCGAGTCTGTATAATTATCTCTTTGGATACTTCCGAATATAGAGAACTTCAGATTTTTGATTGGCTCTAATCCTATTTTTGTACTTAGGGAATTAGTTTGTTGATTTCTCTTTAGTTTATGATCCCTTATTCTATTTAATGGATTAATAGACTTTTCTTGTTCATCATATAATCCTAATGTCGGGTTTAAAGTTTTTGCTGTTTCCCAAATCCATTTACTCTCACTCTCAGAGTCGTTGATACGGTTGGCATAATTATAATTAGTTGCCAAATTTACCTGAACAGTAAGCATGTCATCGTAGGCTTTAGTGTTTAAAGACACTTTACCTCCATAGTTTTTACGCTCATCTGATTTTCCAATCCCTTGGAAGTCGTTGTAATAAAGTGATGCTCTGAAATTAGTGCTTTCACTTCCTCCACTTACTGAGAGATTATGAGACATTGTAAGATTATCTTTATTTATAAGTTCATCATAGAAATCAGATGATGATCCAAAATCTTGCATTTGCCCGGCTTTAGGATTGTTCGGATCTTTCATATATGCACGATATTGTTCAGCATTAAGGAAATTCGGAGTTTTAGCTAATGTATATTTTGTAAAATAGGTCGAATATTCTACAATGGTTTTCCCTTTCTTTCCTTGCTTTGTTGTTATCAGGATTACTCCGGCATTTGCACGGCTACCATAAATAGCTGCTGCCGATCCATCTTTAAGAACTTCTACTGATTCAATATCATTAGGCTGTATCAAATCCATATTTCCATCAGGAATCCCATCAATAACGATCAATGGCGTCTGGCTTCCTGTAAAGGATGTGATACCTCTTAATTGCATTACGACTCCTGAATTTGGGTCAGATCCACCTGTTCTGGTAATCTGCAATCCGGCAATTTTACCTTCAAGCAAAGACATTGGGTCTCTTGCTCCACCTTGATTAAAATCGTCAGGTTTAAGAGATACAACTGCTGTTGCAATTCTGATCTTTTCAATGTTCCATATCCGACTACTACTACATCATCCAGCACTTTAGCATCCTCTTGTAGTACTACATCAATGGATGTTTTGTTCCCTACAGTAATTTCTTGAGGGTGAAATCCTATAAAAGAGAATACCAAAGTTGCATTCGGATTTGGTACATTTATAGAGTATAATCCGTCAATGTCAGAAATCACTCCGGTAGTTGTACCCTTTATCACGACACTTACTCCACCCAACGGTTCTCCAGTCTGATCTTTAATAGATCCTTTTATAGAAACATTGCTCTGTTTTAACTCTTTAGCTTCTTTTGTTTTATCTACATTTTCCGAAATATTTGCAGACATGTATTGAAAAACTGATAATGTGAATAGAAGAAAAAGGGCTCGCCGACATAGATCCTTATATTGGCGATAAAAAGCTTTAATTGCAGTTTTTTTTCTCATAATACGATTTTTTTGTTAACTATAGATTCTAATTAAATAAGAGATTATTCAATCTCTTTCCTTGTTAAATAGGTCTTCGTTTTTTACATAAAGTGTTTTTTAGAATTAATAAATGTTGTTAGTAAAAACAAGAAAATCCCATGTCTAGAAATTTCTAGACATGGGATTTTCTATCTTAATTGATAAATAAATGAACACTCGATCTTCTTCTAAAGAAAATTGAGTTATTTTGATTATATTTAAGGCTCGCGCGCTCTCTAATAAATTAGAGTTAACCTCCAAATTTTCAGAGGTAAAATAAACTCTATTTTTAGTAATATTTATTGATAAAGAAAACATAGATTCTGCTGTTTTAATGATTAGAGATGGAGAAGCCCTCGAATGTTAGATTTAAAAAAGAATACTTCACAAAGTTTAACACGCAATGTTAGCTAATATAAAAAGCAGAACTGATATCCTATTCATCAAAAAAAGTATCTCAATCAGCATTATGCCAATTGAGATACTTTTTAACTATAGGTATATGTTTCTTTTAAGAGGATTACTCTTTTTGTCTATATTCTTTTGGAGTAACTCCGTATTTTTTGAGGAACTCACGATAGAAATATGATTTATTTGTTATGCCGACTTTATATACTATTTCCTGAACAGTAAGATTTGTTGTCACTAATAATTTTGCAGCATATATAAATCTATAATCTTTGATGTAGTCGTTAGGAGAAAGATCAGTAATTTTCTTAAATCTACGATACAAATTACGAGTATTCATCCCTAATTTATCTGCAATGAATTCAGGCCGTAGATTTTCAGACTCTATATTGTCTGTTATTATAGAAGTAACAGAATCCATAAAATCCTTATCTTCCTGATGGATCAATTGACCTTCGGAATATTCATATGCACTTTCGGGTGAATAGAAATAATCTTTAAGATCATTTTTTACCGTAAGTAGACGATTGATTACCGACACCAAAACAATAGAAGAAAATGGCTTGGTTAGATATGCATCTGCTCCGATGTTCAATCCTTCAGCTTGATCTTTTTCGTTTATTTTGGCTGAAATAATAACTAAAGGAATATGCTTTGTGAATTTATCTGACTTTAGCCTGCTAATGAATTCCAACCCATCTATGTTCGGCATCATTATATCTGTAATGATAAGAGACGGACTTTGAATCTCTATTACCTTTTGAGCCTCTTCAACATTATATGCTCCTTTTACTTCAAAATCGGAAGATAAAATATCTGAGATTAGCCAGACTATATCTTTATTGTCATCCACAATAAGAATAAGAGGTTTCTCTTTGTTTTTAGCACCGGATCTGTCTTCGGGTATATCTGATAATATAGAAGGCGAAAATTCTTTTCGATCTTTACTATCTACCCGACTTTGTTGCAATTCCAGATGTGGAAGTATTACAATAAACTCTGCATATTCGCCTTCTTTACTTCTGACATCGATAGAACCTCCCATCGTTTCTACTATATCTTTGCAGATAGATAACCCTATGCCATGACTTGATGAGATCAGAGGTGTTTCGTTTTGATCTGTATTCAAAGTTTGATATCGTTCGAAAAGAAATGGTATTTTGGAGGCTTCAATGCCATTTCCGGTATTATAGAGGGCGAAAATCAAATTATCTTCTTCTATTCTTGCATAAACACGAACCATACCATTCTCTTTAGTGTATTTAAAAGCATTAGATATCAAATTTACCAATACTCTGTTGAAACCCGCTAAATCGACATTCCAGAATAAATCTTCGCTAATGGATACATCTATTGATATATTTCGTTGTTCGGCAATCGGAAGAAACCATCCCAATTGCTTTTTTACCAGCTGGAGAATATTTGCCTCTTCAATAATACCAAGATCAAATTTAGCTTCTTCCATCTTTCTGAAATCCAGAATCTCTTGAATAAGGCTGTTTAGATTGGTTACATTATCTCGTAATACGTCTGCATACTTTTTCAGATTGTTGTCTTTGTCTGCGAACTTCTCTACATGGTCGCTAACACCATTAATGACGGTCAGCGGTGTGCAGAATTCATGGGTAACATTCGTAAAGAAGTTTAATTTGGCTTCCAGAAGTTTATCTTTTTGCTCATCTTTTATTTTCTGTGCTATTTGTTTTTGCTTATTGATAATTCTTTCTCGTATGTAATGAACTATAAATACACAAATGAGAAGAGCTATAATAATATAACCAATATATGCCCATCCTGCTAAATACCAAGGAGCTAGTTTTTTTATATGCAGCGTATAGTATTTTTGTTCCGAGTCAAATACATCACTCTTATATTTTACCTTCAATGTATATTCTCCATAAGGTAGATTGATAAAGGTTACTTCATTCGATTTTTGCAGATCAGTCCATCCCGTATTATAATTTTCCAGAATATATGAATATTCGTAATTCTCCCCGTTAATATAGTCTATTGCGATAAAAGATAGTGTAAATACATTCGTGCCGGAAGGAAGTTCGATATATCCATTCTTAGGGTTAAGGTAGTCAGATAATGTATATGTTTTTCCGGCAATCTTAAGATCGAAAAAGAACAGATCCGGTTTGTAATTTACCTGTATGTTGTTGTCTTTAGGCTCTACCCATGTTAAGCCATCTATACCACCAAAGAAAAGACGACCGGTATATGCGCATTTATGATAGGCATCGTCTGAGAATTCTGTAACTTTCAGATCGGCTGTATAATAGTTATGGAAAAAATCGTTGTGAGGATTATATTTCGTTAAACCCTTATTGGTGCTTAGCCAGATACATCCATCCGAATCTTCAAGAATGCCATGAATCATGTCATTTATCATTCCATTTCTGCGGTCAAACTGTTTGAGAATATAATGCTGATCGGCAAGAAACTTCATTTGGGTCAATCCCGAACTGGCTCCTATGTAGTAAACCGAATCTTTACTCTGATATACAGAAAGAACGTCTCCGATGGCAGAATTGCCGGACTTGTCCATCTCAATGAATTCGTACTGCTTGTTGTATATGTTAAACTTTGCAACCCCATACCCTCCTCGGCTACCAATGTAGAGAGTTGACTTCCCATCATAAGACATGGAGTGAAATTCATTGCAAACATTATTTCCCTTTTTTAGAAGATATTGAGCAACTGATTCTATGCTTAATTCTTTTTTATTATAACCTAATCTTACTTCCAATAGTCCATAGCCGGCAGAAGCTATCCATAAGGTAGAATCATTTATTTCGCAGATTGAGTGTACGCGTCCTATCTTGTCGGCAATAGGTCCCGATAGGGTTTTTACCCGACGGTCTCGATATGAATAAAACGATAATCCCGGACCTTCAGTTCCGATCCAAAGAACATTTCTATAACTACTTCTGAGAAAACAGAAAACGAGATTGCTCGATAATCCATTATTTACTGTGTAAGAAGATATTTCGGATAACGGGATTTTTTGATTATTATATTTGTAATAATTGTCAATCTTCATTATACCATCACCCTTTGTTCCAATCCATAGATTGCTAGACTCATCGGTATAAATGGCACGTATAGGCTTTTGAGAGCCTGAGGACAAATCGTTGAGCATCAGATTCCCAAATAAATCGTGTCTTTTGTAATACATCTGTACACCTCTTCCGTCAGTTCCGATCCATAGAATATCTTGTTTCTGATCTTTTAATAAACAAAATATCCTGACCCCTTTGTTTATTGACTCCGGTTTGTAATTTTGTAATGAATCTAGTCTGATGAGTCCATTATCTTTAAAGGCAATGAATAGATCGTTATTGAAGAATGTGATTTTAGAAATTTCTCCATACTTGTCAATAAGACTCGACATGTCTAATAATTGACGTTTTTTTGATTCGAGAATATTATAAGAATACAATTTTTTATCGCGACCGATATAGTATATCTTATTATCTTCGAAGAAGGCATTAATTATGCCTTCATTATGTAACTGGAGTTGGCTTGTATCCAAAGTTGTATTAATAAACTCTGATGCCTCGACCGCATGTATTTTCAGTAATGCCCCATCTGTTAATATTATGTAAAATTGATCTTTTGTATCTACAAAAAACTCTTTGACACTATCCATTTCGATACCCGGAAAATGTATATCTACAAAGGTTTTCTTTTCGGGAGTATAGTATGATATATAGTTCTTTTTGCAGATAACCATTGTGTTCCCTTTGCTGTCAGAAGCTAAGAGTTTTGCTTCGGGCCATTCAGGATAAGATTCTGTAACTTTCCTTTCTTTCAAGGAGAATTTATTCAATCCCATAAAGGTAGAAATCCATAAATGGTCTTTATCTGCCTGAGAAATATTGTGAATGATATTGCTACAAAGAGAGAGCCTGTTATCCAATTCGGACCGATATACAAATGTGTTTTTACCATTGTATAAATTCAACCCGTCATATGTACCTATCCACATATAGCCATCTCGGTCTTGATGCATGCAAAGAACTGCATTGTTGGACAGATCGAGATTGTCATTTTTATAGAGATTGTATGAAGCCCATACGGACTGCATGGAGCTACATCCGACAATAAATGACAAGCACAATTTTATTATAGAATTCATATTCTTTTCATCAAGGTTACATAACAAATGTCGTAGGCGGAAATCACTAAGCGGATTACGTCTTTGATCTGTTTCGGATTAAATCAAAAGATAAACCATTTTTCCTGAAAATATAATATAGTAAGGAATAAATGCCCACAAGTATACATTATTCTTTACTTATGTATGCAAAATAAAGCATAAAATATTCATATACGACAATACCGTATCGTTTTAACTAAAACAAGACAAAGGTATGTAAATAAAGTAGCTACAAAAAATAAGAGTATCGGATACTCTCCCGATACTCTTTTCTATAACCAAACAACTATAAACTATAAATAATTAAAGAGGGTACTCCTCAAATGCGTACAAAACAGTAGAGAGATATCGTTCTCCCGAATCCGGTAATATTACTACTATATTCTTTCCTTTATTTTCGTCTTTCTTTGCCAATTGGATTGCAGCATAAGTAGCAGCTCCCGACGAAATCCCAACTAATAACCCTTCTTCTCTTGCCAGTTCACGACTAGTTCGGATAGCATCATCATTACTCACCTGTATTACTTGATCTACAACAGATGCATCGTATGTTTGTGGTACAAATCCGGCGCCAATACCTTGTATTTTGTGAGGTCCAGGTTTCCCTCCCGATAGTACGGGAGAATCAGTCGGTTCTACGGCTACAATTTGTACATTTGGATTGTGTTTTTTCAACACTTCACCTACACCGCTGACAGTTCCGCCTGTACCTACCCCTGCAATGAAGATATCAACCTTTCCGTCTGTATCTCTCCAAATTTCTTCGGCAGTGGTACGTTTATGCACAGCAGGATTAGCCGGATTGGCAAATTGTTGTAGTATAACTACTTTCGGATTTTCTTTTTGCAATTCTTCAGCTTTTGCAATAGCTCCCTTCATTCCTTCCGGGCCGGGGGTCAATACAATATTTGCACCCAGAGCCTTCAATAGATTTCTGCGCTCTATACTCATCGTTTCTGGCATAGTCAATGTCAATTTATATCCCTTCGCAGCAGCTACGAATGCTAACCCAATACCTGTATTGCCACTTGTGGGCTCTACCAGTTCGCTATCAGGCTTCAATACTCCCGAAGCTTCGGCATCTTCGATCATTGCATTGGCAATACGATCTTTGACACTTGATGCTGGGTTAAAATATTCGAGCTTTGCTATTATTCGACCTTTAAGTCCATGTTTTTTATCAAAGTTAGATAACTCTAGCAACGGGGTGTTGCCGATCAGATCTGTTAATTTACTAGCTATTTTTCCCATAAGACTATATTTTTTTATATTGTACTTTTTATTAGTTACAAATATACAGCCAATTATATTCTTACTAAATAGCTAAAACAAGGTATTTTTATACCATATTTGTGGTATATTTTTAAAGCAAGAAACATTAAAGTAAAAAAAGTTAAGAGGAATGTGATGTCTAAATTATTAAGACTATATTCGTATGACCTTAGCTAATCTTGCAGAATTATTCAATGACAAAAACAATTGTTAGTACAAGAACGTTTTGATTGAAAAAAAAATTATTGAAACTAAACAAACCATGGAGATAGCTGAATTATATAAAATTTATCAACAACATCCCGAAGTTTCTACCGATACACGCAATAGCCCCAAAGGATCTATTTTCTTTTCTTTAAAAGGAGCCAATTTTAATGGTAATGAATATGCTGAAAAAGCAATAGAGTCAGGCTGTAGTTATGCGATTGTAGATGAAGAGAAATATGCAACGCATTCCAATATAATATTAGTAAAAAATAGTCTTGAAACGCTGCAAGAGTTGGCTCGGTTTCATCGGAAACACTTAAAAACCCCGATAATAGGTATAACCGGAACGAATGGGAAGACCACAACTAAGGAGTTGGTGAGTTCGGTTTTGTCGGAGGAATATAAGGTCTTGTCTACCACGGGCAATCTCAATAATCATATCGGAGTTCCGCTCACTATTTTGCGAATAAAGAAAGAGCATGAAATTGCGATTGTTGAAATGGGTGCAAACCATGTTGGAGAGATTAAGTTCTTAGCTGAAATTGCAAGACCTAATTATGGTCTGATAACTAATATTGGCCATGCGCATATCGAAGGTTTTGGCTCTTTTGCAAATGTAATAAAAGCTAAAGGAGAACTATATGAATATATACGGAGTACTCAGGACGGGAAAATTTTTATTGACTATGACAATCCTTTGTTGAGGGAAATGGCTGAGGGTATAACCTCTATTTATTATGGTTTGGAAGAAGATCTATTTGTTTCCGGGAAGGTATTATCTATAAGACCATATCTTGAATTTGAATGGAAGTTTGGCAGTAAGCGTAACAAGGTTAAGACAAATCTGATAGGAGAGTATAATCTTCCTAATATCTTGGCAGCAATTACAATCGGGAAATATCTTGGTATAAAGGCTCCTTTAATCTGTAAAGCTATAGAAGATTATCAACCTACAAATAATCGTTCACAGCTAAAGGAAACGGATCGAAACATGCTTATAATAGATGCATACAATGCTAACCCAACCAGTATGTTGGCAGCATTAGAGAATTTTGTACATATGGATGTCAGCCGGAAATCCTTAATACTTGGAGATATGAAGGAATTGGGTCCGGATACAGATATGGAGCATCAAAAAATAGCCGATTATGTATCTCATCATCATTTTGATAAGGTGATATTTGTGGGTGAAAATTTTAGTAGAATCAAAACCGATTCTGTGCGTCTTAAAGATACAAACAGCTTAAAGGAGTATTTGAAAGAGAATCCTATATATGATAGTTATATTTTATTAAAAGGATCAAGAAGTATTCAATTGGAAAAATGCATTGAAGCATTGTGAAAGTCCTATAAGATTAAGTTATAAAAGCGTTGTTCTTTCATTTCATTGAACTCTTATAACAGGTATATAAAACCTCTACGATATGTAGAGGTTTTATTTTTTATAGCTTATTCTTAGCGTCAAATTGTATTTTTCTCTGAATAATGGAATAGTTTAATATAAGAGAATTCTCATTATAATAGATTGATGAGATTTTTTTTTGAGAAATTTATTTTTTTATAAAAAATATATAATGTTAATTATTAGTCATTTGCGTTGAATGATACCCTTTGGTAATATAAAAATATACTATCTGTGATGTTTTTTTATCAGGATAAATTTGGAGAATAACTTTTTTCGACTACCTTTGCACTCGCTTTGATAAAGCAACAAGGAGATTCCGTAGCTCAGTTGGTAGAGCACATCACTTTTAATGATGGGGTCCTGGGTTCGAGCCCCAGCGGGATCACCTCTTGGGACAAGTCTAAAAAAGAAAGACTTGTCCCTTTTTTTTTGCCTTGTAACTTGCTGTTATTCTGATAGATAAGAGCAATCGCAGAATTTAGCCTCGGAGTTCGATGTTGTGTTCCGTCAAATTCCAAAAAATCGGGGAACATCGAACTCACTATAAGCCTTTTTTCCTCAATATCGCCGTTTTCATAGCG
>DHNQ01000022.1:39223-39540 GCA_002409595.1 Dysgonomonas sp. UBA5412
ATCTTTCCTTTGGTCAATTTCTTTACTTCTTGGAAATCGTCATCTGCCATTTCTCCATCGGCATTTTTTAAAAGCGCATTTTGATAGCGTTTGTTCAACGCATCAATCTCACCTATGATATTTGCCCGTTCCGTGTTTTGGGCTTTGGTCTTGTTATTGAAGTCTTTTATAAAGGCTTCGATAAAAACATCGACCATACCCTCTTTTGGCGACATATACCGTAATTGCTTTAGGAAAGCCTCATTGGCGGTTTCGGCTTTGAACCGTACTCCGCAGGAGGAAGTGCAATGATAGTAGTAATAGTAATTGCCCATCTT
>DHNQ01000022.1:39761-40033 GCA_002409595.1 Dysgonomonas sp. UBA5412
ATAAACCCTCTAAGCGGTAGATTGTCCATAGCCACGATTTTAGGCTTTACAATCCTCTTTCTCCCATCGAGTATATCCTGTACATCCGCAAAGGTCTTTTCGCTGATTAATGGCTCATGCTGTCCTTTGACAAAATATCCCTTTTCCTCTTTGTAGGGAGGAATGAATATTTTGCCACAGTACAAGGGGTTTCGGACGGCTACCCAAAAGTTATTTTTGCTGAACCGACCTTTTCCATCGGCTTTCTCCCGAACCATTTTCCATATCTGTTC
>DHNQ01000022.1:40282-40617 GCA_002409595.1 Dysgonomonas sp. UBA5412
GGAGCAGTACCCATATACCGCCCCTCTTTTTTCGCCCTGCGCATTCCGTGAAAGACATTTAATGCACGCCTGTCGTTCTCAACTTCCGGTGAAGCGAGATAGAACGCAAGCATGATTTTATTTTCGGGAATGGTAAGGTCTAAGGGCTGTTCTATCGCAACAGGCTCAACGCCATGTGTCCGTAACTGGTTAATCATTTGGTATGCATCCCCTGCGTTCCTACTGAACCTATCCCATTTGGTAAATAATATTATTGACCCCGCTTTGTTGTTCTTTGTCTTGCGTAGGTTGGATAAATATTTCTGCCACTCTGGACGTTTGAAAGATTTTGCCGA
>DHNQ01000012.1 GCA_002409595.1 Dysgonomonas sp. UBA5412
CCTTTTTCAATTATTATATACAAGTCAGAGCCTCTAATATTATGGTTTGAACTCACAAAACCGTATGGCAAATACCCCAATATAAGTGAGAGAAGCCCAGCATAACTGAAAAATAAAGTTAAACCTACCAATCCTAGTTCTATTTCGGTAAGTATAATTGAATCTACCAGAGCTTTCTTTATAATATTTATACTGAACCTGCAAACATAATAAGTACCATATCCTATTGTTGCAGATAAAAAACTGACTATTGCAACTTTTTATTCTTCTCTATCCATCTACTTACTGCCTATATTCTTTTAGGTTCGGCGTTAAGACCCATACTTTTTCTCAATCTTGCTATCGCCCAACAAAACCAAACATTCTGTTCTCCATTGCCAGCCTCCCTCATTTTCCATTTTAAATCTTTCATCTTTCCTAATACATCTTCATTGGTAATGCGTGTATTACGTTTATATCCATTACCATCGAGCCATGCAAATTCCATATATACCCTACTGCCTTTGTTCGAAACATCTATAAGGTCTAGGATTTCATAAATACGCTTATTATTATCAGTGATGCGAGCAAAATCCAGTTGCCACCCAATACCTTTGCCCACTACTTCATTTACAAATTTTCCATCAGGGAAAATATCGGTAGGCATCCAGTATATACCATTGGTACTTTGCAAATAATTTTTCTCCATATAATCTACAGTATTTACTAAAACCTGCTGATCCATACACTGCCATCCTGCTGCAACAGGTGAAAAATTGACCCATCCCATACCGGTATATTTATTACCTCCGTTGCCATTGGGTATCAACATTTCTATGTAGGTTTGCTTACCATCTCTTTCCAGCAGCATATTATTATTTATACCTTCACTCAATATCCTAAGTTTTTCGTCCCAATGTTTTGCGTGAGTATTGTCATTTCTTAATTTTGCAAGTTTTATCATATTGTCCAATGCTGCACCTACAAAGCTTTGAGTAAGAAGGTCGTAAGTAACCCAGTAATGCCCTTCGCGAGAGTGTTCGAAAGCAGTATTAAGAACAAGTTTGGGTGCGCCCGACCATCTGCTGTAAAGCAAATTGCCGCGGTCGCAAGTTTTGTCCATCAACTCTGCAACCTGAAGCCAGCTGGTATCGATAAATTCTTTGTTTTTGCCTTCCAAAGCCAGACGTGACCATCCTAATATTATATGAGCCTGAGCATCTATCTGAAAAATATCATCCTCTAAAATAAGCTTGCCATTTTCCTTGTTTACTACATGTGGAACGTAATACAATCCCTTATTCTTCATAAAATCCAACAAGCATTTAAGCGAACGTTCGGCTTCTTCGTATCGTCCGGTTTCTATAAAGAGGAGAATTAAAGCACCGATTGTGCGCGGATACATTCCCGGATATGTTGTTCCTTCTATTATCGATTCGGGAAAATACCCGTCACTATCAAGCCTGTCTAATACCGAATAATATGTATTTGAATACAGATTGTTAAGCTCATTCGAATTCAACTTACTTACAATATAATTCCTATTGTATTCAATAGAATGCTGTGAGTAAGATTTTCCGGATACTGGTATTAGAAGTACCAGTATTATTAATGTTTTTATTTTCATGATATTATTTATAATTAAAATCTATTTTTACAGGATAATGATCGGATGGAACTTTTATATTAGCGTCAATTGAAATTATTGATGAATTATCAGAAATTTCAATTATTTTGCCATCGGTTTTATTTGCCAGATAAGTATCTGTTATAACCGAATATTTGAGAATATCTATATTTTGCGAAACAAAGAGGTGATCGATTCGTTCATTGGTTTTAACATCGGGACGAAAATGGTTAACCGTGCCATTGGGAGCATGTCTTTTTTTTGCTACGTTATAAGAATCTGTTAATATTCCCGAGTTATTTATCTTAGCATAACATCTGTGTATCTGATCGAAATTAAAATCACCAGTTAACACCACCGCATCTTTCTTTGCTATCGATTTTATTTTATCAAGAACTAAATCGGTACTCTTTTGTATTGCAATTTTACCTTTATGATCCATATGAAGATTGAAAAAGTATATAGTCTTTCGCTTCTTCTTATCCCATAGACGAGCCCATGTACAGATACGTATATGGGAAGCATCCCATCCTTTGTTTGGTTTTGATGTATCTTCGGCTAACCAAAAGTGACCAGAGTCTACCAGATCAAATTTTGTTTTTTTGTAGAATATAGCAGCATATTCACCTGCTGTTTTACCATCGTCTCTGCCTATACCAACATAATCATAGTCGGGCAAACCCTTGTTCAGGTCGAGCAGTTGGTTATGTCTCACTTCTTGAGTGCCAAGAATATCAAATTCATTATTATTGATGATGGATATTATAACTTTATGCCTTTGATCCCAACCATTGCCATCAATAGAATCATGATTATTGTAGTATCTTACATTGTATGTTCCTACAGTAATGTCTTGAGCAAAAAAGTATGCACATAGTGACATCAATATAGTAACGAGAATTGTTCTTTTCATGTTATTTATATTTTTGATATATATTACAATGGTCTGTCCTCTTTTGCCGATCCAAAATCTTTATTTGGTGTATCTCCCATAATAAATTTGAGAGTTCCTCCTTTTATTATATCGTTGTAGTTTATATAGCTTTTTGTATACGGCTCTCCATTTAGATATACTTCTTGTATATATATATTTTTATTACTGTTGTTTTCTGCTTCTATTACAAAAGTGTTATTGCCTCTAGTCTTTACACTTACTTTATCGAATTTAGGGCTTCCAAAAACAAATATTCCGTTGCTAGGATTTACTTGATACATTCCCATAGCAGAAAGCAAATACCATGCTGACATTTGTCCGCAATCTTCATTTCCGATAATCCCGTCGGGTTTATCGGTATAAAACTTATCCATTACATATCTCACTTTCTCCGCAGTTTTCCATTGTTGACCAGCAAATGGATATAAGTATAATGTATGGTGTCCAGGTTCATTGCCGTGTGCATACTGACCAATCAATCCTGAAATGTCGGGAGAGATATCGTCACCAGTAAGACCTCCTTGCTCAAATAAATTGTCGAGTTTTTTTACAAAATCGTCTTCCGAATCGAACAACGAGATCAAGCCATATACATCGTGTGGCACAAGCCAAATATATTGCCATGCTGTACCCTCACAATAATCATCGCCACGATGAGCCGATCGGAAAGGGTCAAATGCTTCACGCCACTTACCTTCAGAGGTTTTCCCTCTGAAAAACTTAGATTCAGAATCCCAATAATGCTTGTAATACTTAGCTCTTTTGCCAAATAGATCAATGCCATTTGCATCCCCCAACTTCTGTGCAAATAGTGCTGCCGAGCCATCTGCTATTGCATACTCTAAGGCTTTAGCCACCGACTCACCTTCCTTGTCCGATGGAATATACTCTTGCGATTGTATATAGGCTAACCCCCTATAGTCGCTTAACATCGAATTCTTGATAGCTGTGAATGCTCTTGTTTTGTCAAAACCTGTAAACCCTTTGATGTAAGCATCAGCCAATACTGGTACTGAGCTGTGTCCAACCATTGTATGCGTTTCGCCACCCATTAGTGTCCAAATAGGTAATTTGCCCTGCTGATCATATATCGAGAGCATAGAGTTTACCATATCGTCAACCATATCCTCTTGAGTTATTGTTATCAGAGGATGTAAGGCACGGTATGTATCCCAAAGTGAAAATGTGCTATAATTTTTACGGTCAGTTTTGTATATCAAGTCATCAATTCCTCTATATTCGCCATTCACATCGCAGTAGAGCATAGGTGCTAGTAGAGTATGATATTGTGCCGTGTAGAAAATACGTTTATCAGCTTCATTCTCTGTTTCTATTTGCATTTTTGCCAATTGCTGCTCCCATTTGGTGGCACTTTCAGCCACTATCTTATCAAAATCCCAATGGTTAAGTTCCGATTCTAGATTCAACAACGCATTGTCGCAACTAACGGACGAAATAGCAACTTTCAATTTTACCTCATCCACATCCCCAAATGTTAGTACCGATTTTACAACATCAGCTCTCAACTGATCGCCATGTTTGGGCGTGTTGTCGCTATATGCAGTAAATTGTTCTATCTTTTTATCTGACTTAAGCACGAAATATACCCTGCGAGACGATTTGCCCCAACCTTTTATATAGCGATATCCCTGAATGGTATAATCGTCCAGTTTTTTCACATATGCTTCATAAGCATTGTGACGTATGCCTTCTTTAAGGTCGATAAGTATCGATGCTGGTTTTCCTTTGGGATACGTATATTTGTGAAATCCTACACGTTCGGTAGTTGTTAGTTCTGCTTTGATGTTATACTTATCTAATAATAGTGAGTAATAGTTTGGTTTTACGACTTCGTTATCATGTGAGTATTTCGATGCATAACCATTAGTTATGTCATCCTGATTGCCTCTTTCTGTTTGTATTTCATTCAATGGCATAATTAACACATCGCCTAAATCGGTGCTTCCTGTTCCACTTAGGTGTGTATGCGAAAATCCGATAACGATACTGTCACTGTAATGGTATCCCGAACACCAGTCCCAACCTTTATATATATTGTTCGGACCGAGCTGTACCATTCCAAAAGGAACGCTTGTACCCACAAATACATGACCATGATAATCTGATCCTATATAAGGGTCTACATATTGTATAAGATTTGTTGCCGTTAACGGCTTTTCTTCTTTTTTGCAAGACACAATAATTGTGCTATACAATGCTGCAATAAGCAAAATTATTCCCCATAATGGGAATCTTGATTTTAATAAATGATTCTTAAATGACATATTTCTATATTTTAGGCTTTAATTCATATTAATTATAGTCTTTTCAAACCCTTTGTCTGAGTCTTGTCTTTTACTTCAAACAGGCTGATTGCAAAACCGCTTCCAACCGCTACAGATTGAGATAACTTTGAGTTTTTAGTTACCAATACTTTCCTTACTGTATATCCATAAGGGTTGGATATGTAGTTGGTGTTTTTAGCATCTGCATATATGGTTGCGATGTAAGTTTTATCAGTATCCAAAAAATTGAATCTTATAGTCGCTACATGAGGTTTATCGGCTGTAGTACCTCCAACAAACCAATTGTTAGAATTTTTTTCTTTACGTGCTATGGTTAAATATTCGTATGGTTCTGCTTCTAGATATATGGATTTATCCCACTCCACCGGAACTTCTTTGATAAACTGGAAAGCATCTAAGAATCGCTCATAGTTTTCAGGATAATCGGCCGCCATTTGTAAAGGACTATACATCGTAATATATAGTGCTAACTGATTGGTTATAGTCGATTTCATTTTTCTATTCAAAGTTGGATTTATCTTTGATATATCAAGTTCGAAAATGCCAGGCGTATAATCCATTGGTCCACCAACAAGCCTAGTGAAAGGCAAAATAGTTGTATGCCCCAAAGGTATATTTGCCTGAAACTCTGTTCCTCGAGCCGATTCGTTACCAATCAAATTGGGGTAAGTACGGCATATCCCTGTAGGACGAATGGCTTCATGAGCATTGATCATTATCTTATATTTTGCAGCTTTTTCTACAACATGCTGAAAATGATTAACAATTGGCTGACTATAATGATGGTTTCCCAAGGGTACAATCTGACCTACATAGCCTGTTTTTACAATATCATAATCATACCGCTTCATAAATTGAAAAGCTGTGTCAAGCTGACGTTCGTAGTTGCGAACCGCAGATGAAGTCTCGTGATGCATAATCATTTTAACACCCTTTAGGTTAGCATAGCGTTTCAGTTCTTCGACATCAAAGTCGGGATAGGGAGTAACAAAATCAAAAACATAGTCTTTTCTATTTCCAACCCAATCTTCCCATCCAACGTTCCAACCTTCAACCAACACCCCGTCAAATCCATGTGATGATGCAAAATCGATATATCGCTTCACATTGTTTGTATTCGCAGCATGTTTGTCATTCGGTTTTGTTTTTGTATAATCGGTTTTACCAAGTATGGTTGTTGGTAGATCATCTGTATAATGCCACGATTTTCCTCCGGCTATCATTTCCCACCAAACGCCTATATATTTTGTTGGTTTAATCCAAGATGTATCTTCGATAATACAAGGTTCGTTCAGATTTAGAGTTATACGTGAAGCTAATATATCCGCTCCAGTTTCTCCCACAATGATTGTACGCCAGGGAGAGCGAGAAGGAGCTTGCAAAGTACCTTTATAACCTACTGCATCGGGTGTCAGATGCGACCTAAAGGTCATTGTTTGCTCGTCAAGAGATAGGTGCATACAGGGATAATCGTACAAAGCCGCCTCGTGCAAATGGATATAAAGTCCATCATCTGTTTTTAGGAGCAAAGCTGTTTGAACAGCCGGAGCCTGAATAAGGTGTGTCGAAATATTTACATAATCAACGGCTTTGGGTGTAAGCTCTTTAATTTGAGACATACGTGATTTTGTATAAGCATATTCCTGTGTGCAATAATCTCCAGGAATCCAATAAGCTATATGATCTGACGTCATTCTAAACTCAGTATTCTCTTCTTTTATTACAAAATACTTTAATTCATTTTGCATAGGAAATTCATACCTAAAACCTAAACCATCGTTGAATAGCCTAAAACAAATATTCATTTTACGATTAGTCTGCTTCTGCCTTAGACTTACCATTAGTTCGTTGTAGTGATTTCTAATTTCCTTTTCTTCTCCCCACACAGGAGTCCATGTTTCAGCAAAGTGAGTTTTTCGATTATCAACTAATTCAAAATCTTTGGATAGCGAACTCCCTTCAACCAATTCGTATCCGAGCTTACTCTCTTTTATTATCTCTTTGTTTTTGAATTTCAGAGAATATGTTGGGATTCCATCAGTATTTATATCAACTTTCAATGTCAGGTTTCCATCTGGAGAATCCAGATTTTGAGCATTGAGAATCACACCTTGCATCCAAGCAAAAATTAAACTTACAATCAATATTTTTTTCATACCTATGCAGTTACTCAATTGTTATACTATTCAGTAGATTTAATCGCCCCTCTTCAATTTGTTTTATGATTAACTCTCCAAATAGAGAGTTTTGCCACGCAAACCAAGCTCGAGTAAAATCTTCCGGATTATTTTTATTAAACGATTCGTGAATAAAGCCTGTTCCTGCATCGGTTCTGATAAGAGTCTCTATACACCATTTAATCTCTTTTTCGTCTTCGCTTGTAAACGCTTTCATCATAATGCTCATTGGCCAGATCATATCATATCCTATATGTGGACCTCCAATACCTTCGGCTGCCAATCCTTTAAAAAAATAAGGATTATTTTCGCTCCAAACCAGCTTACGTGTATTCTGATATATAGGATCATTTACATCCACATCTCCCAAATATGGCATAGCTAACAAGCTTGGAACATTCGCATCATCCATAAGATGATGATTACCAAAGCCATCTACCTCGTAAGCATATACTTTCCCAAATTGAGGATGTTTATACACTGCATACTTTTTGAGCGCCAATTCAACTTCCTGTGCCAGATCGAGACATTTAGATGCCAATTCTTTTTTCTTATTTACGGTATTGACAATTTCGGCAGCTTTGTGTAGTGATGTTACAGCAAAAAAGTTGGATGGTATTAAAAATTGAAACGTAGTGGCATCGTCGGATGGACGAAATGCAGAAGCTATCAACCCGACTGGCTTCACAGGTGACCCTTTGCCGTCATTGCATACTGTATCTAGAGCGCGCTCTGTCTTACGTTGAAATGTGTAATGATTAATAGTGTCTTTTTGTTGCTGTTCGGTAAATGTTTTCAATATATTTTCTACAGCTTTGATCCATTCTTCTCCAAATACACTTGTGTCGCCAGTTGTTATCCAGTATTGATATGCTAAACGAATTGGATAGCAAAGGGAATCTATCTCCCACTTTCGCTCATGAACACCAGGCTTCATGGCAGTAATATCATCTTTCCATTTACCGACTTCATCCGTATCTGTATAGAATGCGTTGGCATATGGGTCAATATTTATACTATTAAACTGACGTAATATAACTCCAGTAAGCATTTTCTTAAGATGCTCGTCTCTGTTGGCAAATGCAATGTAGGGGTATACTTGTGCACCCGAATCGCGAAGCCACATGGCATGAATATCTCCTGTGTAGACGCTAGTATCGGGCTTGCCGTTTAGCATTCTGAAACGTACAGTTGTATCTAATGTATTTGGAAAACAGTTTTCGAACATCCATGCCAACTTATCATTTGTGAGCATACTTTTTATGCGTACAATTTCACTATCTATCGTTTTTGAAACAAATAGACGCTTGCTTTGGGAAGGCCGATTTGTTTTTACGTATTTTGCATTCACTCGTGTATTGTCGCAGGGCATATTGAGTGCATATCCATTGAGACCTATTGATAAGAATAATGCAATTATGTATATATATCCGAATCTAATCATCATCACTTTAGTTTATTGTATAATTTAAGGTCATTCTTTTTGAGATCTGCGGAGAAAGAATAAGGAAAATCAAATTCATCTATACCTCTGAATTTATTTGCGGTACTTGACATTTCAAACCTGATATCTGCTCCATTGGTTAATGAAGAATGGGTAAAATAATTTTTTGAATGTTCTTTTCCATCTACAGAAATTGATCGTACATAGCAGTTGTTTTTACTATTGTTGTTTGCCAAGATATTTATCTGTTTTCCGTTCTCTAATTTTATTCTCACTTTATCAAATAATGGAGATCCTATTATATATTCGTCTGTGCCCGGACAAACAGTATACATACCAAGTGCAGAGAAAACATACCATGCCGAAGTTTGCCCATTATCCTCATCTCCACAGTATCCATCCGGATTGGCATTGTATAGTTTATCCATAACCACACGCGACCAATATTGTGTTTTCCACGGTTGACCAGAATAGTTGTATAAATATATCATGTGCTGTATTGGTTGGTTTCCATGTGCATACTGCCCCATATTTACAACCTGCATTTCGCGCATTTCATGAATCATTCTACGGCTTTCCATTCCCATATATCCAGGTACAATGAAAACAGAGTCGAGCATATTGTTGAATATATCTTTTCCTCCCATCAACTCTACCAATCCTTGCGGATCGTGAAATACCGACCAGCTATAATGCCAGCTATTGCCTTCTGTATAATCAACACTCCAATCGGTAGGTTTAAATGGCGATTTAAAAGAACCATCAGCCAATTTGGGCCGCATAAGATTGTGTTGAGGGTCGAATAGATTTTTATAATTCATCGCATGTTTTGCATATACTTCTATTTCTTTAACTGGTTTACCTAGTTTTTTACCTAGTGTATATATTGTCCAGTCATTGTAGGCATATTCAAGTGTACGAGCTACATTCTGGCTAATACTTTTATCTGATGGAATATATCCATACTGATTATACAGTTCAAATCCTGTTCGTCCCGATGCGTGTATAGTTGGATGTACACTATTTGCTCCATGTTTCAACGCTTGCCACAGAGTTTGAATATCGTAGCCTCGCAAACCTTTCACATATGCATCAGCAACTACAGATGTAGAATTATTGCCTATCATTATAGCTCTGTGTCCCGGACTAGACCATTCGGGCAGAAAGCCGCTTTCTTTGTAGGCATTCACTAATCCTTCTTGCATTTTTTCATTCATCGAAGGGAACATCAGATTTAGAAATGGGAATAGGCTTCGGAATGTATCCCAAAAACCGGTATCGGCAAACATATATCCGGGCAATATCTGGCCATTGTATGGACTATAATGCATTACTTTTCCATCTTTATTTATTTCGTAAAACGAGCGAGGAAATAAAACTGTTCTGTAAAAACAAGAATAGAAAGTTCTTAAATTGTCAATATTCTCATCCTCTATTTCTATACGTCCTAAAATATTATTCCAGACTTTGCGTCCATTGTTTACTATTGTGTCAAACGAGTCACGTTTCAATTCTTTGAGATTTATTTCGGCTTGCTCGTGGCTGATGAAGGAGGATGCAACACGAGCATGTACTTGCTCTCCCTTCTTAGTTGTGAAGCCTATAATGGCACCTGTATGATCTGCTTCCACTTCTAGCAAGTTCTCCTTAATCTCTTTACCATCTACAGCACTGATATATGCGAATGCTTTATCAAATTTTATTACAAAATAGTTCTTGAAATTGTCTGGAACTCCTCCCGAATTCTTTGTAGTATAGCCTATTATTTTATTTTCTTCGGGTATAATCTTTATGTAAGATCCTTTGTCGAAAGCATCGACAATAATATAAGACTTGTCTGTTTCGGGAAATGTAAAACGAAACATTGCAGCTCGTTCGGTGGGCGTTATTTCTGTTGTCACATCATGATCTGCCAAGTAGACGCTATAATAGTGTGGTTGCACTATTTCGGCCTTGTGACTAAACCAACTGGCACGATCATCCTCATTGAATACCACTTTGTTAGTTACAGGCATTATTGCAAACTGACCATAATCATTCATCCAAGGACTCGGTTGGTGTGTCTGTTTAAATCCTCTTATTTTGTCGGCAGTGTAGGTATACCCCCACCCATTTCCCATTTTTCCGGTTTGAGGTGTCCAAAAATTCATTCCCCAAGGCATAGCTATAGCAGGATATGTATTTCCTGTCGATAATTCTCGTTTCGAGAAAGTGCCCACAAGCGTACTAACATGATCTACGGGTTCTGTTTTTTTATTCTGAGCAGTTATACTGACTGTAAATACAAGAAGGCTTATATATATAATTATATTCTTCATTATCATTTTTAGTTTTTCTGGTTCTTTATTCGTTTGGGAAGTGCCGATAAATCTACAGCTTTGCGAAGTCGTGCCATAGCCCAACACCACCATGCCGTTTGCTCTCCGTTACCAGCATCTTTCACTTTCCATACAGATGTTTCCATTTTGTCCAAGAGATCTTCATCTGTAATCTGTTTATTGATTCTTATATTATTTCCTTCGAGCCAAGCTCCTTCCATGTAAATGGGATTATTGGCATTTACTTTTTCTATCATTTCCAGTATTTCGACAATTCTGCCATATCGTTTCTCTGTGTTTGCAAAATCAATTTCCCATCCTATTCCTTTGCCTATCATTTCGTTCGAAAATCGACCTTGTGTATATCCATCGGTAGGCATCCATATTACTCCGTGACTTTTTTTCAAATATAATTTTTCCATGACATCCACTGTGTTCACCATCACCTGACGATCCATAGCCTCCCATCCGGCAGCAATAGGAGATAGACATACCCATCCCATACCGTATAGAGGCTCTCTGCCATTGGGTGTCTGTTGCAGCATTTCCAGATAGGTTGGCTTTCCGAAACGTTCGATTACGAGTTGTCTACTTATTCCTTTTTTCAATATATCCAATTTCTTTTTCCAATCTTCCGCCACGTCTTTATCCCCTCTTCGCTCGGCTATTTTTATCATTTCCTCGAGCGATGCTCCAACAAAGCTCTGTGTGAGCAAATCCCATGTATCCCAAGCTCTTCCGTCTCTCGAATGTTCAAAATCGACATTCTTTACCAAACAAGGGCGGGTAGGTTCTTTGTCATTACCATACTGAAAACATGTTCGATCGCAAGTTCGACGCATCAATGCTCGCATTTGTTTCCATGTACGATCTTCAAATTTTGTATTACCTCTTTTAACTGCAAGCCTAGCCCAAGCTAAAATAACATGTGCCTGCCCATCTATTTGATGCTGATCGTCTACAATAGTGTATCCTTTATTATTTTTGCCTATAATGCGAGGAATACGTTCCATCTCATTAGCATCTATTGCTTTTAATACAAAATCTATTGTTTGTTCGGCCTCTTGCAATTTATTTGTTTCCATAAGCATGAAAACAAAAGGCCCTGTTGTACGTGGAAACATTGCAGGATAAGCACGAGTTAATGATTCGGGTAAATAGCCATCAGAGTCCATTCTGTCAACAAGGCTATAATATGTTCTTGAATATAAATGTTCAAAATATTCTGATTGTAACAACTGTTTTACTTTCAATTTTTCCTTATTTGTCTGAGCATACATGTTTGGAGTGTAAATAACAGCAAATAGAATACAGCATACTATTGATATATATATACTTGAATGCTTTTTCATGATATTTTGGTTACATAAAAGTGAAGTTCCCTTTCCAATCAAGATTGTCAGAGAACTCCACTCCATAATAGTTATGAATTTAGAATATTAAAAAAAAATTATTTAACATCTCGCGAGTTCAATATGGTATGTGTTGGTTGCCCTGTAGGCGTATGAGTTCCATCCATATACACAACTACATCTCCATATCTCTGGCTATTCGTAAAATCGCCTTTGGCATCACATGGGCGGAATGAATACAAATAGATATCCCAATTATCGCCCTTCGATGAATAGATAGGAGAACTAGGATCCATATAATCATCTTTACCAATTTCTACCAAATACTGGAACTTCGTTTCATAGTTCACAGCACTTTTCTCATGTGGATTATCCATTATACTTGAGAAACATCTTACTTTGTTCACATCACTACTTTCTACCCAGAATTTATAACGAGCTGTCATATTAGACCTTAGAGGTATCTCTGCACCTACAATTTTCCATGTCCCTTTCCCTTGATAAGTCAATTCTTGAGGATAAGCAGGAGCCTGATTGTTATTGTTCATGCTATGAAAATTGATTGAATAGATTTCTACCATCTCTAAAGTTTTAGCCTGAAAATCGAGTTTTATTCTATAAATACCCTCCTCAGCTGAGGTAACAGTTGTAGCTCCTTGTTGTAATAATATTTTGTTTTGAGCAAAATCTAATACATATGAGGCGTTGTTTTCGTCAGTCAAGAACAATTCTCCAGCCACAAGTTTTGTATATATTTCAAATACATATATCTCCTTGTTTAGCATCATTGTTTTATTCCCATCTGGTCTGTTTGCTGGGTCATGCACTACATTCTCCACTCCAGTTATAGAAAAAGCATTCATGAAATTTAATTTCTCTACGCCAGCTCCTCCCACTTCTGTTGCACTACCATAAGCAAACAACTGAGTAGGATATCTTTCGCCATCTGGGATGCGGGTTATGTTCAAGTCTCTCACGTTGGTACTCACTTTTTCCTCACTTGTACCATCTGTTCTTTTTATTATCCATCTCACAGTCCAAATGAAATCCCCTGCTTCGCCTGCTTGTAAGCTAGCATATCCGACATAATCATCCATCTTCAACTGGGTGATATTAGTCTGGGTAGCAGTACCATTAGCCTCTGACTCTATTACCACTAGTGGATTTGAGAAATCGTTACCTTTTTCATCTAACAATAATGAGTAGCTAATTGTTTCCCCTGTATTCACTGGAATAGCAGTCCATGAGAATATCACATTAGCCCCTGCACTACTTAATGCCAACACTGCATCATCGTCTGGGCTTATCAGAGCAATCTCCAAGGGTTGCATTCGTGTTACCTTTGTGGTATTACTAACAGTACCTAGTGTATATTTAGTTCCATTAGATGTTCGTACTGTCCAGATTAATGACCCTGTAGCGTCAACTGCCACACCTGCAAGTTCTGCCACATTGTTCAATTGGTCTTGTGTAAGCGTTGCGGCATTTGAGAACCCTTTAGAGTCTGCACTTATCGTTGCCAATGGATTAGAGAAGTCTCCCCCTTGTTTGTCAAACACTACTTCGTAGCTAACAACACCGCCTCCGTTATCTTTGACCTTATCCCATCTGAAAACGATATTTTCCTTCTCTCTATCTAATACAAATAGAGAGTCATTACTAGGTGAGTTTAGTACAGACACTGCCTCCGGAGCAATTCCTGATACGGGACCTGTTCCCGGATCTACTGTATCGTCACTACATGATATCATTGAACACAACAGCCCAACAACCAATAATTTAATATATAATATATTTTTCATTTGTATTATTTCTTAATAAATATTTTCTAATTCACAGGATCTCCAGGAGTTTTCTTCGCCGGGTCGTAGATTGCCACACCTACCATCGAGTCGGCACAGCCATAATACAGATACCATTTATTTTTGAAGTACGCTAATCCTTCTATAAAAACTGTACCATCTCTATACTGTCCACTTTTTTCGAAATCGGCCATTGGCTTGAAAAATGGAACATCTAGACGTTCTTTTACTTTATAAGGGTCTTTTTTGTCGAACAGAATTTGTCCGGCGCTGTACGTACCTGCATTGAATCGAGGATCTCTTTTTTCATCTGAACGATTTTTGCCATTATACAGCAACAATATACCTTTGTCTGTCATTACAGCAGGAGGTCCGCATTCAGTAAGACCACTATCGAAATAACCATCGCGTGGAGTCACGATAAATTTGAGATTACCCTTTTCGTCAACTTGTGGTGTCCAATTAATAAGATCGTCTGATGTTGCTACATTGATCCATTTTTCGCCCCAATACATAACATATTTCCCATTCACTTTAGTTATCACCTGTTTACCATTTTTTACAGATGTTACAATAGATGCAGACTTACTTGCTTGGTGTTGAAAACGTCCATTGTAGGCTTTTTCAAAAGCAAGTCCATGTTTTTCCCAGTTTACCAGGTCGCGCGATGTTGCTACACACAAACGAGCCTTATTTCTATTCCAACCTGTATAATACATTACGTAGAGGCCGTCTTCTGTTACTGCTACACGCGGATCTTCACAGCCTCCACGCCACTCATACTCCTTGTAACAATCAGCTTCCGGAGCCAATACCGGTGTGGAGCGACGTTTCATTGTAATTCCATCTCTACTTTCGGCCAAACCGATACGAGAAGTTCGTTGTCCTAAGGCCGGATGGGTATTATCTTCGGCTCTGTAAAGTACATATATTTTATTGTCCTTTACTACAGCCGCTGGATTGAATGTATCGCTCTCTTCCCAAGCGATGGAGTCATTCCACATAGGACAAAATATCTTGTATGTTGCATCCGGGCTTATTACCGGATTTTTACCTTCAGGACGCACAAAGCCTCCCATAGCCCAATTGGGCAAAATGTTATCATCCTTCTGTCCAAAAACTGTTGCCGTACTTGCAAATAATATTACAAAAGATATTAAAATTCGTCTCATTTTAATTATGTTTTGATTTTCTTGTTTTGTTCTTATCTCAATTACCATCCAGGGTTCTGTTTTAGTCCACTAGATCTTTGCAGTTCTGATTGAGTTATTGGCCAATAGTAATGAGTAGGAGCCGAGAAAGCACGTGTTTCTACACAAAAACGCTCCATTTTATATTTCTTGCCATCTATGTTTATCTCTCCATTAGAATCCTCTACTGGTCGCATGCCATTGATCATTCTTTGACATTTAGGATAAGGTTCATTGTACTGCATCCAATAATTTTGTGATCGTTTTGTATTATCCGTACCGGCAGAGACCCACCTGCTTTCACGATTCAATTCTTTTATACTTGATGGTTCTAAATACAACCTAGCGTCGAAAGCTCTTTTATTTTCGTAGAAAAACTCAACCCTACGTTCACGGTATATGTATTCCCGCATCAAATCTTTATCTGTTTTGCAAGCAGGAGGCATTGGTACCATAAATGATCTGCTTCTCACTAGATTTATCATATCGTATATTTCATTGTTTGGTCCCGACACCTCATTTACCGCTTCTGCGTATATGTATATAAAGTCGGGTAAACGCCAAATTGGAGGTGCTGAAATAGAGATATTTCCACTTTTATTGTATGCTTCGTTCAGATATTTTCGGATGTAATAGCCTGTAGTAGTTGCGTTACTGGCTCCAATCTGATCTTTTCCGGTAGCAGTTGTCAGAGTTGAAGGTCTGTTATCGCCATCTCTGAATTTTGCACCATGAAAAATAATATCCCGATAAAAACGAGGATCTCGCTTCACCGACAGATAAGGGTTCTCATCATTATATCCATCCAACGTAGCTCTACTCGAATATACAGGATAACCATATCCGTCGGGAGCAATATATTCGTATTCATCTACTTGCTCTTGCACCGGCTGTTGGCGAGCTCCCCCACCTCTACTTGGTGGATATACGTCGCCAAACCATCCCTGATTTTTATGTTTAGTAATAAACCAAACATATTCATTCTTAAATGCTATATCATCATAAAACATTTTCCAAAGTCTACGATAGACTGTAGATCCATTTGTATCTTGATCGCCACTGTCTTTATAGTCATTACCGTCATACATATCATACAAGCTATATCGTTTGGCACCACTATCGTCTAGCAAATCAAGAACAGCTTTAGAGGCATCGCGAGCCGCAATCCATCGTTGAATATCGTATGTATATTCATTCTCAAAGATTCGTTTTCCTATATAGCCATTGCTTGTTGCTCCGTTATACAAGGGGGTTGCAGACATCCATCTAGCTATAGCTATAAGACCTAAACAAGCTCCATGATCGGCTCTTCCGAAATCGAGTGTAGTGTGTCGTACTGGAAGTCTGTTTTTACCTTCCTCTGCATCCCTCACTATTTTTCCAATTACCGAATGCACAGATTCTTGTTTAAGTGTGGACATGTCATGATCAGCGTTGATAACGTAGTCTATATATGGAACCTCTCCATACATACGTACCAATAAATAATGTAAATATCCTCGTATAAAATATACTTCTCCTATTCTTCGATCCAAATCACCAGGATTTGCCGGATTGTCAGGAGTGCTATATTTTTTCACTCCTTCCAATATCTTGTTTGCCTTACGTATGGTTGAGTAGAGTCCTTTCCAAAACATATCCTGATTGGGTTGAGGTATGCTAGTAGGCGACCATGCTCCTGAGTTATAGAGATTTGTTATATTTCCCTCCACATTTGTACCTTCAGCTTCGTCTGTTATAGCAGCAGACGAGAAGTGCGAAAGCCATGTGAGTGGACTATTACATTTTTTAGTTTCTGAATAGAGGTCAGTTACAAGCTTATTTACTTTTTCATAACTTGCAAAAGTTTCTGATTCTGGGATCTCTTCGTCAGGCTGTCTGTCTAGGTAGTCGCTACATGATGCAAACAATATTAGTACAGACATAAAAAACAAGCTCAATATTTTTTGTGATATTTTCATAATTCGTCTTTTTTATTAAAATGTAACATCTACACCAAAATTGAACACCTTTAGGATAGGATACCAGTCTCCTGATCCATTCTTCATTTCAGGGTCAACATCTAATTCGCCTAGTCTATCCCAAGTGATAATATTCTGAGCTTGTGCATAGAAACGAACATTGTTTAAACCTGCAAATCTGATAGCCTTTTTAGGTAAGGTATAGCCTAATTCGATATTTTTCAGTCGTATATATGATGCATCATACATAAACAAACTACTATTCGAGTTCTTATTGTTTGGATGTGCACCCATGTGCAATACTGGATAGGTTGCAGTTTCGGCAGTTTCTGGAGTCCATCGATTCAGATGTAACGGTCTTACTCGTCCCGTTTTGTCTTGGTCGTAGTTCGGAAAATCGTATACTGCCGCATCCTTCAACAGTAAGCTTGAGTGTGCAGCCCCTTGAAATAAGACACTGAAGTCAAATCCTTTGTACGATAGCGTAACAGGAAGCCCGAACTGAATTTCTGGATTTCTAGAGTATCCCATTTGCATTCTATCATTTTCATCTGTGATTTTACCATCACCATCAAGGTCTCGGTACACCACATCGCCAGGTATAAGGCTCCCCCAAGGTTGGTATGCTGCTGCATTCAATCGATCAGCTTCTGCTTGGTCTTTCACAAAATGGTCGAACACATAAAGCATATTTGCATCCAGTGATTTTCCTGTCTTTTGCCTCCACCCATATGTATAGTTTACCTCATTCATTTCTATAACTTTGTTTCGGGCAAATGTTAGGTTGGGTTTTATAAAATATCGAAAATCCTTGCCTATTTTATCAGACCATGTAAGTTCAAATTCTACACCATGATTTTTCACTCGCCCTGAATTTATCATTGGAGCATCTTTACCCACAATGTCAGGGAACCCAAGTTTGTCATCATCACTTAATACAGTCAAGATATCATATCGGTCTTCTTGGAAATAATCGAATGAGAATCGAAGACGTTGTTTTAGGAATGTTGCATCCAGACCTAAATTCATTTTTTTAGCCTTTTCCCATGTTACATTTTCATTGG
The DNA here is from genome assembly GCA_002409595.1 of Dysgonomonas sp. UBA5412. GTDB lineage: Bacteria > Bacteroidota > Bacteroidia > Bacteroidales > Dysgonomonadaceae > Dysgonomonas. The sequence continues at coordinate 18,155 of DHNQ01000012.1, forward strand.
CTAGCTTACCCTCTTTCCATCCTCCAGGATTTGTACCAAAACCACCTTCACCAAAATCATAACCCCCTCCTGATTCATATAATTGGAGATAGGCAAATCGCTGATCATCGCTCATTTTGTCATTCCCTACCAGACCATAAGATGCTCTAATTTTTAAGAAATCCATCCATGAGTTAGTTCTCTCCATGAATGATTCATTTGATATTACCCATCCTCCAGATACTGCTGGAAAAAATCCATATCGTCTACTAGGTGCAAAATTCTCAGACCCATTGTATCCAAAGTTGAATTCTGCAAAATAGTTGTTCGAGAAATTGTAGGAGAACTGTCCTGTTATACCTTGATATCTGTGTTCTGGTTTAACTTTGCTGTCTTTGTATTTACCCTCAGAGAACTGGTTGACCAATAACATCCCAAAAACATTATGAACCTTGTTGAACGACTGCCCATATGACATTTTTATTTGATAATAAGTCCTATTTTGAGGCTCCGATTGGTCTAATGCATTTTCTACGGGTTGATCGCTTTCATACTTATTTCCAGTTTTATATGCTCCCTGATAATACCCCGGAATCATATAAATGTCTCTCCCATCAGGGTTAGGATTGAATGTAGCATATCCAGGATACTCTCTATAACCCTCTTTGTAAGTTGGTACTTGGCGTTTTATATTTTGCCTCTCCTTAGCATCGTAAGAAAATATCCCTTCTATTTTTAAGCCATTGGTGATAAAATCTAAATCATAACCAAGAGAGAAACTTCCTTCCAAATAAGTGTTTTTTTCGGTGTGATAACCACTTCTGCTTAGTTCTCCCAATAGATTGAATCTATATATTTGATCACCATAGAGCATTCCATTCGGATTCTTATCATAGTATGCCACATTCGCTTGGTTGTCATTTTGTTCCAACACAATAGGTAAATATGGAGGTTGAGTCATTGCCAAATTTGACAATCTTGATGCTCCCGAACCAATATTTGTACGATCTGTTATACGAGCTCCCAAATCTAGCTTTACCCAAAACTTTTCAGTAATATCAACATCAATATTCGATCTGAAATTATATTTCTTGAATCCAGGGCTAGTGTTGAACTTGGATAAGTCTGTGTGATCATAGTTGCTTCCTTGACTTCCGTATCCAGCTAGCACAAAATAACGAACTTTATCTGTTCCGCCTCGCACCGATAGGCTATAGTTTTGTTGCATTGCTGGCTTGAACATATAATCGAAATAGTCCCAATTGTATCCAAAGCCATCGGAGTTATCTCCTTTTGCTCTTCGGAATTTAGAGATAGCATCATCCGAAAATAGCTTCAAGCTATTTACATCTTGCCCCAACATTTTGGCATCATTGAATAATGCCTCGTTATACAAAATAGCATAATCGGCCGATCCTAAAAGACTTGGCGTTTTTACAACATTATTGAATCCTACTGATGCTTTGAAATTAACTGTCGCTTTTTCAGAAGCTTGCCCCCTTTTAGTAGTAATTACGATAACCCCATTTGCACCCCTGATACCATAAGGTGCAGTAGAAGCTGCATCTTTTAGGATAGTGAATGTTTCTATCTCATCTGCTGATAGATAAGACATATCACGCTCTACTCCATCTACTATTACTATTGGCGATTGATCACCATAAGTGGCTTTCCCTCTGATAAAAAGTTCTGATTTATCTACTCCTGGTTCACCACCACTAAATTGGTTAACGATCAGACCCGGTAAACGTCCGGCTAGAGCATTGTTTATATTTGCAGTAGGGCTTTGCACTAAATCTTTGGTGGTAATGGTGGCTACAGCTCCTGTTATATTTTCTCTTTTTTGTGTTGTATAACCAACTACCACAACCTCCTCCAATGCTTTAGTGTCTTCTACCAGCTTTACATTGAGTGTTGTCTGTCCTGAGAGTTTCACTGTTTGAGGTTGGAATCCGATGTAAGAAAAAACCAATGTAGCTTCGGCATAAGGCACCGAAATACTATAATTCCCTTCAAGATCGGTAATAACACCTCCGGTCTCCCCTTTTACGGTCACTGTCACCCCTATCAGTTCTTCATTTGTTGTACCATCGGTTACTTTACCGGTAATCACTATACCTTTCTGGTTCACCTCTTTTGTGCTACTAACTCCAGCCTGTGCAAAGTTGACGTTGGTGCAGAAAAACAGAAGTGCAATCAACAGAATACATGATCTAATAAATGCCATCCGTTTTTCCTTGTTTTTGCATTTTTTCATAGTTTATCTTTATTTGTTTAGAATATATTTTGAGTACTTATTCTCAATTCTCGTCCCAAGCCGGAATCTCAAGAACAGCTTTTATTGGGTAATGGTCAGACAAGATTTCTATTCCAGCATAACTATCATTTAGGACTTTGAATCTTACAGGGATACAGTTTCTGTAAAACACATGATCTAGCGATTCTTCTTTTCCTGTAAAGTTTCCCCAACTATTGGTTGTTGCAGTTCGGTCAGTCTTTGGAGAGTCTTCGCGACAATCGCCAAGAAATCCATTGAATGGAGCAAAGGCTGTACTGAAAGATTCTTCATTGAAGTCTCCTGTCATCAAAACCGATTTTGTAGAGGTTGTCAGATGAGTCAAAGCATGTTCTTTCATCATTTTTATTGATTCTTCAACTGCTATAACTCCATTATGATCAAGATGTGTATTATAAATAAGGACTTCTGTTCCTGTTCCAATCACTTTGAAACGCCCCCATGTAGTGAGCCTTCTGTGACTAGCATCCCAGCCTATGCTAGGTACATCAGGTGTTTCGCTCATCCAAAAATCACCTGTTTCAATCACCTCTAGTATGTCTTTTCGATAGTATATGGCAGAATAGTCTCCGGCTTCGCCCCCATCGCGGCCTATACCTATACGTGCATAATCTGTCAGTTCTGCGTCGAAATAATTCAACTGTGGATTTTTTCTGACTTCCTGCATTCCAATTGTTGTTGGTTTCTCTTTCTTTATCATGGATACTATTGCAGCTTTGCGGTAATCCCAATCTGCTATGTCGCCGGGTTTTACAGTATAATAAACATTGAATGACATTGCTGTATGGGTATATGGTTTACGTCCATTGAATAGAATACTAGTATTGTTTAATTCGATTGTAACATCCATCACTCCATTTTCTGATATTGTTCCTGCAATTGTCCCTTTCCCTTGATTTTTATCCATAACATTACCGAATAGCTCGTAAGAGCCATCTTCTTTTTCGCTCACAGTAATATTTTCACCAGATACATTATACTCTAGACCATTAATATTGATCTTAAACTGAATATTGAATTGTTCTTTTTGAGCTAAAAATTCGAGGTTTATAGTTTCAATACCTGAAGTATTGCTACCTATTTTGGCTTTTCCTGAGTAGGTTGTTGCTATTTCCTCTCTTTTGTCTCTCACAGTCGCTGTGATTGAGCCTTGAAATCCAGATGAGGTACGTGCTATGATAACAACATCGCCTATTCCAATCCCTGTCACTTTACCATCTTTAGACACTGTTGCTATCGCCACATCACTAGTATACCATGTGATGTTGCTCACTGAGACACCCTCTGGCGTGATTTCAGTATCCAATTGTAGGGTTTCGCCTACATTGATGGTGATGTCTCCTTGACTTATTTTAATACCTGTTAAATTATCCTTGTCGCTATCCGAGCAGTTGGATAAAGCATAGATTGAGAATAACATCCCAATACACATTAAATACATGTTTACTTTTTTTCTCATTTTCATGAACATTTAAGGTTTTACTTTTACATAAAAATTCGATTTCAAAGATAGTGGGGTGCCGTTAATCAACCTATTAACCGAACTATTAATAGCGCTCATTAATAGCCTATAAATAGGTATTAATTTCTAAGATATTTCAAGATATTTCAAAAATTACTATCTTCGTGAGTAATGTTCATGAAATAGAAATGACCTTTTGCTTTATCTGAGAAATGAATTTCAAGCAACACAAAATTCTTATAATATCATCCCTTATCTTTTTTTTAGGTGAGCTGTCTCTTGTTGCTCAAGAAATGAAAGATACATTTCCTACTGGATTAATGTTCAATTCGAAACATGTAAATAAAGATAAGCGTACTTCACTTGATTTAAATCCGAATAAGAACTTAAGGGTAAAGGGGAATATGTCTTTGAGTTTCGATGTAAAATTTAAATGGGTACCAGGCGATGCTTTTGGATATGTTTTTCGTATCATATCCAATGATACCACTAGCATGGATATGATTGTAAACAGAAGACATCAGAAAATTCATTTTAATCTGAACGAAGGAGTTGACAGTAAATGCTCTTATGATTTAGATTTTACACCCAATATTCTCAATGCTGAGTGGTTACATGTGGATGTTCGAATAGAGAAAGACAAAGTAAAATACAATATTGACAACCTATCTGGTGAATTTAGCTGTATAAATAATATGTTATTGAAAGGTAAAGAGGTTGCAATATACTTTGGTGCGAATAGGCATACAAACTTTTATACGACGGATGTCCCTCCTATGGAAATCTGTAATTTGCAAATAAAAGACGATGACGATGTTCTCAGAAATTGGAGCTTGAACCAGCATTGCGATTCTTTGACCTATGATAACATATATGGAGAAGTAGCCAAAGTGAACAATGGAATTTGGAGTATAGATAAACATACCATATGGAATAAAGAATTAACAATAAAGCTGTATAACTGGCATGAGCAAATAGCTTATGATGATGATAATGGACGAGTTTTTATTGCTGACAGAAAGCGAATGTATGTGTATCATATTGACGATAATAGAACAGACACAGTAAACTACAAAAAAGGACGCCCCTATTTAGGTGCTGGAAGTTTGATCATCTACGATAATTTGGACAACAGACTTATTTCTTATTCCGATGGACCATATATTCTTACATTCAATTTCGAGTCAAAGGAATGGACTGTTGTCAACGATTATTCAAAGTCTTTGGGTGAACATCATAATAGGCTGATTGATAGGAAAAATAAGAATCTGGTAACATTTGGGGGTTATGGGAAGTTTCAGTATAACTCAATATTGTCTATAAAACCACTGAATGAGGATGTTGGAGACTGGAAACAAATAGACTTGAGTGACCATATTTATCCTCGTTATTTAAGCTCCATTGGCTATATAGGTGATGGGCAAGCAATGATATTAGGCGGCTATGGTAGTAAATCAGGCTTACAAGAGCAATCGCCACAAAATTATTATGATATATTCCAAGTAAACATGCTTACAGGAGAGCATAAACTGCTTGGTGAATTAGATGGATTACATCATATTTGCTTTGGTAATGGGATGATTGTTGACAGTCTCCGCAATGCTTATGTTTTAGGATTTCGAAATGACATTTATGATAGTAATGTGCAATTGTATGAGGTGGACACTCAAACAATGAACTACAAGACTAGGGCTGATTCGATTCCGTTCTATTTTCAAGATATAGATTCGTTTTGTGATCTGTTTTATTATTCTAAAAACAATAAGCTGTATGCAATTATATATCACAAAACTCCAGAGAAATATTTTGAAGCAAATTTATACAGCCTATCTTTCCCCCCACTGAGCAAAGTACCTGTGACGATGAATGAACTCAAGGGTAGTATAGCTAAGATACCATATCTTTTAGGTGTATGTACTCTTATTATCATTATTTCCATTACTGTTTCTGTTTGTTATAAAAGAACGAAAAAAAAGAATGTAAATACGAGGATGTTACGAGAAAATAATATCATAGAGCACAAGAAGGAAGAACATGTTTCGTCTTTTATTTCGTTGTTGGGTAGTTTTTTTGTTATAGACCAAAAAGGGAATAATATAACCAAGGATTTTACTGCTGTGCCAAGACAAATATTTTTGTCTTGCCTATTGGCGCCTGTCAATACAGGCAAACATCTGAATTCACAAGCCTTAGCCAATCTTATTTGGCCAAATATGGACAAAACAAGTGCCACCAACAATCGCAATGTAAATATCAATAAGTTGCGCAGTTTACTGAAAGAGGTTGGAAACATTAGTCTGATTAATGATAAGGGCTATTGGCAAGTGATAATAGAAGATGGCGTTTGTTGTGATTATCTGGAAATCAACTCTCTGCTGAGCAAGATGATAGAAAATAAGGATTTTACACATTTGGATAAAATGCTGAAATTAGCGGCTTCCGGTTCTCTGCTTCCTGATATGAATGATGAATGGTTAGATTCGTATAAATCAAGCTATTCCAATTTTTTAATAGATAGATTATATCATCTATTAGAATACCAAGAGATAAAGAATGATTTACAGCTAGTTGAAAAGGTGGCAAATATCATTCTATTGCATGACTTGATTGATGAAGATGCCATAAAGTTGAAATGTTATAGCCTACACAAATTGGGGCAGAAAGGACTAGCACTACAAGCATACAATAAATACTGTAATGATTACTTCATCTTATTGAATGAAAAACCAATTATCAATTATAAAGATCTTATCTCTCACTTATTATCAAAAGGGCTATAAATCAGGGCGAGCAATTATGTACATTTTTATAGCTTTATTTGTAAACAATTCTCAAATTCTTCATGTAAAAGAGATGGTATTTAAGGACTTTTTCAAATTCCCTAACAGCTACTAAGAAATTATTGGTATGCCTTAGATCCTTTTTGTAACAAAATGAACATCTTTATTCTTTAATCAAATATTTCAAACTCTCATCATTCTTTATCCGTTCCAATTCTTTTTCAACAATCTCTTTTACATCCAATTTTATCTGCTTGTAATTATCACCAATGTCAGTCTCCATTGTGTTATTACCATTTTCATCAATAAAATTAGTGAGTATCGGAATTTTCTGATAAGCCTTAGTTTCAGCAGCAACCTTTGCATTATCAATCACAATCTCCGCATGAAAAATTTTCTGCTCTATCCGTTCGTCAAAGTTATCAGATACAGCGCCCACGAACATCCCCTGTGTGAGATTGGATATTTTAGAAGCAGGGATCAAACTATCCATCTGTGTAGAGATAGAAGTCGATTTATCCTGTCTATTAATCGTCATTGACTGTCGTTTTTGCAGGACCTTACCAAAACGATCGGAAAGTGTTTTTGCCGATTCGCCAACTACTTGACCCGAAAAAATATTACCAACCGTATTTTGTACTACTTTCGATTCCTTGTCTCCATAATCACGATTAAGTTGTGAGAAATCCTGAAAACCAAGGCAGACAGCAACCTTGTTTGATCTTGCTGTCGCTATCAAGTTATCCAATCCCCGAAAATATATCGTTGGTAACTCATCAATAATAACCGAAGATTTGAGCATCCCTTTTTTATTTATCAACTTTACAATGCGGCTATTGTACAATCCCAAAGCTGCCGAATAGATATTCTGTCGATCAGGGTTATTACCAACACAAAGTATTTTTGGCTCTTTGGGATTGTTAATGTCCAAGGTAAAATCATTGCCTGTCATTACCCAATAGAGTTGAGGAGAGATCATCCTAGAGAGAGGAATCTTAGCTGACGCGATTTGCCCCTGTAACTGATCTTGTGCTCCTCCTTGCCACGCATCCATAAAGGGAGAGAGGTAATTTTCAAGTTCGGGATAAGAGGTCAGAATCGGAAAAATATCTTCGTAGCGTTTGTTCAGGAACTCGATAGCATGAGGAAAAGTACAATATTCTCCCTCATTATATATTTTGAGATACCAGATTATGGCTGCCAAAAGAATTATCGGTGATTCGACAAAGAAATCCCCCTGCTTCTGAATCCAAGATTTATTGAGGTTCAACATAATCGTGTACGAAGCTTCATATGCGTCAGAGATGTCACTCATAAATTCGGGAGCAATGGGGTTACATCTATGACTTTTCGCCGGATTGTCGAAATTTATCACATAGAATTTAGGAGCAACCTTGTACTTATCTATATGCTTTAGCATGGTATTGTAGGCAATCACTGATAGATCATCGAACTTGTAATCATACAGGTACAAAGCAAAACCTTTGGATATTTGCTGTTTGATGAAATTATTTACCACAGCATAGGATTTTCCCGAGCCGGGAGTTCCTAACACAATTGTCGCACGAAAAGGGTTAACTACATTAATCCAACCCTTATTCCATTTCTTTTTGTAGTAGAAGCGAGTTGGCAAGTTGATAGAGTATTCATTCTCCATCAGCCGTGTTTCCTGCATAAAAGATTCGTTCTCTAGATTGAAAACATCGTCCATCAGATTATTTTTTAATAATCGGCTCATCCACAATCCACCCATCAGTAGAAGTATATACCCGACAGTCATAGTCAAAATATAGAATGCAGTGTTGGCAATCAATGGCAATGGAAGTTCTAACAACCACCAATTGAAAAAGAACAGAATAAAACCAATTGTAAGAAATACATAGATTTTATTCCATGTTATCTTTTCTTCTTTGACGCCTTTTGTGCCCAAACAGGATAATGCCAGAAATACTACGACAAATAGCTTTGTCCATAGAATATTGGAGAATAAGCCCGCCGTATTCTGGAAGTTCAATAGTATTTTATCTACTACTCCTATATTAATACCTATCTCGCGAATGGATTGATAGCAGAACCAATAAATATTGATTATTACAAATAATATACTGATGGCTCGCATAAATTCCATGACTTTGGCGAGTCCTCTCAAATCGTCTTCTTGTGCCATAATATGATAATTTGAAAATTAGTTAATATGCCAATATGCCAATGAAATAGATTAGCGTATTGGCTAATAAGTTAAATTATAATTTGGGGCCATGCGATCTCCGTTTCTTCCTTTTCATGCGATTGGTAAAAGCTATTTCCTCGTAATTGTCTCCATGTTGATCCATCGCAAAGAGCCCTCCCAGTGATTCAGAATCGTTCTTTTCCTGTGAATAATCAAAATTGTTATCCCATGATTTGTCATCGGATTTCTGTTTATTTTCCCCATTGAACAGATTGTGAAAAACATTCGCTGAAAATTCTTTTCCCATCCGGGAGCCATTGAATACACATTTGCTCTGATGGTCGATAAAGGTTGCTCCATAGATACGTTTGTCTTCGTTCTCCCGAAACACCACTGAAACACCATTTTTCAATAACTCCTTCTCAAAAGCTTTTCGGGATGGTTTTTCTTTAATCAGAGCGGAGACAATATATTTTGTCCGGTTATAAACAGCTTTGCCCGTCATCGACTCTTTAGATGCTGAAACTTTCTTTTCCAACGCCTTATAGCCCACCTCCCGGCCAATTAGGGATGCCTTGAAGAGATTGCCCGATTTTTCACCTTTCTTATTCAGAGCAAAATAAACCAATCCATTATAAGCCTTACCCCGGACTTCGCCTTTGACCTCTTCGACAGTTACACCATATATATTAAGGAGTGCCCGATATTCGTTGATGCTCTGAAAGCAGTAATCCCTTATCAGGGATTTAGTGATATTGGAAACCTGCTTTTTTACATTGCCCTCTTTGATATTTACGGGTTTGAGGGATAAAACATTACTATTCCTCTGCTTCTCAGCCGGAATCAGATTATACCTTTCCTCCAGAAATTTGCGGACTTCCTCCGAGCGTCTTTTCTCAAAGGAATCGTTCAGTTTCTTTCCGGTTTCATCTACCCGTACCGATACGATGTGCAAGTGGTGACGGTCGATGTCCTCATGCTTATACACTAAATACGGCTGATTGCCGTAACCCATCTTATCCATATATTCCTGTGCAATCTCCGATAGTTGTTCATCGGTCAGTTTATCATCGGGATGCGGATTCAGAGAGATATGCAGTACCGGTTTCTCAGTCCGTTTATTGGCATCCAAATATGGTTCAAAAGATTTCATGTTGAAAAACATCGTATGCGAACCATCGGTATTTTGGATAATCTGGTTGCTGAAAAGTACCTTACCCTCTTCCTTATCTATCTTCTCCTGATTGTAAGACAATGCACCTAAAATCGAGCTGCCGATATTGATTTTAGCGACCATGATCCGGTAAATACTTTTGCTTAAAATCATTCGTCAACTCGATAACCTGCTTGTTCAAAGTAGCCAATTCAATGGTTGCTTGCTCCAGTTTGTAGAGAAAAGCCAGTGCTTTTTTCTCCGTAAAATTGCTATGAAGAGCTTTTACAATTTGATTATAGTTAGTCGCAATCCCCCGGAACTGACCAAAGAAAGTAGTTAGCCGCATGTAATAATCCTGTATTCCTTTGTCGATTTTCACCATTTTTATAGGCTTACCAAATATGCAGTAGGTAATAAACCGGGCCATTACATTCTGTCCCGATTGCTCGAAGAGAGACAAAAACTTCGCTTCGTCGACTTCGTTCAGATAAAAGACATGCCGTCTTTTCGCCGGATCTTTTTTGGGTATCCGTCCACCCTTTCGTTTTTTAGGATTCTTTTCTTCATTCATAACATTGGATAATTAAGATAATTAGTGGTCGCAGACCGTTTTATTCAATCTACTACAAGTTTTACTTACACTGCTTTAATAGACAGCCTTTACATTAAACCCGAGAATTAAAATCTTACGACTTCGGAGTAAGATTCGCCCCCGACTTTTAGAGGAGTGGGCAAGATGGTTTCAAGTGTCTTGAAACGGTTTTGAGGGTGCTCAAAACACATCTTGCTATGTTCTAATGAACATAAAAATCCGACTGTTGTCGGATTGCCATTAGCATTTGAAATGGGATAGCTTACAAATGCTTCACACCTTTGATGGTTGAAGTCAATAAAATACATATGAAAAATTACATAGTATGAAGAATCGCTATTCTTCTATTTTTTTATTGGCTTCATCGCACTGGGGCAAAGGTAAATACAAGAACAATAAGTCAGGGCGGTCAAAAGCGGACAAAGGCGGCCACGAGTTCTGATAGTTAGGTTTTTACAAAATATTCTCTCTTTATTTGTGCTGTGATATTGATGTGGATATTCACTTATTTATATCTGTCATTATTTATTGAACAAGATATTCAGTGATATATTTCCTTGGATATATAATTCCCTAAAGAGGTACAGATAGGAATAATTGATGATGTACTGAAGTCAAGACATACTGACGTCATGACGTATTGAATGATTTTGATAGAGACATGAATATTGAGGTATTTATCAAATCACTGATTTACAGATTCAAATAAGGAGTTCTATAATTATTTGCACCACCACAGAAGTATCTATACACAGACGTGTATCCATAATGAAGAATATTGATGCTTCAGCATTGAAGCAATGATATAAGTAATGATTGTTTCACATAATTAGAATTAAACTCAAATGAAAAAGAAAACTTTGTTGGTTGCCTTCTCCACTCAAAAAGGAGGAATCGGGAAAAGCGCCCTGACCGTACTAATGGCCGGCTATTTCCACTATGTTAAAGGCTACAATGTCGGAGTTGTTGATTGTGACTATGCACAGTTCAGTATATTTAATATGCGGGAAAGAGATCGAAAAATTGCGACAACAGTGAACCATTATAAACTAATGGTATTTAATCAGCTAAAAAATGAAGGCAGAAAACCTTATCCCATTTTAAAGAGTATGCCTATGCAAGCTGTTTCAACAGCAGAAAAGATGATGCAAGGATCGGACACGGATCTGGATGTTATATTCTTTGACCTCCCCGGAACCTTAAATAGTGAAGGGATTCTTAGTACCTTGTCCATGATGGATTATATTTTCTCACCCATCAGTGCCGACAGAATGGTATTGCAAAGTACACTGGAGTTTGCCTCACTATTGAATGAAAATATTATCAGTACCGCCAAGGGCAATATACAAGGCTTGTATTTATTATGGAATCAGGTAGACGGGAGAGAAAAAACAGATTTGTACGACACCTATGAGGATATAATATCTGAATTAGGACTACCCGTTATGAAAAACTTTCTACCCGACACCAAACGATTTCGTCATGAGCTGTCTGAGGAAATTAAACCCGTATTTCGTTGCACCTTGTTACCTACCGACAAACAACTGATAAAGGGGAGTAACGTGGATTTACTGGCAGACGAAATAGAAGAAATTATAAAACTGAATGCTGATGGCAAAGAAGGATAATATTATTCGTAGAGTAGAAGATATTGACGAGAAAGAATTGCTGGCTAGTTTGGCGGGATTCGGAGAAGAAAAGACAAGTAAACCAATCTCTCCTATTGTTGAGGAAAATGAAAATAGCAATCAGATTGAATCTCAAATCGAAGAGCCTGAAATGCCTACACAAGCTCCCAGAAAGAAACAAGGAGGAAATTACAAGTCAGCATTCTTAATATCGAAGGAGTTGAAAAATCGTCAGTGTGTATATATCGGAGCTGACCTACACGAGAAAATTCTAGCCATTGTAAAGGAGATTGCAGATAAGAGTATGACTGTCGGGGCTTTTGTAGATACCATTCTGAGGCAACATCTAGAAGACCATAAAGACGAAATCAATAATCTGTATCGAAGAAAAAGAGATAATCTACTGTAGATTAAACTAAAATAAGAAACAATGAATAACCGATTTGTAGTACAATTAATTGTTGTTGTCGCCTCCGTTATCCTCGGAATGATTATATATCCCTGGCTAAGACAGAAGTTTATATGCTTTATAGAGAAAATATACTTGCAAACTAGAGACGACAAACATGTTGAAGAAAAAAATATTGAGCTAAAAGAGGATGAAATACCCTCAATTATCAGAAAGAGTAAGTGGGTGCCCGGTCAAAGGCGGACAAAGGCGGCCACGGATTTGGAAACTGAAAATCCGAAAGAAAAAGAACATACATTTGCTCCCGAATCAGGCGAAGAGTCTGCACTGATGGATGTAGAGCATCCTTTGGAGAAAGAAGAAATATCGAACGAGAATATTGATCTTGATGAGGAAGAAACGGATATTTCAGCAGATAAAGATGGTGGCTGTGCCAGTGGAGCAAGTTTTGAAGAATTGATGCATACCAATCGTACCATCAAGGATAATCAGGCTCCCGAAGAGGATAAAGAGAAAGCAGGGCGTGTGCTTTATCAAAACCAAAAGACTGAAATGTTTGAAAAGGTGGTCGCCAGCAGTGAAGAAACCTCTAACGCCATTGCCTCTCTTATCGATCTGCATCTATCTATGCGAGCCGAGAAATTACAGAATGAGAATGAAATTATATATCCTGATAATTTCAAGGATTTTGATGTCAACAGTATTTTTTAGGTGGTATACTTTTCAAATATTTTAGTGGACCACTTTTAGATTATTATTTGCAATATTTTGGGATTGTACAACAATAAAAACAATTAGCCTATGAGAAAATAAAATGTAAAATGAGTTATTGTTCTCCAAAAACAAAACGGCAACTCGCCTCACTAATTATCCAACAAAAAATTATTCAAGTTTAATCCGCCGTGAGTGACCATCCAATCCTCACGGCACAAACAAAAATCGCATGAAGAAAAGACTTCTATTTTCAGCAGCTATGATCTTAGCTGCCACAACATCCATCTTTGCCCAAGGCAACGGTATGCAGGGAATCACCGATGCCACCAATATGGTCACCTCGTATTTTGACCCGGCGACGAAATTAATCTATGCAATTGGAGCCGTTGTCGGATTGATCGGGGGCGTAAAAGTCTACTCGAAGTTCAGCTCAGGTGATCCCGACACCTCGAAAACAGCCGCTTCATGGTTTGGTGCTTGTATCTTCCTGATTGTAGCGGCAACCATACTTCGCTCATTTTTCTTATAGGATTGAGTATGGCAGAATATTCAATCAACAAAGGGATTGGCCGCCCCGCAGAATTTAAGGGTTTGAAGTCTCAATACCTTTTCATTTTCACAGGTGGTCTACTCTCGGTTTTTATCGTCTTTGTGATAATGTATATGATCGGGATCGATCAAATGATTTGCATCGGCTTTGGTGTTATTAGTGCCGGAACATTGGTTTGGGCTACGTTTCATCTGAATGACAAATATGGTGAACACGGGCTTATGAAGTTGCAGGCTACGAAAAATCATCCCCATTTTATTATCAATCGCAGACGAATGATACAACTGATTGCTCGAGTAAAAATAAAAGGAGGCGACGCATGAGAAATACTTTAAAAGCAGCAACACTCGAAAGTAAGTTTCCATTATTGGCTGTCGAGAATGATTGTATTATCAGCAAGGATGCGGATATTACCGTAGCCTATCGTGTGGAACTTCCCGAACTCTTTACCGTGACCTCTCCCGAGTATGAAGCAATCCATTCAGCATGGCTCAAAGCTATCAAGGTGTTGCCCAACTATTCGGTGATACTGAAACAGGACTGGTTTATCGAAGAGAATTATGAACCGCAGGTACAGAAAGAAGACATTAGTTTTCTTTCTCGATCTTTTGAACGACATTTTAATGAACGACCATTTTTGAATCATACTTGCTATCTGTTTTTGACCAAGACCACCAAAGAGCGATCCAAACAGCAAAGCAGTTTCAATGCACTGACGCGTGGGTTTATTGTTCCCAAAGAAATGCAGGACAAAGAAACAGCCATCAAGTTTTTGGAATCAGTTGGGCAATTTGAACGTATCATCAATGATTCGGGATTTATAAAATTATCTCAATTGACAACAGACGAGATTGTCGGAACAAAGGATGATGCCGGAATCTTAGAAAAGTATTTTGCTTTATCGCAAGAAAATACGACTTGCTTGCAAGATATGGCACTCGGTGGAGGCGAAATGAAGATTGGCGATAAGTATATGTGTTTGCATACCTTATCTGATACTGAAGATCTGCCCAATAATGTACAGACAGATATTCGTTATGAGCGATTGTCCACTGACCGAAGCGATTGCCGTTTATCTTTTGCTGCTCCCATTGGCGTATTACTATCTTGTAACCACATCGTCAATCAGTATATTTTTATTGATGACCATGCGGAGAACCTGAAACGCTTTGAGAAGCAAGCTCGCAATATGCACTCGTTATCCAAGTACAGCCGTTCGAACCAGATCAATAAACAATGGATCGAAGATTATCTGAATGATGCACACAGCTTTGGACTGACTTCTGTTCGTTGCCATGTCAATGTAATGGCATGGAGCGAAAACAAAGAGGAACTGTCCCGAATAAAAAACGATGTGGGTAGTCAGTTGGCTTTGATGGAATGTAAACCACGGCACAATACGGTTGATACACCAACCTTGTTTTGGGCAGGCATTCCGGGTAATCAGGGAGATTTCCCAAGCGAGGAATCGTTCTATACGTTCATAGAACAAGCTTTGTGTTTCTTTGTGGAAGAAACGAATTTTCGGGATTCGCCTTCACCATTCGGTATTAAGATGGTAGATCGGGTAACGGGCAAGCCGCTTCATGTGGATATTTCTGACTTACCTATGAAAAAAGGAATTATCACGAATCGTAATAAGTTTGTGCTGGGTCCTTCGGGTAGTGGAAAATCCTTCTTTATGAACCATATGGTAAGGCAATATTGGGAACAGGGCACGCACGTCGTTTTGGTGGATACAGGTAATTCTTATCAGGGATTGTGTGAAATGATCCGCAGCAAAACCAAAGGGGAAGATGGGATTTATTTTACATATACCGAAGAAAAACCAATTTCCTTTAATCCATTTTATACCGAAGATAATCACTTCGATGTAGAGAAAAAGGACAGTTTGAAAACTTTGTTACTTACCCTATGGAAAAGCGAGGATGATAAAATTACCAAGACCGAATCGGGAGAGTTGGGTAGTGCTGTAGATGAGTATATCCAACTAATTCAAACCGACAGAAGTATCCGTCCGAGTTTCAATACTTTTTATGAGTTCATGCGGGATACCTACAAACCGGAATTGGAAAGTCGAGAGATCAAGGTTGAAAAAAGAGATTTCAATATTGACAACTTGTTGACTACACTTCGCCAATATTATCGTGGCGGACGTTTCGACTTTCTGCTGAACTCAGACAAAGAATTAGATCTGCTTAGTAAACGGTTTATAGTCTTTGAGATCGATCAAATTAAGGAGAACAAAGAACTTTTTCCAATAGTGACTATCATCATTATGGAAGCCTTTATCAACAAGATGAGGAGGTTAAAGGGTATTCGCAAACAATTCATCTGTGAGGAAGCGTGGAAGGCTCTATCTTCTCCCAATATGGCAGATTATTTAAAATATCTCTATAAAACTGTCAGAAAGTTCTTTGGGGAAGCCATTGTCGTTACACAGGAGGTAGACGATATCATTTCATCACCTGTCGTTAAAGATGCCATCATCAACAATTCCGATTGTAAAATCCTGCTCGATCAGCGCAAGTATATGAATAAGTTCGATTCGATACAGAATTTGTTGGGACTCACCGACAAGGAAAAAGTGCAGATACTCTCTATCAACATGGCTAATAATCCGGGACGTATCTATAAAGAAGTATGGATCGGACTAGGTGGGGCACAGTCGGCTGTTTATGCTACCGAAGTATCCAAATCAGAATATCTGGCTTACACCACAGAAGAAACAGAGAAGCTAGAAGTGATGCAGCTAGCTGAAAAACTAGATGGCAACATTGAATTAGCCATCAAACAATTGGCGGAGCGCAAATAGCCTCCAATCTACAAAAAGAGACTCGGGCAACGAGTCTCTATCAATCATTTTTTCTTACTAAAACATAAATTAATATGAGAACAAAAATCTTCATGTTGTGCGTGAGCTTTGCGCTATTCACAACCAATATAAATGCCCAATGGGCAGTATTCGATCCGAGTAATTTGGCTCAAAGCATCGTTAATACGACCCGCAACGTTACGCAGACAACAACGACGGCCACTAATATGGTCAAGAATTTTCAGGAAGTAAAAAAGGTATATGACCAAGGTAAAAAATACTATGATGCGCTTAAGGCTGTCAACAATCTGGTGCGGGATGCCAAGAAAGTGCAGAAAACCATTCTGTTAGTCGGTGAAGTTTCGGATATCTATGTCAATAGTTTTCAGAAAATGATGTCCGATCCCAACTATTCCGTGGAAGAACTCAATGCTATCGCGACAGGTTATGCCAAACTGTTGGAACAGAGCAACGATGTTCTAAACGAGTTGAAAGGAGTAGTCAATATCTCTACCCTGTCTCTATCGGACAAAGACCGCATGGATGTGGTGGATCATTGCCATCAGGAAATGATCAATTACCGTAACCTGGTCAGGTACTACACCAATAAGAATATCGGTGTATCCTACCTCAGAGCCAAGAAGAAAGGAGAAACTGCCCGTGTGACGGCACTGTATGGTAACCCAGACGAAAGGTACTGGTAAATCAATATGCCGATGTGCCAATGAGTAAATGTATTAATTGAATACAAACAATAAGAAAGTATTTCATTGGCATATTGGCACATTATCAAATCATCACATTAAAAGATTATGGATTTCGATCAATTTCACGAAACACTGCGGACGCTCTACGACCAGATGATGCCTTTGTGCAGCAATATGATCGGAGTGGCCAAAGGGATAGCCGGACTGGGAGCCTTATTCTATGTGGCTTATCGGGTATGGCAATCCCTGTCAAGGGCTGAGCCGATAGATGTGTATCCGCTCCTTCGTCCCTTTGCTATCGGTTTGTGTATTATGTTTTTCCCGACCATTGTATTGGGAACAATTAATAGCATTATGAGTCCGGTAGTACAAGGAACACACGGGATGCTACAATCCGAAACCTTTGATATGAACAAGTACGCTCAACAGAAAGACCAGTTGGAATACGAGATTATGCGTAAGAATCCCGAAACAGCATATCTGGTGGATAACGAGATATGGGATGCCAAACTGGACGAACTGGGAATTACCGATGTGGGGACAAAAGTAGGACTTTACATTGAAAAGGGGTTGTACGAAACCAAAAAATGGATACGGGAAGCATTCAGAGAGCTGCTGGAGATACTCTTCAAAGCGGCGGCATTGGTGATTGATGTGATACGGACCTTTTTTCTGATTGTGCTTGCGATATTAGGTCCTATTGCTTTTGCCATATCTGTCTGGGATGGTTTTCAATCAACGCTTACTCAATGGATAACACGGTATATTTCAGTCTATCTGTGGTTACCTGTCTCCGATCTGTTCAGTACCATATTGGCAAGACTTCAATCCTTGATGTTACAAGCAGATATTGTGCGTATGCAGACCGATCCAAACTTCTCGATAGATAGTTCCGATGTCATCTATATTCTATTTTTAGTGATAGGGATTGTAGGGTTCTTTACGATACCGACTGTTGCCGGATGGATTATCTCGGCTGGAGGCATGGGTAACTTCGGTAAGAATGTCAACCAAACAGCAACCAAAGCGAGTGCTATGGCAGGAGGTGCTGCGGGGGCTGCTGCCGGAAATATTATGGGAAGGTTGAAGGGAAAATAATACGAATGAGCCAATTATTTAATATGCCAATTTGCCAATGAGTTATGGATTACAAGGCTCAGTAATTTTCATTGGCACATCGGCACATTTACAAATTATCACATTGAAAAAATGGAATTTAAATCATTAAAAAATATTGAATCAAGCTTTAAACAGCTACGTATCTTCGGTATTGTCTTTCTCTGTCTGTGTGCTATTGTCGCGGGATATTCCGTGTACAGTGCGTACAGTTTTGCAGAAGCACAACGCCAGAAGATCTATGTGCTGGACAACGGCAAATCGTTGATGCTTGCCCTTTCGCAGGACTTGTCTCAAAACAGACCGGTGGAAGCTCGCGAGCATGTCAAACGATTTCACGAACTCTTCTTCACCTTATCTCCCGATAAGTCGGCTATTGAAAGCAATATCCAACGGGCATTGTTCCTGTCGGATCGATCGGCTTTCAATTACTACAAAGATTTATCGGAGAAAGGATATTACAATCGTATTATTTCGGGAAACATCAACCAGAGTATTCAGGTGGATAGTATTTCCTGTAATCTGAATGTATATCCTTACGAGGTGGCTACCTATGCTAAACAGATGATTATCCGTGAGAGCAATATCACGGAACGCAGTTTAGTAACTACCTCTCGCTTATTAAACTCCGTCCGCTCCGATAATAATCCGCATGGATTTACGATTGAGGGATTCGAAATTAGGGAGAATAAGGATTTGAGAGTATTGGACAGATAATACCAAGCCTATGAAAGACTTTTTTAGAGAAATAGGGTATTGGATAGAAGACAGGCTTAAAAGCTTGTGTGGAGAGATTACTCCCGATAAAAGACTGACTGTGATTCTGATTATGCTCTTACTTTTTACGATTCTCAATCTCTACTTCACATTTACATCCATTGCAAATTGGGGCAGGGAACAGGAACGAAAGGAACAACTCAAGATAGAGCATATCAGACAGTTGGAATTAGAAAGGACAAAGCCAGGCAAGTGGGATCCCGGGTTTATGGATTCGGAAATAGACACTTCGGTTTTGGATAGTATTAACATTGAAAAAATAGAAAATTTATATGGCAGATAAACCAAAAATTAGCGTAGAGCAAAAGCAGAAGCTAATCAAATATGCAGTCTTTGCATTGATGGCGATTGTTTGTGCGGGATGTATCTGGCTGATATTTTCGCCTTCGGATGAAGATAAAGCTAAAGAACAGATAGGCATGGGATTCAATGCCGATATACCCGATCCCAAAGGGGATGGAATTATTGGCGACAAGAAAGATGCCTACGAACAGGAACAGATGAAAGAGCGGCAAAAGGAGCGGATGCAATCACTTCAAGGCTATGCAGATATGTTGGAGAACTCGAAACAGGAAAAAGTAACTCTTGACTTGGGTGCAGATCCGACAGTAATTCCAACAAAAGAAACGAAGAAAGCACCCATCAACAATTCTGTTTCTGCTTATCAGGACATTAATCGGACTTTGGGTAATTTTTATGAAAAGCCCAATAATGATCCTGAAAAGGAAGAAATGCAAAAGAAATTGGAAGAATTGGAAGCCAAAATGCGAGAGAAAGAAGATGCCAAAAATGCAATGGATGAGCAACTGGCTTTGATGGAGAAATCCTACGAAATAGCAGCGAAATATATGCCGCAGGGACAACAAGGAGAGCCATTTGGACAAAGTAGTAGCAATAACTCACTAGGTAATAGGCTTGCCAACTATGGGAATAATAACGCATCGAAGAATGAAAAATCCAAAGTAACCCCTGTAAAACAGATTAACAATCAAATGGTTTCGACTCTACAACAGCAATTTACAGGTAGTGAATTGTTTGTCATGTATGACCAACCTCGCAATACAGGGTTCAATACACTAGGAGGAGAACGGGGGGTGTCGGAAAAGAATACCATCTCGGCAGTTGTACAAGGGGATCAGACTTTAGTAGACGGACAAAGTATTCGTCTGCGACTGACTGAACCATTGATGGCAGGAACGGTATTTATTCCTGAAAATATCATTATCACAGGGCAAGCCAAGATACAAGGTGAGCGTTTGGAAATTCTGATTGCTTCTCTCGAATATCAAGGAACGATACTACCTGTTGAACTGACTGTGTATGATTCGGATGGACAAAAAGGTGTATATATTCCAGGCTCATTGGAGCTAAATGCAGGAAAAGAGATTGTTGCCAATATGGGAAACAGCATGGGTACAAGTTTTACCATGACACAAAGTGCCAGCTCCCAAATTGCCTCTGATGTCAGTAAGGGAGCGATACAAGGTGTGTCGGCTTATATGCAAAAGAAGATTCGTCAGGTAAAAGTAACACTCAAATCGGGATATAGGGTAATGCTAATGCCGAAATAGTTTCAAGTTACTTCGCCCTTCAGGCAGTTACAAGTTGACAAAGAAAATAAACAGTAGAATATTAAAATTAAAAACAAGAAAAATGAGAATATTATTAGTTATCGCATTGGCTTGGATGCTTCCATTGATGCTACTCCAAGCGCAAACAGATGAAAACACATCTGAAAATAAAGAACAACGCTATGATAGAACCGAAACGTATCAGCATGAGTTACAGAATGTATTGAAACCTTCCTCGGGAGATTTCTATGATGGATTATCTAAGAAAATAACCTTTGATCGGATGATTCCGCCTTACGGTTTAGAAGTGACTTTTGACAAAACGGTCCATATCATTTTTCCATCGACTATAAACTATGTGGACTTGGGTTCTAACAATATTGTAGCAGGGAAAGCCGGAACATCGGATAATGTCCTTCGAATAAAAGCAGCTATCCGAAGCTTTGAAACAGAGACCAATATGGCTGTGATAACAGATGAAGGTAGCTATTATACCTTCAATATAAAATATGCAGACGAGCCAGAAAAACTTAATGTGGAAATGAAGGATTTTATGCACGATGGCATAGCTGTGAATCGCCCCAATAACAGTATGGAAATTTATCTCAAAGAATTGGGTAGCGAATCACCAAGATTGGTACATCTGATTAACACTTCGATTTTCAAGAATAATAAAAGGCATATCAAGCACATAGGTTCTAAACGTTTTGGAATACAATACCTGCTCAAAGGGATTTATACCCATAATGGGCTTCTGTATTTACATACAGAAATCAAGAATTTATCTAGTCTTCCTTTCGATATTGATTTTATCCGAATGAAGATTGTAGATAAAAAGGTCTTGAAACAAACCGCTATTCAGGAAATGGTTATTTATCCGCTTCGTGCCTACAATATGATTAATCAGGTAGGCGGAAAGAAAGCTGAGCGTACTGTGTTTACAATCGAAAAGATCAGTATTCCCGATGATAAGCACCTCGTAATAGAACTCTTTGAAAGAAGTGGCGGTAGAAACCAATCGTTTATTGTTGAGAATGATGATCTGCTGCGAGCAGAAGAGATTAACGAACTCAAAGTTAAATAAGATGCATAAAATTCTATTGTCAATCATATTGTGTCTGACTTTTATTGGTCAGGCACAAGCTCAACGATATTTTCCGGGACTGTTTGGTGTACAAGCCCGAGCAGGAGTAGTGGATGGATTTAATACAAGCAAAGGCGATAGACAAGCTTATTGCTTTGGTCTCAGTTTCAATACTTACACCATGAATGCTCACCAATGGGTATTTGGAGCAGAATATCTGGAAAAGCAACATGCGTATAAGGATATTTTGATTCCAATTCAGCAATATACAGTAGATGCGGGCTATTATCATACTTTGTATGTTTTGCCCAGTCGGACTTTTTATTTGTTGACAGGAGTATCGGGAATGGGAGGATATGAACAAGTCAATAAAGGCAAAAAACTGCTCTTTGACGGTGCAAGTATCGAAAATGAGAACAAATTTCTAGGTGGTGGAGCAATAACATTGGAATTGGAAACTTTTCTGTCGGATAAACTCATCTTAACTCTTACCGCACGGGAAAGAGCCTTATTCGGCTCTACAACTGGAAAATTTCATTTTCAGTTGAGCGCAGGTGTTCGATTTATTATCAATTAGCTAAAAACAGAACAAGAAAACTAAAAACAAAAAAAATGAAAAAGATAAAACAAATAGCCTCAATCCTTTTATTTGCGATGCTTATGATGGGTATCGCCTGTGCCTGTAGCAGCGATATTGATATTCGCCAAGATTATGAGTTTAAGGTTACCCACTTGCCTGTGCCTAAAAGGTTGAAGAAAGGGGAGACAGCTGAGATCAGGTGTCAGATAGAACGTGAAGGAAAATATGTCGAGACTTATTACAGTCTCAGGTATTTTCAGCCTGACGGAAAAGGAGAACTAAGGCTGGATGACGGCACAGTATTTCTGCCAAATGACTTGTACAATTTACTTGACAATACATTTAGATTGTACTACACCTCGCAATCAGAAGACCAGCAAGTGATAGATGTTTACTTCTCTGACAATTTTGGTAGAATTTATATGCTCTCCTTTTCTTTTAATAATGACAATTCGAAGGAGGAATAACTATGATGACAATGATGGTTATTTCGTATATCACCACTTGGGTAAGTATAATCTACTCGTTGGTGACTGCCCCTAGTGATGTTGAGCTTTGGGATGAGGAAGTGGAATAAGTACACCATATATTATAGTAGAAAAACCTTCAACAAAGATTGGAGGTTTTTCTTTGATTATTAGTATTATTGTATTCATAAAATAGAAATATGTTCAAATATTTAGCCAGATATTATGATAGCCTGTCTTATCATTGTCCTTCAAGTAAGGAAATGACAGAGAAAATTTTAAAGCAGATTCGTATAAAGAATCCACAAGTTATTGTGGGGAATTTCGGTTTTGGGAAAGGAAATGAAAGCCTGTTGTTGGCTCAGCATTATCCCCAAGTCATAGCTGTGGAGAGTCGCCAAGACTATATTGAAGCACTTGAAAAACAGATTGCAGAAAAGAAACTAGAAGATAAAATTCAACTTGTAAACGCACCTATGGATAAGTTACCTTTTGAAAACGAATATTTTGACCTCATTCTTTCGGAAGGAGGTATTAACTATTCAGATTTTGATTTTCGTATTAATTCATGGAAGCCATTTCTGAAAGATGGTGGCTATCTGGCTCTATCGGAATTATGTGTTTTTAAAGAAATTGAATTACCAGATGAATTAGCTGATTTTCTTTGTGACTCTTTTCCTTTCAGAGAGATTGAAACGATTGATTATAAAATCGCTCAAATCAAAGATGCCGGCTATCGAATTTGTGGACAATATAAATTACCGGATTTATGTTGGATAAATTTTTATGAGGATAAATTTGAGTCCTACGAAGATATGCCTCAAAGATGGAAAAACTCAAAGGCAGGCAAGCAAGTGGAAGAGTATAATGAAAATTTTAAATATTTTCATTATATGTATAGAGAATATTTTGGCTATGTCTATTTTATTTTGAGAAAACCGCCTATTAAGATTGACGCATTATAAGCATCTAAAATCTCCTCTCGGTCTTTTGCTTCTTTTCTTTCGTCCAGACTCATGAGAAAACCTTAGATTTACACCCTAATTATTCTATAAGCTATATGAGTGACCCACATGAAAAAGGAGGGTATTAATACCTATGCTTCTATTTGGAACTCATTTCTTAAATACTAATCATTAATTGATATATATTTATTCTGAGACTGAAAGGCAGATAATAAGTAAACCATACTGAAAAATAGTATTTGAAAGACTGTGTTTCTATTTAGGACTTATTATTAATCTTGAATTAGGCCTATATAAGAATTTAACCTAATCGTTTTTAAGGTTTTCAGGATATATTCAAGTCCCTTTCATATATGTTAAACCTATAATCAATTAAATTATGAAAGATTACTATTTTATTGGTATTGATGTGAGTAAAAAGAATCTGGACTGTTGTTTATTGTATAATGGTATAGTAGTTAAGCAAGATGTAATAGGCAATCATCAAAAGAGTATAGAAAGCTACTTGTATACCATGTGTGCCGAACAAGGTATAAAATCTGAACAATTAATACTTTGTGCTGAATATACAGGATTATATATTTATCCTTTAATAACTACTTGCCAAAGTTTTGGATATAAACTTTGGATGGAAGATCCAACACAAATAAAGTATAGTTCCGGGTTGCAGAGGGGGAAGAATGATGCTGTTGATGCTAAACGAATAGCTTTATACGCTTTTCGTTATATTGATAGAATGAAATTATATCATCGTCCTTCATCAAGTTTAGAATCTCTTAAATTGCTCTCTTCTGAGTTGAATATGCTTTGTATTGACAAGGCAAAATATAAAGGGCAGTTATCAGATCAAAAAGAATATATGCCTAATAATATCTATAAGCTAAAATCGAAGAGATTAGCTTTATTAATAAAAGAATTAGATAAGGCAATACATAATATTGAAGAAAATATTGAAAATATTATTACAGAAAATGAGCAGTTATCTCATCAAATGAAATTGTTGCTTACAGTTGAAGGTATTGGCAAAAAGACAGCATTGAAAGTGATATTGGAAACGCAGGCTTTCACAAAGTTTACAGATAGTAGAAAATTTTGTTGTCATGCAGGGGTTGCACCATTCAGTTATTTATCAGGAAGTAGTCAATATTCAAAAAACAGAGTCTCACAGAGGGCGAATAAGAGTATTAAATCTTTACTTCATTTAGCCGCATTATCTGCTCTCCAACGAAAAGATAGTGAATTGAGGATCTATTATGATCGAAAAATAGCAGAGGGGAAGAATAAGATGTGTGTATTAAATGCCGTTAGAGCAAAACTAATTGCTCGTATGTTTGCTGTTATAAAAAATAATAGCATGTATAGTTTTAGTTATGTTAATCAACACTCTAGCCCTTAAATATATCAGGAATATAAATAAGGCTATAAAACTATTTGTCATATCTTTGTACAATATGCAGCATATCCTTATCATAGAAGATGAACCGGGAATCTGTAACTTTCTGAAACAGGGACTTGAAGAAGAAGGTTACAGGATATCTATTGCCATCAATGGAAGGCAGGGCATCGAACTTTTCCAATCGGAGAAGCCTGACCTTATTCTTCTTGACTGGATGTTGCCCCAAATGACAGGAATTGAGGTATGTAAATCGATCCGTGAAATAGATGCTGAGGTACCTATTCTGTTTTTGACAGCTAAAGATACAATACAGGAAACAATAGAAGGGTTACAGTCGGGCGCAAATGATTATATCAAAAAGCCATTTAGTTTTGAGGAATTGCTGGAAAGGATAAAGATTCATTTTCGAAATTATAAAGGAAAATCAAACCTTACTCTGGGCAATATTTCTCTTAATCTGAAAACTTACGAGGTAAAAGTAGATTCTTCATATGTTGCCCTTACTCAGCGAGAGTTTGAATTGCTAGAATTTCTCATCAAAAATAAGGGGAGTGTATGCAAAAGAGATGAAATTATAGAGAAAGTATGGGGTATTAATTTTGAATATGACACTGGTGTAATAGATGTATTTATTAATGCCATACGTAAGAAATTAAACCTGGATAAAGATAACGGATATATAAAAACCATCAGAGGAGTAGGATATATAGCTAATGATTAGATATGCAGAATTTTTCATTCAGGAATAGGATTGCTCTTAATTACATAATCACAACGGCTTTGCTGATTGGTTTTGTATTTGTCACCATATATCTGGTAGTGGAATTCAGTGTGTCAGGCCATCTGAATGAAGATTTGCAACGCGAAGTAGACCGCCATTCTCAGGAGGTAGAAGTCAAGGATGGGAAAATAGCTTTGAAAAGGCATAAAGAATGGATGGAGCGGGAACATAATACAGTTGGTGTTGATCCCGTATTTATTGAGTTCCTCGATATAGATGGCAATCTTATAGATAAGTCTCCCAACCTGAAAGAAAGCCATTTATTATATGATTCTACCCAAAAAGATAATGTGTTTTTTAATGGTGAACTTGCTGAAAAGCGAATAAGGCAGGTACAAGTTCCGATTTTGGATGAGGACGGAAAACGTGTAGGTCATCTTTTGGTTGCAGTTGCCCGCGAAGGTTCGGAGGTCGTTTTGGAAACGTTGAGGCATATTATGCTTATCACCTTTCCTGTGATTCTCATAATATTGTTTTTCGTGGCACGTTTTATTGCCGGAAGGAGTATTAAACCCATCAATGAAATAATAAATACATCTAATAAAATCACACGTGATAATTTGACAGAGCGTATTCCTTTACCCCATAACAAAGACGAATTATATATACTTTCCGATACAATTAATAATCTTCTCGACCGCATTGAGAAAACCATAGAAAGAGAAAAGTCTTTTACATCATATGCTTCGCACGAATTCCGTACACCATTAGCAGTGCTGAAAGGGACGTTGGAAGTCCTGATTCGGAAGCCACGCCAACAGGAAGAATACGAAGAAAAAGTGAGATATTGTGTTAAAGAAATTGACCGCTTAAACCATTTAGTCGACGAATTGCTTATCCTTACCCGGTATGAAAACCAGAAGCAATCTTTAAAGCCAGAGGAGATAAAGATTAAGCAGACTATCGATGAAATTATTAAGTTTTTCTCAGATAGTATACAACAGAAAAATATCCATATAAAAACTGAGATTTTACCAGAGAACATTTTCTTGAAAACTGATATATACCTGTTTTCCACCATCATCAATAATATTCTTTCCAATGCTATAAAGTATTCGCATCAGGATGGAGTAATTGAGATTAAAGTCGATGAAAAAGATAAATATATTTTCTGCGAAATTAAGGATAATGGTATAGGGATTCCCGAAAAGGATAAGGAAAAGATTTTCGATAAATTCTACCGATCTACCGATCACGCTGACATCAAAGGTTTTGGCTTGGGATTATCCATCGTGAAAAGATTTTGTTCTCTTCTCAATATTCAGATAGAACTGTTCAGCAAAGAGGGCGACGGGACTACTGTCAAACTAAAGATTCCCCAATCTTAAGCAAATCTTAAGCAAACTATTTTAACATACCTCTAATTTTGTTTGTTATTAAAACAGGTAAAAGAAAAGGTAAATGTTAGAAAAGATCATACGGTTTAGTCTCAACCGCAAGCTTATCATATTGCTGTTCACTTCAGCCATATTCATTTATGGCATTTATTCCGTATTTCATATACCTATCGGGGCTGTACCTGATATTACAAACAATCAGGTGCAGGTTATTACTACCTCAACTAACCTTTCTACGGAGGATATCGAGCAGTTTATTACTTACCCCATCGAAATGGAAATGGCTAATCTGCCAGGTGTACAGGAGATACGCTCTGTTTCCAAATTCGGACTGTCGGTAGTGACAATCGTTTTCGATGAAAGTATGGGTACTTATCTTCCCC
Organism: Dysgonomonas sp. UBA5412; assembly: GCA_002409595.1. GTDB lineage: Bacteria > Bacteroidota > Bacteroidia > Bacteroidales > Dysgonomonadaceae > Dysgonomonas. The sequence goes on from DHNQ01000012.1 coordinate 45,870, forward strand.
GCCAATTGATAGCCGAAAAGATAAAAACTGCATCCGAAGTTATCCCGGAAGGCTTTGGTTCTCCTGAAATGGGGCCTATTTCAACAGGATTGGGTGAAATCTATCAATATGTACTGGATGTAAAACCTGAATTTAAAGATAGATATTCCGTTGCAGACCTGCGCACCATACAGGACTGGATAGTGAAACGGCAATTGTCGGGTATTCCGGGAGTAGTTGAAATCAATACATGGGGAGGCTATCTTAAACAATACGAAGTAGCTATCAATCCGTCGCGGTTGAAAGCAATGTCTATAACAACCGGTGATTTAGTTGCTGCATTGGAGAAGAACAACAGCATTGCAGGGGGCGCATATATAGAGAAGGTCAACCAAAGCTATTTCATTCGTGGCGAAGGAAAAATCAGTTCCATTGCGGATATCGAAAATATTGTAGTCAAGAATGTAGATGGTATCCCCGTTCTTGTAAAAGACATTGCTACAGTACGCTTTGGCAGCGCTAACCGCTTTGGAGCAATTACAGGCAATGGCGAAGGCGAAAAAGTGCTTGGGCAGATAATGATGCTCAAAGGGGCAGACTCAAAAGAAACTATCAATGCCGTAAAAGAACGTGTAGAAGAAGTGCAGAAAGTTCTGCCTGAAGGTGTATATATCAATGCATTCTTAGAACGTAGTGAGTTGGTAGCTAAAACTACTTTCACAGTTGCAGAAAACCTTATTCTGGGATGTCTGATTGTGATATTTGTGGTTGTGCTTCTGCTTGGAAATTTCCGTTCGGGGCTCGTGGTTGCATCAGTTATACCGCTTTCGCTCTTGTTCGCTATCTCTCTGATGAGGATATTTGGTATAGATGCCAACCTGATGAGTTTGGGAGCAATCGACTTTGGTATTATTATTGACGGAGCGGTTATTATCGTGGAATTTGTTTCAGCACAAATGACGGCTAATGCTTCTAAACTTAGCAATCTGCCTATATCCGAAAGGAAAAAGGAAACAGATAGGCTAACTCTAAGTAGCTCATCTACCATGATGAATTCTGCTATCTTCGGGCAACTGATAATACTCATTGTATTTATTCCTATATTATCATTATCAGGGGTAGAAGGAAAAATGTTCCGTCCGATGGCGCTCACTTTCAGCTTTGCACTGATAGGGGCAATGCTACTCTGTCTGACTTATGTCCCTGTTGCGTCTTCTATACTGATAAAACCACAAATTCAGAAAAGGAATGGAATAACTGTCCGTCTGATGAGATTATTTACCCGTTCTTATTTACCCGTTATCACATGGGCACTAAAGCATACAAAGAAAACATTAGCAGGGGCTGTCGGTTTACTTGTTTTGGCAATAATCATATTTTCCAGAATGGGAGGTGAGTTTATCCCACAATTAGACGAGGGAGATTTCGTTATTCAGCCTGTCCTGAAAACCGGAACATCTTTGGCAAAAACCATTGAAACAACTACATTAATAGAAAAAACAATACTGGATAAATTCCCCGAAGTAGAACAAATCGTTAGCCGTATCGGTGCAGCTGAAGTTCCTACCGATCCTATGTCTATGGAAGAAAGCGATATCATCGTGAAAGTAAAACCGAAAAGTGAATGGGTTTCGGCAAGTTCGAAAGATGAATTGGCAGACAAGATAAAAGAAGAACTGGAAGCTACTATTCCAAACATGGAAATCGAATTTACGCAACCTATCGAAATGCGTTTCAATGAGCTTATCTCGGGGACACGTTCCGATGTGGCTATCAAGATTTTCGGAGAAGATTTAGGTGTGTTGGCTGATAAAGCCGAACAGATAAAACATGCAATATCCCATGTGGAAGGGGCTGCCGATATCATCGTGGAAAAGATAGACGGACTGCCGCAAATGACTGTCGAATACAACCGTACACGTATTGCGCAGTATGGACTGAATATATCGGATATAAACGATATTGTAGCATTGTCTTTTGCCGGAACAACCGTCGGAAATGTATTTGAAGGAGAGCGCCGTTTCGATTTAGTGATTCGTCTGGAAGAAAATTTGCGGAATGATATCGACGATTTACGAAATCTCTATGTGCCGCTTCCAAGTGGCGGGCAGATTCCTTTGCGTGAACTGGCTAAAGTGGAATATACCGAAGGCCCTGCCAAAATATCGCGCGACGATACCAAACGCCGTGTAGTAATAGGGGTAAATGTACGCGGCCGAGATATGGAAAGTGTGGTAAAAGAAGTTTCGGCAATTATTGACGAGCAAATTAATCTTCCTCCGGGATACTATGTGACTTATGGCGGGCAGTTCGAGAACTTGCAGAATGCGAAAAACCGTCTGATGATAGCCGTCCCCGTCGCATTATGTCTCATATTTATTCTTTTATATTTTGCCTTTGGCTCAATGAGAGAAACACTGCTTGTTTTCACAGCTATACCGCTCTCCGCTGTGGGAGGAGTGTTATTGCTCTGGATGAGAGGTATGCCTTTCAGTATTTCGGCAGGGGTAGGCTTTATAGCTCTATTTGGTATTGCTGTATTGAACGGAATTGTACTAGTGGAACACCTGAAAGAATTAAAACACAGGGGAATGAAAAATGTAGATGAACTAATTCTGAAAGGTACTACCGACAGGCTCCGTCCTGTTACGCTGACAGCCGCCGCCGCCGCGCTCGGCTTCCTTCCTATGGCTATTTCGTCTTCGGCAGGTGCGGAGGTACAGCGTCCTCTGGCAACGGTGGTTATTGGAGGATTATTTACAGCAACCCTTCTTACAATGGTGGTTTTGCCTATTTTATTTAAAATGTTTGACAAAAATCTGACTCAGGATGAAGAAGATATTTAAAAATATATGGTTCATATCTCTATTGGCATTTAGCTCGGTAGTTTGTTCGCAAAACAACCCTGAGCTGGACAGACTGATAGAGGCGGCACTAGCCAATAATAAGGAGTTAAGTTCATATCAATTACAGACGCAGGCTTCTAAGGCTAACATTAATACAGCCTTTGATTTTGATAAAACAACTATTTATTACGGATATGATGAAAATAATGTCGCACCCAATGACAAGGCTTTAAGGGTATTTGGTATTGAGCAAACATTTTCATTCCCTACTGTTTATGGTGCTCAAAAGAAAGTATATAAATCGCAGTGGGAACAGAATAAAGCTTTGTATGAGATACAAAGGAATAAGCTGACTCTTGCTATATCCCTTGTGTATGAGCAGATTGTTTATACGCAAAATAAAGAGGTGTTATATACACAACTGGACAGCCTTTATTCCGCTTTTTCGAAGGCAGGAAGCCGTAAGTTTGAGTTGGGCGAATCCAATTATCTGGAAAAAATTACAGCAGAAGCCAAATCGAAACAGATTTATACAACACTGGTTCAACTAAAAAGCCAGAGACAGGCTTTATATGAACAACTGAAATCACTGGTGCAAAGTGAGGAAGACTTTCAGGTATCTAACAATCAGCTGAATCTGTTGTATCTCGAAAATGTCAGTATAGGCAAGGAATTACAAAAAAATTATATGGAGACTATCAGCAACACTTATTCTTCCCAGTTGAAATTACAGAATCAGAACTGGCTGCCCGACCTGAGTGTTGAATTGTTCACAGGAACAAATAAAGGTCTGGGGTACAGACAAAACGGTTTTCAGATAGGAGTAGCTATCCCCTTATTCTTTAGCGGCAATATATCGAAGAAAAAAACGGCTAAGCTGGAACAGCAAAGCTGGGAGGCTATGCGCAGTAACCATGAGATACAGATGGAAAGTTTCTATATGCAAAAGCAGGCAGAACTGAATCAGCATAAGGAAATGATTAAATATTACACCGAGAACGGTCAAAAGCTCTCGAAAGAAATTATAAAGACCGCCGATATGAGTTATAAAAATGGCGAGATAGACTTCTTTCAATATATTCAGAGTATGGAGAATGCTATCAGTATAGAATCCGATTATCTAGATAACGTCCTTTCTTACAATAAGTCCTATTTAGAGTTACATTACTTCAATTTTAACGAATAAGCGATGAAAAGATATTCATATATATTATTTGTGTTGGCAATTGGTTTTTTAAGTTCCTGTGGAGGAGAAAACAAACCTTCGGAGGGGGAAAACGCCAAACAGGAAGATGCCTCTTTAGTAGAGATTACACTAGAGCAATTCAACTCTATGAAAATGGAGATTAGCCCTTTGCTGGAAAGAAAATTCGATAATACGGTAAAAGCCTCGGGTAAAATAGATGTACCGCCTAAAAACAGGGCGAAAGTGACCTCTTTTGTCGGTGGATATGTCAAATCTATATCTTTGCTTGTAGGCGATAAGATTGCTAAAGGACAACCACTACTTACTCTCGAAAGCCCTGAATATATTGACCTTCAACAGTCATATCTCGAAATAGCAGGTCAGATGGAATATCTGAAATCGGAATACGAAAGACAAAAGACTCTTTTCGATGAAAAGATATCTTCACAAAAGAAATACCTTGAAGCCGAAAGCGATTATAAACGGGCGAAAGCCACATATGAAAGTCTCCGTCAGAAACTGAATATGCTCCGTATCAATCCGTCGCAGGTGGAGCAAGGCAAATTTTCATCATACATTACGGTCTATTCTCCTATTTCGGGAGATATTACAGCAATCAATGCGAATGTCGGCATGGCTATTTCTCCTGTCGATGTGATTATGGAAATCGTCGAAACACAGGCCATGCATCTCGAACTAGCTGTATTCGAAAAAGATATATTCAACCTGAAAAACGGGCAAAAGATAAAGTTTATCGTTCCCCAAGTTAGTTCTGAAGAGTTTGAAGCAAAAGTTTCACAGATTGGAAAATCAGTAGGAGGGAACGACCGTGTTATTAATGTTTATGCCTCTTTAGATATAAATACAAAGCAAAAACTATTGACAGGAATGTTTGTCGAAGCCCAGCTTGTAGCAGACTCACGTAATGCATTGAGCGTTCCTTTCGATGCTGTCACAACGGAAGAAGGTAATAACTTCCTATTAGTTCTGGAATCGGAAAAAGAAGGTGTTTATACTTTTCGCAAGACTTTAGTAAAGACCGGAGAGCGTAACGGTGATTGGATAGAAATCATTCTCAATGATAATCTTAACGATAATACTAAAGTTTTGTCTAAGGGTGTTTATGATGTGATGTGAAATTATCTCTAAATTATTTATCATATTTTCTTAAAATAATTTGCGTATCTCATAAGAATAGAAGCGGCGAGATTTTATCCCGCCGTCAACTTATTTATCATTCCCCCAAGCATACCAGCTATCTCGATAGTTATCCTTACCCAATAGGTTAAATACTCCCGACAGTCCACTGTTATCGGCATATTTTTTGGCTTCCAATATTGTGTCGAACTCGCCCAATCTCTTAAAGCCAATGAATAGTACATATTTTTCAGCTTTCTTGTTTAGCCACTCATCTCGACGTCTACGGCACTGCTCCAGAGTGGAGGCAACTGTACTATATAAATCCCCATCTGTGTGCCTGTAATCGTATTGAAAATAGGTTTGTTTCGGACGGTGGGCAGGGCGAAATGTTGTATAATTCTCTGTTCCCGCTTCGCATACGGAACAACCCTTATCGTTGATTGATTTTGTTTTCATATCTGTTGGTTTTTAGCTATTCATTTCGTCTTTTATATTTTTTGTAAGTTTTTCGTAATCACCATTTTGGAGCATACCTACTGGAAAATCCAGTTCAGATTGACCCCTTAAACCAAACGAATTTGACCCCTTGCTCCAAAATAAGGTTGACCCTTCTAAGCAAAATAAAAATGACCCCATTGAAATGTATGTCAACATAGACTTTTACATAATTCCATAATACAGATTACAGGGAAGGAAAAGAAAACTGAATGAACGAAATAAAGAATTGCCTAAGTCCTTTTTTAAGAAATATACAAAGGTACATTCCAACGATAGAACGCCAACACCAAGCCGCAAGCGGTTTATAGAAATTTCTTCCTTTCGTGCCGAAAGAGTAAATTTCCATAAAGTGTTGTCTTATCTATCGTTTCCATGAATGAAATGTATATCAATTAAAAAAAGAAAAAATAATGGTGTATTCGCCTAAGGATGGTATTCCAAAATAAAATGACCCCACTTATTAAGGTGCTTTGGGGGGCAAAATTAAATAATTTTCAGGGGTCAAACCTGTTTTGGTTTACGGGGTCAACACATATTGGGTTTTCCACCTACTTCGGTATGAAAATTTATATCGGTTAAACGGTATTCTATCAAAGCGCATTGATAGCCGTTTTTTTCCTTCCGATACATTCGGTGTGTATCAATGAGTTGCAATAGTTCTACATATAGGATGAAATAACCATTCATTGAATTAAGTTTTTTCATTGTATCCATATCTTTTTCTCTTAGTTTTATTTCTTTCATGATGTTGTTTTTTAGATTGTTATGCCACTAATCGCTCCTCTATTTGAGATATATTATTCTCAACAAGATTGATTATTTGATTGTGGTACTCTGTATTCTTGTTGCATATTCCCCTTGATTGGATAACCTTTAATTGAGATAAGGATATTTCGATTGTCTCAATTCGTTTACCATCAATGGTTGCAGATAATATCAATGAATCTTCTTTTGAGTAGTAGCTACCAACACAATGGTGCATCATCTTTCCTTCGGTTATAATTTCCGCTACACTTTCCAATACTCGGATATTGATTTGTCCATCAGAGAAAATAAGTCCAAAGAATTTGGCTTTTACCTCTCTGAAAGCATCTTCTTTATCAAGGTGCTTCTGTATCTCTTGTTCGGTTTCTACTTTCGCTTTTTTAGCCATATATCTATCATGTTCCGCTTTTAGGTTGCTCGGGCAAACGTATTTAGCATTGTGTAGGTCTTTGCCGAAGAATTGTAAAAAGTCGATATAGTCGCACCACATAGTTGCATCTTTGATTTTATACCCATTACGCATACAAATTCGGATGGATGCCCAATAGTTGCCTATATATCTGCTCCAACCCATATCAAATATTCGTTTTAGAATCTTGGTCTGTTTTGCTTTTATAAGTGTTTCAGCTCTACTATCGGTTAATAGAATGCGAAATAAATCCAACGGTTTTTGTTTGTACAAACTCTTTTTATATCCTGTTCTTTTGAGTTCTGGTATTAGTTTTTGTCTTGGATAAATGACATCTGTGAAAATTCGATTGTATATATCGTTCTCTTGTCGTAACTCTAAAGAGGTGTGGTGTATCCATGCGTCATAATACATCGTCCCCATTGTTTGGCGAAGTTTGGCAAATGTGCAGTATTTTCCATTAGGAGCAATCCATCGTTGCATTACTTCGGAATGTTCATACTCGGGTAATTTTCCTACTCTTGCCGTACATTTTACCATGATTGACCGCACTACCTGATAACCCTCGCAAGCAGTTATTATAGTCATGTAGTAATTGGTTCTAAATACCCGTTTATTTGTTGTTTTTACTACTAATTTGGAGTTACAGTTTGGACAATTACAGTCTGTAAGGGTATCAACTAAATGACCTACGCCTTGCCACGAATGACAGCACTTAGTGCAGGTAATTTTCCCTTTGTCGTTTCTTCGTCCGATATGTTCGATAACGTTGTTTTTACTCCATTCGATTTGTTCATTGGTAAGAACAGGTAATTTTTTACTTGCGTCTACCACTTGTTTTTGAAATTTATTTTTTGGTTTCATACTGATAATATTTAGATTCTTAGAATAAGCTTAATTGATTAGTAGATTGGGGTTGCTTGTTAGAAGTGGTTTTTTTCTTTACTTTCAACATTCTGTTATAGGCTTCATTTTCGGCTCGTTGCAAAGCTTCTTTTCGTGCTTCTTCTTTTTCTTCCTCTGTGAGTTCTACTATGTGATTGACTACGATATGACCTCTAATCGGCTTGCCTACTTCGATGTCAATTTCATCGTAAAAAACCAAACGTTTGGTTTATTACGATTATCCTAACCTTTATAAAAACCTCACTTCTCTACCCAATACGCTGTAAATCAGATATTCCTATTTTTATTAGTAAGGATAAAACAATATACATTTGTGTGTAGTATTTAATTAATTGTAATCATATGAATGTAAAAAAACTATCAGAAAGACTTGCTTTGTTGATTTCACATCTTATGTCACATAAATATTCTGATTGCTATATCGGAAAGTACAAATTTGTGTCAAAGCTCATTGTTGAAAATCTTATGGAGCATTCAAAATTGGATGATAATTTCTTTGAAAGGATCTACCATCTACTAGAACAACGATCAGTGTCGAAATCAACACTCTACGAGCACCAATGTATTCTTAGAGGTATCAGGAGCTATATCGTTCTTGGTGAGTATCCTAATAGAGGACGGAAAAGTCGTTTTCTTAAGGAAGAGCGCTATAAGTTCCTTTCTCCTGAATTCCAATCTATTATTGATTATTATGTAAATCATTCTCAGGGGAGGAAGAAAGAGACGGCAATCTACAGGGAAAGAATGATGGGAATAATATTTTTAACACATTTGCAAAGCGAAGGATGTATGACTATCTCTGATGTATCAGAAGCATCTGTATTATCTTTTTTTTATTCTGGAGGGGAAATTGTACGTGAGGCAACTTACAAGGGACATATTCTGGCTGTGCTTAAAATCAATCAGAATAGAGATGAAATTTTCAGAAGGTTGATTAGTTTTCTGCCAAATCCGCCAAGACGGAGAAAAAACATCCAATATCTTACGGATGAAGAAATGTCAAGAATAAAAGAGGCACTAAGTGAAAAGGACAACGATCTAACACTACGAGATAAAGCTATCGGCACAATCGCAATGTATACTGGACTTCGTAGTTGCGATATAGCCGCATTAGGGATTGAAAACATAGATTGGAACAATGATTTAATAATTCTGTCACAACAAAAGACTGGAAATAGTCTCCGATTACCACTCATGCCTACAGTAGGCAATGCTATTTTTGAGTATATTCTCAAAGAAAGGCCTCCAGAAACAACTATCAAAACCATATTTGTACATAAAAAATGGCCGTACTCTGGTCTTACCCGTCAAAGCATGTACAGTATCTCGGATAAAATAATGGAAGCAGCAGATATTCGGCGAAATACTGGAGACAGAAAAGGATTTCATCTTTTCCGCCATCATCTCGCGACAAAAATGCTGGGTAACGATGTCCCACGTCCCGTAGTATCAGCAACCTTAGGACATTCTTCTCCTGAGTCTTTGAGTATTTACCTAAATGCAGACTTTATCCATTTGAAAGAGTTCGCACTTAGCATTGAAGAATATCCTATGGATGAAAAATTGTTTACCTTATGAAATGGAACTCTTTTTTAGTCGAAATATTAGACCGGTATGAATTTTACCGGAAGGCATCTGACCGCTGGGATGAGGCTTCTAGTACTCCTCAGTATCTCCATCTGTTTGATAAATTTATTGCATCCAATTATCCTTCAGCCACAATCCTTACACAGGAGATCGTGGATAATTGGTGTAGCCAACGGGGCACAGAAAGCAATAATTCATGTCGCGCAAGAATTTATCCAACCATTATGTTTCTGAGATACTACATTGAACGTGAGTTTGTTGACATAAATTTACCATTGCTTCCGAAGAAACAGCCACAGATAAGTATTCCTCATCCTTTCACTGACGAAGAACTGTCCCGTTTTTTCAATGCTTGTGACAAATATCCATTTAATTACCGTCACCCAAAATCTTCAAAAATATTACAAATGTCACTGCCAGTCATGTTCAGACTATTGTTCAGCAGTGGCATTCGTACTACAGAATTGCGAAAATTAGAAAGAAGAGACGTCAACCTTAAAAATGGTGTCTTGAATATATGTAAGTCTAAGGGACACGACCAGCATTATGTTGCTCTTCACGACACTATGTTGGGACTAATGAGAAAGTATGATGTTTCAATTGACAGATACTCCCCTGATCGAAAATATTTCTTTCAGTCATTTACAGGGAATATATATAGCCGAAGTTCATTAGCATATTATTTTCGTAATATATGGGGCACATGTAATCCATGCAAAGCTATTCCTTATGCTTTTCGTCATCACTTTGCTGTTGTAAATATAAATAGTTGGAGTGGTGATGGAATGAAAAATCAAGGAAAGCTCTCCTATCTGGCAAAAGCTATGGGGCATAGGCAGATGCAAAGCACTGTCTACTACTATTCCATTACACCTGGCCTGTCCGACATAATCAAAGAACTAACCGAAGAAGATTTTAACAATATAATACCAGATGTCAACTATGAGAAAAAAACAAGATGAAACGACCATTTGGTCTAAATATATTTATGAATGGCTGGGGAGCTATACTCCATCTATCTGTGGCAATAGTACACATACTATCAAAACTTATAGACTTACTCTGTCATTGTATATCCACTTTCTTTCTATCGAAATGGGAATTGGCATAGGCAACTTTACAGCTGACAACTTTTGTAAAGACAACATACAGAAATGGATTCTTTGGCTTCAAAATAAGCGTGACAACTCACCGGAAACGTGTAATAACCGTCTTGCAGCATTGCGTGCTTTTTTAAAGTTCGTCTCTGGGAAAAATATATGCTATGTCTATCTTTATAACCAGTCTCGGCTTATTCCTTACATAAAGATGCAAAAGAGAAAAATACAAGGAATGAGCAAAAAGGCTACTGCTGCCATCATTGCTGCTCCAGATTTAAACACGAAGACTGGTCGGCGTGACCACGTACTAATGATTTTAATCTATGCTACGGCAGCTCGAATTAATGAACTCTTATCTATAAAAATAGAGGACATACGCCTTGGGGCAGATAAACCGTATATAATGGTCTTAGGAAAAGGTGGTAAAATTAGGACTTTGTATCTGCTTCCTAAAGCAGTGTCTCACCTGAAGGCATATATAAAAGAGTTTCACGGGATAAAACCTCACCTTGAAGCTTATCTTTTTTATTCTCGTAATGACGGTATTTATGGTAAACTCAGTGATGTGGCAGTTAATAAGCAACTAAAGAAACATGCTGATGTCGCACGGTTATCATGCAAAGAAGTACCGGATAATATACATGCACATATTTTCCGACATGCAAAAGCCACACATTGGCTCGACGATGGTATGCAAATTGTACAGATAAGTTATTTACTCGGCCATTCCAGCTTGAATACCACAATGAAATACCTCGACATCACCACTGACCAAGAAATCAAAGCTCTGGAAACCCTTGAAGGTGAAGGATCGAGTAAAATCAATAGGAGTTGGAAAGGGCGAATAGATGAACTCACAGACAAAATGGGACTCATTAGTATCAAATAGTTCATTATTACAAACCTTACCTATTAATATTAATCAGATTGATAGTTAGTTGATTAATCAAAAAGGTAAGGTTTTTATAAAGGTTAGGATAATCATAGTAATGTACTGCCATCCCGAAAATTTCATCGTCATGGAATCCTATACAACCACTTTTTTGTACTTCGTTGAGAATATAGGTTATACACTCGTCTATGCTCTTGTTAGGAGTAGTTGAGTATTTCCACTCGAATAGAGAATCGCTCGCTGCACGTTGTTCTAAATAGGCTTGTATCGTATTTTTGAAATGATTAGTTGCTTTCATATTGTTTTGGTATTGTAGGGCAGGGTTACTGCCCCATGATGATACTTCTTTGAATTATTTTCTATATGTAGGGATGATTAGCTTTAAGTTTTCATTTTTCAAAAACTTTCTGCCACATTCGCAGACAATATGTGTTTCGGTTGTCCGAGTAATCCTACGTGTAACTTCTTTGTGGCAGATATATGGTTTTCCGTTTATAAATCCGTTTTCAATATCGCCTGTGATATGGTATTCTTTACCTATTTCAATTTCTTGTACTTTCATGGTTATTATGCTTTTAGGTTTAATACTGTTTCTAACTCAGATTTTTTTATACGGCTGAATATCCACCCTGCTTGTTTCTCATTGTTGTGTGTCAATCTTGGGTTGAACTTTCCACCCATAGCAGACAATAGGTCTTTGATGGCTCTTGTATCTCCAAATAGGGCGATTGCTTTTTCTGAATAATCTACTATCTCAAAAGAAAGATTATCTGTTGTGGTGGCTATTTCTACTGAAGTTGTTTTTTTCTCTGTTCTCAACGTTTTGATATGGATATTATCGGGATTCCCTGCTACAAATGAAAATTCATTGCCTATATTTTCTCGGTTATAGATAGGTGCTTTCTTGATTATCCAACCGCAGTAATAGCTTTCGCCCAAATAGAAGCCATGCCCCATTGAGTATTTTTCCCGATGCTCATAATCTTCGTTATATTCTGCTAAATGGCTTGTCTCTTCAAAATTACCTGCGTGTTTACGCATCTCGGAAAAGATGTCTCTTTGGTGTTTGGAAAAGCCGAGTATAACAGTTCGGACAGTTTTAGATGCAAAATAGTCGGTTTGACTATCGGATTCATCTTGCTTCAAACAGGCAATAATAAGTGCTTGTGCATCTTCGGGGAGATTCTCTTGTAACCATTGGCGACCGATAACCCGAATAGCTTCCCTTTGCTTTTCTTCCTTCCGTTCTTGTTCTATTTGATTGACTTTCTTTTCTTGTGCTTTGGCATAGAGTTCCGCAACTTCTTCATTGGTTTTGAATTGTGGGTTCTCGTCATCATAGTAGATACCTATTCCAAACTTCTCACTCAATGGACGGATAAGGCTTGTGGTATCAAAAGAATAGTCCCTAAGATTGATTAACTTATAATCAATGCCCCATTGGTCTTTGGTTATCTTATATACTACATACTTGGGATAACTGTAACCTTCCATCTGTACGATTTGATTGACTGATACGGTTTGTTGGTCTGTATCTATTTCTTTTCCTGCGAATAATAAAAATTGCTTTGCCATGATTGTAGAATTTAAAAGATGATTGTTATTAAAATTGCTGTTACCGCAATCAGAAAAAGGATAGAAAGAATAGAGAAAACAACTTTGATAGACAGTCGTATGATTTTAAGCACACTGCTGATAAGTATATACACTCCAACAACACTAAATACAGAGATTCCACTCTGATAAAGCAAGTACCCACAAAGAGCCACAAATGCTACCTTCAAACCAAATTTTATGATGATTCCGGAGGTGAGGGAGTTTTGTTTCAATATTTCTTTTTCGTTTCTCATAACTGCGACATTTTTTTTCATGCGTCATCCATCGGATCGGTCGTTTTATGTTTCAAGGGCAACAAAAGGGTATAGGAGTTTTAGGCAGGCATATTTTTTCGGAATAAATACACTCGCCTGAAAGGAAAGAGGAAGATTTGTTTTGAAAACCGCAAGGCTCTGAATATGCAGCCCTAAAACCCGTTCATACCTTTGCCCGATGAACAGAAAGACCGAGCAGAGGCTGACATATCACTAATGTGGAGTAGTTATAAAAAGAGAAATGAAAAGGGAAATCTTAAAAATATAGTTTATAATAAAAACTGATTCGCATCAGTTGCTTCCAAGTGTACACCAACCGGATGTACTCTTGCTTTTTCAATCCGAGACTTTTTCCGAAGTGGAAGTTATTGATGTAATTGCAGAATAGAAAGTAATAGTTCGTATTCAAATTACAAATCGGATAACAAACGTAGGAAAGGGTCGCAGGATTATATTTATCTTTGCCTTTCTAATTTTAAAACTGAAAATATAATGAAACAGCTAGTAGAAAACCTAAACCAATTATTTGCAGATTTCGCAAAAGATGCAGCATCACAAGTAGAAAGTGGAAACAAAGCGGCAGGAACAAGAGCCAGAAAATCATCTTTGGCTATTGAGAAAGCATTGAAGGAATTTAGAAAAGTGTCGATTGAGGAGTCTAAAAAATAAAATAATCCTCCTTGTAAAACAACAAAAGGACTATCCATATTTTAGGGTAGTCCTTTGTTATTTATGGGTTATAAAATTAGCTTAAAAGATATTTTAAGTATCAAAAGATTGTATATCTTTGTCCTAACGAGCTATTTGAATCTATGAAAATCGAAGCAGTGTTAAGAATTCGGGTTGTTTCTAAGTCGTTACCCATTCTTTGCTTTTACCACACTAACTGCTTGCGTATTAAATAAATAAACTTTTATTATTTTGTTCAGGTACAAAGGTACATTTTTAATCATAAAAAAATGTATATAAAATAAGACCGGCTAATATCAAATTATATCAACCGGTCTCACATGTTATATAGGTTTATTAGTCCCAACTATTTTTTGTACTAAGAGAGTACTTTCCTCCACCGGTAAATACTAAAGCAAGAGCCGCAAAGAAATACAAAGCCTGCAACTCTATAGTCCATCCTCCTGTCTGACTCAAAGAGAAAATATCTCCGGCATGAGCCAAAGTCACAGCAACAATCATATTAAAAGCAAAAATAGCAGAAGCTATACGTGTACCATATCCTACAATGATAAACAACGGTGCGATTATTTCACCCACATATACACCATATGCTATAAATGATGGTAAGCCTGAATCAACTACGGTCTGCTCGATAAACCCGACGCCATGAGAAAGTTTTGCAATTCCGTGTAACAACATTAGTATTCCTATGCTAAGTCGGATTATCAGTAACCCCAAATCATTGTTTTTTTCAAATATTCTCATGTATATCTAGTTTAATTTAATAACTATAATTTCAGAATAATAAAAACAATCTGATAAAAAAAATGTTCATCTGTATTTTCTTAAAAAATCATTATTGAGAAAGTACAAATGGTATAGGAAGCATAACTTCCATAGCAGTAGGTTTTCCATCTTTGATACCGGGTATCCATTTTGGCATTTTTTTGACAAGATAAAAAGCTTCGTCATTGCAATCTCTGTATATTCCTCTAAATAATGCAATTCTTGATATTTCACCTTCTGACGAAATTAACAAGTTGAATATAACCCGTCCTTCAATTTTCATTTGTAATGCCCGCTTGGGATATTTCAGGTTGGCTTGAATATATGCTGTTAGAGCATCCTCTCCTCCCGGAAATTGAGGGGCTTTATTAAGAAGGGGATCGACTGTCTTTACTATTGTAGAATTATCTTTCTCAACTGCAACAGAATCTTTTTGTTCGGATATGCTCTGACTTTCATCTATAAGTAATGCTCCTATATATTCATCGTCTTTTGCCCCATTTTCACTCATTTGCTCTGCCTGAGCAATAATATCGTCATTCAATGTAAAATTTATCTGTAATTGGCGTTTTAACTTTACGTTCTTATCGGCATGAGATGTAACCTCCCATTTTGGCAATGAATGTATTGCTCGTACAACTTCATCGTCTGCTAAAGGATCAAATCCTTTTACTATTTGTACTTCATCTATCCTACCCTCACTATTTACAGAGAATAGAACATCAACCTCGCCTTCCATCTTTATTTTAGCCAAAATATACGGATATCTTATTGCATTTTCCAGATATCTACATAAACTTATCTCTTCATCAGATAGAGATACATTTGGTTCTGTAAGTGAGGTATTTGGGGAAATTTTGACAGAGACTCCATTCTGAGCTTTTAATATTGGAAAAACAACAGCAAAAAAGGCAACAAATACAATTATTTTCTTCAATGACATTTAATATCTTAATTATGAAAATTTACTCTGTACAAAGATTTATAAAAATAGATTTAACTCCAAACATATAAATTTAAGAATTGATATTATTCAGCTTAGAATGCTTAAAACATACTAAAAAAGAAATTTTGAAAATCGAATAAATATATTTTACGATAAGACATAAAAATAAAATGAGCCGAAACTAATGTCCGGCTCATTTTATATAGGATAAAATATCTGTTGTCTTATACAGTTTGATCTGCTTTAGGATCTGAACCATACAGATTATCACCTTTCTCTCCTTCTGTTATCAAAAGGATAATATTATAGATAGGGATTAAAATAAACCAACCACTTTTGCCAACATCATGCATTCTTCTCACAGCCACAGCAATCGTTGGTATCAATAGAGCCAAAACAAGTAACCCAATAAGGCCTAATACTATACTACCTAAGGTAGAAGATATAAACATAAGAATAATGGCTAAAATATAAGCAGCGATTATTATTATATTATAAAATAATATGAACATCCAATACTCCTTGCGTCTAGCTCTTCCATTAAAATCTGCGTAACGCTCTTTTATTACTTTTAAAAACCACTCCATGTTTCAATTCAATTTAGTTTATATTAAAATAAGATAATTTGTGAATATATTGTGCGACTTGTTTTATTTACATTTGTTAGTTTGTGCAATTGCATATGTTAAGTAACCACAAAAATAATAAAAAAGGGATACAACTACAAATTAATATTCAGTTCAATTGTTTTTATCAGGAAATAAAAATTTAAGACTATTTCTATTGGAAATAAAAAACTATGCACTATATTTGCAGTGTTCTATTAAACTAATACACTAAAATATGGTAACAATTAATAATCTCAGTTTCTATTATAATAAGAAAAGACCAGTATTTGATAATGTTTCCTTCAATATCAAAAATGGAATATACGGGCTACTCGGGGAGAATGGTGTTGGCAAAACAACATTCTTACATCTCATCAGTGGACTTTGCTTTCCCAAAAATGGAAGTTGCAAAGTTTTAGAATACGAATCAGCTCTTCGGAATCCGAATATGCTAAAAGAAATCTTTTTTCTACCCGAAGAATTTCAAGCACCCAATATATTGATAAAAGATTTTATTAAATATAATTCAGTATTCTATCCTAATTTCAGTGAAATTCAGTTTGAAGCGTACCTAAACGATTTTCATGTAGAAAAAGACAGAAAAATATCCGAGTTATCTTTAGGGCAAAAAAAGAAAGTATTGATAGCCTATGCACTTGCTCTTAATACCCGAATAACATTATTAGACGAACCTACTAATGGACTGGATATACCATCAAAATCACAATTCAGAAAGATTATAGCTTCTGCCTTTGATGAAGAAAAATGTATATTAATCTCGACGCATCAGGTACGCGATTTAGAGAATTTGATTGATCCGATAATCATTCTTGATCGCAACGAAGTCTTACTAAACAATTCGGTAGAAGAGATAACAAGGAAATTACTATTCTCATATACTTCTTACAAACCGGAGGATACTTTATTTTGCGAACAGACAATGCAAGGTTATTCAACCGTACAGGAGAATACCTATAACGAAGAAAGCATTCTGAATATAGAAACTCTCTTTAATGCAGTTATAAATAACAAGAAAAGAATTAAAGAATTGTTTAATACTTCTAACAGATAATAAAATGGATACAGTATTTAATATAAAACGCTTTTGGAACTTAGGAAAACGTAGTTTTTTCTTATCTAAAATACATTATTTATATATTTTAGGTGGACTTACCGGGTTGTATATATTATCAATGCTACTATACATATTAGTAGAAGTACATTTGAGTGGAGTTCTATTTATGGTAGCAGGATTTATTATTGTCACATCGCCTTGTTTCTTGGAAAAAAATATAAACAGGCACTCAGGTGTATTCGATTTCATGACTCCGGCATCCTCTTTCGAGAAATATCTCAATATTTGGGTCAAAAATATATTGATATTTCCAATACTTATATTTGCTGTGATATTTTTGTTAAACCTAATTTCTGGTATTATCCCGAATGAAAGCGTAAATGAGCATGCAATCAAAATGTCAACTAGCAATATATTCAAAAGCAATACAATAACGTTTCTGTTATCAACACAGGCATACTTTCTTGCAGGACACTTATATTTTAAAAAATATGCTTTTGCAAAAACAACATTAACAATCCTATCCTTCTATATGCTCTTAATCTGTATCGGAATAATTGTAGTATATATGATTTATCAGGGAGGAAGTATGACCTTCAACCTTTCCTCTAATACAGAGGCTTCTCATATAACCGCATACAAATCCGGTCAGGATCTTGGAGAGTCAATCTCTTTATCAATATTGCATGACAAAACAATAAAAATATTAAACATAGTGGTAGGAATCGTTATGATTGGAGGACTATGGATTGTAAGTTTCTTCAAATTAAGAGAAACAGAAATATAAGATTATGGATTTCAAAACAAACAAACCAATATACTTGCAGATAGTAGACTTTTGTTTCCAAAAGGTGCTAGCCAATGAATGGATAGAAGAGGAACGTATCCCTTCGGTCAGAGAATTGGGTACACTACTGCAAGTGAATCCCAATACCGCAATGCGTGCATTCGAATACATGCAGACAGAGGGTATAATATATTCGAAACGTGGAATGGGATATTATGTCGCCGCTGGAGCCGGAAAGTTAATATCAGCTCTGCAAAAGAAAGATTTTTTTGAAGAGACTCTACCCGAAACTTTCAAAGCAATGGAAATTCTGAACATTAGCATAGATGAAGTGGTAGAAAGATATAATAAGCAAAAAAAATAAGAGTATTATGAAGAAATATGCAAATAAAATTTTATTAGTTATGATAGCAATAGTCATAGTTTGTATAGTAGCAATAATATATAAGGTCATAAATATATTAACCCTGTCGATGTAGTTACATCATCACCCCTTAAAGAGCCATCGTAATCTCTATAAGAAAGAAGCCTTCATCGCAAATTGTATGAAGGCTTCTTTTATATTATCATAATTTTTATTACTTAACGACTACGACCGGAGCTTCGCCCAGACTGGCTTGAAGTACGACCACTGCTGTTACTTGTCGATGTATTGGTTTCCTTTGTTTCCTGTTTCACAGTGCTACTACTAGATGGACGTGACGAAGTAGAATTACTGGCCGGACGAGTAGAAGTCGAATTACCGGAGGAAGTGGAACTACTCGGGTTACGTGAAGAACTGTTAGATGTACGCCCCGGGCTTGGAGTCGTATTCTCAGTTGGTTTAGGCGTAGGACGAGATGTATTATTGTCTATATTACTACTTGGATTTCGTCCGTTGTCTGGTTTTGGTGTCGGACGAGGTGTAGGCGTCGGACGAGGTGCAGGTGTTGGACGAGGTGTAGGCGTCGGACGAGGTGCTGGTGTTGGACGAGGTGCGGGTATCGGATGAGGATCCGGATAAACCGGTTCTGGAGAAGGATAATATCCCGGAGAAGGTATCACTGGAGAATCTTCATACATGAAATCGTATCTCGTCATTCTACCATCCCAAAATTCTATAGCATAAGCCTCATTACGATAAGTATGATACTCAAACACCTGAATCAGTCCATCTTGAGTAGAACTAGAAGATAAGACCCTTATTGGCCTACCTAATATATTGCTAACCTGAGCCTGAGTCATACCCTCTCTCAGATAAGCAACATCTGCTACCCTTGATGTAGTACCAAGAGAGCCACAAGCTGTAAATATTATACTTAAAAAGAATAATATAAATATATATTTTTTCATTGTGAGATTCTTATTAATTGTTTCTTTAAGTTAGAACAAAAAAGAGAGGGAAGGTTTAACGCTAACAAGCAAATTATCCATTATTATGAATATACAATGATATGTTAAGAGTTTTTCTTAAAATAAACAACCTGTTTAACAACAGCATTAGTCACACGTATAGTAGATATCAATTTTCCCGTTGATTCGGAAACTACATCCACATTCCAAACATGGGTAGAGCGTCCTTTGTGTTGAATTTTGCCTATGGCCCGTATGGTATCTCCTACCTCAGCACTCGATATATGGCTCGCACTAATCTGCATACCAAAACATCTTTCATCCGCAGCACACAAAGCATTAGATCCTACTCCTGCTACTGATTCAGCCAACGAGATAGTAGCTCCGCCATGCAAAATACCCATAGTCTGGGTCATTGATTGAGTTACCGACATTATTGCTTCAATCGACATATCATCATCAGACTCTATAAAGCTGATGCCCAATGTCTCCATGAATGTATTTTTTATTCTTTCCTGTATATTGTTAGCTTGAAGCCTCATTTACATTTTCTATTTTTGTCCAACCAGAAGACCGTTGGCTATTATAGTGCCATCACCTTCCAATTCTATCATATAAGTCTGAGTAGGCTCCATTATTCCTTGTATAGTACTCAATTCTACAAAGTCGGTACTTGTAACATTATAGAACAAAACGAAATCTCCCAGCATACTGCGTTTCACATTTTTATATCGACCGTTTTCTTTAGTCATTTCAGGATCGACAGAGATCCATCCTTTTTCAGCCCAAATCGGATAATCACCGGTCATAGTCAATTGTACTCCCGATTCTAAAGTTACCCGCACAAGACGATAAAACATAACTTTCTGAATACTCTTAACCTTTGCTTCTTCATATACTTTATCCTTCAAATTAAAAGATAAAATAACATCTCCAGTTTCAATTTCCTCTATCGGCTTCTTAGTATCATCAGCCATTACTATTTGTGTACCTTCTGCAAGAGCGCTCTGAGCCTTTACTGCAAAACAGAATACAAAAGAGCAGAGTAGCGTGAAAAGTAAGGATTTGATTCTCATAATAAAATTATTTTTTTGTATGTAAAGTTTTGTGCAAAGATAGGAATATTTTATAAAATATTCTTATCAAGGGCAATATATGACTAATATTATTTATTGCCCTATCGAATAGTCTATTCTACTGTAACCGATTTTGCCAAATTACGCGGCATATCCACATCACGATTCTTATTTACGGCAATATGATAAGCTAATAATTGCAATGGAATAACTGTCAATAACGGATCTAAAGGCTCTACCGTTGATGGTATTTCGATACAATGATCAGCCAAAGCTTTTATAGTCTCATCTCCCTCATTAATGATAGCAATAACCCGCCCGTTGCGGGCTTTTATTTCTTGTATATTACTCACCACCTTCTCATAAATGGCACTATTTGTAGCAATAGTCACCACCGGCATTTCATTATCTATCAGTGCAATCGGACCATGCTTCATTTCTGCCGCCGGATAACCTTCTGCGTGTATATATGAAATTTCTTTCAGTTTGAGAGCACCTTCCAAAGCAATCGGATAATTATATCCCCGTCCCAAATAGATAAAATTATGAGCATAAGTGAAAATTTGAGACAATTCTCTAATCTTATCATTCAACGTTAAGATACGTTCTATTTTAGACGGAATGCGGTTTAATTCGCTAATAAGTTCCAAATATTTATCATGTTTCAGAGTCCCTTTCTCCTTTGCAATAGCAAGAGCCATCATGGACAAGACCGCAACCTGAGCCGTAAATGCTTTTGTAGAAGCAACACCAATTTCGTGTCCACAATGAGTATATGAACCGGAATCCGTATTGCGAGGAATAGATGAGCCAACGACGTTGCAAACCCCATAGACAAAAGCACCCGATTGTCGGGCAAGTTCAATGGCTGCCAACGAATCGGCAGTTTCACCCGATTGAGATATGGCAATTACAATATCATCCGGAAAAATCACAGGATTTCGATATCTGAATTCTGAGGCATACTCAACTTCTACCGGAATACGACAAATTTCTTCAAACAAATATTCTCCAATAAGTCCTGCGTGCCACGATGTACCACATGCTATAATAATAATACGACGAGCATTCAAAAACTTATCTTTGTGGTCGATAATGCCGGACAAAGAAATATTAGTGCCATCAATACTGATTCGTCCACTCATGCAATTTTTCAAAGTTTCGGGCTGTTCAAATATCTCTTTCAGCATAAAATGTGGATATCCTCCACGTTCGAGTTCACTGAGGTTCATCTCCAACTCTTTAATTTCATGGGTCTTCTCTATGTTAGAGATTGTCACAATCTTAGGATCTTCAGATCTTTTTATAATAGCAATCTCTTCATCGTCCAGATATACCACTCTGTTCGTATACTCTATAATAGGAGAGGCATCTGAGCCTATAAAATATTCGCCATCGCCTAATCCGATAACTAGAGGACTACTTTTTCGGGCAGCAATTATCTGATCGGGATTGCCTTTTTCTATTACAGCAATCGCATAAGCTCCTACTACCTGACTCAATGCTATTTGAACTGCCGACAAAAGATCACAGTTATTGATCTTTCTTACATATTCAATAAATTGTACTAACACTTCCGTATCGGTACTGCTCTGAAATGAATATCCTTTATTTTTCAGCTCTGCCTTCAAGACAGCATAATTCTCAATGATACCATTGTGTATCAAGGCTAACGATTCCGACTGCGAATAGTGTGGATGCGCATTGGCATTGCTCGGTTCACCATGTGTAGCCCAACGTGTATGCGCAATACCGATAGTACCGGTCGTATCCTTATCTTTAGAATATTCTTCCAGATCCTGTACTCGTCCTTTGGCTTTATACACCGATAACTTATTTTCATTATTTATAAGTGCCACTCCTGCACTATCATAACCTCTATACTCTAACCGATGTAATCCTTTAATTAAAATAGGAAAAGCTTCTCTAAAGCCAATATAACCGACAATTCCACACATACATTTCTTTTTTGAGGATCAAAAATAATCAAAAAGATTATTTCTTCTGATAAAACAAAACAAAAAATAACACTTCTCTACTTTTCTCTTATTTTAAAATCTTTGTGTAACCAAAATATAAAAAGGTGACAAAAGTGACAGTTTTTTGATGTTTTTCGCATTATCCCTTTTCCCCTCAACTATTACCCAAATAAGTATCTCAAATATTGATAATTAAGCAGAAAAATAATAAATAAAAAAGGTAACATTCGTCACCTCTACCCTACTCCTTTGATGCGTTTGAGCCGCATGAGTATCTTTTTAGGATCCTCCCTATCTACTATCGTCAAAACATTATCCTTTACATCAAATCTGCATAATAATTGCTTCCCATATCTATCTGTCACCTTAATAAGATCATCCTCGATCGAATAGATTCCCAAACATTCACTCTTGACTACTGTTCCGTCAGATCGGACATCCATATATATAGTATCGTATTCGAAACGGAGTTCAGGCGACACAATAGAATCATCAGGCATCTTTATAAAATTCTCCGTCGTTCCCTCGATCTCCATAGCCCAACGTCCGGCAATGGCATTGCGTTCTCCACAAGCCATAAATAAGAGGATCAGTAAGCAACAAAAAACTAACTTTTTCATTTATCATTTCTTTCAAATAGATGCGCAAGATATAAAATTTCATCGTTTTTTTTAGTTAGATTTGTAAATATTAGAATGCAAAAACTCTACACCTGTGCAAATAGGTATAGGATTTAACTACATAATAAAACAATAAAAAATGAATTCGACTCCATTTTTTCCAGAAAAAGTAACAAGCATACTCGAAACGTTCAATATACGAACCGGTGAACGAAGAACTATACGCAAATTCCCCTTTCTCATCGAAGCTCCGGAATGGACTCCCGATGGCAAATGGATAATATATAACAGCAATGGGTTGATATACAAATTGGAGGCAGGGAAGAATGATGAGCCACAAGTTATAGATACCGGATTCGCCACACAATGTAATAACGATCATTTGGTATCGCCCGATGGAAAGCTTTTAGCTATAAGTCATCGTTCTTTACCGGAGGGAAGACCAACAATCTTTCTATTACCATTCGAAGGAGGAGAACCCAAACAGATTACTCCCTCTCAACCAAGCTATATGCATGGATGGAGTCCCGATGGTAAGAAATTAACATATTGTGCCAACCGTAATGGAGAAATGGATATTTATACTATCAACATAGACGGATCGAACGAAAAGCGCCTTACAGATGCCGAGGGGTTAAATGATGGGTCGGAGTATTCCACAGATGGAGAATATATATGGTTCAACTCTATGCGAACAGGACTTATGCAAATATGGAGAATGAAAGCGGACGGATCGGAACAAGTGCAAATGACATTCGAAAAGGATAGTAATTCGTGGTTTCCTCACATTTCGCCCGATGGAAAACATGTCGTTTACATATCATACAGTAAAGATGATGTAAAACCGCATGAACATCTACGATACAAAAACGTTGAACTAAGAATGATACCTCTTGAGGGCGGTAGTCCTAAAACATTATTAAAACTTTTCGGAGGGCAAGGAACGATGAATGTAAATTCGTGGGCTCCCGGCAGTGAACATTTTGCATTCGTAAGCTTCAAATTAGAGACAGAACACTTACAGTAAACTATTAAACAAAACTATAAAACTTTTAAGGTATGAAACAAGTATTATTTCTAATCCCTCTCCTATTGATATCAATGGGTATTTCGGGACAAAATCTGCCTTTTTCAATGACAGTAAATGCGGGATTGAATATATCCGATATGGATATACAATATCTGAAATCAAATCCCCAAGCAGGATTTAAAGGCAATGTTACTCTTGAATACAACTTGCCAAATAAATTCTTCTTGCAGACGGGACTTGAATATACTAACAAAGGGGCGAAAAGTGACAACAAATTTAAGCTGATCAATGCTGAAGGACAGACTGTAACAAACAATACTCTCAAAGAAAAGTATGATACTCATTATTTAGCAATTCCTCTCATGGGTGGCTATCGGTTAGATGTATCGGATAAGGTGAGAATGAATCTTTCTCTAGGGCCATACTTTGCTTATGGTGTAGGAGGAAAATCTAAAATATATGGCGGGTTACCATTCTCTTATGAAACAAACTCAACACAAGATATATCCAGCTTGCATGAAGTCAATTCATTTGATATATTTCGCCGATTCGATATGGGATTGGAAGGAAATGTTGGCATAGAATATTTTCGCTATTTACTAAATGTAGGGTATGAATACGGCTTTATCAATCAGTTCAAGAAAGGTGATCTATCATCTTACAACATGAATCTGTTCGTTACCTTAGGACTTCGAATATTCTAACAATAGAAATAAAAAAAACAGCGGAGATTAGTTTAATCTCCGCTGTTTTTTTATTATTTAAATATTAACTGTTTTCAAACTTCTCTCTTTTAGAACTTTTATCATATCAGCAGTCGTTTTCTCAAGATCGTATTCAGGATTCCAATCCCATTCCTCTCGTGCACATGTATCATCTAGCGAATTGGGCCACGAATCGGCGATTGCCTGTTTAAGATCATCCACCTCGTATTCCATTACAAAATCAGGATAATGTTTTTGTATCGCTTTATAAATCATTTCAGGATCGAAACTCATCGAAGCAATATTGAATGAATTTCGATGAATAAGACGTTCGGGATTTGCCTCCATAATATTTACCGCTGCATTCAACGCATCGGGCATATACATCATATCCATAAATGTACCCGCCTTTAACGGACAAATAAATTTCTCTCCTTTGACTGCATTGTAATATATTTCCACAGCATAGTCGGTTGTTCCACCACCCGGATGGGTCAAATTGGATATAATGCCGGGAAAACGAACGGAACGCGTATCTACACCCCAACGCTCGTAATAATAATCGCTAAGAAGCTCACCCATAACCTTGGTTATGCCATAGATGGTTTTAGGACGTTGCACTGTATCTTGAGGAGTCTTGTCTTTTGGAGTAGAAGGTCCAAAAGCTCCAATGGAACTCGGTGTGAAAACAGAACAATTAAATTCACGTGCCACATCCAGACAATTCATCAAACTTCCTACGCCAACATCCCAACCCAGCTTTGGATTTTTCTCGGCTGTGGCGGACAATATAGCTGCCAGATTGTAGATAGAGTCTATCTTATATTTTTTTACAGCATCGGCAATCTGCTGTTTGTCTGTTGCATCTATTTCGACTGTGGGTCCCCAATCGAAGAAACCATCGGGATATGGAGGTTTATAATAACCACATACTACATTACTATCGCCATAAATAGAGCGCAACTTAATACTGAGTTCAGAACCGATCTGCCCTGTACTACCTACAATAAGAATGTTTTTCATTATCTATTTAATTACACCAAGTTCTTGTCCTATTTTGGTAAATGCCGTCACACACTTGTCTAGGTGTTCTTTTTTATGTCCGGCTGATATTTGCACACGAATACGAGCTTGTCCCTTAGGCACGACCGGATAGTAGAAACCGGTAACATATATACCTTCTTCTAACAAACGGGAAGCCATATCCTGCGACAGTTTAGCATCGTAAAGCATAACTGCACAGATAGATGATTGAGTAGGTTTTATATCAAATCCGGCAGTTTTCATTTTTTCTACAAAATATGCAGTATTATCGTGGAGCCTGTCTTGCAATTCGTTGGTACGATCCATCATTTCGAACATCTTAATACCGGCAGCAGCTATTGCAGGAGGTATAGAGTTAGAAAAAAGATACGGACGAGAACGCTGGCGCAACATATCTATTATTTCTTTCTTTCCGGTGGTAAATCCTCCGATAGCTCCACCAAAAGCTTTTCCTAATGTACCGGTTATTATTTCAACTTTGCCCTTCAGGTCAAACAGTTCGGTTGTGCCTCGACCGGTTTTACCAACTACTCCGGCAGAATGAGATTCATCTACCATAATCATTGCATTATATTTTTTGGCTAGTTCGTATATTCTGTCTATTGGTGCAACATTGCCATCCATTGAGAATACTCCGTCAGTCACAATAAGGCGAAAACGTTGTGATTGGGCTAGCTTCAACTGTTTCTCTAAGTCATCCATATCTGCATTTGCATAACGATAACGAACTGCCTTGCAAAGACGTACTCCATCAATTATTGACGCATGGTTTAAAGAATCTGAGATTATGGCATCTTGCTCATTTAGTAGCGGTTCGAAAACACCTCCATTAGCATCAAAACATGCTGCATAGAGAATAGAGTCTTCTGTTCCGAAAAACTTAGCAATCGCAGCCTCAAGTTGCTTATGCAAATCTTGAGTACCACAAATAAAACGTACTGACGACATACCAAAGCCATGTGAATCCATAGCCTGTTTTGCGGCATCTATCAATTCTTTGTTGTCGGATAAGCCAAGATAATTGTTGGCGCAAAAGTTTAATACTTCTTGTCCTGTACTTACATGTATAGAGGCATTTTGTGGAGATACGATAATTCGTTCTTTCTTATACAACCCTGCAGACTGAATATCAGCAAGTTCTGTTTGTAAATACTTCTGAAAATCGGAATATGTGCTCATAGATTTTAAATTTGAAGTAAAGGTAATAAAATGTCAAAAGATTAGGAAGATGTTTAATTGAAAATATTACTTGATATCTATTTTATCAATACAATACTATATCTCTTATCCAAAAGTAAATAAGATGAAAAGAACTCGTTAGAGATTATATCAATACATTGGGTAATGGAGGTGGATACAAGGCTGAATTAAAAATACTACCTTTGTTTAGCATTTACACAAAATATATAATATGAATTTCTTGGCTCATGCGTATTTATCATTCAACGATCCCGATATATTAATAGGGAATATGATTGCCGATTTAGTAAAGGGAAAACAGATTGAAAAGTATTCTGAAAAGATCCAAAAAGGCATCCATATTCATCGGCAAATTGACAGTTTTACAGATCATCATCCGGTTACTTTAGAAGCTATGAACTTATTGCGCCCGTCAGCAGGCAGATATGCGGGAGCTTTTCTTGATGTTTCGTACGACCATTTTCTTGCCTTAGACAAAGTGAATGAGCCTAAAGAGGGATGGCAAGCCTTTGCTGCAGAGTGTTACAGACAAATAGAACTGTCTGCAGAAATCCTTCCATCCAAATTTTGCAATATGTTTATGTATATGAAAAGTGAAAATTGGTTTTTCAATTACCGCTTCAATTGGATGATCGAACGAAGTTTTGAACGATTGCAAAGCAGAGCTACTTTTCTGGATGCCGAAACAAATGTCTTTGAAGATTATGAAAAGCACTACAATGAGATAAGTATAAGTTACAGTAATTTTTTTCCTGAGCTAAAAGCTTTTGCCGAAGGAATATCTTTATAACAGATTATGTAAAAGTACTTGATACTCGCTGTACTATATTACATAACTGACAGATATCATCCAGTTTAAGTTCAAAATCTGCATATTCGGGCGATGGATTAAGTGAGTGGCAAACAATTGTTCCTTTTTCCAGATCTTGACTAATTATTTGTTTACACAATACTGTATTATTTAAAATAATGATCCAATTTGGAAAATCTTCAGTATGTAATTTATTCCGCCAGTGCTCTTTGCCTAACTCACGTGCCAAGACAATATCTCCATCACTCAGGCTACGCTTTGTATCATTATCCATACTATCGCCTTTTATCTCAAAAGCAAAATATCGTCCATGCCCGATCTTATCTACTATAAAGTCAAATTCTTCAAATTCATTCTCGACAAATTCGGCATCACGATACTCATCTATATATTTGGCATAAGCCTTGATCGGGATGAAGGGTACTCGCATTCTATATTTATCGTTAGACATCTGGTAATATTTGACTCCTGATTTAGTAACTAAATAAGGCTCTTCTCCTCGGACTTGAGCAACACGGGTCATATCCCCTTCACCTGAAGCTAACCAATCTTCATTCACCTTAAAATATGCGGCTAAAATAGATATATTTGACTTATTGGGGTTAGTCTTTCCTTCGATATAATTAGCAATAGTACCTTTTGTTATGGCTGTATCTTTCCATATCCGGTATGCCGTAATACCTTCCTTCTCTAATAAATATTTTAAACGGTCTTTAAATTCCATTTTGTCTTCAGTTTTTATAATCTAATAATTCAATGTATGAGAATATCAAAAGTGAAATATTGAACTACAAATACAAAAATAGATCATTTTTAGGAATTAAATTACAACAATGTTTTTTTTAACTATTTAGTTATTTAAGAATAAACAATCGTATTTATATGATTGTTATTCTAATAAATACGTTATATTTGTTAAATAAGAATTTGTCTAATTCATAAAACATACCATATTATGAAAGGATTTATATTAGGACTAGCTGTTGGAGCACTTGGTGTATATGCAGCATTAAAATTAACTGACGAAGAAACACGAGAAGAGCTACGAAGCAAAGTAAACAATGCAACATCGAAGGCTAAAGCTGAAATAGATCACAGTCTAATTGTTGGAAGAAGTAAGGCTTTGCGCGCCGGAGTGCGGACGCGACAAGAAGTGAGAAAAGGCAAGCAAAAGATTAATGAAGTAGCAGGGGACGTTGCCGGAAAATTAGCTGATGAATTATCAGAATTTGAAGCTAAGGCAAAAGCAAAAGCATAAAGTTTTTAACTAAAACAAAACCGATTGGTGATATCACCAATCGGTTTTGTTTTTATACGAAATCTATATATTGAGAATAATTAGATCAATTGTTATTATTTAAATATTCACGTTTGAAGATATCAACCAAGAGTATAAACATGGATAAGAATAAAGGTCCAAATATCACACCCCAAAAGCCAAAGACAGGTAGACCAATAACAACTCCAAATACAGTGATCATAGGATGTGTATCTGCTATTTTCTTCTGTAAAATAAAACGCACCAGATTATCTATATTTGAAATAACAATCAGAGCATAAGCTGCCAACCCCACAGCATTTAGCCAATCGCCGGATAAACCCATGTATATAGTTAGAGGCAACCAAACAAACATAGTTCCTACTAATGGTATTATTGTTGCAAAACAAGTTAAAAAACCGAATAGAATAGGATCGGGCGCACCAAAGATAATATAGCCAATCGTAGCAAATATTCCCTGAATAGAAGCTAATACAGGAATACCGATTGCATTAGATCTTACCATCATCTTAATCTCACCTAACACATCTTTCTTATTCTGATTATTAAACGGAAGCAGATCGAAAAAATATGACTCCATCTTGCGTCCTCCAATCAACATAAAATAAAGGACAAAAAGCATAACCACGGCATTCACGCCAAAACTACTTACACTACCAATCAGTATTTGTCCGATCTTAGGCAAATAAGAAGCTATACTCATCAGATTGTCGGAGCTTAAGACGTTATATCCGGTGCGATCTTTAACAAGGGCAACTACTTTTTGTACAGATTCAATAGATGCAGACAGATTAAGATTTATTCCTTGCAGCTCTTCTATTAGTAACCAGACGGCCAAAGACAATGGAATCAAGAAACATAAGACTGTTTCTAACAAGATAAGCGTGGCAGATAGATTCTTTCCATATTTTTTCTTCTCATTCAGAAAAAACATCTGTTTTCTGACTAAAATGTAAATAGTTGAAGCACCAAGTAATCCACTCAACAAAGGAGAGAAATAAAGAAATAGCACCACACTCATAAAGAGTATGATTATAATTAGCGAGTATTTCCAATATTGTTCTTTAAAGCTCATATTTAATTATATTATAAAAAAAGATAGGTATTAATCAGTTTCATTTAGCTTTTTCTCAAATGTAGAAAAAGAATATATTACTACAACTATTATACAGCTAAATTTTTAGCAATATTTTCGTTAATAATTTTAAGACCTTCATTCTTAATCTCTACATAGAAAAATACAGGACTTGAGATATTTATATTTATTAATATTTATTTGGTTAATACGGCGACAGAATGTCTTCTGCGTCTATACATAACATCTTTTTCTATTCTTTTTTTAGCTATATTTGCATAAACTCTTTCAAGTTATTAATGTTATCTATAATATAATAGTATAAAAGAGTTTTACACGATATCACACAATTCATATTTACACAAAATTAGGTTATAAAATTAATAGAGGAAAAAATCTCAATGGAACTGCTATATAAACAGGAGCACCTTTCTTGCTACAATTATGAGAAAGGAGCACGTCCTACTATCGAGAGATTATCTTTAAATAAGAATCAAAAATGGAAATTTTTTCCAATTGATAATAAGGTAATATTCATTCTCAAGGGATCATTACACTTCTCGTTTGGCGAATATACAGACAAAACAATTACTGAGGGAAATATGATGTTATTACCTACGGGAAATGAGATAGACTCTCAGGCTCTTGAAGAATGTTCTATCATGCTCATTCGTCTCCATAATACGCAACAGCTATGCGATTGCTTCTCTTTAGACTTACTGCTGCGCGAAAAAAATGAAGACTTTAAACCCGGACTCAATTATTTAGAAATAAATGAACGAGTAGACACATTCATTTCATTCTTAGACCTATGTATGCACGATGGCTTGAAATGTACTTATTATTTTGAATTAAAATCGAAAGAATTCTACTTTCTATTGAGAGCTTATTATACAAAAACCGATCTACTCAACTTCTTTGTACCTCTACTAAGTAAAGATATTAGTTTTTCAGACTTTGTAATGAAAAATCACTACAAGGCCAAAAATGTTCAGGAACTGGCAGATCTATCACATTATAGTTTGTCAGGCTTTCAGAAACGATTCAAAAAAGTATTTGGAGTTTCGGCATATCATTGGATGAAAGACGAGCGGTCTAAAGCTATTTATCATCAGATAAACAGTAGTGAGAAGTCCTTTAAAGAGATTAGTGACGAATATGGTTTTTCATCTCCATCTCATTTTAATGATTTCTGCAAAGTTCAGTTTGGCACAACACCGGGACGTATAAGAAGCAGAAAGATCGAGACTAAAGAAGAAAATGAAAAAAGGTACGAATTCTGAAAAAGCAGGCATATATCTGTAATGACAAAGAATAACAAATCTCATATCTTTGTACTGTAAATATATGAGGAGTATATTTATTTAAATGAAAACCTAACTAGGTTGTAGTTTAACTCTATTATTGTGTAGTTTTGTAAAGTTTGTGTTAAGGTTGGAAAGTCTGCGAAGTGAATTTGCGGGCTTTTTGCATTTCTTGCGGTACATAACAAAAACAATAAAGACCACTACTCTTCCGTAATGGTCTTCATCATTTATTATAATCTTAAATCAAGTAATCAAGTTTGTTTATTACGACTCTTTTTCTAACTCAATCAGCAGATCACTTTTGCTCGTAGTATCACCTTCCTTCACCAATACCTTCTTTATAATACCTTTTCTACTAGCGAGAATAGCATTCTGCATTTTCATAGCTTCTAATATTAACAAAGTATCGCCGGCTTTTACCGCATCGCCCGTCTTCACCATCACCTCCAATATCTTACCCGGCATAGGTGCTTTGAGTCGAATTGTTGTAGATTCGCTGGCTTGCTCTGTCAAAATCTTTTTGCGTTTCAAAGAAAAAGGAGTCTCTACCGAGAAACTATAACTAACTCCATTTACTAGAAGCTCGTAATCGTTCTGATGTTTCGATATAATTTCCACAGGATAAGAAACACCGTTAACAGACATAATAGAAAAACCATCATCGGCATCTTCGATTTTCACATCCAGTTTCTTTTTATCATATTCGATATTCCCATTCTTCTTTAATAAAAAATCATACTCTCTGTTAGATTCTTTATTAAGTGCTATCAATTGTTTATCTTGAGTATTCATTTCTATTATTTATTACATATTGTTTATTCTGTTCTTCAACATCCAAAGATCAATCGTATCCTCCGAAGTTTCAGGCAATAAATTTTGTTTTCTAAAATGATCGACAGAGAATAAGGCTGCAAATAATTCTTCCTGTTCATCTTTGTAGACCATCGATGTCATTTCCTTTTCTATAAAAGACGTATCAAATTCACCCTTTTGGAAAACTTCGTTATGCAATACCGCTTTATCGAATGGTATAGTTGTTTTTATACCCTTTATCTGAAATTCATCTAAAGCCTTTATCGTTTTCTCAATCACAGACTCTCTATCTTCAGCATGTACAATCAATTTAGCCACCATAGAGTCAAAGTACTGAGTAATTTCCGATCCAACAACGACACCGGAATCAATGCGAACGCCCTCTCCTTGCGGTATCCGCAACGCCTTTATCACTCCAAGATAGGGCGAAAAACCGGCTTGTACATCTTCAGCATTAATACGGCATTCGATAGCCCAACCTTTGAGCTTCACATCATCTTGAGTTACAGGTAGTTTTTCACCATTAGCCACACGAATCTGAAGTTCGATCAAGTCTAACCCGGTTATCATCTCCGTTACCGGATGCTCTACCTGAACACGCGTATTCATTTCCATAAAAAAGAAATTCTTGTGCTTATCCAACAGAAATTCTACTGTTCCCAAATTTACATACCCTGCCTCACGGGCTAAAGCAATAGCAGCATCGGTCATTTTTTTACGAAGATTTTCATCTAATGCAGAAGATGGCGCTTCTTCAAGCAATTTTTGATGTTTACGCTGTACAGAACACTCTCTCTCTCCCAAATGTATAACATTCCCAAAGGAGTCTGCCACGATCTGTACCTCAACGTGACGCGGATTTTCAAGGTATTTTTCAATAAAGACAGATGGATTATTAAAGGCTGCCAATGCTTCGGATGAAGCAGAA
The DNA here is from genome assembly GCA_002409595.1 of Dysgonomonas sp. UBA5412. GTDB lineage: Bacteria > Bacteroidota > Bacteroidia > Bacteroidales > Dysgonomonadaceae > Dysgonomonas. The sequence goes on from DHNQ01000012.1 coordinate 79,121, forward strand.
AAATACATCTGCTTCATTTCCGATTGCTTACGAACAATACGCATACCTCGTCCGCCACCACCGGCAGAGGCTTTAATTATTAGAGGATAACCTATCTGTTTTGCAATCTCAAGAGCTTCGTCCAAAGTATCTACACAGCCCTTGCTTCCTCCCAGCATAGGTACATTGCCTTTTGCGGCAATCTCCTTAGCCACAATCTTATCTCCCATATTTTGTATCACACGGGGCGATGGACCTATAAATATAATCCCCTCTTCGGTGCAACGGATTGCAAACTGTGCATTTTCTGACAAATACCCATATCCCGGATGTATGGCATCTATCTTATTTCTTTTCGCCAACAAGACAAGGCTTTCAATATCTAGAAATTCCGGTACACTATCCTTTTCGCGTTCCGGAAAATCTAATATTTTATCTACTTGTGTCAGGTAATAGGCATTCGGCTCTTTATGAGTTCTTATTCCTACCGATTTAATCCCCATCTTTTTTGCAGTCTTCGCTATACGAATTGCAATTTCACCTCTATTGGCAATGAGGATAGAATTTATTTTATCTTTTGTTTTCATCAAAATCTCATTTTAGGTTAGAGTGGCATATTTCCATGCTTACGTTTAGGACGAAGTTCAGTCTTCCGATCAAGAGCTTTAAGGCAAGTTATTATTTTGCTCCGAGTAGAAGCCGGATCTATAACCTCGTCTATGAACCCTTTTTCGTCTGCAATATATGGATTTGTAACCTCTTCTCTGTATTTTTGAGTCAACTCTCTTTTCAGCATTACAGGGTCTTCGGATTCAGCTAATTCTTTACGATAAAGAATAGCAATTGCTCCATCAGGTCCCATAACAGCGATTTCGGCAGTAGGCCATGCAAAGCTAAAATCACCTCCAATACCTTTACTGTTCATCACAATATATGCTCCACCGTAAGCTTTGCGCAGAATTATTGTAATCTTTGGCACAGAAGCATAAGTATATGCATATAATAGTTTTGCACCATGTCTGATGATACCGTCGTGTTCTTGATCTGTCCCGGGCAAAAAGCCGGGCACGTCTTCTAATGTTATAATAGGAATATTGAAAGAATCGCAAATATTGATAAAGCGAGCCGCTTTGACAGAAGAATCTATATCAAGAGTTCCTGCCATCACTTTTGGCTGATTAGCGACTATACCCACCACTCTGCCATCCATACGGGCAAAAGCGGTAAAAATATTCATCGCATGATTTTCTGCAACCTCCAGATAGTCTCCATTATCGACAAGAAGCTCCACAATGTCTTTCACATTATATGGCTTATCCGGATCTTCGGGAACTATATTACGCAACCTCTCTTCTACCCTACCGACTTCATCTTTTGGTGTTATCCTGATAGGATCTTCCATATTGTTAGATGGCAGATATGAAAGGAGTTTCTTTACTCCGAGTATAGTATTTTCATCGTCGTTATAAACGAAATCTGCAACACCTGACTTGGTTCCATGTACAGAAGCTCCACCCAGATCTTCGGTAGTAACGGTTTCATTCAATACCTCTTTTACAACATTTGGTCCGGTTACAAACATATAACTAGTATCGGCTGTCATAAATATAAAGTCCGTCAAAGCCGGTGAATACACAGCTCCTCCAGCAGCAGGTCCCATTATCACAGAGATCTGAGGAATGACACCTGACGAAAGAACATTTCTTTTAAATATATCAGCATAACCGTTAAGACCGCTTATACCTTCCTGAATACGAGCTCCACCCGAATCTATCAATCCAATAATGGGCGAGCCTGTTTTTAATGCCATATCTTGCATTTTCACAATCTTGGCGGCATGCATAGAGCCTAAAGAGCCTCCCAAGACATTAAAATCCTGAGAATAGGCACAAACCAAACGTCCGTTCACCTTTCCGAATCCCGTAACCACCCCATCGCCAAAGGCTTTGACTGTCTTGCCGAAAGAAGCATTAGCCGGAGGTGTATAAGCGTCCGTTTCTTCAAAGGTTCCTTCATCAAAAAGCAACAGAATCCGCTCACGGGCAGTCAACTTACCTCGCTTATGTTGTTTTTCTGAATAAGCTGCATCATATTGTTTCTTCAACAACTCCTGACGAGCCATAAATTGTTCATAGGACTTTTTCATTTCGTATTATATTATTAATCATATTCACAACCGTAGTGTTCAGGACGATACATTATCCCCAAACATTAAAAAGTCAAATGCCAACAAAAAATAAATCGTATGAAGATTTAACACAAACATGTATCCTACAGATAGAATATTAGTTGATGATGTTCTCCAGCTTTATTCCCCGAAAGCTTTAAACTAATCAGTATTGGCAGGTCTTCTGGCTTACTCCATCTCTGAATCTCCTTCCCATTCATCTTAGAACAGTGGTTTTAAGTATTATTCAAAAACATATTGGCGGAGCTTACAGCAGCGGGTCTGCCCGGGATTTGCACCCGGTTCCCTTTTCACCACTCGTCTATGAGTATAGAGAGTGACACCAAAACCGACTTCAAATATAGGTATTTTTTAATATCCTATGGGTGTTTTGATAAAAAATGTGTAATTACAGAAAATAAAGTCAATTATAAAAGAAGTATAAAAGCAAATGTCTAACCCGTATCCAAAAAGGGATATAAGAGTTAATTATAAGGAGAAAATATTCGTACAATCTGCTTGTACAGAAGCATAAAGTTCAAAAGGTGAAATATCATTATATTCATTATTCCAAATGCAGGTCTTATTTTCTTTCAAAGACCTCTGCACATCTATAAGACGCTGATTATTACTTCCTCTGAATAATAAATCTTCATCACGCAATTCAGCGACATATCGTCCATCGACAAGAACATCTATATAAGGAAGAATCTGTATAAGGCGAGGATTTCGAAGAATTTGTTCATACAAATATCCGGTATAGCACCATATATTCTTTCCACTTGTTCGTTTTATTTCACGGGCAAGTGTAGTGAAGCCCTCCACCTGCATGAGAGGATCGCCCCCCGAAAAGGTTACGTCTGCAAACTCATCATCATTTATTATTCGAACAAGTTCGTCTATCGAATACATAGATCCACAGCCTATATTCCAAGACTGCGGATTATGACAACCTATACACTTGTGAATGCAACCTGCGCCATAGATCGCGGTACGAAAACCGGGTCCATCGACGGTTGTATCACGAACAATATTTAATATCGAAAGTTTATTCATGTACAATACGATCATTTAGTTCGGCTAATTTTGCGCTGTTCCATCTATCGGTAGTGCCAACAAGATAACCTGTTATCCGTTGTAAACGATCTATCTCTTCACTTCCGCATTTTGGGCATTTAGCCAATTCGGATGCTGAATTTTCATACCCGCACTTCAAACAACGATTGCGGTTATGATTTACAGAAGCATACCCGATATTATATTTGTCCATCATATCTACTACCGACATAATGGCTTGAGGGTTGTGGGTAGCATCGCCATCTATTTCGACATAGAATATATGTCCACCTCTGGTAAGATCGTGATATGGGGCTTCTACTTTAGCTTTTCTATTGGCACTACATGAATAATATACCGGTACATGGTTCGAATTGGTATAGTATTCCCGATCTGTAATACCGGCTATTACACCAAAATCTTTTTTATCACGACGTGTAAAACGTCCGGAAAGTCCTTCGGCAGGAGTAGCCAAGACACTATAATTATGTTGATATTTTTCAGAAAACTCATTTGTTTTGTCTCTCATATATGTCACTATTTCGAGACCTAGCTTCTGAGCTTCATCATCTTCTCCGTGATGTTTTCCAACAAGAGCGACTAAAGCCTCGGCCAAGCCTATAAATCCGACACCTAGTGTACCTTGATTTATCACTTTCTCTATTGTACGCTCATCGCGCAATGTTTCACATCCTTCCCATAAGACTGACATTAATAATGGAAATTGCTTAGGTGCTGCTGTTTTTTGGAATTCAAATCTTTTATGTAATTGCAAGGCCGCTAACTCAAGCATCTGATTTAGTTTTCCGAAGAAACATTGTATTCTTTCTTTACGGTCTTCTATATTACGACATTCTAATGCTATACGAACCAGATTGAGTGTGGAGAATGAAAGATTACCTCTTCCGATAGAGGTTTTCTTCCCGAACCTATTTTCAAAAACACGTGTGCGGCATCCCATTGTAGCTACCTCGTTTTCGAATCGACGAGGGTCGTCTGCATTCCAATCTTCGTGCTGATTAAATGTAGCATCCAGATTTAAAAAATTAGGAAAGAAACGCCGGGCACTAACTTTACACGCCAACAAATAAAGATCATAGTTTCTATCTTGAGGGAGATAGCTGACTCCTCTTTTCTTTTTCCATATCTGTATGGGGAAGATTGCTGTAACTCCATTGCCTACTCCTTCGTATGTGCTATTAAGTAATTCTCTGATAATACAACGACCTTCGGCAGAAGTATCTGTACCATAGTTAACGGAACTAAATACAACTTGGTTTCCTCCACGGGAATGTATTGTATTCATATTGTGTATAAAGGCTTCCATAGACTGATGCACCCGACTTACGGTGCGGTTGATGGCATGTTGTACAATACGAATTTCACCTTCAAGCCCATTTAAATCTTTCTGAATATAATCTATTATATTGACGTCGTACAGATGCTTATAATCAAGTCCGTTGATTTGCTCCAAGACTTTGATCTCTTCAATAAAACTTTTACGCACAAAGGGTGCTAAATAAAAATCGAATGCAGGAATAGCTTGCCCTCCGTGCATTTCGTTTTGAGCAGTTTCGAGAGATATACAACCCAGCATACTTGCCGTCTCGATTCGTTTGGCGGGACGGGATTCTCCATGTCCTGCAAAAAAACCATTATTCAATATTTTATCTAACGGGTGCTGAACACAGGTAAGGCTCTTTGTCGGATAATAGTCTTTGTCGTGGATATGTAAATAATTCAAACGTACGGCTTCTTTCACCTCAGGAGAAAGAAGATAGTCGTCAACAAATGGCTTAGTGGTTTCGCTGGCAAACTTCATCATCATACCGGCAGGTGTATCCGCATTCATATTTGCATTTTCGCGGGTAACATCGTTCGATTTTGTTTCTATAATTTCGAGAAACATATCGCGGGTCTTTGCTTTGCGTGCAATATTACGCTGATCGCGATAGGCTATATATTTTTTGGCAGTCTCTTTACGAGGACTTTTCATCAGTTCCAGTTCTACCATATCTTGAATTTGCTCGACAGTCATTCGTTCGCTACCTTGGCAGAATACATAATCTGTTATCCGTCTGATAAGGGGAGCATCTTCTCCTTGTTCGGTATGCAACATCGCCTTGCGAATTGCAGCCATAATCTTTTCTTCATTAAAGCCGACTACACGTCCATCTCTTTTAACAACTGTCTGAATCATAACATTCTGTCTTTTATATTTTATAAGAAAGATATAGCTGACGGAAGCGGAGAAAATACACGAAAAATAATAAGGTAATCTTGTTACTCGTATATTCAATCGCTTTTCTCCCGAAAGCAATGAAATTTTATACACGGCAGGTCTTCTGACTTATTTCAAAACCGGATACCTTCCCATCAATATGACAGTGGCGTGAGATTCCTGTTTTTTCTCGAAATTTACAGCTACGGGGATAGTCCATGATTTACACATGATTCCCTTTTTAATCTAATTTAGAATAGAACCGTATACGAATACAAAGATATATTATTTGCTTACAAGTTGACTAAAAAAGCAAATTATTTACAATATATTTTTTTAAAGTTTTCCAAAATAAAACATAGAAACCTAAGAACAAACACATTAGCAAAGACATATATCAAAAAAGTTTCCCAAAACAGATACAATAAATATTCACATAATAAATCAGCAGTTCTCATCAGTAATAACAACCTCACAATATTCTAACCTTAAATATCTAAAGCAAAGCTTATTTGTGAAACGTGAATTATAAAAATATAGTAAAACACATTTTATATTATTTTTTATATACCTTTGCACAACAAAAGTTCTTTTTCATAATTCTTCAACTGTTTAAGGTGCCTCCGTTTTGCCGGAGGATAATAGGGAATCACGTGTAAATCGTGAGCTGTCGCGCAACTGTAATCACCGCGAATATTTCTATTTACAATATCCACTGTTTCTGATTAGAGATGGGAAGGAAAGTAGAAATGGTGAAAGTCAGGATACCTGCCTTATACTATGTTGGCAATACTTCGCGATAAAGGTATCATGTCAGATAATCAATTTTTCTTCTTTTAGCAAGAAACATACATCTCTCCTTATAGCTTCGTTGCGTCGTATTGATAAGTTCTAGGAAAGAATTTTTTACATTATATTTTTTAATTGTAAAAAGTGATTAACAATGGGAACTATACCTCCTGATCGTGTGTGCATCCAAACCTCGGCGACATCTATAGATAAAGCGATACCGATAGAACAATTTACGGATATGACTCTCGAAGTAAGTACTTTGCTGTTAGAGTCGGGCGCTCATTGTGAACGAATATTCAGAAATGTGCAAAGAATAGCCAGGGATACAGATTTTGATGTTGAAATATTTTTATCATTTACTGCCATATCAATATCTGTCACTGACAAGAAGAATCCTAAATCCAGCCTTACTAAGAATAAAAGAATCAAGCATCACAGTGCACATTTTGGGATATTGACGGATACAAGTTTATTAACATGGAAGGTCATAGAAAAAGAGATATCGTTGTCGGAACTCAAACACTCGTTGGATAAACTGAAAGAATCTTCCAAATATCCAATATGGCTGGTGCGTTTATTTATTGGAATTGCATGTGGTTGCTTGTGCTTACTTGCAGGAGGTAATTGGATAGACGGAGTATTTACTTTATCGGCATCAATCGCAGGACTTACCATTCGTCAGGAAATGATAAAGAGATCTTTTAACTTAATGATCTCCATAGTATGTTCGGCATTCATCACAACCACAATATCCGGATTAAATAGTCTGTACGGGTTAGGCAAATGCCCCGAATCATCAGTCGCCACAGCGGTCTTATTTCTAATCCCCGGAGTTCCTTTAATTAATAGTATCATAGATCTTCTTGAGGGATATATACCGACAGGGATTGCCAGAGGTGCTTTTGGAGGATTTATCCTTCTTTGTATTGCCGTAGGGATGTTCCTTAGTATGACTTTAATAGGTATAAATAACTTTTGATTATGATTTTTGAAATTTTGAGAGATGCATTTCTCAGTTTTTTTGTTGGTATAGGTTTTGCGTTATTATTCGAAACACCTAAAAAGGGAGTATTAGTGGCTGGTGTACTTGGTGGAATGGGACATGCAATTCGATTTACAATGCTTCAGTTTGAATTCGGATTGATTACCTCTACTTTGAGCGGAACTATTTTTATTGGATTAACCGGTATTTTCTGCGCGCATAAGATACATACACCTCCCGTCATATTTACTCTGCCGGCATGTATCACAATGATACCCGGACTATATGCATACAAATCAATGCTAGGCTGCATTAGAATATATGAGGAGGGCACAAACGGAATACAGACTGCATATCTATTACAAGATACTGTTTATAATTTCATTTTAACATCGTCCTTATTATTTTGCCTTGCTATCGGCATTTGTATTGCAGCATTGATTTTTAGGAAAAAGTCGATAAAAAATCTCAAGAATATAAAAGACTTGGGAACAAGAAAACTCTAGTTGAATGTACCAAAAGAAACTTATTTAGCCATAGAATTATTTATTCTAAATCCCTCTTGGAGAGAGCGACCTCTTAACTCTAACCCATTCTTTAAATAGGGGGAGCATGGAAAACAGCAATCAAAACATCTATCTGTCTTAACAGGACTATACAATTTTACTTGGTCTAAATTATAGATATTAAACATGTTGTTATAAGAAGAATTGTTAATATAATGAGGTTCTATGAAGAGATTTTGCTTCTTAAGGATTTCATATTGTACTGAAATAAAATACAGCATTAAACCAATTATCAACACATAGTTATAATTTGGGACCCTCACCTTCTTAATATGAAATGAAAATAAATAATACGGAAGAAATGCCGTAAGAATCAAAAAACCATAGCAGAACCTAGGATCTGGAGCTGTAAGAAAATTAAAAAGCAAGCCTAATACAGCCACAAACCATGCAAAGACAATCTTCATTTGCTTTTTTTGTCTATACCATAGTAGCGACACACATACAACCAAAGGAGATATTATGACTAAATATATAATATATTTAATTGTATTACTTTTAGCTTTAAACCAAGCAGGTAGCCAATCGCTATATGACATATTCATTACGACTTCATAAGGTTTTCTTGGCATTCTAGCCCACGCATAAGTCACATTTTCTTCTCTAGTAACCTCTTTGAAGGGAACTTTCCAGTCAAAACAAAAAATATCTATTTTTGAAAACGGATATACTAAATAACCGGATAAAATAATATAACGAGAAAGCCATGGCAGAATAATAATTAAGGACACTGCTAGTAAAATAAACAATTCTCTCCAAGCCTTTCTTCTGAAACAGACAATTAACACCAACAATGTAAAAATTGCTATTGGCGCAGATGATAATTTTAACGTGCAACAGAACAAAGGGAGAACGAAATACACTAATTCATCTCCTTTTTTGTTATCTAACAAGAATTTACATATAAGATAGATAATTATAATAGGAGGCAGAATATCTGTACTTGTAGAGGATAAGTGTGTCTGATCTGACCGCTGCCTATGAGGTGGAACGAGCAAAAAAAGGATGGAGTTATAGACGATCGGATGAGGTATTCGATTCAATCGTAAACGCAGAAAGGATATATTATATTCTTCAAAGGCGAGGATATTTTATTGATGCACAGTGTGATATCATAAAAGGGGGATTTTCCCACTTTATGAAAGGCGTTGAGAAACAGGGCCTAAAAAAGACGCTCAAATCTCTGAAAGCATATAAGACTACAGGACGTGGAGAAAATAAAACAGTATGGACTGATCCATATATTTGGATGCTAATAGCGATGGAGCTTCACCCTGAAATTTATGCTACTACCGTTATATGGTTAGGAGATAAACTTCTCTTAAATCGAATTGAAGCAGGGAATATGTATAAGGGCTTAATGAAGGCTATATCTAATTTTCCCGATGTGGATTATAAAGAATTGGGAAAAGCCTTAAACTTTATAATATTCAATAGGAGCGAAACAGGTATAAGAAATACAGCAACGGAGCAACAACTAAAAGAGCTGGAAGATTTAGAAAAGTATCTTGCAATGCTTATCGAGATGGAGCATATAGAATCATTTGATAAGTTGGTTAAAGAATTGAGAGCAATGTATAATAAGAAATGGTATAACATCAAAAAAATATCTGCATGAAATAAGAACATTGTTCTAATCTGATACGAAGCGCCCAGTTTAATCGCTGGGTGTTTTTTTTGTTTTTAGATATATTCGCCTCAAAATCTGCAAAAAAGTTTAATCTATTGATTTTTTGATTCGAAAAGTAAAAATGATTACGATATAGTTGCATATGCAACCAATTTAGAGGTAGTAAGTGTGCTTATTATATTGTCTACTCGAATAGAGAGGTAGTATCACTTTTATGTCAATCCGTACACCTTTAGTACACCCCGATAAAACAAAAAACCCTGATAATCAAACGATTAACAGGGCTATAAAGTACTCGGAGCGGAAAAATTTATAATGAAATGATTTGCAAAGAGTTGCAATATAAATCATTGTGTATTAAACATTTATGATATTTCAGAATTTCATATGATTGTATCAGATTGTGCGAAATTGCATACATGTTGTGCAAGTTTAGCTATCTTGCACAACCGAAAATACAGATGGAATATTGGTAGTAAATTTACCCTTAACTTGTTTTTTCTTGTCTCAGCTTGTCGACAAGTATACACAAGTCAAAATGCTCGATTACAGAAAGTTGAAGCCATACATTTGCATTCAAAATAAAAGAATGTAAACTGTCCATAATTTCATCATATCTCTTATCATTCAAGACCTCAGATTTTAGACTTTCAAATCGTTTTGCAAATCTTGTTTTCTTTGATACAATAATATTTCCTTCAACTGAACCTACATTAAACTGTTGTTCTATTGGACTCTCATTATGGATATCTTGTAGCATTATAAAGTAATATTACCTTTAACTTCTTGAATATTTACTTGTTTCTCAATATTGCCATTAGTAGTAATATTTTGCTGAAAATATGATTGGTGTTTTTTTTCGATATCATGAAGAGTCTCTTCAAGTTCTTTTTTAAAATCAGGATTTAATTCAATTTTTTCGAGTAAAACTTTAGATAGCCTATCTTCAAGACCATCTTGCGGATTTCTCAAAATATCCTCTTCCTCTTTTTTCGTAAATTTAATTTTTATCCAATTCCACATATCTTCGCCAATACTTTCAGCTAATTTTTCTCCTGATTTTATTAAAAAAGGTGTCGTTATCGCTACTGCTGCGGTTACTAATGTTATAGGGTCCATAGTTTATAGATAATGTTGTGAATAAATCGTTAATGTAAAGTGAACTATTAACAAAGAAAGTGAATATTTTTTACATTTCAACGCATCATAATAGATAAATGTTAAATATTCATTATAATGGAGTGAATCCAATACCATCGTTATAAAATCAGTTTTACTAAGATACTGAGTTTACTCGAAATATATGTAAAAGAAGCAAATGGATTTTATTATCTTTGTTGTGCAAATGTTGTGCAAACCACTAAAAGGAAAAACGCTAACCAATTGATAAATCAACGATTAGCGTTTTACATTGTACTCGGAGCGGGACTTGAACCCGCACAACCGTAATGGTCACAAGATTTTAAGTCTTGCGTGTCTACCATTCCACCATCCGAGCATCCTTGGAGCGAAAGACGGGATTCGAACCCGCGACCCCGACCTTGGCAAGGTCGTGCTCTACCAACTGAGCTACTTTCGCAATATGATGCTTTGAGAATTATGCATACCCAACTTTTTGGTTACATTCCCTTTTAGCGAGTGCAAATGTAAAAAATGTTTTTGCTTTGTGCAAGGGTTTTCATCCTAAAATTAACGGGTAATATAAAAAACATCAGGATTAGAGGTTGGAACAACCACATAACGCTGTAAATGCAAGTTGGAGGACTCAGATACAACCCTTCCGTTCTCCATTAAGTTATATATCCTACCACATTTCGGACATTTCGCCTTACCATTATTATCTGCCTTAACGCGTATCTCCCTAGCTAATTCGTTAGGGCAACTCAAATCGTATGCTAGCAGGTCAGGAGTATTAGTTGCATAAAAACTATTTATTATCAATAAACCTCCATAACCTAACGATTCTCCCGCCAGAATGGGATAGTTACCCTTTATATATTCTTTATAGCTACCCGGAGTTCTCAATACAGCATCCGCGGAGTTCAGATTCACTTTAAAGTTAACAGGTTCTGCCGGTATCACGTTCTTATCCTCCTCCTTTCCGCAAGCCGAGCACAAAACGACTAATAAACTTACGATAAATGTATATTTCAATATCTTCATAATATATAAAACGTAATTGATATAGTAAATATTATCCTTGACCGCCTTTCAACGCGCCCAGATTTCTTTTTAACCCGCTAAACTTAGCTCTTTTAACAGCAGAACCTTTAAAAATGGAACGATACTCCTCAACTGTCATATTCTCTAACTTATCGGCTGATAAATCGAGAAATGCTTCCGAAGGATTAAACTCTTCAGTCTGATGAGGTCGGGCATATCTATTATATGGGCATACTTGCTGACAAATATCGCATCCGTAGAATCTATTATTCAGTTTTGAGGCGACCGAATAATCGATCTCTCCCTTGTTCTCTATTGTCTGATAAGAAATACATTTCTGAGCATTAATTACCTTGGGAGCTGTAATCGCCCCAACTGGGCAAGCATCCAGGCAACGAGAACAATTGCCGCACGAAATGTTTAACGGAGCATCATATTCCAGATCGAGGTTGAGGAACAACTCTCCCAGAAAGAAATAAGATCCCTTTCGGGGAATAATCAGTAATGAATTTTTGCCTATAAACCCCAAGCCCGCCTTAGCCGCCCAATATCGCTCCATAACCGGAGCTGTATCTACAAAAACACGTCCGCCGAGAGAAGGTTCGACAGCCTTTATTTGATCAAAAAGCTGTTGAAGCTTGACCTTCATCACATCGTGGTAATCTTTGCCATAAGCATAATATGCAAACTGAGGATGATCTTCCGATTGTCGCTTCTGTGGATAATAATTTAACGCTACACAAACAATAGACTTTACCCCTTCCACCAATAATTCCGGCTCATATCTTTTTTCTGTATTACGAGCCATATAATCCATATCGGCATGAAAAGATCGGTCTATCCAATCCCCGAAACTCTGTTGAGTAGACACATCTACCTTTTCGGCTTTACATATACCACATGCGTCAAAGCCAAGACTATACGCAAATTCTTTTATTTGTGAAGACGTAATCAACGGACAATTTATTTTGGACGTTTATCAACCTGCTGCACTCCCAAATAATCGTATACAATCGGGTCTACATATATTTCCTCTTTTGTCTTTTTATTCTTGAAGATAACTATATCGTGATCTTTGAACCAACCTTCTTTTGCATTCTTATACATATTATTTCCAAACAGATATAGTTTACCCTTCTTAGGCTTTGCTTCCCATTCTTTACTCAATCCATACCAATTTATTAAATAATTACCCACCGATGCCGTAAATGCTGCATATCCCATATAGTTAGCAGTTCCACTAACAAATGTTTTTTGAGGGTCGCTCTCCTTTTCTTCTGCCGAAAAGTCAAGAGCCTGCACTGTCATTGTCAGCGACAGATCAATGATGGTTTCTATATCTATATTGGCATCTAAAGATTCGTCATTAGGCAAATTCTTAGTAATGAACGAAGACAAGGTTTCGTCCTTTATCTGATACTCCTTTCGTCCACCACCATCCTCATACTTTACAGCAAATCTGTATATCGTACCTTTCAGCAAGAAGATAGCAACCAAAACGACAAGCACGATTATGGATATTCTTACGACAACTGACTTCATATCAATATTTTATTTGTGTAGTAAATTATATTTTAACTAAAAGGTGACAAAGTTGTACACTTTTCGACTGTTTTTTCATTTTTCATCTTAGTCTGCTTTTGCAAAACATTGATTCTTAATATAGATAAAACAAAAGGCAAATCGTTATTTCCCCAACATTCCCTTTGTTACATACCATCTGAACTGGAGTAATTTCCAGCCCTTATTGGGTGACAAAAGAAGAGTATAATAAGAAAATAAAACTACCGAACCAATCCATTTTTTTATTTCAGAAAGTATCCGTCCCCGATAAGCTTCTGGCGAAACAGCCTTTGTACGAATCCGCTCACTCTTTCCGATAGAATATGTTAATTCCCGAAAGTGAGACTCGGTAAGCTTCTTGCTCGGAATATAGTGATAAATACCCATTTGAGGAAGATAATAAAACAATTCTCGCCCTCTGGTCAGTCTATCGTACAAATCCTTTTCCTCAGCTCCGATCAGTCCCGTACCTTTACGCCCAAGTTCGACATTAAACAAACCGTATTTCTCAAATATTTCCTTTCTGAATGCAGAATTTCCTCCTCCCGGATATTTCCCGCTTTTGAACGGTTTTATCTGATCTCCTTCATACAATGCTCCACCAATCAATTGTTCCGTATAATGCGATAGCCAAGATGGTTTCTCCACCTCATAGACCGGCTGGATAGGGCCGCCACATGCTTTGACTTGAGGATACTGCTCGAAGAAAGAATCTATTGCTGGCAAATAATTATCAAACACTGTGGCATCGTCATCTACGAACACCAGTATTTCGCCTTGAGATTCTTCAACCCCTCGATTTCGGGCATAAGACAAACCCTGATTCGTTTCTACAAAATAGCGGAAATTTACCTGAGGGTAATCTTTCTGAAATCGGGTGCAAATATCTTCTGTACTATCAGTACTATTATTATTGACCAATACAATCTCGTAATCTTGATATGGGAATTTCTGCTCCGCAATGCTTTTCATAGCATTGTAGATATACTTTTCCCTATTATAGGTACAGAATATGACAGAAAATCTCATCTAAATAGATACTTCAATTTTTTCTAACTCATCTTTCTTCTTACCAAACAATCCGAAACCAATTACAGCTAAGAGCAGTAAAACCAACAAGGCGGAAGAAGCCGTTGCTACGGTAGTACTCAAATAATAGTCGTGAGGTTCGAATTTGAATACAATCTCATGTTCGCCAGCCGGCACTCGCATAGCTCTCAACGTCCAATCGGCTCTGAAATGAGGCACTTTGTTGCCATCTATATATGCTTGCCAACCATCGGCAAAATATATTTCGGAAAATACAGCAAGCTGTTCTTTGGCTGCACTCGATTTATATTTTAATATATTCGGTTTGTATTCCGTCATAGAAATAGTTGCTGTCGAATCTGCCGACAAATTCAATCCTGACAAATCTCCTTCGAAACGTTTATCTACGATTGCAACCTGATGCGGATCTAACGTATTGATAGCCGCAATTTCTTCATCGGCATTGTTTACCAACTGATATTTATTCACAAACCAAGCCGTACCCATTGCAAAAGGATTTACCAATGGCGGTTGCTCCGGACTGTAAATAACATATTTTGCATTCAGCATATTCAGAGCCGTAGTGGCAGCAAAAGATGCTGTAATAGAATCTATATTTTGAGAATTGAAAGACGATATTACATGTTTTATCTCTCCATCCAAACGATGATCGATAAGCTCTTGATAACGTTTAAGCTTAGCAGCATGGTATCCTCCGATAGACTTATGATAATAAGATGTAGTGGTTTCGTTAAACGGATTGTTCAGATTAAGCACCCTATAAGAAGGACTTGCATCCTGCAATATAAGTTTGTCAGCAGCAGACTGAGCAAAAGTTTCGGTCTGATAAATTGTCTGATTTACAAAGTTCTTTTCGTTCAAGAAACGTTTGTCTACCCCCCACAAGTCGATCAATAACAATACTGTTATTGCAACAGATGAATACATCATTAATTTTTGTTTTTCAATCTTTGTCTTGAAAGAGAAGAACAATACAGCCCCTGCCAAAATAACAAAGATCAGAGAGCGCAGGGCATCGGCAGATAATAAGTCTTTGCGGTCGGCAAGCAAGGCATTATAATACCAATCGGGAACTTGCGCCTTCCAGGTTTCGTCGGTTGCCGAAGTGAAATTGAAGAAGAAACCCGGAGCGATCCAAAAGAATAAACACAGTCCGCCGGCTACTCCAAGGGATATATATAATGCTTTTTTGAGTTTTTGAGTTTCTATTTCTCCCGACAAAAATTCTTTAAGACCCCACACGGCAATCATTATCATAGACAGTGCAGGTATTATCAATGCTGTGGATACAGCTCTAAATTTATTATACAAAGGGAAATGATAGAAGAAAATATCGTTAAACCATTCTAAATTCTTACCCCATGAAAGGAATATAAACAACAGTGTTCCGGCAAATATCCCCCACTTCACTTTGCTGCGAATAATGATCATCCCCAGTATGAAAAGAAAACAAATGATAGCTCCAAAATATACCGGACCTGAGGTGAAAGGCTGATCGCCCCAATAAGTATTGGCTCTCACACCCTGAGGTTCTACTTGCGCTCCATTCTTAACTAATTCTTTATAAAGATTGGATGATCGGTCGAGCGTACCACCCGAAGAACCTCCATGTATATTAGGTATCATCAGCGAAAGAGTTTCGGACTTTCCATAACTCCATGCAAAGGCATAGTCTTTGTCCAACCCGGAAGACTGTTTTTCTGATGAGGAAGGTGCAGTCAGTTCCGATTTACCCCGTGTACTTTCTTTCGCCATTTCCAGATTAGCATATATATTTGCCATATTGCAGGCTGCTGCAATCACCAATGCAACTACCATTACTCCACAAGCTTTGAGCAAAGTTTTTATATCCTTTGTCGAGATCATCTGAGCTGCGAAAGCCAGAAAAAGAATAAAACAAAATATACCGGTATAGTATGTTATCTGCAAGTGATTACTTTTTATTTGCAAAGCCAGCCCTAATGCGACCAGAAATCCACCTAGCAGCACTTTCTTTTTGAACAGTACCATAACTCCTGCTACTATGAGTGGCATATATGCCAAAGCCCATGCTTTGGTAACATGTCCGGCTTCGAGTATGATTATATTATAAGACGACAACGAATAGGCTATTGCTCCCAATGCCGAAACAGAAGGTTTGAATCCCATGACACAGAATAAGATGTAAGCCATTAGCATCCCCGTAAACACAGGTCCTGCGGTATTGCCGCCTAAGGCTTTGAGTGGGGCTTGCAGGTAGTCCAGAAAGTTAGGACTTCCGCCTTTTATACCTATCTGATAGGCAGGCATACCGGAAAACATAGATCCTGTCCATGCTGACGATTGCCCCTCATTTTTATAGTATTCGTCCAATTCGTGAAATGCTCCCTGAAATTGGGTAACATCGTGCTGAGACAAAACTTTCCCTTCCATCGACGGGCTAAAATAAGCCATCGTTATAGCTAAGAATACTACTATGGCGACAAGATGAGGCAATAGTTGCTTAAATAAAGATTTTTCTTTGTTTATCATCTTATTTTATATTTTTATTGTTTCTTTTTCAATATATAGATTAACGAACTAGATCGTTTTTTATTTGCAAGTGTACGCAAGAAGAAGATTCCTCCTTTGACCAGTCCACAAATACTAGCCATAAAAGAGCCTTTACTTTGTTCACTCAACATGGAGATGTAGAACGCATCGAGATACATGGGTTTTATATCAATCAGTTGAAAGTTGTGCTTATCGGCTAAATGCAAGAAGTCGGAAGGGGAGAAATGCCACAAATGGCGCGGCACATCGTATGCTGCCCAAAATTCTTTATAGTATGCCGCATCGAAAGAATCTTTGTTGGGTAATGCAATTATAGCAATACCATCGTCTTTTAGGATAGTATGCAGTCGATCCATCACTTCATTCAAATGCTCCAGATGTTCCAGCACATGCCACATCGTTATCACATCTTTTGTTTTGGCAGGAATATCATACAGATATTCCGACTTTTGGCAGTCCATATTAAATTTTTGTTTGGCATAAGCTCGTGCTGATTCTGACTTTTCGATGCCGGTAACGATCCACTTCAACTGCTTCATCCGATTGAGGAAATAGCCTGTGCCGGAACCTATATCCAAAAGCATTCCCGACTTTTGAGAGGCATAGTGGGTAACCAGCTTCGATTTTGACTTTAGAGCCATCTTGCGAGCCAGATGATATAAACTATTTACAATTCCTTTGTGAGTATCGGTGTGCGATATATATGCAGGGGCTTCGTAATAGGGTGCTATCATGTCTTCGGACGGAAAATCCTGCGTGAGGGCAAACCCGCATTGCTTGCATTTGCAAATTTCAAAAACTTCTTTTGTTGTCAAATAGTCGGTGCAGGATAGAAAGGGAAGCAGAGATGAGCTTCCGCAAACGGGGCATACCTGACTATGTATTCTGTGCTGAGCTTTATCGTCCATATTTATTATTTGGAAAACTGTGTGCGATCTACCTCGTTAAAGCTTTTAATAATCGGACAGTCTTTCCAGTCTGTATAGTCATCGTCATTCGAATTTACAACTATTATTTTTCCGGCATTTGCATTTCGGGCTGATTGAAGTCCGGCTATCGCATCTTCAAAGACAATCACATCTTGCGGCTGTTTACTTATTACAGACAGAGCTAACTGATAGATCTGGGGATCGGGTTTTCCTTTTATTCTGCCATTATTATATACGACTTTATCATATTCGAACCAGCGAGTTAATGGCAAATATTCGAAATAGAAGTCCACATTTTCTTTTCCCGAAGCAGTGGCAATAGTAAAGGGTATATTCTCTTTTTTCAGAAAGTCTAAAAAATCAACTGCGCCGGGAGCCAATTGCATATCAGTTTCTAGGCATAATTGCTGATAAAGGCCTTCTTTCTCGGCTATATACCGAGCTATTTCCTCGTCTGACAGTGGTGTATTGAATATGGATAGAAATAAATCGCGATTATTCTTTCCATGCATTTTTTGAAATTTTTCTTCGTCGGAAAGATGGAGGTTGTGCTTAGTCAAAAAAATATCCCAAGCTTTGTTGTGCAACTTCGTATCCCAGAATAATGTTCCGTTAAAATCAAAAATAACACCTGAAAACTGCATAGCTCTAATTATTAAAATGAGCTACAAATGTACGAAATACTTATATATATAGATATTTGGAGACCTAAGTATTATTTTTTTTATATATTACATTCAAACTTTTACTGTTTCTTTACTGTTAGTTTAGTCATAACAATTAAATAATAACACATTAAAATACCTGATTATGAAAAGAGATTTTAAAGAAGCTATTAAAAATCGTAGAACGTATTACAACATAAACGACAAAAGTCCTATTTCGGACGAAGCTATAAAAGAACTTATAGATTTTGCAGTATTGCATGTACCTTCATCTTTCAATTCGCAATCGTCGAGAGTGATTCTTTTACTGGATGATAGTCATAAAAAGTTTTGGAATATAGTAAAAGATGTATTGAGAAAACTTGTCCCAGCAGAAGCCTTTCCTGCCACCGAAGCAAAAATAGATAACGCTTTTGCTGCCGGACATGGCACTATTCTGTTTTATGAAGATGAAGAGGTAGTAGAAGGTTTGCAAAAAGCCTTCCCTACGTATAAGGAGAATTTTCCGGTATGGGCAAACCACACATCTGCAATGCATCAGTTCGCAATATGGACTTTGTTGGAAGATGCCGGCTTAGGGGCTTCACTTCAACATTACAATCCTATTATAGATGCTGAAGTGGCAAAAGCTTTCGACATAAACCCAAAATGGAAATTGGTAGCGCAAATGCCGTTCGGTAGCCCTACTGCTGAAGCGGGAGATAAGGAGTTTAAATCTTTAGAAGAAAGAGTTTTAGTTTTTAAATAAGAAGCAGCAAAATAAAACTTCAATAAGGCTATTCGGAATGAAGACAGATTATAAACCGTCTGTTAGCATTTCTCGAATAGCTTTTGTTTTTGTCTTGGAGAACTGATATTTATATTTACTTTTACAACAAAAAAAGTTTATGACTTTAGATATCATTCTTACGATCGTCGGCACTATATGTATTATCATTGGCTTTCTAGGGTGTATATTGCCCGTTTTGCCGGGGATTCCATTAAGCTATCTAGGCATTATAGCTCTTCATCTGACTAGTTATGCCGAATATAGCAATGCGTTTCTAATCATATGGGGAGTGATTGTTATTATAGTGCAGATTCTTGATTATTATATCCCGATATGGGGTACAAAAAGGTTTGGTGGAGGCAAAAAAGGAGCTTGGGGTAGTGCCATAGGGACTATCGTGGGAATGTTTATCATACCGCCATGGGGTATTATTATATTTCCTTTTGTGGGTGCTGTCTTGGGAGAGTTGTTAGATGAGAAAGAATTTAAGATCGCTTTAAAAGCCGGCTTTGGGGCATTTTTAGGTTTTATTACCGGAATTATTATAAAGTTGATAATAGCAGGAATATTAGCTTTCTATTTTTTCAAAGAAGTAGCTATCGCTTTTTCGGATAAACTATTTTAGAAATAAAAAAAGAAGTCATATCTATCATACGACTTCTTTTACTGCGGAGAGGAAGAGATCAAATATTTTATTATATATCAATACATTAAAAATACAGGTATCAAATATGTATCAAAACATATTATTTTAAAGTGCAATCCCCTACCCTATAACTATTCTCTGCCTGATATTTCAACAAAGCAACCTCTTGTTCTAGTGCACTATTTTTACGTAAGGCCTCTTGTAGTTGTTTACGTAACGAAGCTATTATTTTGTCTTTATCAGTCATTTGTAAATTATTTTCTTTTCCTATCATCATGATACCCTGATAAGCTTACTATATTTGGATAGTTTTCTTCTATGAATATATCATACTTAACTCGCCCAGATTGCTCTTTACCATCTTTATCTTTATACTTATGAGTAAAAAAAATATTACATCCATTTGTAAATATTGTATCTGATTTTTCGCCAAACTTTATACCATCGATCTTATTGGTATCAACGAGTTTACCAAAGGCATCGCTGTTTACTATGACGACATCATAAACATCACATTTATTGAAATAATCTGGATCGTTATAAATTACATATTTATATTTGTAACTTTTGTTTGCAGTGTAGTCTTGATCTTCATCATCTCCTCCACATGATACGAACAAGGGTAATACAAGTAATAATAGTAATAGTTTTTTCATATTATTTTTATTGTAGGTAGAATTTGACAATTTCTTTTATTTCATCTGCATATTGATAGATATCATCCAGTGAAGCTGTATTATGCCTTGTTTCTTTTTTATCCTTATCAAAGGTAACTATATACTTGTTTGTAGGGGAATTAAGATATAATCGCACAATTGGCTTCCTATTATTATCATCGAAGAGTATGGCAAAATAAGTCTGGGCATCTCTATGTGCTATCCTTGAGACATCAACAACCTCTCTGAGTATAGCTTTAACTAACATAAAGCCTTCCAATTCCTCCTCAGTCGTAATTATACCATTATTACTATCTTCAGTAGTCTGTTGATCTGTTTTCTCAGATTGTTCTTCTTGTGCAACCTCTGTTTTAAGTGCAGTCTTTAAACGATCTGAAATGGTATCACTAATCAATCCGGCAATAGATCGCTTAACCAATGAAGTGAACTGCTCTAACAACTTAGGAGTGATAACTCCATCGTAAACCTGTTTAGCAAATAACTTTACAAACTCAGGTCCTGGATTTGCAAATTCAGTATTAATAACTGCCTTTAACTGGCTTGTATATTTTAATTCACTCGCAGAGCTTAAAATATTTTCAACATCAAAGTATGCCTTATGAAATTTCTTCAGCTCCTCAATTGTTGCATTTTTAAGATCGAAAAGATTCATTTCGAGAAATGGCTTTTCATCCATTTTATTAGGAGTTTCTAAATCTGTATAGAACT
The DNA here is from genome assembly GCA_002409595.1 of Dysgonomonas sp. UBA5412. Taxonomy (GTDB): domain Bacteria; phylum Bacteroidota; class Bacteroidia; order Bacteroidales; family Dysgonomonadaceae; genus Dysgonomonas. Next base: position 100,216 of record DHNQ01000012.1, read on the forward strand.
TGTAGACTATACCATTTGTCAACAAACCAAATTTTGCAGGAGATACATGAAAATAACGGAGGAGTTGATTGTCGTGTAATGTGAGTTCTTGTTTCCAATGTTTACACTCTATAAGCATTATTGGTTCCCCATCTTTTAAAATAGCATAATCTATTTTCTCTCCCTTTTTAGTGCCTATATCGCATGTGAATTCAGGCATTACTTCTAATGGATTAAATACATCATAACCCATAGCTTGTAAAAAAGGCATTATTAAAGCATTTTTAGTTGCTTCTTCTGTTTGTAGGCTGTCTTTTAGTTTCTCTGCTCTATCTGAAAGCTGTTTAATTTGATCTTTGAAGTCCATAGTATATTATATTTTAGGTATTAATCTTATTATATTATTTCTTTTACAGGCACAATTTACACAGCCCCCGCAGTAAAGGTTTTTTCCCTATTATTTTTCAACAGTTGAATCAACTCATCCATCTGATTATCTTTTCTTTCAAGACTTTTAGCTTGCATTTTTATAACATCCCATGCTTCCTTATCTATAAGAACGGTACTTCTTTGATGTAATTCTGTATTAGCAGCATTAACGCTTTCTTCTTTCAGCATTTTACCTTCACCGTGGAGAAAACAGTTAAAAATGAC
>DHNQ01000018.1 GCA_002409595.1 Dysgonomonas sp. UBA5412
CTATTCTGTCTAATAAAAACGCTGGAAAAAAGTATAATTATATAGTATAATAAAAATATACTATTTTTGTTATTTTTAATTTCAGGTATATATAATTTAAACAAACTGAAAATGATTTATGGATACATTCGTGTAAGTACAGACAGACAAACAGTCGAAAATCAACGTTTTGAAATCAATCAATTTTGCGAGAAAAATGTAATGGTAATTGACAAATGGATCGAAGAAACAATTTCTGGAGCAAAAAGTGTACAAGACAGGAAATTAGGTAAGCTACTGAAGAGAATGAAAAAAGATGACATTCTTATATGCTCCGAATTGTCTCGGCTCGGCAGGAATCTTCTTATGATTATGGGTGTTCTTAACGAATGTATGAATCGTGATATTCAAGTTTGGACAATCAAGGATAATTACCGTTTGGGAAGTGATATTAATTCCAAAGTTTTAGCTTTCGCTTTTGGTCTTTCAGCCGAAATTGAACGTAACCTCATTTCCCAACGTACCAAAGAAGCATTGGCTCGAAAACGTGCTGAAGGTGTTATCCTAGGTCGTCCCAAAGGCAGTAAATCAAAAGTGAAAAAATTGACAGGAAAGGAAATTGAGATAAAAAATCTGTTAGATAAGAAAGTTTCCAAAAGTGCTATTAGTCGCATTCTTGGTGTCCATCGCCTAACCGTTAGTGCATTTCTAAAAGACAATCAGCTATAATGATGAAGGATAATAATTATCCTCCAATAATCTCCCCACATCACTCTCCTTATACAATACTTTACCACTAACCTGTATATACGCAATCCTTCCGCTATCTCGCCAATCCTGCAAGGTGCGTTGCGAGATATGGAGGAGATTGGTGACATCATTATTCGTCAAATATTTCTCTTCATTCAGGACAGGAGTTCGATTATCCAAGGTAGATTGGATGCAGTTCAACATCTCATCTAATGCCTCGAAGAAAGCAACGATCTCTTGCGATTTTCTATTTTTTATCTCCATAATGTACGTTTTTTAGAATTGATTTTTCGATTAACCTTTCAATATCCGATTTCTTATAATAGCATTTGTACCCGATTTGTGAATAGGGCAGTATACCTCTATCACGATAAGATTGAAGTGTGCGTTTTGATATGTTGAGCAATTCACATACATCCTGATTGTCGAGCCACTCTGTATTGGCTTTACCATCCTGATAAAGCTCTTTTACTTCTTTTGAGAAATCAGCTAATCGTTGCATCATTTGCTCAAAAGTCTTTTCTTCTATTGCAATTATATTCATTGTTATCTCCTCCTTTTCTTAAAAATACCCTCGTCCATTTTATCCATTCGCTCATTGAGCTTCTCCTTCATCTCGTCTAAAAAGAGAGTTCGACTGTTTACTCGTCTACGAATTGCCCGAAATGTATCATAGCAATCGGTCACAGGAAATGAAAATATTTCACTCAAATAATTAACAGTCTCTTGTATCTCAATATCTCCATCATTGAAACTTTTGGTTTCCAACAATCCATAAGCCAATTCTATCAAATCACTTTGTGACCCTGACCAATAAAGTGGAGTATCAGGCTTACTCCCATCTATTGATATGAAAAATGAGTGAAGACCTTTCACCAAAGTTTTTAGTTTCTCAAATTGGCTTTCGGATATATTAATTGTTCGATTACTTATATTCATGTTCTAATATATTTTGATAAATTATTCATACCTATTGGTTCTTCATTATATTTATTATCAGCCATTCTTAATATCTCCATTGCTCTACCCTCAGCCCCTTTGACCTGACCGATAAATTGTTGGTACATATCTGTACCCTTCATTTTGGGAATAATTTCGGCTACAAGTTTTTCTTCTTGTTTTGTTACAGCTTTACTCGATAATGACTTTGCCATTAAGCCAAATTCGTCCATTGTGAATGACTGGCTACTGGATAGCTCTGTATCCATCTTGTCTGGATTAGGAGCTAATATTAAAAACTCTTCTTCTGAGCTGACAGCCCGATTATCGGGAGGAGGTTCAACTTCCTTTTCCAATGGCATACTATGAATTATCTGATTTCTCTTGAATTCCTCCAGTTCATCTTTTAGTGTTTTGATCTCTTGTTCTAATTGGCTCTGTTTTGTAGCCTCTCTTTCAATATTATATTTTGATTTGCCAATAATTGACACATGTTTCTCATCTACTTTCGCTACTCCAACTCTCCCAACTCGTTTGTTCGGATTATCTTTATTTTGTTTTGTCTCAAAACGTTCATTAAACCAATCTTTGAATAATAACCAAAGATTTAGCACTGCCATGTATAAGCAAACTACAACCAAAACTCCTAATCCAAATTTTTCATTATAACTCATAGCTCCAATATTTTGATAATTTCTTCTACAAATAAATCTAAGTTGCTCCCTTTCAATAGAGGCTTATCAGGAGGAAAGATGGTGGACAAAAACAAATAGTCATTTCCCTCAATAGCTTGTTCTTTGTCATACCTCACGCTTTGTGGTATCCGAGTCGCCATGATATTGATACCCAGTTCTGATATTGCTTGTTCATAATACTCGAACAGCTCTTTCTTCTCTCTCCCTGTAATCCTGTTCCAAAATGGATGAATACTTTTCAGCTTCATGTTCCCTTGATTCATGGTTATTGTCTCATTTACGGAGATAATAAAGGGCAGTGTACTTTCCATATTTATCCGCGAGGTCATGATAGGAACAAATAAATAATCCATACTAAAGAATGTTTCGACAACACTTTCATTATTGACTGTTCCGGGGAGATCAAACAAAACGATATCATATTGTTCTTCTTCGTGAGCTAGAAAGTCTCTCGCTTTTCCGAGTCCGTCTTCGGGCTGACTTGGAACAATCGGATAGGTAGGCTTATTTAGTTTAGAGAAAAAGGATTCGGCTTTTTTCTGATAGAAGCTATTCTTCTCAATTTGCTCAGCCTCACGTTGGCGCATCTTGTAGATACTCCATTGTGGATAGTCGCAATCAACAACAGCAACATTATATCCTTTCACATAATGCAGATAACTGGCAACTAAGGTTGTAAATACAGATTTCCCTGCTCCTCCTTTTTGTGTACATATTGAAATGTACAATGGCTTTTTATTACTCATAACCTTTATTTTTTAATGGGTTTCTTTATATTCTCTTCATAAATGCGATTAATCTCATCGCCATATAGTTCGATATGGTGATTTATAATATTATCGACAAGTCCACTGACACTCAATCGTTCTGTTCGGATGGAACGAACCAAAGTTTGTAGTACTTCATAGTTCTCTTTGTCGATATATAGTCCTTGCCTATTTTTCAATTCGTTGCGATTGAGAAAAGTCGATTCATAGTCAAAAGACAGATTTTGCCCTTTCTTCTTTTTAGGAAGTTGAGATTCTTTGGGACGTTCTTCGCTCAATTTATTCACCTCTTCCGTTTGCATAGGTGCATCATTGGCTTGTTGCATATTGGCATTACTGCCTGCAACAGAGACTTGACGGATAAATGCATTTGTGTTTATCTTCACTTTTGCATCCGTGTCTGTATTCTTATCTGCATTGCTCTTTTCCTTCATATAATCATTCGTTTATTCAGATTTGCATATCTGCCTATATGCAATCAAATATGCATCTAGCCCAATCTGATTTTATTCACATTCTCGAATATTCAGGACTGCTTATTTGCATTCCCGACAACAAATAAAAGCGAAAAAATGATCCCTTTTTCAGTTTCAGATTAACTGTCATCTGATGTCTCCATTTGACATCTAATGTCGCATATTCAGATAGTTACACAATCATACACATTGTCTAATTTTGAAGATGAGAATGAGAAATCTGAGAAATGGATCAAGGAAACATTGATATGTTTCGAATGATATTCTCTAAATCAAAGAGCAATCGTTCCGACCGCTAACAATGTCCGTCCTTGCAGACGGATTTTGTTTTCAATCGAAAACAGCAAGTTGTGTCTTTGTCAGCAGAAAAATACTTTTCTACCTCCAAAGACCAACTTGCTCCGATCTGAATCGGAGGGCGGTTCTCCCAAGTCGAACCTTTTATTAAACTCTCAAATTCTTAATGAACATGGATCATGTTGAGAAAAGAGGGCGTGGACGCCCCAAAAAAGAAGATGTGAAGAAGCATAGCCATATGTTTCGCCTAAACGAAACGGACAGCAGACAATTACTACGTATGTATAAACTGTCGAAAGCAAGATCGATGTCTCAATTTTTGGCTGATAAAATACTGAATAATCAAATGAAAATCATCGAAATCAATAAGTCTGCGATTGATTTTGTGATGTTACTCTCTCAGTTTTTTGGTCAGATGAAAGGCATAAAGAATAATTACAATCAATTATTTAATCTATTAGTCAGAGAAATGGGAGAGGATAAAGCACGCAAGATGCTCAAGATTATCGAGCGACCGACACTCGATTTTATTCGCCAGTGGAAGGAATTGGAATCTATTATATCAAATCTACGTGAAAGATGGTTGCCAAAATAAGCTCAGGTAGTTCTGTTTATGGAGTATTGAACTACAATAAAATCAAGGTGGACAAAGACGAAGCTGAGGTTTTATATTCTCAAAAGATGTTTCTTTCATCCGATGGGAATATATCGCTTCGTGATTGTATGGACTCATTTTATCCTTACCTAGCTGTCAACCAACGGACAACCAATGTTGTCTTTCATGTATCTGTCAATCCTGATCCGAAAGACAAACTATCGGACGAACAGCTAAAGGATCTTAGTCAAGAATATATGGAACGAATGGGATATGGGGATCAGCCCTATGTTGTATTCTTACATCAGGATATTCAGCGTAAGCACGCTCATATTGTATCACTTCGCATTGACGAAAACGGCAAGAAGATATCAGATAAGTTTGAGCATAAGAAGTCGATGGCTATTTGTCGAGATATAGAAATCAAGCACAATCTGCATATTCCTGATAAAAAGCAACGAACGGATGAACTACCCACCAAAAAGATAGATTACAAAGCAGGAGATATTAAGCACCAAATCGGAAATATAACCAAAGCTGTGATGAAGAATTATAATTTTCAGTCTTTTGGCGAATATCGTACTTTGTTAGAAATGTTTAATGTTACAGTTGAGGTAGCAAAAGGAGAACATAAGGGTAGAGCTTATCAAGGTCTGATTTATTCAGCTACAAATGACAATGGCGAAAAAGTTGGTGTGCCAATAAAAGCCTCTCTATTTGGAAAATCTGTTGGATATGAGACTTTGCAGAAGAAATTTGAGAAGTCTAAGATGATCATCGAGATGTCAGATATCAAGGACAGATTAAGACCAATAATTTCAGAGACAATGAAGCGAGCCATTGGTATCGATGATTTTAGAAAGCCGTTATTGCAGTTTGGTATCGGTTGTGTATTTCGGCAGAATGAACAGGGGCGAATCTATGGAGTCTCATTTATCGACTATCAAAATCAAACCATACTCAATGGTTCTCGCTTAGGCAAGGAATTTTCAGCCAATGTGTTTAATGACCTACTGAATAATCCTTCTGAAAGGAACATTCAGCAAACGGCAGATAATAAATCTGAATTGGAAACGAATCGCCTCGGACAATCTACTGAATCCTTTGGAGTTCAGCGATCCACCGAATCCGATAGTTTAGGGTTGCTCTCTTTTGAGCAACACGGCACAGATTATGAAGCGGATAATTTTGCTCGGGAGAAAGAAAGGGAGGAAAAGGTAAGGCAGAGAAAGAATAAAAGGAGAGGGAGAGGAATGTAAAACCTATTACTATAAATCTCAATAGTCTGAGGATACATTTATTTATTCTCTTATAATTTCTGGTAAATATGGATTAATTTCAACTCCTATATTATCAGATAAGCAAATGACCTTTTGTCTATACTTATTATTGTAAATATCTTCGTAAATTAATTCAAAATATATCCAATTTGAAGCAGAGGGAGATCCATCAATCAAAAAATGATACAATAAAGGATTATCACCTTTTACCAAATGATCTTTTTGGTCAGAAAAGCCTGTTGGCACAAATATTTGGCTCGATTTTTCTCTTGGTGATAGAACTTTGGAAATTCTTAAAGCAGCATATTCTGTTTCGTTTACTACTTTTATTGTTAATATTTTTTTGTCTTTATCACTTGGTCTCATTTTATCTGTTGATGCAGAATACCTCAATATGGGTTTAATACTTTCATTAAATCTAGCTTGTTCGATTCTAAATAGCTTATTCTGCACGCTTTGCACCTCTTTTTGCGATTTCAATGTTTTATATAGAAATGTTGCAGTAGTTATAGTAACTGCAATCATTACCCAATCAGAAATACTTCCCCAGTTTACGGAAAGAATTAAGAATTCCATATATATCAATTTTAAAGTTTTTGTATTAAATAAGATCGAAACAAATATAGCTTTTAAAGGAATAATTTAAAAACTACTGAACACATTCATATATGCTTATTCAAATAATAATTTATAGAAATTCTTCCCCTTATCGAAATCCCTCATGATTTTGTGAAGGGACATTCGTTAAGGGGGAAAATTTGTTGTTGGGTGCTGATTGGTTGGGATGTTTGTATAAAATAAACCTCTCTGCTAATTACAACAAAGAGGCTTATCGGTGAAAGAAACATTATTTATCCATCCTCTCGGACTTCTTTATCTCTTGTAGACTCGTTAAACATCTTAATCTCCTGAATGGAGGCATAAGATTGGATAAACTCTTTGACATCAGCCATACGATAGAAGGTTTTTCGCCTGACTAGGAAATAGCGAAGCTGTCCACTATCCCGATATCTTTGGAGTGTTCGGTACGATACTTTGAGCAGAAATGCCAAATCCTGATTATCTAACAGCTTATCATCATTGGAAAATGCTTCTCCTGTTGCCATCATTGCTTTTAGGTCACTACCTATAATTGTAAGCTTTTTAGATAACTTCTCCATCCATGATAGAAAGTCTTCATTGTCTAAATACATAATTCTTTGTTTTTGAAATTAATAATTGATTAATTCCAATCGATTGGTAAAGCAAAGAACTGACAATTGGAGACAGGAAAATAGAGGAGTACAGAGGTACTTCCCGAGTATACGGCTTTAATTATCTACATATTAATAGTTTACAAAATCATCTTTTTTCATCTTTTCGTTTACGATATTTGCGAATAATAAGAGATCGCAAGTAATCTAAAGCTTTAGTTGTATTATATGATTTTCGTTTAAATATCTCTGTTTGTCTCTTATAGATACCTCTGAAACTAAAGTTGAATGCTTGTTCCAAGACATTAGATATTAGCATCAAAGAAGCAGGTCTTCCTGCTTCGTCAAAAAACTCATTAGAAAGGCTTAGAGATAATGCATACTCTGCTATACCAATAATGCCTATACCATTGGATTTGGGAATAAAATATAAGTTGGATCTACGATCTTGAGGATCATTATATGATGATCGGTTGGATTGTTGAAATGTGAGTTTGAGTAAATCAATTTCTAACTCTAAAAATAGAATTGTCTTTTTGCAATAATTGTATTTGAGAGCATTTTTTTTTCAGCTCATATTCTAAAAATATAAATTCAATACGAGTCATACTCAATCTACGAAGACTTGTTAAAGAATCGATCTCTTTTTGATTTAAAATTTTAACTGCATCTATAAACTGTACATAAGCACTTTCCATTGTTTTGTTAGTTGCTGATAGATCTTCAGATAATCGCATGAAAAGATCGGTCCTTAGTAGACTATTCATAAGCATCTTATTTAAAAGTTAATCATAATAATCTTACTAAATCTGATAATAACGGAAGTTATTGACTCTTTACATCATACCGATTTCCCTTATAGGCTTTCATGATCGCACTTGTAGATCCTATTTTTAGATTGGAATTCAGTCTGACCGGCAACCGGTTATTATCATTCGTAACATATACTGTCATTGCTTCTTTCTTATCTTCGAATGCCTTATCTTCTATCTTTAAGATTAGTTTGAAGCAGTTATATTTCTTATTATCATTAGCTTTTACTATCTCAATTCCCTGAAGATCGATATGCATATTTACTTTATTTTTACCTGATAAAAAGACTACTTTTGTAGTAAATCCTTTATGCATTTTAGTAAAATCAAGTGTTCGTGCATAGTATATGACACTCATCATGTCATAAATGCAAGATGAAGTATATAATGTTTCATCAAATCTTAACTTATCATTTCTCGTTAGTTTCGTTTTTATGGTTACTTCTGATTCTTTATAAGAATACGTAGTATTTTCCTTTGTATGCTCTGCTCCTTCATGTGCATTTTTTATATACGCTAATGGAATCAAGTCTTTCGACATATAGCAGGTAAGCGTATCCGATAGGGTAAATATCTTATTGATTACTCCATTTGACTTTGCCAATAAAGTCATTTTGTAAGCCGGGACTCCATTGTATGCTACTTCTGATGTCTTTAAAGAAGAAACTCCAGCTTTCGTATTCAGGAGTCCATATTTAAAATAGAGATCATACGAAATTTCTTCACCGGACTCAAAGAAGGTATTCTCAATCGGGCATTGGGCTTGTACCTTTACAGTTAATAAAAAGATAATAAAAAACAGGTAGATAACTTTAACCATATTGTATCATTTAGAATGTATATGCCAATCCGACTCCGGCACTTTCGGTGCTGACAAAAGGAACGATAACTAAACTTTTATCGTTATTCTTAATTCCTAATACATTATGCCAAACAGGCAACAACATATAGCCGACTTCTGCGCTTAAGATACCAATCCCTGCACCTGCCACAACATCACTTACCCAATGCTTTTTATTAAAAACACGCATTGCTCCCGTAGCTGTAGCCACACCATATCCACCTATTCCAATCCAGGGAGAAACATCTTTATATTCTTTGAAAAGAATATGCGCACCGACAAAGGCTGTAGCTGTATGCCCAGAGGGAAATGAATGGAAGTTAGAGCCATCGGGACGCTCTACACCAAAAGAGGTTTTCATAGTCTGCACTGTTGCCCCCATAATAAGGTAAGATGTTGCCATAATCAATGTCCGGTCTCTAAAATTATGCTTTGCTTTTATCCCTGCCCAATCTAAACCATAGATTGCTATAGCAGGTGCATATTGAGTATAATCATCGTATGGAACATGCTTCGATAGATGTTCTCCAATTTCATTATTTGTACTATGGTCGAGATTTAACAAGGACTTATTTCCTCGGGCGATTATTCCATACGAAATTAGAGTTGTTGGAATAATAAATCTGGAGTACGATGAATTGAAAAAAGTTTTCTTTTTACTTAGGATATTATACTCCATTGATATTTCGTTAGTATTCCCTAATAGTAATGAACCCTTTTCTCTCATTGGATGAGAAATATAAGGAATAACATTATTGCCGGATTTTAAATTTAAAGAGTCAGACGACGTTTTCGGTAATAGAGGGAGCTTAATACGAGTACTGTCCTCCGTTTGGGCATTCAATTGTATTGTAAGACTAAATACAAATGCTGTTATTAGAATAATTTGTTTCATAATGCTTATGAAAAGAGGTTTGTTTCAAAGATGTATATTAGTAATTCGCTGAACAATATGATAGATAGTATGTAAGAAGCTAATACTAGAGTTATTAATTTAGTCTGTGGTGTAGAATATGGTTGTGCTGAAAAATTATCTCGTAGAATTCTTTTATGAGAAAAATGATATAGTAAATATACAAGGACACCGATTATACTTCCTGCAATTGCCCCGGCAAGAACATCGGAAACAAAATGCACCCCTAAATAAATGCGGGAATATGACAAAATGGAAGCCCATATATAAATTACAATGGAGTAGTATCTGTTTCTGAATAATAGAGCCGTGAGTGTGGCAAAACCGAAAGAATTCGTCGCATGTCCGGATATAAATCCATACTTACCTCCTGAATAGCCATACAATGTCCTTACATATTCTTCAATACCAGGATAATGGGTCGGACGTAAACGGGCAAAAAAAGGTTTACAGATAGCCGAAGAAAATTGATCGCAACAGATAAATAAAATAGCAATCGTTATCAATATGGGTAGCCATACCTGCCATTTCTTTTTATAGATAATTACAGTAAGTAAGAAGATTGCAATGGGGATCCAGATGACACCACCTGAGAATAACCACATGACACA
>DHNQ01000021.1:0-90187 GCA_002409595.1 Dysgonomonas sp. UBA5412
TTTTTCAATTATTATATACATTTTCAAGAGATGAAAAGGTGTATGTTAAATCAATTCCGGCTTCTCTTTCTATTTTCTCAATATCTTGATACTTTTCTTGCATCCGTCGCATGGATTGAGATAAGCCGTCTGGATTTGCACCTTCTCTCAACTTAACTAAAGCTGTATATCTGTCATTGCCGACCCAATTCATAGATCCATCCCACATAAAATTACCTATTGATGAGATTGAGACTACTATGTCATAATCAAAGATTGAATTTTTGGGTATATCTTTAAATATTCCGCCAATTGTGAGTATTCTTCCCGGATAGTCTTCTAATTGTATTTGTTGCCCAATCACATCGCCTCCTATTTTATTGGCTACCTTTTCGGCAACCATTACATACATGGGACGAGATAATACTTCTTTCACATTGCCTGCAATTATAGGACGAGAAAGAATGTCAAATAAGCAACTATCTGCCAATATGAATGTAGCCTCATATCGCTTTTTATCTATTGTCGTAAATATGGTATTGCTACTGGACAGATTTGTAAATCGGGTGGATGTCTCAATCTCAGGTACTTCTTCTCTTGCTCCCACTGAGATTGCACCACTTACAGTATTAAATTTTTTTACTTCTTTATCTAGGGATTGTATATTCGAATGTATTAAATAAATTCGATCAGAATCAGGATAGAAATTGTCAAAATTATGGTCAAAGCTTATCTTTGATAATAACACTAAGGCAACAGCCAAACCTGTTCCTAGTGATATTATTTTGATGATGTTACTTCGTCCTTTTTTGAAAAACGATCTGCCTACTATTTTTAAATTGTTCATTCTATGTATTTATTTCAGAATTAATTCTTGTACATCACCATAGATATCATATGCTGAGGTTATAACCTTTTCGCCTTCGTCCAATCCACTTGTAACCTCATAATAGTTGGGATTCTGTCGTCCTATCGTTATCTTTCGTCTAACAGCCTTGCTGCCGTCGGCAACGACTACAAATATCCATTGCCCTCCGGTAGTTTGATAAAATGCTCCACGAGGAATCAATATAGCTTCGGCAGGCTGCCCCAATTGTAGATTGATATAATAAGTTTGCCCTGCACGAATATTATCAGGTCGTTCGCCGTTGAATACAAAATCAGTTTTGAACTGTTTATCTCTTACCTCCGGATAAACTTTGCGAACACGTAACGAATAATTTTTATCTTGCCGTTCAAATGTTGCGTCCAAACCGACTCTTACCCGATCAATATAATGTTCGTCAATAGTTGCTTCCACCTTATAATCGGAAAGTACACTTATTTGTCCTATACGTCCGCCGGTAGCAATGGTTTGTCCTATTTCAACATCCAATAAACCAAGTTGACCGTCTACCGGAGCTTTCACGTTCAGATTTTCGCTACGCTGACGTACCAACATTAGATTTTGACGCATATTGTGTAAACTTTCTTCCATCTGACTGATCTGTACACTGCGATATATCGAATCTTGTTTTTGACGTTCTACAACCAATTGTCGTCCACTTACAGCATATTCATAATCTTCTTTTGCCTGTAAATATTCTTCTTTCGATGTTAGTTTCTCGTTATATAGTTGTTTATATTGATCGTATTTACGTTTCTTTCTTTCCACATCCATGTCTAGTTGGAGTTTTTCTTTTTTTAGGTTTAATTTTTCTTGCTCCATAGACACCTGAGTATTACGTAAGAAATTTTGTTTTTCTGCCAGTTGGGCTTCACTATCCAATATATTCAGGTTTAGCATTGGGTTGGTTAATCTGACAATGATATCTCCGGCATGAACTTCGGAGCCTTCTTCTATTAACTTTTGTGCAACCATACCTCCTTCAATAGCACTAAGCTGTATTGTATTTATTGGCTGTACTTGTCCGTTGACACGAATGTAATCATTGAATTGTCCCTTTGTGACGGATGTGATAGATGTTTTTGCAGAATCGACATTCAATTTTGAATTATGATTTCCGAATATTATCCAACCTACAATCAGGAATAATACCATTCCTCCTGCAACAAAAGGTATATGTTTTTTCTTAAACCCCTTTTTCTGTTCTATTTTTATATCCATATTTTGTGTTTCTTTTAATTTATTCTGAGATAAATGGTATGCCTTTATAGTAGTTTACTAAACGGTGTTTTAATTCATATTTCAGGCTTGCATTTAGTTCTTCAGCTTGTGCCTGAACCAGGCGGTTGCTGCTGGTATGTAGTTCCAATGCACTGATGAGTCCTTCTGTGTATTTTCGCTGATTCATCTTGTGGGCAATCTCCATTGATTCTGTTTGTTTCTGAGCTTGTTTGTATTCTTCAGCTTGTCCCTTTTCATCGGCAACGGCTTGTTCTATTTCACTATATAATGTTCGCATCGCCTCTTCTTGTTCGCTACGGGTTATGATTAATTGGGCTTTGCTTCGCTTTACTGATGCAGTACGCGAAAATCCTGAGAATAAAGGTACGGAAAGAGTGAATCCAACATAGTGTCCGCGTCTGTCGCGTAACTGATCTTTAAATGATATATAATCGCTACCATCCATATATCTAGAAAAGTTAGAAGAGAAGCCTGCATCTACTGATATGGTAGGGAAAAGATTACCCTTCGATGCTTTATAGCTATATTCTTGTGCCTGTATTGTTGCCTTAGATATTTGTGCTTTGGGATTATAATCTTTAGCCTGCTCGTAAATTGAGAGTGCCGATTCATTTGCATTTACAATAAGATCTTCTTTTTCGGAATATATTATCTCAAGATCTTGATCAATCGGAAAATTCATTTTTTCTTTCAGTACAATAACACTTATGGTATGTATGTTTTTCTGACGCGTCAGATTGTATCTATCTGCTGCTGCTTTTGCGCTCATCTCTGCAACATCAGGAAGTCCTTTTACCCCAAGTTCTTCCATTCGTTTTGTTTGTTTTAGGTTGTCTGAACTTTCATCCAGTTGTTTTTCAGCAAGTTTTATCATTTCTACATTGTACAAGACATTGAAAAACGCTTCCATTGTTTCGTATGCTATCAGGTCCTTTTCCTTTTGTAGTTGTTGTTTACCCATCAATTTAGTTACTTTCTGCATTTTAACTCGGTTGATCTTAGATAGCCCATCAAATAATGTTAGGGATGTGTAAAGACTATAATTGTTGCTGAATGAGTTAATGTCAGTATATGTATTGGTTTCGGCATCTAATCCTCGTCCAAAATTGAAATATGCATTGGTTGATCCTTGAAGCGATGGTAATAATGCTCCGATAGCCTCTATATAGTTTTGATGATAAATACTATTTTGTGCATCTTGTTTGTTTTTTCGGGGGCTGTTTTGGCCTGCATAAAGCATGCATTCCTCCAATGTCCATTTTTTATCTTGGCTCTGTATCTTGAGACTAATACATCCAAGAAGTAGCAAAAACATAAATATTCTGATATATCTCATAAACGATTGTAATTGTTATTTCGCTTAATTAATATGCCATTACGATGCCAAAGTGCTTATGTTGCTTATTTTCAGTTGTTTATTAAGTGTATGGATTCGGTGTAGTGTAAAGTTATTTTACAGATGAGTAAGCTTTTTTTACAAACAGGATAGGACTGGACTAGTGGTTGAATATTGTAAAATAGAAAACGTTGCAGCTATTAGTTGCAACGTTTTTTATTATCTGTACGTATCTAAGCAGACTATATTTCGTCCTTCGAATATAGATTAGCATTGGTAGATAAGGTATAATCGAATAATTCTTCATCATTGAAGAATCGTTTTAATTCAGCAGCTGCAGATTCAGTAGAGTCGGAAGCGTGTACAATATTTTCTTGCGTACTGATAGCAAAATCGCCTCTTATAGTTCCTGGGGCAGCATCTCGTCCGTTAGTTTTTCCAATGAGCATGCGCACGACCTTCGTTGCATCAACTCCTGCCCAACATTGAACTATGACAGGGCTACTTTTCATCGACTCTTTTACATGATTAAAGAATGGTTTGTCTTTTAAATGAGCATAATGAACGTTTAATATTTTATCATCAAGCTGCATCATTTTTGTTCCCGCTAATCGTAAGCCCTTGCGTTCGAATCGAGAGATGACCTCTCCTATAAGCCCTCGTTGTATAGCTGACGGTTTTAGTATTACAAGTGTTTTCTCCATTATTGATTAATTTAATTATTCATAAAGATGCGATTCCGAAAATAAAATTAAGGAAGGTGCGATTCTCTTCCTTTACTTTGTGTAAGTTAATGTTTTTTTCGGTAAATCATTGTTTTTTCCAGACAATTATTACACAGTACATCTTCTCCAAACTGAGTATTATACATAGCTTGGAGCATGTAGTTTTTATCTGCCTTTTACAAAGTTGCCTTAATAATATGAATATTGAACGTCCTAAACTTCTATTAATATGTCCCGTTTTGCTTAATTGAATATCAGATCTCTAAAATAAGCATAATAGAACATTTTAGCCGTCATTTAGATAATCAATATATACTTTAATAGTGAGATCTTTGTAATCAGTAAAAAATATATAAATTTTCAGGTATGATACAGCAAAGGACCTTAAAGAATAGCTTTTCTTTACAAGGAAAAGGTTTGCATTCAGGATTAGATATAGATATAACTTTTAACCCGGCTCCGGATAATCATGGTTATAAAATAAAGCGTACTGATGTTACAGGACATCCGGTCATTGATGCTTTAGCTGAAAATGTAATCGGAACGCAACGAGGTACGGTCTTGTTTCAGGATGGTATATATGTGAGTACAGTAGAACATGCACTTGCTGCATTATATGCTTGCGAGATAGATAATTGCCTTATTGAGGTTAATGGTCCTGAATTTCCTATATTGGATGGAAGCTCAATATTGTATGTGAGTAAAATAAAAGAAACCGGTTTTGAAGAACAAGATGCCCCTCGGAAATTTGTCAGTTTAAAGAGGAAGAGAATTAGGATAGTTGATAAAGAAACCGATTCCTCTATGATCTTAATGCCGGGAGATGAGTTTACTATTAAAACCGAGATTCATTTCGATTCACCGCTACTTAAAATGCAAAAGGCTGAATTGAATGATATAACCAATTTTACTAAAGAAATAGCTTCTGCCAGAACATTTGTTTTTGTAAAGGAAATTGAGCCTTTGATTCATGATAATCTGATAAAAGGTGGAAATTTAGATAATGCAATTGTTATATATGACAAAGTCTTACCTCAGCCCGAATTTGACCGGTTGGCAGATTTGATGGGTGCTAAGCATAAAGATGCAAGCAAATTAGGCTATATAATGAATAAGCCTTTATTGTATTCCAACGAATTGGCTAGGCATAAACTGTTGGATGTAATAGGAGATCTTGCCCTTGTCGGTGCATTTATCAAGGGAGCTGTTACAACCGTACGTCCCGGGCATACAATAAATAATCAATTTGCACGTGCCATTAGAGAATACTATGTAAAAGAAATTGAGAGTAAATCTCCGGCAAAAAAAGAGGCCTTAAATATTAGATATGATCAGGCTTTGGGTCGTGACAAGCATTTTTATTGGAACAGACCTTAAAAACTTTTGTCAGTTCATTTTTTAGATATTTATGTCTGTAAGGTCGGGTATTGTATGAAAGATTTACAATGCCCGCTTTTTTATTCTTTCCCTGAACTCGGTGAATCTGTTATCTCTAACATTTATTCATCAAATACTGTTAACTTCTCAAACTTATTATACCTAACAGTAGGTAGCAAAATACCACATGTATGGTATTTCCTGTTTTCGGAAAGATGCCTTATTTTGTATCTAAATCACTATGAATAATAAGACAGCAAAATGAAACTATTATTTCAAAAATTATTTTCATCTCTCTTTGAGAGTATTTATGTAGGAGATTCTCTTATCTCTACTCCATTTTATCCTCTGCACTTACCTTCTCTACGAATGCGAATGTGTTGCTGCTAAAGCAATGTTCTCACTAACTACCCTTCCCTTTATCAAGTTATAGTCTTATATAGTCAGATTTATCCGACTGTGTAAAGATAAGATATACATATATAAAAAAACGAACACTTCCTCCTCCGACGGCAATTGGGTTTGGAAGTGCTCAAGATAAAACTAGTTTACCCGATGTTAAAGATAACAAATTTCTTCGAAAGAAGCTATTCTTCTTTTACGGCTATTAAAAAAGGCATTTACATTTTTATAGCTCTATCACTTAGTTCAACCGTTGTTTACTCACAAACCAACACCATTAAAGGGCGTGTTCTGGATGAAAGAACAAAAGAGCCTATTGTCGGTGCTACGATTGTAGAAGTCGCTACAACAAATGGAACCGGTACTGATGTAAATGGAGAGTTTAGCCTTCGGCTATCAAAAAAATTACCAATTTCATTGCAAGCTAATTTACTTGGATATAAAAGCAAAGAGGTAGTTGTAGCCTCTTCCGCAGAGGTAATTGACATATATCTGACAGAAGAAATCAATGACCTTAATGAGGTGGTAGTAGTAGGATATGGTACACAGCGTCGTAAAGAACTTACCGGAGCCGTTACCTCTGTATCGAAAGCTACTCTCGATCAACCTGCAACCTCTATAAACGAACTGTTGGGCGGAAGTATTGCCGGACTAAATGTTTCTCAAACTTCAGGGCAACCCGGAGCCGGATCGGCTATCCGGATACGTGGAGGAAATTCTATCTATGCCAGTAATGAACCTCTGTATGTGATTGATGGATTTATCTTTTTTAGTGAAAAAAATGCGACTCAGGCTGGAGTCGGAAATCTTGACAGTAGTCTCGACCCATTGGCATCTATCAATCCTTCGGATATAGAATCAATAGAAGTGTTAAAAGATGTATCAGCAAAAGCTATTTATGGTTCTCGTGGAGCAAATGGAGTAATATTAGTAACTACTAAGAAAGGTAAACGCAGTGGAAATACGATTCGTTATCAATATACTATAGGAATAGATAAATCAGCAAAGAAGCTTGATCTATTGACTGCAAAACAATGGCTTGGAATACAGAAAGAATACTTTAATGATAAGCCGAGCCTATATTATACTCCGGAAGAGTTGGCTGCCTTCGATAAAGGTACAGATTGGCAAGATGCTGTGTTGCAAACCGGAATATCTCAGACACACGAACTTTCTATTAGTGGGGGAGATGATAAAACCCGCTATTTGATCTCTGGAAATTATACCGATCAGAAAGGAATTATTCTCAATTCAGGCTTCGAGCGTTTTAGCGGACGGTTAAATATAGATCGTCAACTATATTCAAATCTTAAGATAGGACTGACTGCTTCTGTCAATAGAAGTACACAAAATGCACTTACTACTTTCGAAGGAACGAACTATAACGACTCCCCCTATTCTCATGGTATAGCTAACTCTCTTACCTATGCTTTGTACATGCCCCCTATATTATCAATCTATAATGCAGATGGAAGTTACAACTACAAAAATCCGTTCGAATATAGCTATTTGAGCTATTATGGGCAGGCAGCAAATCCGGTGTCAGATTTAAAAAACAGTATTGGAGAAACAATCGGTACATCCCTATTAAGTAACTTCTTTGTAGAATATGATATTATTGATGGATTGAAGGCAAAGGTTAATGCAGGAGCGAATATAGATTATATTACTCAAAACTATTTTGCTCCTCCCTATACAGCTTTAGGGCTTAATCAAGATATACGAGGAATGGGAGCTATTGGTAATCGCCGTACCGATGTAACGCAAACCGAATATTTGCTATCCTATACAAAGCAGTTAAACCCAATTCATTTTATTGATATTTTAGGAGGATATACTTATCAGAAAACGAAAACTAACTTTAATGTAAGCAAAGCGAGTCATCTTGAATCTTTCGACAATCTGGCTACCGGTAAAGAATTACCTCCGGTGTCTCGGAAACAAGAAGCTTCTTTCAATTCATTCTTAGGGAGAGCTAACTATACATTGCTGGAACGATATAATTTGACCGCAACTTATCGCGCTGATAAATCATCACGTTTTTCCAAAGGTAATGAATGGGGGTTCTTCCCTTCCGTAGGGTTGTCTTGGAATATAAATGAAGAAGAGTTTGCAAGACCATTTACACCTACATTAAGTACACTGAAACTTCGCTTAACTTATGGAAAGGCGGGAAATCAAGAAATAGACTTCGATGAATACGAACAATATTTCAGTACCGGCAGATATAACGGAGCCCCAGCTTATGATATGACAAATCTGGGTAATTCTGATCTTAAATGGGAAACAACGACAGAATATAATGCCGGTATTGATGCCGGATTTTTGAACGATCGACTAACTTTTTCAGCAGATGTTTATTCTAAAAAGACTGAAGATTTATTATTAAGAATACCTGCCCCTCTAGGATCTGGTACTAGTCAGAAGCAAATTGCAAACTTGGGTAATGTGACAAACAAAGGCTTCGAATTTACTTTGAATGCAAGATTGGTTGATCGAAAAGATTTTTCATGGTCAGCATCTGCAAATATAGCTCGCAATCTCAATCGTATTACAAGTTTAGGAGACTATGACGGGTTGACAGAAGGCAACGATCAGGAGTTGATCTTGCGAGTAGGGGAGTCGGTCGGATCTTTCTATGGCTATCGTTTCTTAGGCGTAGTCCAGACCGGAGAAGACGTTTCTTCTCTACCTAAGATCGGTGGTCGAACACCTCAACCCGGAGATGCCAGATTTGCTGATATAAGTGGCTCAAGCGGTAATCCAGACGGTAAAGTTAGTCCCGAATCAGATCGTGTTGTTTTAGGGAGTATTCAGCCCAATTTTACATATGGCTTCTCTTCTTCGGCAACTTATGGCAATTTCGATTTCTATATTTTGTTTCAGGGGTCACAGGGAAATGAAGTTTACAATCTTTTGAGACGATACCTCGAACGCCCTAACGATTCTTATAACATGTCGGCTGCCTTGTTGAATAGTTGGACAGAGAATAATCCATCCAATAAAATTCCTCATCTAAATAGTCCACGTACGACTGAGCTGGATAGCCGTTATATAGAAAATGCTTCGTTTCTGAAATTAAGAAACATAACATTGGGATATACTATCCCCATAAAAATAAACACTTCTTTGTCAAAAATCCGTCTTTTCGCTTCGGCTCGCAATCTCTTTACCATTACCAAATATAAAGGATATGACCCTGAGGTGGCAAGTGGAATAGATCTTGGTATTTACCCTTCCTCCAAAAGTTTTGTCGGGGGTGTAAGCATAATATTCTAAAAAAAGCTGAAAGCTTTAATCTGTTTGAATAATCAATTATTATAAATCTAAATTAATCTGGAAATGAAAACGAAATTATTTTTTCCGATAGTGCTGTTTGCACTCTTTTCCACTGTATCTTTTTCTTGCAGTGACGATAATAATGATCCCGAAAATGGAGGTGGAGGGTCTAATTCTTCTTCTGTGAAAACCAAGGCAGAGGCCGAAGCTCTAGCCAATGCCGTATATGGTCCGTTGCAGACATTATCCTCATCTTATACATTCCTTCTCGAATCGGCAACAGAAACTACTATTTCTTTCGAAGAGGTAGACGACTCTAAAGATGGCCCTCAAGTGAGTGTATTTGAAACAACTCCGAATAACTGGTATGCAATAAAGGTTTTTAACCGTTTGTATAAGAGTGTAGGTGCAGCTAATTTAGCGATAGAGGAGATTGGTAATGCAAGTACAAATTCTAATTTGACTGAAGCCGATAAAGCTTTATATGTTGCACGTTCTAAATTTATACGAGGATATAATTATTTCCAATTAGTACAACTCTTTGGTGAAGTACCTCTTGTCTTGAGTTCCAAAAGTACAGACCGGTCTCGGGCTTCGATTGATGATGTATATGCACAGATAGTAACTGACTTGACCGAAGCATATACTAATCTTCCCGAATTTGATAGTAATAAATCGAATCCTTCGCAAGGAACTGTCAATACTATTTTAGCAAAGGTTTACTTGACATGGGGGCAAGTTCCAATCACTTCCAATCAGATTGCTGCAATTTCAGGTACAACCGACCCTACTAAACCAGCGGTGGATAATGATAAGTTGCAGAAGGCTGTGGAATATGCTAACAAAGTTATAGATGGAGGAAAATATCAGTTGTTGGATAATTTTAATAATATTTGGGGTGTTGCAAATGAAAATAATTCAGAAGTAATATTCTCTATTCACCACGACGGAGATGGTATCGACGCTCAGGGTAATCATCAGACTCATTGCGGATTCACATGGCCTAAGAGCGCACGTACCGATCCTCATATCAGCTATGCGGACATTACTCTCGAAAATCGTATCCCCAGCGACTATGATTCTCGTAAGCAGTTCTCCTATGCTACCCGCGTAGAATATACTGATGGAGTCGTAGATACTTTGACCTGGCCGGTAAGTATTGTTCGTCCCGGTAAATGGATTCATCGTACGACTGATGGTACATATAAAGCCGTTGATGAGCAGCCTAATAATATTGATCATATCGACTTCCGTTATGCTGAGGTTTTGTTAATTAAGGCTGAAGCTTTGGTTTTCTTAAATAAAAATTCAGAAGCTTTACCTATCATCAATCAGATTAGAGCAAGAGCCTTTGGTGGACATTATGAGCATGGTGGTCGCCTTACAAGCTTAACTAAGGAAGACTTGTATAAAGAATGGGATTATGAGTTTGCTTTCGAGCAAAAGCATTGGGTGAACTTAGTACGTTGGAGAATTTTACTTTCTCAGATAAAAAATACTGTTCCTAATTATGAATATTACAAGTCGGAATATAAATCGGCTGAGACCATAAAAGCAGCATTCCCTGAAATTGCAAATAAAATAAATGCGGCTTTTTATGCACGTGTTCACAGACACTTACACGCCAAAGTTGATAATTTGAGCGGTAAGTTCTATCGGTTCCCTATTCCGTTGAGTGAAGACTATACTAGTCTGGAGGTTACTCCTCAAAATCCGGGATATTAAAATATATATCAGATACAAACCAAGCCTGCATTATTCCATTTCGGATAATGCAGGTTTAATTAATTAGCAAATGGCATCATTATTTCTCAAAATAATATCGAATACAACTTTCAGATTACTGTTATCCGTAATTGTAGGGTCGTTAATTGGCGTATTTGCCAATGAGACTGTTATTAGTGTTATTCTTCCGATAAAACACGTATTAGGGCAAATTATATTTTTTCTGATCCCTTTACTTATATTTGGATTTATCACACCATCAATAACCAAACTGAAAAGAAATGCTTCTAAATTGTTGAGCGTTTCTTTGCTTTTAGCTTATGCTTCTTGTGTTGGTAGTGCTACCCTTGCGGCTGTTGTCGGTTATAAATTGATCCCCCTTTTCGATATTGTTCCACAATCGGAGGCGGTAAAAGATATTCCTGAAATGATATTCCGATTAGATATTCCGCCTCTTATGTCTGTTCTCTCAGCATTGGTGCTTTCATTTATGTTAGGCTTGTCTATTATTTGGACCAAGGCTGATCGGATAGAAAACTCTCTGTATGAATTTCAGAGGCTTGTATTTACTATGGTTAAGAAGTTTCTTCTTCCTATATTACCTTTGTTTATTGCCGCCAATTTCAGCGTTTTGGCATATGAGGGAGCATTAGCCTCAAGGTTACCTGTGTTTTTTGCAATTTTGATCGTTACTATTCTTTGTCATATAACGTGGATGATTATACTTTATAGTTCTGCCGGAATATATTCGCGGAAGAATCCTTGGCATGTTCTTAAATATTATGGTCCGGTTGTCCTCACGGCTTTAGGAACACAATCGTCGGCTGCAAGTCTGGGTGTTGCTATCGAAGAAACAAAGAAGAGCCCGGTGTTAAGGTCTGATATAAGGAACTTTGCTATTCCACTGTTTGGTAATATTCACTTCGTAGGTTCTATACTCGATGTTGTATTCTTATCGTTGGCAGTATCTCAATTGTTATATGGAACAATGCCGGGATTGGATAAGATGCTTATTTTTATTCCTTTGTTAGGTATATTTGCTATTGCTGCACCGGGATTGCCCGGAGGAACATTAATCACGTCCTTAGGATTGATTCATGCTGTTTTAGGTATTGATGAAACTGGTACAGCTCTTATGATCAGTATATTTGCTTTGTTGGATAGTTTTGGTACAACTCACAATATAACGAGTGATGGAGCATTGACTCTTATTCTTAGTTCGTATGCTGATAAACATGGGCGAGAAGTCCCTGTTGAGGAAAGTATTCAAGTACAAGTTGAAAAGGTTTAATTCGATACATCTGTATTATTCTGACTACTATTTAAATAATCAATCTTCTGATTAATATTACAGATTAATTGTAAACACTCCTTGAAATAATAGGGGTGTTTTTCTTTTTTATTGTTTCTTTCTGAATATTGCTTTGACTTTTCGGAGAAAGAACCTTATTCCTAGCCAAACTCCGGTCGTACAAACTCCGATTCCTCCAATACATAGTATCCAAATTGTCGCTGTCCATAAGGCAGGTCTTTCAACTAAAAATCTGATATTTAAATAATGTAATCCGCTAAAAACCCATTTTTTTACTTTTCTGTTTTGATTTAAATACTTATAGTCTCCATTTCGAGGATTGATATAATAAGAACTATTATCCTTATCCTTGACCTGAACTCTATATACAGGTAGTGGAAGAGCTTCTTCTCTGGACAGATAATATTCGTCATATTTATTAATCAATGATACTGTTACGGGGATAGAATCTCCATGTATCTTTCTTATAGACTGCAAGATTTCTTGTTCTGTTAAGTTTAATTCTTTAATCTCCTTTGATGAAGCGTCTATCGAGAGGGTACGACTGCCTTCTATGATATTGTAAATAGGTCTGTTTTGGAAATGAGACCATGCTATTTCTTTTATGTTTGGATAAATGCTTTGTAACGTTCTGTAATCTAGTATGTATTTATCTGTAGAGAGCCTTTTTCCTCTTATTTTAGATGAGGTTATTTTATAATCGTGATGTGTCTTTACCGCCCATTGAGGAATCTTTTGCAGAGACATTGCTCCACTAAAAGCCCATGTGGAAAGGAATATACCGAAAATAATGCCGGTAATATGATGCCATCGATACCAAGGTTTTTTATAAGGGCTTTCTATTTTTTTTCGATTCTTAAATCGTTTATAGAATGCACTTATCCCTACATATATACCTGTAATAGAAGCTACGAGGCATATTGTACCTCCTATGGTGAGTATATTGATCCATGTATTAGTATGTTGGCGCAGAAAAGGAAAATACAATTTGTGAGGTATTGCGCCCAACCATGCCCAGATTCGTTCCGAGCGAGATGTTAATTGCTGAACTTCTCCTGTAAGAGCTGATATGTATAACTCATGTTTTTCGGCATCATCAAAATAATATTTATAGATAGGCATCACCTCATTGTATCGGGAATACATTATCCACTGCTCGTTTGTATATAATGTGTCTATTTTTTGAATAGGCGCATCTATCCATTTACGGACAGTTTGATTGATGCTGTTTGATGTTATGGGTAGCATCTCTTGTAAAGAATCAGAACAGATGCTATATGTACTATCTTTTGTACTGATATAAAATACTGTTTGTTTTTGAGATTGATTAACTCTGATTCCTCGTATTTCATCTGTGTTAGGTATACGAGCCAATATGTCTCCTATCTCAGGTAAAGAAGCAGGCAGAACATCCATCTTTTCATATCTTGCAGTTTTGCTTACATTCGGGAATGGATGATATATAAGCACCAATCCCGAAATGAACCACATGAGGAATAACAAACTGATGATAGTTCCCGTTATCCGATGAAATGAAAACATGAATGTTCTGAACTTCTTCATTCTTTTATTTGCTTTGGTTAATCCATGAGAGCGACAATACGATCAAATGCATATCCTATCTTGATCGGCTTACCTTTGGTCAGTTTTCCGGTAGGGATATCGTATATGTATATCATAGGTGCTGTCTTATCCGGATTCACTCCAATGTAGGCTTTATTTCCCAACACGACAGAACGTTGAGAAAAGTTACCGGCACTAAATGGTAGATCTAGGATCTCAAGTTTATCAGTGTTTAAATCTAAAATAGCATAATAACAACTATATGAAGCACCCCATTCTGTAATTCCGGCATATTCCGGATTCATAATATAAAGTAACGCCTTGCCTGAAGTTAAATATTCAACAGTTATAATTTTACCTTTTCCGCCTGAAGGTGTTTTGTATCCAAGATAAGTCTTGTCAAAATCTGTTTCACCTTTCTTTATACGTACTAATGAGCCATGCTGTTGTGTTGTGCTTGGAGCTCCGGCATTGACAGTATTGCAAGCTAAATAGTAGTCGCCATTAGCGTCAAAGAAAGATTTACTTTGCAGCAATTCTCCGTATGCAGTACCTGCCATCATCTCGGCACGATCTTCCATTACTACTTTTTCTACTTTCATATCCGAAGCATTGATAAATGCCATATAGAAACGTACCTTTTTATTATTATCAAGATAAGAGTAAAGAATTTTACCGTCACTAGCTCGGTAACTTGCAATCCCCGATGTGCTAAACTTACCTATACTTGGAGCGTCAGCCGGAAATTCGAGAGTACCCTCTTCTGTAATTTTCATATTCTCTGCGTCTATTTTTGTCCAGATCACTTTCTTTCCGCTTCCATCCGAAGCCATAATAACTAATGTGTTGTCATCTATCCATGTATGGGCATATCTACGGTCTTTGTAAGTATTCACTTTGAAAGGAATCTCTTTTATTGTTATAGCTGCTTCACTTCCTATCTGGAATTTCACAAAGCGGTCGCTTGAAGTCGGTACCTGATAATAATATTTACCTTTTATAATGGCTTCCTGCAAATACCTTGCGCCTACATTTGCTCCTACTCCTTTGAAGTCGATACTATCATTCTCTCCAACCAATGATTTCATTGATCTGATGATAGAATTGTTGCTTCCCATTCCCGAGTTTTCACCTCCGACGGATACCCAAATGTCGAAATGGTTGGTTTCTAACAGATCAGGATCGTTGTGCGGAACAGGATCATCGTCCGAACAAGAAAAAGATATAAAGCTCAATGCTGTAACAATGAACATTGTAAAACAAAATCTAAATACTTTCATAATGTTGGTTTATATTAATTAATGAATAATCTGAATTTGCAGAAGAAAGATCTGCCCGGCTTTTGCATCATATAATTATCGTATGTCAGTCGATCAAACATATTATTACATTCTAATGAAATATTATATCTTTCGTTATGTAATGAATAAGTTAATGATGCACTGTTAATATACTGAGTTGGTATAATTATATTCGAAGCTAAAGTTCCATGGTTCTCCCACATAAGGTAATACCAATGTGTGTATTGGAAGTAATAACTTAGTTTTAATTGAGAATCCTTTTTTCCAAAAATGTCTTTCTGCATGAAGTTTAGTTCTACGTTGCTATACAGCCAGGGATGATTGGGGATTCGGTTGTTATATGCTGCATCAGGCTTGCCTTCAGAGGTATATTTTGTTTTGTTCTTTTCGTCAAGATAACTGATGTTTGCTATTGCTTGAAAGTAATTTTTGTATTGATATCTCAACTCTCCCTCTATACCTTTTACAGTCACATCCTTAACGTTTTCATATTGAGCTGTACCTTTCTCTTTGGCTATTGCTCGGCGTATATAATCTTTGACTTTTCGATAAAATAAGTTTGTCTCATAAAATAGGTAATGATCGTTAGCAATATTTATAGATCCGAATAGTCCTAAATTATAGTTACGGCTATTTTCCGGTTTTAAAAGGAAGTTGGGATAAACCTCACTTCCATTTCCCATATACTCTCTTGTTAAAGGAAGCCTTACACTACGTTCAGCCGATCCTTTTATCGCTAGCCATTCATAGATACGAAATCGGGAACTAAAGCCATAACCCCAATTGGTTGTTGTAGATGATTCAGGTATTTCATCAGAACCTGTTATCCAACTCAAATCTTGTTGCCCAACCTTTAGATGGCTGATATAGTTTTTTCCAAAAAAAGTATTAGTCCATCTATCCTTCCAGAAAGATTGGCTATAAGATAACCCGATAATATGTTTGTCAAAAGTATCTTTTGATGGAACAAAATCTGAGTCTATGTCATCCGATCTATTGTTCCCTTCTTTATTCAATAAATAATTAACATTGAACGAATGATTTTTATTTAATTGATAATTAAAATTAGCCCGCCCAATGGTCAGTGGCCTTTTTATATGTCTTATAGATCTGTCTCGTCCGGTTATTTCATTACGAGAGCCATCTTGATTGTATCCTCCACTCCAGTTATATTGACGAAATGTAGTATCTGTCACTATCGAATGATCCCATGTATGAGAAACTGATAAATCGGAAGATAATCTCTTTATCAGGAAATCTTTCTTCTGGTATTGCAATCCTATATTATATGCTTTATTTTCCCTCTCAGCCATGCCATATACTTTGGTTTGCACCGCACCTGTCTGTAAGTCGGTATTTATATAAGAGTATGATGTTGTGAAAGCCAGTAAATCTGCCCATCTTTTATTCGTAAGGCCAATGCTTATTTGTCCGAGAACTGAAAGGTAATTGTCATGGAATCTCTTGGCATTTACAATTTTAAATTCATCTCCGGTTTCATCAGGAACTTGCACACCCTTCATCGGATAGTCATTTTTGGAATAGTTGAGTCCAAAAGTAGGTCTGACAAATAATCCTGTTTTTTGATCAGTATATTGTCCATTCAGATCAATCTTATGCGTATGGAAAGAGCCTATGCCATAAGATACATCTAAATAGTTTTTTACATTATTCTTAGTTATTATATTTATGGCCCCACCCAAAGCATCTGCTCCCAGATAGGAAGGAACCACTCCTTTATATACTTCTACCCGGTCAACAATATTGATAGGCAGATTTGCTAGATTGACTCCATTCCCGATTGACTCCATTGGTACTCCATCTATAAAATAACGAATTGCATTTCCCGAAAGTCCATTGATCGACAAATCGAAGTTTCCACCTACACCTCCGTCTTCCCGTATTTTGACTCCACTGCTTCGCCCGATAATATCGTTCAAATTATTTAATGAACTGGCGTATGTTTTTACATCTATTGCATTGACTGTAAAACTTCCTTCCCGCAATTGTTGTACATGACTTTTACCATCCACTGTAACAGCTTTTAGGGCTATTGGATCTTCTTCAAGAACGAAGTCTAACTTCATATTTCCTGTTACTGTAATCTCTTTTCTTTGTGTTGTATAGCCGAAAGACGACACCGCCAAAATATATTTTCCGGGAGATAGCGAAAGTATATAATGACCATTGTCGTCACTATAAACTCCGGTAGATGTTTGTTCGACTGCTACCATTGCCTGAGATACCGATTCTCCCTTGATATTTGTTATGTTGCCGGAGACGTTGACTTTATCTTGTGCCGAAATTGTTGAACAGAAAAGATTGATAAAAAGTAAGAGACTTGCTACAATTTTCATTTTATTTCCTTATGTTTTTTCAAACAGCATTTCGGAAAATGAAAGAAATACATCCAGATAAAAATATCGACCTTTTGCAGATAAGAAAATTCTTATTTGTATGTTTCAGCCTTATTCCACGAAAGCTTTAAACTAAGTGCCTTGGCAGGTCTTCTGACTTACTCCATCTTTGATACGCCCTTCCCGTTTTACACAGTGGTATGAGTATGTACAAAGATTTGGTGGAGCTTACAGCAGCGGGTCTGTTCAGGATTTGCACCTGATTCCCTTTTCAATAAATTCTTCGAATGAAGAACTTATCACCAAAATCGCAACAAAGATATAAAAGATATTTATATCTGATAGTGAAATTCAATGAATTAATATATGTTAATCGTGCTTTCTTTTTTATATCTTGTTTATTATAAGTGTAATAAGTTAGAAAAGGTGACAAAGGTGACACTTTTTAGCCCTTTTTTCATTGTCACTTTTCTTATTTAGATAAAGATGGATGTGTGTTGATTCATAATTCGTGCTTATGTCTTCTTTTCATTCTTTTAAATCGTTATCTCTCTTATAGATAAATAAGCAACAGATTTATATGTTTACTTATCGCTATAATCAGTAAAAACTTATACCTTTGCTCATGTTTTGGTGTCACTATTCCGCATCTTCGGATAAGTGGTGAAAAGGGAATCAGGTGTAAATCCTGAACAGACCCGCTGCTGTAAGCTCCACCAAATCTTTGTACATACTCATACCACTGTGTAAAACGGGAAGGGCGTATCAAAGATGGAGTAAGTCAGAAGACCTGCCAAGGCACTTAGTTTAAAGCTCGAGGTTTAGGCTTAATACTTGATAGATCACATCAGAAGTGTCTTTCTAGCCCTATACTAAAAGTATTTGTCATTTTTTAAGAAGATAAATTTAATAAGAATGTCTGGTCAGGTTACATTTGTTTCTCTCGGACCGGGAGACCCCGAACTTATATCGTTGAAAGGTTTGAAAGCTTTACAACATGCCGATATTATTTTCAGTCCCTCTACCCCTATGCCAAAAGGAGGCGTTGCTTCGCGTGCATTGGATATAATGTTACAATTGGGGATAGAAAAATCAAAAGTGCAGCTTTTCGCTGTTCCTATGAGCAAAGATCGTTCAGCAGCTATAAAAAGTTATAAAGACGTTTCGGAAGAAATTTCGGCTGAATATAAAAAAGGAAAAAATATAGCTGTAACAGCCGAAGGGCATGCCGGATTTTATTCTTCGAGCTATTATATAGAAGAGAATCTGATCAATAATCATATACCTACACATCAGATTGCCGGTATTCCGGCTTTTATAGCTTGTGGAGCATTTGCAAATCTGCACATTGTGAAGCAAGAAGAAGAGCTGCATGTAGTGCCGGGAGTGATTTCGTATGATGATCTGAAAGCAAAGCTCTTGTCGGGGAATGTACTTACTATAATGAAAACATCACAATGTGAGGCAGCCATTAAGCAGGTTATAACTGATATGGAAAATGTTACAATACATTATTTTGAGAATGTAGGCGTTGAAGAAAAAGAATTCTACACTCAAGACAAGCAAGAAGTCCTTTCTCATAAATTCCCATATTTCTCTCTTATTATAATTCATTTGTTATGAAACAGATCCTATTTCTTATAACACTTCTTGCCGCTTTCAGCTTTACGTCATGTAATAAGACAAAACAAGCGGATGGTAATATAATTACATCCCGAGATCCTACAACTGTCAAGTATGCAAAAGGCTTTAAAGTTTCCAATCATGGTAATTACCGGCTTGTGGACATCGTAGACCCTTCGGGTGAGAGCAAAATGGTTTATCATTATGCTCTTCTAGACAGAGGTACAGATAAAACGAATATCCCCAAAGACTATCAGATAATAGAAACCCCTGTTCGGAGTGTTATCTGTATGACTAATCTTCAATTATCAAACTTCATAAAGTTAGATGCTGTTGACAAGGTTGTAGGCATTACCAGCTCTCGGTTTTTGTTTAATAATCAGATGAACGAACAGTTGAAAAATGGAAAAACAAGTAAGATTGGTATAGAAGGAGAATTTGATAGCGAAGTAGTATTGGCTCTCAATCCGGATATAATTTTAGTATCCCCATTCAAGAAGGGTGGCTATGAGGCTATAAAAAGTTTGGATATTCCTCTCATTAGTTTTCTGGGTTACAAAGAGAGTTCGCCTTTAGGGCAAGCAGAATGGATAAAATTTACAGCAATGCTCTTAGGTATAGAAGAGCAGGCAAATCGACAATTTGCTGAAATAGAAAAAAAATATAATGATCTGAAAGCTTTAACTCAGCAAGTTGACAAAAGACCGACAGTCCTTAGCGGAGAACTCCATTCCGGCAATTGGTATGTTGTAGGAGGCAATAGCTATTTGGCTCAATTGTTTCGCGATGCCGGAGCAGCATACTTTATGAAGAATGATGATGAATCGGGAGGCTTTTATGTTGATTTCGAAACCGTTTATTCGCAAGGAGCAAATGCTGATTATTGGCGGTTAGTAAATAGCCATAATGGAGAATTCGGCTATGATGTACTGAAGCAAAGCGATGCCCGTTATACCGATTTTAAAGCATTCAAAGATCATAAAGTTATTTATTGTAATCTTAGGGACAAACCGTTTTATGAAAATACTCCGGTAGAACCGGAGATTGTACTATCCGATCTGATCAAAATATTCCATCCCGATCTCTTGCCGGATTACACTCCGGTTTACTATGACTTATTGAAATAATGAAGCGTCACGTTGTATTTCTTATAATAATCTTTCTTACGATTCTGATATTTTTCTTCCTGAATCTTATCTTAGGAACCATATCTATACCTCTGAAAGCGATTGTAAATATACTTTTCGGAGGAGAAGGAGAGTCTGCCATTTGGCAAAATATAATATGGAAATCACGCTTCCCGCAAACAATAACCGCCCTATTTGCCGGAGCAGGATTATCCATAAGCGGGTTGCAGATGCAAACCGTTTTTCGCAATCCTTTGGCCGGACCATCCGAATTAGGTATCAGCTCCGGAGCAAGCTTAGGGGTGGCACTCATTATCCTTTTATCAGGAAATATAGCCGGTACGGCACTTAGTCAGGTCGGCTTCTTTGGTGAAGTTGCCGTTTCGGTAGCTGCAATATCAGGAGCTTTGGCTGTTATGGCAATTATCATTGCTATATCGCAACGTATTAGAGGAAATGTTATCTTGCTCATTATCGGTGTTATGATAGGATATATTGCCACAGCTATTATTGGAGTTCTTAAATTTTTCAGTAATGATGAAGATGTCCGGGCATATGTAATCTGGGGACTAGGTAGTTTCTCCAAGGTTTCAGGAAATCAAGTCTATACTTTTGCTATTATTATGGCAATACTTATCCCTCTTTCATTTTTGTTAATCAAGACCTTAAACCTGATGTTACTCGGCGAGGGATATGCCCGAAATTTAGGGCTCAATGTCAAGAAGGCTAGGCTTTATGTAATCTGTTCAGCCTGTATTATGACAGCTATCGTTACAGCATATTGTGGACCAATTGTATTTCTCGGGCTAGCTGTTCCGCATCTTTGCCGCACTATATTTATGTCGTCTGATCATCGTGTTTTAATGCCGGCTGTTACGCTTACCGGAGCCTCTTTGGCTTTGCTCTGTAATCTGATAGCTCGTATGCCGGGATTCGAAGGGGCTTTGCCCATCAACTCTGTAACTGCTCTTATCGGAGCGCCTATTGTAATATCAGTATTGTTTGGAAAACGTAAGAATGAAATAAGCGACTAGATGATATGAAGCGTGATAAAACAATAGATATAAAAGATCTGTCAATAGGTTACAAGACTAAAAAGAATATACGAATCGTTGCCGAACATATCAATTCGTCTATATTTAGCGGAGAACTTACTTGTTTGCTTGGAGCTAATGGGATAGGTAAATCTACTCTGATGAGAACCCTCTCTGCGTTTCAGCCTAAATTAGCCGGAAATATATATATACAGAATAAAGAGATAAATCAATATACGGAGAAAGAACTTGCAACACTGGTAAGTGTTGTTTTGACAGAAAAATTTGATATAAAAAATATGACCGTCCGAGAGCTTATCGGTCTGGGACGCAGTCCTTATACTGGTTTCTGGGGCAGACTAAATCAAGAAGATGAGGAGGTTGTGACTAATGCAATTTCTTTGGTCAAGATAGAGAATCTGGCATTGCGGATGGTACATACCCTTAGTGACGGCGAAAGACAGAAAGTGATGATTGCAAAAGCTTTGGCTCAAGAGACACCTATCATTTTATTAGACGAGCCTACTGCTTTTCTCGATTTTCCGAGCAAGGTGGAGATTATGCAATTGTTGCATCGGCTATCACGAAAAACAAATAAAACCATCTTTCTATCCACACACGATTTGGAGTTGGCTCTACAAATTGCAGATAAAATTTGGTTGATGGATAAACAATCGGGCATACACATCGGAACTCCCGAAGATTTGTCACTAGATGGAAGTCTCAGCAATTTTTTTGCTCGAAAAGGAATTATATTTGATCAGGATACCGGCTTGTTCAGAGTAGAGAATGACTGTACTTCTCAGATAAGACTTTCAGGGCATGGACAAAAATATGCAATGGTCAGAAAAGCTTTGTTGAGGAATAATATAATGGCTGAACGAAATATTGATTCAGAGTCTTATATAGAAATTACAAATAATAAGATTTGTTTATCCCTTAAAGGAGAAGATCCGAAGGCAATACAAACAATTGAAGAACTTTTAGAAAAACTGATACCGCAATGATTCTTGTTTTTGGAGGTACAACAGAAGGACGAAAAGTAGTGGCTGTGTGCGATGAAGCAGCCAAGCCATACTATTATGCAACTAAAGGTAATTTGCAGAAAGTAGAAACCGCCCATGCAATACATATTACTGGAGCAATGGATGCGGAGCAGATGATGCAATATTGTCGCGAAAAAGATATTAAATTAATTGTAGATGCAGCCCATCCATTTGCCGAAGTTCTTCATCAGAATATTGCAAGTGCAGCAGAGACTTTGAATATACCTGTCCTTCGATTTGAACGCAATTATCCTGAACATGAGGATAATATTTTATGGTTCGATTCTTACGATCAAGCCATTCATTATCTGGAAAAGAATAAGATTGATAATTTACTTGCCCTTACGGGAGTGAATACTATAGCTAAACTCAAACCATATTGGCAAACGCATCATTGCTGGTTTCGCATCCTCGATCGTGACGATTCGAGAGAAATTGCAGAAAGAGAAGGTTTCCCTTCCGATAAGCTTTTATATTATATACAAGGAGAAGACGACACAGTTCTTTTCGATCAGCTGAAACCTCAAGCTATTATAACGAAAGAAAGTGGAGAATCAGGAGGATTTAACGACAAGAGCGATGCCGCCCGTCGATTAGGTATTCCTCTTTTAGCTGTGAAACGCCCCGCATTATCCCCATCTTTTATCTCTGTCTTTGGAGAAAATGGACTTCGTAAGCAAATAGAGAGGCTATTGCCGGATTTCTTTGAATTAAAAACCGGATATACGACCGGTACATGTGCTACTGCTGCTACCAAAGCCGCTCTTATAGCCTTGCTGACAAATGAGAAGCAACCCGAAGTCAGCATTACTTTGCCAAATGGAGAATGGGTTCATATACCAATATTTTCAACAACAATTAATGATGGAGAAGCGAGTAGCATTGTTGTAAAAGATGCCGGTGATGATCCGGATGTGACCAATGGTCAGGAAATTGTTTCTACGGTTTCTCTGAATAAGAATCATAAAGGAGTTCGCTTTTTGCAAGGTAAAGGAGTCGGGGTAATCACTTTGCCCGGACTGGATTCTGCGATTGGAGAACCGTCTATAAACAAGACTCCCCGAATGATGATGAAGCGAGAGATATATAAAGTTTTTAGGCATCATCAGGATAGGCTACCTAATGAAAGCCTTAAAAATGGAGTAGATGTAACTATTTCTGTTCCTAATGGTGAGGTATTGGCATTGAAGACATTTAATCCTAAACTAGGTATTGTGGGCGGGATTTCCATTATAGGAACTTCCGGCATTGTAAAGCCATTTTCGTCTGAGGCTTTTGTATCCTCTATTCGCCGCGAGATGATGGTAACAAAAGCATTGGGTTGTGAAAGAGTGATATTAAATTCAGGGGCAAAGAGTGAACGCTTTGTGAAAGGATTGTATCCTGATTTACCTTCTCAGGCATTTATTCATTATGGTAATTTTATTGGCGAAACGATCAAGATTGCAGCCGAACTTGAGTTTTCTTATGTGACTATGGGTATTATGATCGGAAAAGCCGTGAAGCTTGCCGAGGGATCGCTCGACACGCATAGCAAAAAAGTAGTGATGAATAAAGAGTTTTTAGCTGGCTTGGCTCTTCGTTCCGGCTGTACTTTGGAGATCACAGATGAGATACAAAATATAACGATGGCACGTCAGCTATGGAATATTATTCCGGAATCAGGCAATAATTTTTTCAAAATCTTAATAGAAGAATGTCTAAAAGTATGTTCTCCTTTATTGCCTAAAGGAGAACTTGAGATACTTCTTATAGATGAGGATGGAAAGGTGCGTTCGTCAGAAAGCTACTCCTAATAGAGAAAAAGATATCAATCGACTTATTCGTTATTCTATTAATGGAAATTTATATTTATATTTATATTTTAATATAAATAGTTAATAATCATGAAAAGAATAAGTTTCTTGTTTGTTTTGGTAATGACATCGATATCTATTTTCTCTCAGTGGAATCCTGTCGGAAATAATGAATCAACAGGCACTTTGCGTGTCGGTTTATTGAATGTTGGATATGAACATGCTGTGACCCAGTTTTATATGCTGATCAAGGGAGAAGATAAAGCATTTGGTGAAATTGCGTTTAGGTATCAAACTCCGGAAAAGAAAGCAATAATAAGAAGTGAGTACGATCAAGGAAATGGAAATTTGGAATTTATGACGTTTCCTAGCAATGGGAATAGTCAATATCGTATGTCTATAACAGGTGATGGGAACATTGGTGTAGGAATACGAACACCAACATCGAAGTTGCATGTTAATGGTGATATTAAGGCAACAAAGTTAAGTGTAGCAGGAGAGGTTAATGCACGTAGTGTGAATATTGCAATAAATGCTGGTGCTGACTTTGTTTTTAAACCTGATTATAAACTCAGATCCCTTTCTGATATAGAATCTTTCGTTAAAGAATATCATCATCTCCCTGAGATTCCTTCTGAGAGGGAGATGTCGGAAAATGGAGTGAATGTAAATGAAATGCAGATAAAGTTACTCCAAAAAATTGAAGAATTAACACTATATGTAATAGACCAGCAAAAAGAAATAAAAGAGCTAAAACAAGAGTTGAAAGAAATAAAAAAATGATATATATATATATTCTCTTCTATCTTCTGAATAAATGTTTGAATTGATGTGAATACAACTTTGACAAACCTTTTCGGTTGTCGATAGCATCACCCACTACAATCATTGTTGTAAGGGTTAACTTGTTTTCTTTTATTATTTTAGCTAAATCCTGCAATTGTCCGCGATAAATTTTTTCGTCTTTCCATGTTAATTTGTAACATGCAGCTACGGGAGTTGTCGGAGAGTAATGTTCGAGCAACTCTTTTTGGACCTCATCTACAACTGTTACACTAAGGAATATGCACATTGTGCTTTGCGAACGGGCAAGGAGATGGAGCTTTTCTTTTTCAGGCATGGGCGTACGTCCCTCTCCTCGGGTGAGGATGATCGTTTGTACTTTCTCTGGGATCGTAAATTGCGATTTTAATGCCGCTGCTGCTGCCTGAAACGACGAGATTCCGGGAGTGATGTGATACGACATGTTATGTTCGTCAAAATAAGCCATCTGCTCTTGTATAGCACCATATATACATGGATCGCCTGTATGTAGGCGAACAACAAGTTGACCTTTGTCATAAAATTCTTTCATTATGGCAAATTGCTCTTCTAAATCCATAGATGCCGAACTTCGCACTACTGCCCCGTCTTTGGCACAGAAAGTGAGTTCCTTAGGTACAAGGCTTCCGGCATAAAGTATGAGATCGGCTATTTCCAAAAATTGTCTTCCCCGCACAGATACCAGATCGGGGTCGCCCGGTCCTGCTCCTACTATTTCGATATGTCCCTGACGAATAGCATATCTGTTTAATGCGATGGCAAATGTGAAATCATTCCCTTTGCTCAAAACGCCCTTCTGCTTTTCTAAAATAAGATTGCCATAGTCGGCACTTCTGATAGATGTGGATTCCGATACACCCCCTACGGTAGTTACCTCTCTCACTTTTTCTGAAGGATTAGGAACATCTATATCCGAAAGTTCGTCGGCGGTATAGATGTTTACTGGTAAGTGTCCGAAATATGCTTGTAAATCTTTCAGTAATGCTTCATCTTTCTTTATATCAATAGTCGAAATGTCTTGGATGGATGCTGCTGTAATATTTTTTTGTTTTATAAATTCTCCGATATATTGGGCTATTCCTTCCGGCTTACAATCTTTTCGGCAGCCTATTCCCAAATGCAACACTTTAGGATGGTAATATATTGTTTGGATATTTGTATTCGGATATAAATATGGTGTAACGGCGATCAGAAGCTCGTATTTGGAGAAATCAATATCTGTAAATTTGTAGAAAATATTTACATGTTCAGGTTTACTTCTTTCCAAAAAAGCTGTGCCTTCATCTTTTATATCAAGTAACAGGGCTGTCTGCTTTTTGTTGACAAATGTAGTGAGCGGGAGATTAAAATTCTCTTTGTTAGAAGTCGTTTCCCAATCATATTTACTGCCTAAAGTATCCAAAGCCCAAAGATTTGTATTGTCGCTTTGAGTTGTTATTACAGCCTCTCCGCCTATAATGTGGGCAATGTCTTTAGTCAGGTCATTAGCTCCGCCTACATGTCCGGATAATACAGAAATAACGAAGCGCCCTGTACTGTCTATATTGATAACGGCGGGGTCGCTGTGCTTATCCTTGATGTATCGGGCAATGCTTCTTATGCAAATACCCATTGCTCCTATAAATATAATAGCATCTACTTTGCCGAAAGCTTCGGCGACAAAATTTTCGATGGTTGATATTTGTGTTGTCTCTTTTAGTTCAGCTTTTGTATATATTTCAGCACCGGACAACTCGCTCTTGATTGTCAAAGCCAGGGATAAGCTGCTCTCGGAGGTAAGTATTATAGCTATCTTTTTCATATCTTATTTCTTTATCGCTTTCATTACTTTTATGGTATTGAAATGGTCTATGGTGATTTCTGTCGTTTCGACCAATAGGAGGTTATTTGTATCTAAAGCTGAGGTGAAAAGGTGATAACTTTCGTCGGATACAGAATTGAAGACTATGCACCCTTCTTTTGTCAATGCCTTATTCACGATTGCCATTATTTCGTGCATTTTACCTCCATGTCCTCCAATGAATATGGCTTCGGGGGAGGGGAGAGACGATATATCTGTTTCGGTAAAATCTCCGATGAAAGAATTAATGCCCGGTGTTCCGAATTTTTGGCTGTTTAGCTCTATCAGGTCTCTTCCTTCTTTGCGTTGCTCGAATGCAAATATTTGTAGATGGGGGAATTGTAATTTTGCTTCAACAGAAACTGACCCAGTACAAAATCCAATGTCCCAAAATACAGATTTTTCTCTCAATTCAAGCATACTGAGGGATAAGAGGCGAATGGGCATCTTAGTTATCATCTTGGCTCTGCCATTGAGGAGGTGAAAATCTTTTTCGGGTATCCCGAACGGGCGAGAATGTATTTTAGTTCGTTGAAGAATCAGATTGTTTGGAAAAGAAAATTGGTTATCCTTTATATCTTCGAGAGAATAGGTCGAAACTTTTTCCTTTTCTTTATTACCCAACAATTCTCCAATTGTTATAGTATAATTATCATACCCATATTTCAACATTCGGGATGCTATGGCTGATGGTGTATGTTCTTTATTATCTGTTAATACGCCTATTTTTTTATAGCCTACTATCAGAGCTTCGTCGAATTTATGCCAAGGTCGCCCGGTAAGAGAGACAATATGCATGTCCTGATATGGCATAAGCATACGATGTACCAATAATTGCAAAGAATTGAAATAAGGATATAATCTCAATTCTGCATGCGGTCTTTCTCTTTGTATTGTATTACCAAATCCAAAAAATAAAGGATCGCCCGAAGCAAAAACTATTACTTCGGTATGCAGATCATACTGTAGAAAAACATTCTTTAGAGGAACTACAATGTCTATCCATTGGTATTCTTTTGGCAGATATGGTTTTACAATTTCATGATGCCGCATTCCTCCCGAAAATACAGTATGTGTATTTATTAAATGTTGTATTTCGGGGGTAAAATGTTGCTTCTGATTGTCATCTATGCCAATGACATAGAACTTTTTTGTCTTACACATCCCTGCCCGGTCTTAGTTGCTCTGCATCATCGAAGGTGAGGATCGAATTGACTAATGTTGCAGCCAGATTGCTGCCTCCCTTTCGTCCCTCTACTATAAGTTTGGGTATGTTTTTGAAAGGTTTAGCCATATGCTTAGATTCTTTCACATTGACGAAGCCTACTGGTGTGGCAATAATGCCGGCTGGTTTAGCTTTGTCTTTTCGTATAAGTTCGCATAATTCCATTAGGGCAGTAGGTGCATTTCCAAACGCATACAGTGCATCGGGATGTTCTTCTACGGCTAAACGTATTCCGGCTTGTGTGCGTGTGATTCCTTTGTCTTTGGCTAATGCAGCGACTCTATCGTCGTGCAGATAGCATTTTACTTCAACACCTAAGCGTTCTAATGCCCCTTTGCGAATACCTGCTGCCACCATCGTAACATCGGTAATAATGGCTTTTATTTCTCCATTTACAAATCGTTCATGGAGTTTCTCCACAGCTCCGTCATCTACCAGAAGAATGTTCTCCATGTCGAAGTCTGCCGTAGTATGTATGGCATGCAGCAAAGCCCATTTTTTTCCTAGAGGGATATTTCTGTTTTTCAGTTCACCATCAATTGTGCGGAAACTACGTATCATAATATCTTGTCCGATCCCTACGTCTTCGTGTTTCGATTCACGATAATATCCTCTTGGTGTTATTATATTGTTGCCGGAAATATAAGATTGTGAATTGCCAATAATAATGACCGTAAACATATCTATTTCTTCGGGATCGAATTTTGCTAAAGTTGTAACCTTTATTTCTTGCTCTTCCCTTCCTGCCTGACGTATATACCCTACGGGAGTTTCGGGTGAACGTTCTTGCATAAAGAGCTCCAAAAGACGATATAATTGCCAATAGCGTCCCTTGCTCTTTGGGTTATATATGGCTGTTACAAAATCGGCAGTTGCCGCCGCCGTGATTCTTTTTTCTATTCTGTCCCACGGTGTCATCAAATCGGATAAGGAGATAATGCAAAGATCGTGTCCGATTGGTGCACCGAGCAATGATGCTGCTTTCTGAAATGCACTGATACCGGGTAGGACTTCTATTTCTATATCACTGTTTTTTTCTTCTCTCATCTCATAGATAAGCGGAGCCATACCATAAATACCCGCATCGCCGGAACTGATGACACATACAGTCTTTCCTTCCTCGGCATAACGGAAGGCTTCTTCTGCCCGTTCGCGCTCTTTTTTC
The DNA here is from genome assembly GCA_002409595.1 of Dysgonomonas sp. UBA5412. Classification (GTDB taxonomy): domain Bacteria; phylum Bacteroidota; class Bacteroidia; order Bacteroidales; family Dysgonomonadaceae; genus Dysgonomonas. The sequence goes on from DHNQ01000021.1 coordinate 29,163, forward strand.
ATACCCGTATCTATACAGAGCGTGTCAGGATGTATTATATCTTGTACAAATTGAAAATAATACTTGTATCCTACTATGACTTCCGATATTTTCATTGCCTGCATTACAGCCGGTGTAATATCAGCTTGCGATCCCGGACCTATTCCTGCAACTATGATTCTGCCTTTTGCCATCACTATATGTGTCTTTTTTTGTAAATTAAGTTCTATCTTATAGTTTTTCGCCGGTCACCTCATAGATGGCTTTCTTTTCCATTATACCTATTTTGCGGTGTTTAGTTATAAACTTAAGATGTGCTATATACAAGTCTTGTATTTGTGGGTTTTGACCTAATCCTTCCATAGAAACTTCTACTTCGAAGCCTTCTTTTTCCAAATCATCTTTCCAGTCTTCTGCAATATCATTTTTTGCATGTTCTCCTGCTACAAACATAAAGGGAACTAACTGTACTTTTTTCAAACCCGAAGCTTTCAATTGCTTTAACATATCTCCAAATTCGGGATAACCTTCTATTGTACCTACAAAAAAGTTATTATGATCTTTAGATTTTAGCATATAATCCATCATTGCATATTGTGCAGTGGTAGCATCGTATGTGCCATGCCCTACTAATACGTAACCTATGTTTTGATCGTTATCCTTTATTAGGATATTTATCACGTTTTCGTAATCTTCGGGAGAGTAAAGCAAGGGATTTCCTACACGTATTTCTTTAAACAATGGGCTGGCCTCTGATATGTTTCTATTCAGAGATTCCATTTCCACTCCATCAATAATCGTAGAAGCTTGGATCAGTATATGAGTATAGCCTTCTTTATGTAGCTGACGTAGTGCTTCCAACGGATTTTGTTTTACAATCCCTCTGTCACCCAGTCTTTTTATAATGATACGAGAGGTATATGCCTCTCTTACTTCTACATTGGGATATTCAGCTTTTGTCTTATTATTTATCGCATCAATAGTCAATGCGCGAGTGTCGGCATGTGTTGTTCCAAAGTGTACCATAAGTATTGCCAATTTATCACCCTCTTTCATAGTATCGAAGATGTTAGAATCTTCGTAATTTTTGCCACCATGAGCCGTTACTGTTACCGCCATAATAAATAGCAATAAAGAAAAAAGCACTTTTTTCATTAATTTTATAAATGTAATGTTAGTTAATCATATTCCTGGCCCCGAGAATATTTATTTACTTATTTTGCTTGGCAGGTTTCCTGACTTGCTCCGTTTCGAACGCCTTCCCAATATGCAGTAAAACCAGAGATTGTAATAACCGTGTTAACTGCTTATCAGTGGCAAGAGTGATGTTCGAAATTCATTAAAGGAGTCCACAGTAGCGGGCACTGTTCCGGATTGTAACCGGATTCCCTTTTTATGTAAAAGACGAATGTCTGTTTACATCACCTAAGCGGATACAAAGTTAATTTTAAAAAGATGAGTAAAAAACTTTTTAACAAATAAAGAATTGATCTATATAGATAAATAATTTTTATTTTTGCAATAAATCAATCGACGTGAACATGGCAAAAAAATCGACATTTCTTATTGCAGCTACTTCTTCGGGATCGGGTAAAACAACTATAACTCTGGGATTGTTGAGAGCATTCTTGAATAAAGGATTAAATACTCAACCGTTTAAATGCGGACCGGACTATATTGATACTAAATATCACGATATGGCATCGGGACGAAAGTCTGTAAATTTAGATTTATTTCTATCCTCAGAAAGCCATGTAAAATCAATCTATACCAAATACGCTACCTTATCTGATGTCAGTGTTGTAGAAGGAGTGATGGGGCTGTTTGACGGATATGATAAAATGAAGGGGAGTAGTGCCGAAATAGCTTCGCTTATTGATATTCCCGTGGTTCTGGTGATAAATGCCAAATCAATGGCATATTCTGCTGCTGCCATGCTTTACGGTTTTAAGAATTTTTATAAAGGAATAAATGTTGTCGGAGTTATTTTCAATTTTGTAGCATCCGAGAGTCATTACCAATTTTTGAAAGAAGCTGCCACAGATGCGGGAGTTGAAGCTTTGGGCTATTTGCCTAAAAATGCAGATATTGAAATTCCTTCTCGTCATCTGGGGCTGAGCCTTGATGAAAAATATCGCTTTGATGAGTTTGCTGATAAAATAGCATCTATATTAGAAAAGCATATTGATTTGGACAGACTATTGGCTATAACGGAACGAGATATTGGAGCCAATGCTACTCCTGAAGAAAATATTGCTTGTAAGGATATTAAGATTGCTGTCGCTTATGACGAAGCATTTAATTTTATATATCACGAAAATATAGAAGCTTTAAAAGAATTGGGCGATGTTTGTTTTTTCAGTCCTATACGAGACAAGAAATTACCTCAAGCCGACTTTGTTTATCTGCCCGGAGGTTATCCCGAATTATATCTCAGAGAATTGAGCGAAAATAAAGAAATGCTTCACAGTATTCACGATTATATAGAGCATGATGGAAAGGTATTAGCCGAATGTGGAGGCATGATGTATTTATCAACCTCTATTACAGACAAAGATGGAGTTGAGTACCCAATGGTAAATGTTTTTGATCAACGTACTACTATGGAAAATATGAAACTTAAACTTGGATATCGTAAATTCGAATTTCGTGGTATGCCTGTCAAAGGACATGAATTTCATTATTCGTCTGCATCAGGAAGCCAAACGAGCCTTGTTCAACAATATAATGCAAAGAATATGTCTGTGGATACAAAACTACTAAGGTATAAAAATGCAATTGGAGGTTATACGCATATATATTGGGCAGAACATAAAAATATAATGAATTTCTTCAAATAACATTAAAATCGAAACCGGGCAAAAATTTTTTCGCCTAATTGTAACATTTGATACAAACTTTAATATACCTCATTCTCTAACTTTGTAATAAACTAAAAAAATACAAAGTTATGAATATGTTTTGCTATCAATGTCAAGAGACATCAAAAGGTACAGGATGTACAATTAAAGGAGTCTGTGGAAAAACCCCGGAAGTTTCTGATATTCAAGATTTGCTCTTGTTTGTAACAAAGGGGATCTCCGTCTATAACGAACTGTTGAGAAAAGAAAATAAAGCATCTAAGGCAGCAGACCTTTTTGTTACTGATGCTTTGTTTACCAGTATAACAAATGCTAATTTCGACTTTGAAGTTATCAAGAATAAAGTAACTAAAGGGCTTGCTCTGAAAGGAGAATTGGCTGAACAATTGACTTCTACACCGAACAATCTTCCGGATGCTTGCACTTGGAACGGTGCCGAATCAGAATATATGACTAAAGCTAAGGGAGTTGGTGTTTTATCTACTAAGGATGAAGATATTCGTTCCCTTAAAGAGTTGATACACTATGGAATAAAAGGGATGGCTGCTTACGTAGAGCATGCTTACAATTTGGATAAGACAGACGATTCTGTTTTCCAATTTATGCAACATGCTTTGGCTCAGATCACGAGAGAGGATATTACAATGGACGAACTGATCGCTCTTACTCTCGAAACAGGTAAATACGGAGTTCAGGCTATGGCTTTACTCGATTCTGCTAATACCGGGCGCTTTGGCAATCCTGAAATATCGGAAGTAAATATCGGTGTAGGCAAAAATCCGGGAATCTTAATTAGCGGACACGACTTGAGAGATATTGAAGAATTGTTGCAACAAACCGAAGGTACAGGTGTAGATGTATATACACATAGTGAAATGTTGCCGGCACACTATTATCCTCAGTTGAAAAAATACAAACATTTAGTTGGTAATTTCGGCGGTGCATGGTGGCAACAAAAAGAAGATTTTGAGGCTTTCAACGGTCCTATATTGTTTACTACAAACTGTATTGTACCTCCATCGGCTAATGCTTCGTATAAGCATAAAATTTTCACTACCGGATCGGCAGGTCTTGAAGGTGCAAAGCACATTGCAGAACGCAAGGACGGCAAACCAAAAGATTTCTCTGAGATTATAGAAATGGCTAAACAATCGCAAGCTCCTCGCGAAATTGAGAGCGGAACTATTGTAGGCGGTTTTGCACATGCTCAAGTTATGGCTTTGGCAGATAAGGTTGTTGATGCAGTTAAATCAGGAGCTATTCGCAAGTTTTTCGTTATGGCAGGGTGCGACGGACGTATGAAGAGCAGAAGTTATTATACTGACTTTGCTGAAGCCTTGCCTAACGATACTGTAATCTTAACAGCAGGCTGTGCTAAATATCGCTACAATAAACTTGAACTAGGCGATATTGGTGGTATCCCTCGTGTATTGGATGCCGGACAATGTAATGATAGTTACTCGTTGGCAGTTATAGCACTTAAACTAAAAGAAGTGTTTGGTCTGGAAGACATAAATGACCTACCTATTGCATTTAATATTGCATGGTATGAGCAAAAAGCGGTAATTGTATTATTGGCATTGCTTCACTTAGGTGTTAAGAAAATCCATTTAGGACCAACACTACCGGGCTTCCTTTCTCCGAATGTAGCTAAAGTTTTGGTCGACAATTTTGGTATTGGTAGTATATCTACCGTAGAAGAAGATATTGAAATGTTCCTTGCAAGCTAAAATAATAATTACTAAGATTAAAAAGGGTACTGATAAATATTTATCAGTACCCTTTTTACTTTTATAGAAATTTAATCATATGAATGAGTTTATTTCTATCAAGTATCAGTATTCTTTTATTATCTACTTTTATGAGGCCATCATCCTGCATGTTTCGCAATTCTCGGGCAAGTGAGGGACGCGACACTCCAAAATATTCAGCCAACGCATTTTGACTTCTGTCCAGCGTTACACTATTTTCTCCATCCGATAGTTTGAGTATATACATAGACAGCTTTTGGCGAATGGTACGAAACGACATAATATTTAATTTTTCTGTCAACACAGTAGCGTAATTAGCTGATATGTCCAGATAATTTTTGAGTAATTGTTCACTCTTAGCCAACATTTGCAGTACAGACTGTTTATGTATAATTAAGGTTTCCACATCTTCGCATGCCGTAACTTGCACGGGGAACTTGTTTTTTCGTCCAAATAGGAACAATATAGCCAATGCCTGTGGAGCAGCTATATCTTCTACCTTTACAACCTTTCCCGAAGGGTCTATCATTTCGGCTTTTACACTACCCTTAGTTATTATGATCAGCCTATTGCAAGGTTCGTCTTGCATAGCTAGGAGATCGCCTTTCTTGAAAGTTGGTTCTTCTGTTTGTACAGAGATGAGAATATCTTCGATAAGTTCAGGTTTCAATCCGGCGAAAATATTACATTTAGAAATATCATTTATATTCATGGGGCTGTTTTTTTTGAATAAAAGAGACTTCTAATATACTAAATAAACCTTACAAGGATATTATATGTATTGTGATAGTTTACTAAGAGAACACAGTTTTACTTCCATGCCTTCCACCTTTATCAACCCCTCTTTTTCCATTTTGGATATTTCATTCGCTAGCGCGGGTCTGGATACGCCGATATAGTTTGCCAACTGAGTTTGATTGTGGTTCATTTCTGCCGTATGACTATCTGTTTTATGCTCAAATAGATAAAAGACAAATCTACTTCTGATACTTTTGTAAGACAGATTTCTCAATCGGGAAACAGTGCAGGCATTACAATTTCCTGTTACTTTAAGAAAGTTTTTTAGTAAGTCTGGATTAGAACTTATCAGGTCAAAAACTGATTCTTTGGTTGCCTTCAGAAGAATACCGTTTTCTACAACTGAGAATGTAGCAGGATATATATTATTGCCATTAAATAAATGTGGTGTAGCAAAAGCTCTGGGGGCAATTATATTTTCAACTTTTATGTGATTTCCCGTTACATCAATAATATTAACCTCAAGCTTTCCTTCAAGCAATATTAATAAGTGAGCACATAAGGTATTTTGCTTTATAACAATATCTCCCTTACGCACAGGGATTACAGAATAGGCCAGTTTATCCAGCAATGTTAACTTGGACTCATCTGTCAATCCTTCGAAAAGAGGGATCTGATGAATTAGATTTATCTGCTGTTCTGTAAGATCTAAATACTCTGTCATTGGGTATCTCTGATTTAAGCAAATCAAAGATACTGTATCTAAAAGTTAAATGAAAGTTTGAGAGATAAATTCTCTTGAAAAACTAATTAGAATATGTATGGATACTATTTTGTGCCGCAGGTAAATAATTTACTCCTATCCATGTTATCATCAATAGAACAAACGCTATGGGTAATACCCATACTGTGAAGCGCGGCGCTTTGTTTTGTAGGCGCATGTGAATATAAATCAGATATGCAGCACAAGTGACAAAAGCCCATGTTTCTTTCGGATCCCAAGACCAATAATGTCCCCAAGCTTCTTTTGCCCACACTGCACCCATTAGTAGTCCAAGCATAAGGAATCCAAAGCCGACATATATTATATTGTCCATGAAGGCGAATAATTTCGGATCAGTTTCATGCTTTTTCATTTTATTCAGTTGGATACATGCTGCAATAGTTGCTGCGCCAAGCATCGAATAGGATAATATATACACTGTTACATGTGGTACAAACCAGTAGCTTTGTAGTGCAGGCATTAGATTTGTAGAATGAATCTCAGGTTTGAATATATTTATACACACAAACACACAAGCTACAATAGCACTAAAAGATAATAACCACTTATATTTCCAATGACGAAAAGTTAAATATCCAATGAGAGCAAGAAAGAAAGAATACCACAGACGGGTTTCTCCGATAGTTCGCAAAGGAGGGCGTTCTTGTCCAATCCATAATCCGATAATAAATGCTCCGAAGATAAGGATTCCTATAATCATTAGGATTTCGGATATCCGTTCTGTCTTTTTATTATATATCAGACTCGCAGCTCCTAGCCAGCAAATGATGGCAGGGATTGCAAAATATAGAAATTCGTTCCAAGTCATACTAAATATCGTTCGTTGTATCTTTTTTCTTATTGCCTTTCCATAGCAGACAGATAGACCCTAAGGCTAATAAAATTATTCCTGCATAAGCGGGATATATCCAAGGGTCATAAACTAACTCCATGCTGCTGTAAGTTGACATCTTTCCTGCCATATTATCATATCCATATTGATATATAACCCAGTTACCTACCTTTAATGGCTTATTAACTTCCAGTTCTACCCCCTTGTATTCATCCCCGTCTTCGGTGAAAACATCTATATAAGACAGAAATCGTTTAGGTTCGGGCTGGGTCATCACTACACAATATGTAGTATCTAGATTAAGAGTCATATATAGCTGTGCTACATTACCTCCACATACCCATCCTTCGCTTTCTTCTCCGGTTTCACGATTTGTTGCTTTAACCTTTGCCGCAGGAGATGACCCCGGCATGTGGACTTCATTGTATGTGCTGTCGCTGTTGCGAATAGCTTCATGTATATACTGTTTGAGTTCAATGTCCCAATTGGCGATTTTTCCAACAGGTCGCTTGGTGTCTATATCAAAATATTCAACTTTTTCTACCGGTTGCATATCCCCTGTGTGGCGATTTATTATAGCCAATTTTGGTGGATATTCTTCCATATAAAAATCATTGAGTTGTATTGCGATAGGTAGTTCTATTATATCCTGATTATCACTGTATACACGCCATTCAGCCTCACCTTCCTGAACATGCATTACAAATCTTTTTATATCAGCCGAGCCTAATCCGGCTGCAAATAAAAGTATCCATAAACCAATGTGATTGAAATAGAAAGCATAATCAGAAAGCCTGAATGGAATTAGACGTCTGACAATTAGACAGCCTAATGATAGAAGAGTTACAAAGTAAATTAATACAAACGGCCAGAAAGATGTGATCTGCCTGATTCCCAGTATAGAATAAAAAGAGTTATCATGCGGATCGAGACGTACGACTTGAGGCAATAATCCCATAATAATTCCCAAGATAAGTAATCCTCCTATCAAAGTAACGGAGAAGGGGACACCTGAAAACCATTGGAAAAATAGACTTTTTCGTTTTATTGAAGACAAGCATATTAATACAATTATTCCTAGTCCGACAATAAGATTTACAGGAGATGAAAGCAGATAGAAATTAAATTTCCCTACTGTTAATTGCAGCAATATTCCAATAATAATTATACCTACAACAAAGGCAATGCTTTCCTTGTATTGCCATGGAAACTGCCACATTTTTCTTTTATTCTCACTCATTCCCTTCTCTTAAAAGAAGAAAGTGCCGGAACATGATCTGACACTTTCTCGTAATAACTAATTATTCTAAATATTTGCTGTTAGCTTTCCTTCTTTTTTAGCCTTGTCGATCCATTTAGGCAAAACTGTTTTTTTCCAATTATCTTTCTTCTCTTTGATTGTTTTCATATCAAGCCCGATGTATGCTTGAGCCTTCTCCTTTGTTGATAGATCCGGCATCTGTACATCTGTTATTCCATGCTTGAATAATACTTTCTGTAATTCAAGTTGAGCTTGCATTGTTCTGTCAAGGCTATGAGCCAAAATTCTTTGGGTCTCTACCGGTGCATGGAATGACGCTCCGTGAGAAGCTACTGCAAAATCCCAACGCCATTGTGCCTGACGGATTAATTGTAACGATTCTTTCATTTCAGGATCAGTTGCACCGTTATCCCATGCTGTTTTTGCCATTATGTGAGCTCTGGATAATTCTTTTTCTATACGATCACGTATTTCTAAGGCTTTATCTTGATACTGATACACATAGTTACGTAGATTTTCTTCAGAATCGCGATGGCATGTTTGGCAAGTTCCTGAGATGTTTTTTAATGGACTCATAATCTGGTGATTTGAGTATTTTATTCCACCTTCAGCCATATAAGGCATATGACAGTCGGCACAAGATAAACCTCTTTGAGCATGAGGCCCTAGTAAGAATAATTCATAGTCAGGATGTTGAGCCTTCAAAATAGGAGCTTTACTCAATTTATGTGTATAGTCTGTAAATTGAATACTGTCATAGAAACTTTCCATTGCTTCCACAGTCATCCCCTTATCCCAAGGAAGAGTCAGGTATTTACCATCTCCTTGGAATGAATATTCCACATGACATTGGGCACAGACTAAAGAGCGCATCTCTTGAGGAGTTGCTTGTGTTATATCTTTACCCTGACGTTCGAATGCTTCGATAAGTCCCGGACGGGTAATTGTCAGATTCATTGTTTTTGGATCATGGCAATCTGCGCAACCTATCGGGTTTACAATTTCGCTACCCCATTGGCTCCATTTAGCCTTGTAGAATTCAGCAATGCCTACTTCGTGCATCATACGAGGTACATCGGGACTCTTACAAGTCCAACAAGTTCCGGGTTGCATATCTCCTTCTCCGTTTTCAGGACTACCTGTTCTTAAAGTACCTGTAACATCCTCAATAGCATGCATATGTCCGCGTGGTGCTGAATAATCCATTGCAAAAGCATACCCTGCCCATAGTACTACCATTTCCGGACGGTGTTCAAGAACATCCTCAGGAACATTACCCAAATGTTTACTCTTGAAATCCATTTCCTGAGTTTTCTTCCAAGTATTGTATTCACGAGGATAATTTTCTCCCCACTCCTCACTATGAGGGTTGATGCCTGATATATCTATTTTCTTATTGTTATATAAAGTAGCTATTTCGGCACGCCTTTCTGTGATGGAGGCGGCTAACAGGCCCAACAAAAACACTCCAACCATAACCACGGCGAATATGCCCCAACCGATTATAGGTTTTTTCTTTATCGCTTCTGTCAATTTCTTAAGCATAGATCGTTATTTTTATATTATTTTTTCATTTTGTTTTTCAACCATTCCGGAACGGGAGATGTAGGTAAAGGTACAATGGCATTTGGTGATGCCGCCAGATTACTCACTTTGGAGTGAGGTACTTCTGAATGACAATCCCAACAAGCTTTTCCTTTTCCTTCTTTTACTTCACAGTATTCGATCATACCGGTTTTTACAAACTCTGTATTTAATTGCGTATGACAACGAATGCAATTATTCATTATTACACCATAACTTTCGTCTCGTGGACGAATGACTTGTGGTTCTGCTTTGGCTGTAAATACTGCTGCATGATATAGACCATCTTTTGCTTTAAAAGCATATTTACTCACTATATTGTTGTGCGGCACATGACAGTCGTTACAAGTTGCCCATTGGGCATGCGCACTGTGATTCCACGATTGATAGTATGGAGTCATGATATGACAATTGATACATGCTGCCGGATCGTCGGATAAATATGAATATGCCCTTGACATATATACAGAGTAGGCTCCAAGTCCGACAATAATACCGCCTAAGATAAATAAAGGAAGTATAAATTGTTGAGGTATTTGACTTAGGAATTTCTTCATGTTTTTCTATTTACCGCTGTTTGCTATTAACTAATAATTATTGTACCAAAGCACTGTGTTATCTCAGTATACAAAGTACATTAAAAAAAAATAAAAAGTGTGTAATAAATATTACAGAGAGTGAAAATCAGATGGTATAAGATAGTTTTTCTTCTTTGATTTATAGAATTAAATGTACTAAATTTTTAGATTTGTTTTTCTAGTTTCTTGGTTAATATTATAAATTTATGTTTTGATAGCTGATCTTCTATACTTTATAAACAAATATATACTGATTTTGCTCACCAAAAAGTGAGTTATTTTTAAAATAGTTCAGGATATTTTTTCTTGGAGATGCAATGTGGCTGTTCCTCTATCTCTTTATCCAATATCAGATGCCAGTTTAAGTCATTGAATTTCTTTTCTAAAGCTAAACAAATTTCAAAATCTTGTTCCGAGACTTTATATGTTTTATTGTCTTTTGCTCCCGATACAGAAATCTCGAATCTGTCAGTCATTACCCATATATGTACTTTATATCCCCAGATTTCTGTATATTGGGGCTGTTCCAGATCTTTAAATTGAGGGATGGTTATTCTTATTTTTTCCAGATCATCTATTGAATACGACTCTAGCGGATCGAAGGCTATTAATCCTTCTTCGAGCTTTCTCAGATTGACGCTTAACTGTCCTAACTTTTTTATTAAGTCGTCTCTGTCAGTATACTTAAAGTAAACAGAAAAAGAATCACCTTCACAATTGTGTCCTCCTCTGGCTCGCATATAATGAAAATATTCCAATTGACGACACCAGCGGGTTACTTCTTCTTTTGAGTTGTTCTGAAAAAGTCTATCTTCTGAAATTTTATCCATCTTTTTATCTTCTTTTAGCATATAAAGATATATAAAAACAATTATTATTTTAAAATATGCTTTTCCTTTCCTTTACCTGATTCTCAGGTAATCTTATTATTTAGAGAGTTTAGGATATACTTATTCTTGTCTTATTTAAATGTGTATGTGTGTAATTTATTTAAATACAATGTTTTATTTGTTTTTAATAAAATATGTTTCATAGCAATAAGCAACAATTTTGATTGTTTTTGATCATTTTTTTATAGCTACTCCTATCAAATAAAAGGTTCTTTGTGCCTAATTTAAAGTAAGTAGTCCATTTTTTCTAATTTTAATACCATGATGAAAAAAATGAGAAAAATTTTCTTATTATTCCTCTTCTCGTACTGTGGCTTTAGTTACGGCCAAAATATCGAGGTAAAAGGAGTTGTGAAATCAAAAACAGATAACGAAACCCTAATCGGGGTAAGTGTCACAGTCAAGCATAAAACGACTGGGACGGTTACTGATATCGATGGGAACTACCATCTGTCTGTGTTGCCAAGCGATACGCTGTCTTTTTCTTATGTAGGTTTCAAGACCAGAGAAATTGCAGTGAAAGGTATTCCGACAATAGATGTAGATTTGGAAGAAGATTCCCACATCCTGAACGAAATTGTAGCAGTGGGATATCGTACAGAACGCAAAGCCGATCTGACCGGAGCAGTTTCGGTAGTGAAAGTAGACGAAATGATGTCTACGGCAGAAAATAATGCAATGAAGGCATTGCAAGGTCGTGTTGCTGGGATGCAAGTTACTGACAATGGAGGTCCTGCCGGAAAAGCGACAATCCGCATTCGCGGTATTGGTACAATGAACAACAATGATCCTCTTTATATTATTGACGGTGTGCCATCGCAAGGAGGAATGCATGAGTTGAACTCAAATGATATCGAAAGTATACAAGTGCTTCGAGATGCTTCGGCTGCAAGTATATATGGTTCACGTGCCGCAAATGGGGTCATTATCATCACTACTAAAAAGGGAAAGAACGGCGTTCTTAAGGTAGACTTTGATAGTTATGTGACTGTTTCTGCATTTCATTCTCGGATGAAGATGCTTAACTCTAACGAATATGCAGGTGTGTTATGGAAGGCATCTGTGAATGATGGAATTGATCCTAACAGTAATGGACTGGGGATATACTATAATGAATTGACTGATGCTAATGGACGCAGAACCTTGAATAATGTATATTTCCCAAAACAATATTATGACAAGGCTGGTAATAAACTGATTCCGGGAAATACGGACTGGTTTGATGAAATAACTCGTACTGGTGTAGCTCAATCTTACAATCTATCAGTAACAAACGGTACGGATAAAGGTAATTATTTCTTCTCACTAGGATATTATGACAATAATGGATTGGTAAAATATACAGACTTCTCTCGTATTTCGGCTCGTATCAATTCAGATTATAAGCTGTTTGGGGATATTGTTACTATTGGAGAAAACCTCTCGATCAACCGAACTAGTGAAGTTGAACAACCCTATCAAATTACAGAAGCTGCAATGATGGCAGTACCATTCATTCCTGTTCATACAGCAGATGGTTCAGGTTGGGGAGGTCCGGTGAGATCTTTACCAGACCGTCAGAATCCGGCTAGATTAGTATATCATAATAAAGATAACCGATATAATTACTGGCGCACATTTGGTAATGCTTTTATCAATATTCGCCCGATGGAAGGATTAAATTTCCGCTCTAATTTTGGCGTTGATTATGGTAATTTCTATAAACGTTCGCTTAATCATTCTTATGTGTCAGGATTCTTAGAAGAAAGTCAAGAGAAAAATTACTCTCTGATTGAGCAGTCACATTGGATGAAGTGGAACTGGTCTAATACAGCCACTTATGACTTCCAAATCGGAAAGAATCGCTTCGAGACACTTGTCGGTATGGAGATGTTTAATCAAGATGATATCAATTTCTCAGTACAAGCTAATAATTTTGCTTTAGAATCGCCTGACTATATGTGGCCTAGTCTTGGTACAGGCGCTATCACCGGAGGTGGGAATGCTACCGGATATAAACTTCTTTCGTTCTTTGGAAAGGTAAACTATGCGTATGACGACAAATATCTAGCTTCGGTAACTGTAAGGCGTGATGGTTCGTCACGATTCCATAAAGATCATCGTTGGGGAACGTTCCCAGCCTTCAATTTAGGTTGGCGATTGACTCAAGAATCGTTTATGGAAAGTACAAAAGATTACATTTCTGACTTAAAACTTCGTTTTGGTTGGGGACAAAATGGTAATCAAGAAATAGGAAACTACTCTATATATGATATCTATACACCATACTATGGAGTGACCGGAGACTACATTTGGGCAGGAAACGGAGTTTGGAATACGTCTTACGATTTGAATGGAAAAGGTTCGGGACAATTGGATTCCGGATTTAAGAGAGACAGACTTGGAAATCCTAATCTGAAATGGGAAACTACTACTCAAACGAATATAGGACTTGATTTTGCTTTTTTTGAAAATAAACTATATGGCTCGGCAGAGTATTACATAAAGAAAACGAAAGATATCTTAGTAGAGCCACCTTATGCCGGAGTAAAAGGAGAGGGAGCTACACAATGGGTTAATGGAGCCGGTATGGAAAACAAAGGTTTCGAATTGTCAGTAGGATACCGTAACGAAACTTCGTTCGGGCTGAGCTACGATATCAATGCTAACTTATCTACAAATAAAAATAAGGTGACGACTTTGCCCGAATCTGTTATTAATGCCTATGGAGGTAATGGTAAATGGGATAATATCTTAGGACGTCCATACCAATCTTATTATGGATATGTAGCTGATGGTATATTCAAATCTCAAGAAGAATTAGATCAACATGCCCGTCAGGGAGGTAAAGATCTTGGACGTATCCGTTATAGAGACCTTAATAATGATGGATATATTGACGAGGATGACCAAACATGGATTGGAGATCCATACCCATCTTTTATGTATGGTGTGAATATTAATCTTGCATACAAAAATTTCGATTTGGTTATGTTCTTCCAAGGCATCCATAATGTAGATGTAGTGAACGATGTGAAGAAACATACCGACTTTTGGAGTGTTGTCGATGTATATTCTAATAAAGGAGAACGTTTGCTGAATGCTTATGATCCCGTATCAAACCCGAATTCTAATATTCCGAGTATAGCATATACAGATGCGAATAACGAGGCTCGCTTTTCAACTTATTTTATCGAAAACGGGTCGTACCTTAAAATGAGGAATGTGCAATTGGGCTATTCGATTCCACCATCATTATTAGGAAAGATAAAACTTAGCAAATTGCGAGTTTATGCAAGTGGACAGAACTTGTTTACAATCAAAAGCAAGAGTTTTACAGGACAAGACCCTGAAAATCCTAATTATGGATATCCTATTCCTATCACGTTTACATTGGGTCTAAATGCAACTTTCTAATCCATAAAAACGAATTGTCAAAATGAAAAAAATAAAATATACAATATTTGCTTTAGCAGCAATATTAACAACTGCCAGTTGTAATTACCTTGATACCGATCCGCAGGGTATAATGACTAAAGAAGAGGTCAAAACTCAGGCTGAAGGCTTGGTTACGGCAGCCTATTCTTCACTAGGAAATGATCATTACGATGTACCATTTAGTCTTTGGCCATACGGAAATGTACGTTCCGATGATGCTTATAAAGGAGGAGGAGATATTAATGATGTTCAACATTTTCATAATTACGAAACAGCTCAAAACATTGATCCTACCTTTGGTGAAGCAGACCGTCTATGGTTTAATTGCTTTCAGGCCATTTCGAGAACTAATACAGCATTAGCCACATTACAACAAGTTAGTTCCGATGAAATGCCACTACGAGATACACGTATGGGAGAGATGTATTTTGTCAGAGGGCATTTTTATTTTATGCTGAAGATCGTATTTGGTCATATCCCTTATGTAGATGAAACTACTCCGGATAACGCTTACGAAAGCACCCCAAATACATTGTCTAACGATGAACAGTGGGCATTGATAGCAGGGGATTTCAAAAAAGCTTATGATCTGTTGCCAACCAGCCAGACGCAAGTAGGGCGTGCCAACAAATATGCAGCTGCTGCGTACCTTGCAAAAGCATATTTGTATAAAGCATATCGTCAGGATGAAAAAAATAATATGACGAATATAGATGCTGCCGATCTTGAAAATGTCTTGACATATACTTCTTTTGCAATGACTTCAGGCTATGCCTTAGAACCTGATTTTGCATTCAACTTTCTGCCGGGAGGATATCAGAATGGAAAAGAATCAATGTTTGCTGTTCAGTATTCAATCGATGACGGTACTCAATATGGAAGACTAAATTGGGGCGATGTTCTATCTACACCTCAGAAATTAGGATGTTGTGATTTTCACAAACCGAGCCAAAATCTTGTAAATGCATTTAAGACGAGTGATGGTATTCCTCAATTTGAGACATATAACAATCAGGATTACAATATGTCGGGGGATAAATCTGACCCACGTTTATTTCATACAGTCGCAATGCCGGGACTTCCTTACAAATATAATTCGGAATTGATTTACGAAAGGGATTGGAACCGTAACTCTAACGTATATGGAGTATATGCATCGTTAAAAGAGAATGTAGATCCTTCTTGCGACTGTTTTGTAAATATTAATCCATTTCGTGGAAATTCCAAAAACCGTATCATATTGCGTTTTGCAGATGTATTGCTGATGCGTGCCGAAGCTTTGATCGAACTTAATAGAAGTGATGAAGCTCTGTCATATATCAACCAGATTCGTGAACGCGCAAAACGTAGCACAACTTTAACCGGCTACGCACCAAATATGTCTGTATCTACTTATGTTCCGGGTAAAAATTGTACTTGGACTCAAGACTTTGCTCGCGAAGCTTTAAGATGGGAACGTCGTCTCGAATTTGCAATGGAAGGCAACCGTTTCTTTGATCTGGTTCGTTGGGGTATTGCAGATCAGGTTATTAATGAATATTATACATCTGAAGCTAGTCGTCGCGCAACCATATATTCAGGAGCTCGTTTTACAAAGAACAAAAATGAATATATTCCGATTCCTCAAAATCAGATCGGATATGTGAAAGGCATCTACAAGCAAAACTATGGATGGTAATCATAAGCTAATACCGTAAAACAAAAAAGAAATAGAATGAAAACATTATCAAATAAATTGCTATATATCCTTACATTCATCCTAGGGCTTTCTTTTGTAGCCTGCGATGACAGTAATAAAGGAGATCTTATTGTCAATGTAGATGTATCTATCCTTTCATTTAAGGCTAATGGGATAGAAGGAGTAATAGACGATGAGGCACAGACCATATCTATTTACGCACCTTGGTCGCAAGCTATTACGTCAATGACTACCGAAATTGAAGTACCTAAAGGAGCCACAGTAACTCCGGCTAATGCCTCGAATGTCAATCTTGCCGAAGGCGCTAATTATCGAGTACTTAATGGTAATCTGTATTGGGATTATACAGTAAAGGCAGAATATAGTAAGATGCTCACATTTGCTATTGGTAGCTATAAAGGTAAAATCGACTATAATACGGGTGAAATCACTGTCAAATATCCGATAGGTTTATCTTTAACAAATCTATCTCCTGTATTTACCACTACACCGGGAGCTACAGTTGAGCCTAAATCGGGGACTGTTAACGATTTTACAAAACCGGTAAAATACACTATCTCATATATGGGCGAGACTTTTGATTATACAGTAACAGTTATTCCATCCAACTTTGAGCCGATTGCGTTTCTTGGCACAGCCGAGTCTGCATCTGCCATTGCCGATGAAGACGAAAAAGCTGCATATAAATGGTTTAGTGAAAATGTTGCAGACTTCACATATATATCATTAAGCGATATAAAGGATGATAAAGTAAATGTCAACAACTTTAAAGTAATCTGGTGGCATCTGGATGGGGATGATAGTAATTTGCCTACCGATGCGACCGGATCATCCGTTGTCAATAAATTGAAAGACTATTATCAGAATGGAGGCTCATTTTTCCTTTCTTCGTGGGCTGTGCAATATGTTGCAAATCTGGGAATAGCAAAAGACGGTAAAGCTGTGAATAATATGTGGGGACAAGGAAATACAGCATTTACTATAGATGACGATTGGGGTATCTGCTTCAAAGGGAATGAATCTCATCCGATCTTTGAAGGATTGGCTCGCAAAGCCGGATCGGATAATGTTGCCTTCCTTTTAAGTAAAGGTGTTAAGGCAAAAGCTCACAATGCCCTTTGGAACTTCGAGTGGGGTGATTATGCTAACAATGTTCCGAAATGGACTGCTGAAAATGGAGCTGTTAATCTGGCTAGTTTTCATTGGAATGTAGACATGAACAGATCTGGAATTTTTGAATATCCAAAATCCGGAACTAGTGGACGTGCTATCTGTATCGGATTGGAAAGTTACGATTGGTATAATGAAGATAATTCTCCCGAAAATACCTACGTTGGTAATATTGAATTGTTAACATCAAATATTCTTGAATATCTTTCAGAATAAACAAATAAATAAGTCAGGCAATCTGGCATGTAATAAAGATGTCGGATTGCCATTATTTCAAAAATAGAATACGATGAATTTAAAATATACACTAGCTACCCTTTCATTATGCACGCTAAGTTTCTTTGCATGCAATAATGATCACGATTATGTAAGTAATGATCCTAATGCGGCAATGGATGCGCCTGTGTGCTATGACGTGAATGATGTGGTATTTGATTATAAAATATTCTTTCATCCTCATAATGCTTGGGTTGGAGACCCTATGCCATTCTTCGAAAATGGAAAGTTCCATGTGTTTTACCTTCAGGACGAACGCCCTGCAGGAAGCACCTTCCATCCTTGGTATCTTACTACCACTACCGATTTTGTAAATTATGAAGATAAAGGCGAAGCAATTCCTTGTGGAGAAGATAAATCTCAGGAGGATGCTTTGGGAACAGGCTCTGTATTTAAGAATGGAAATACATATTATGCTTTTTATACAGCACATAATGGCGATTTAGACCCGAAAGAGAAAATCTATTTTGCTACTTCATCCGACTTGAATACGTGGACAAAGCAACCATCATTTAGCTTCGAAGCCCCTAATGGATATGACCGTAATGAATTTCGGGATCCGATAGTATTTAAAGAAGGAGAAAGCTTCAAAATGTTGTTGAGTACCAGAGCCGATGTTGGTGGAGGAGCTTGGAAAGGTGTGGTTGCTCAATTCGAATCCGATGATTTATTAAATTGGGTTCCCGATGCCAAAAATCCATTCTTTTATATAGATAATGACGCTTTTATGGTCGAATGCCCGGACGTATTTATTGATGGAAATTATCAATATCTCATTTATTCTGGAATTGACGATCGTTTAGTACATTACAAATATCGCAAAAATGGTTCTACCGAGTGGATCACACCTGCTAATAGTGCTTTAGATGGTATCGCTTTTTATGCTGCTAAAACAGCATCTGATGGCAATAATCGCTATTTATTCGGATGGATTCCAAGCAAGGGGGGATATAAAGATGACGGCGTATATGATTGGGGTGGATCTTTGGCAGTTCATCGTTTGATCCAAAATGCTGATGGTACACTCAATGTATCTATTGCAGAATCTCTTAATAATAATTTTACTGAAACCACAACGATTGATCCGACCGAATTTAATTCTTCGGAACGTGAACAAAAAGTATTTGATCGCTTAGATAAAGGTGCTTCTAAAATATCTGCAAAAATAAAAGCCGGATCGGCGACTAATTTTGGCTTCTCATTTGGTGTTTGTGGAAATCAGCGCGAAGTGTACGATTTAATATTTGATTTAGAAAACAATCAATTACGACTAGATAAGAATGTGAGAGGACAAACTCCAACTACAACAACTTCTATTAATCTTCCTGTTCCTGCGAATAAGGAATTTGATGTTACCATCATTACCGAAGGTTCTATTGCTGTTGTATATGTAAACAATCAGATCGCTTTGTCTACTCGTATCTATAAAATGAATCAGAATCCATGGGGTATATTCTCTAATGCGGGTTCTGTAACATTCTCAGACGTGAAACTTTCAAAATAAAAATAGATGGATTATAAATTAAAAATATGCAGTGGGCTACTTTGTCTTAGCCTTATCGGTTGTAGTACAAAATCAGATATCGTTATAGATGATTTTGAATCTGGAAATTTTGATAAATGGACGGTAGAGGGAGACGCCTTTGGTGCTGTACCTGCTTCAGGGAGTTATGCCGGTCAGCAAAATGTAGAAGGATTTCAAGGAAAATTCCTTGCTAATAGTTTTAACGGAGGAGACGATTCTCGTGGTACACTCGTGTCGCAGGAATTTAATATAGAAAGAGACTATATTAATTTTCTTATAGGAGGAGGTATGCATGCAGATACATATATAGAACTCGAAGTTGGAGGGAAGAGTATCTACAAATCTCGTTCTGTGGTAGAAACAGAAACTCTGCAATGGATGACATGGGATGTGAAAGATTATCAAGGACAGAAAGCTGTTATCCGCATTGTTGATAATCAACGTGGTGGATGGGGACATATTCTCATAGACCAGATAGAACAAGGAAATAAAGTAAAAAGTGTATTTATGGTAAATCATAAACTAACATTTGATGCTGAAAAGCAATTCTTATTATTACCGATAGAAGATAATGGACCCGAGTCTCACATTCAACTGTCAGTAGACGGGCAAGACATCGGTGTACCAATGCACATTCGTGTAGCACAAGCTAAAGTCGATTATTGGGTTCCTATTAATATTGCAAATTATAAAGGAAAGAAGGTCGAATTGACTTTCGATCATGTAAAAACAACAGATATAGGTTTTGAGCAAATAAAACAATCAGACTCTTTCGATTTCAATTACGGAGAACAATATCGTCCATTATACCATTTTTCAGCTCAGTACGGATGGATCAATGATCCTAATGGAATGGTATATCATAATGGCGAATATCATTTGTTCTTTCAATATAACCCATACGGTTCTAAGTGGGCTAATATGAATTGGGGACATACTGTGAGCAAGGATTTGAAGAAATGGGAATATATGCCGGTAGCATTAGCTCCCGATTCACTAGGTGCAATATTTTCAGGAAGTGCTGTAATAGATAAAAATAATACTGCCGGATTTGGAAAAGATGCAATGATTGCAATTTATACATCAGCCGGAGCAGCTCAAACCCAATCCATTGCATATAGTACAGATAATGGACGTACATTTACTAAATACGATCAAAATCCGGTCTTGGCAGATCCTAAGATTGCTGATTTCCGTGATCCTAAAGTCTTTTGGCATACACCTTCAGATCAATGGGTGATGTCTTTAGCTACATCTCAAACTATTTCATTCTATGGCTCTAAAAACCTGAAGGAATGGAATAAGCTAAGCGAATTCGGAGAAGGCATTGGCGCACATGGTGGAGTCTGGGAATGTCCCGATTTATTTCCTTTAACGTATAATGGACAGACTAAATGGGTATTATTCGTTAGTATTAACCCCGGAGGACCTAATGGAGGAAGTGCTACTCAGTACTTTATCGGAAACTTTGATGGCAAAACGTTTAAACCAGAGAGTATGGATTATCCGTTATGGCTAGACTACGGACGTGATAACTACGCCGGAGTGACTTGGAGTAATATTCCTGCAAGCGATGGACGCCACTTATTTATTGGGTGGATGAATAACTGGGATTATGCAAATCTATTGCCGATAGTTAATTTCCGTGGAGCGATGACTATTCCTCGCGAATTACATTTGGCTCATAACGGTAAACATTTGGTTGTAGCTAATCCTCCGGCAAAAGAAATGCTTGGATTGAGAAGAGATGCTGTGAAAATAGAAAATACACAAGTCGATAAATCATATAAGATAGAAAAATTGTTGAAAGACAATCAAGGAGCCTATGAGATAGAGTTTACTGCTAAAGTAGGGAATACTGATAATTTCGAATTTAAGTTGGAAAACCTAAAAGGAGAGAACGTGCGTTTTATCTTTGATCTGGCTAAAAATACTCTTTCTGTCGACCGTTCTAAGAGTGGACTTATCGATTTTAGTAATAACTTTGCTTCAGCTGTAATTGATGCCCCTTTGGTGAAAAAAGAAACATATAAAGTAAGGTTGCTAGTTGATAAAGCATCTACCGAGTTGTTTATAAATGATGGAGAGTTAGTGCAGACCAATACGGTTTTCCCTACCGAGCCATATAATTCATTGATCTTTGAAGCTACTGGCGGAACAATGAATGTGGAAGATATTAATATCTACAATTTAAAATAAAAAGAATTAAATGAAACAAAAAAGTGTATATGCAAGTCTATTACCTGTAATGCTGGCTTTTTTCTGTATGGGATTTGTCGACCTTGTAGGTGTTGCATCTAATTATGTAAAAGCCGATTTAACGCTGAGCGATACAGAAGCCAATCTATTCCCGTCGATGGTCTTCTTTTGGTTTTTACTTTTTTCCGTACCCACAGGGGTTTTGATGGGAAAGATTGGGCGGCGCAAAACTGTGATAATCAGTCTTGTTATTACAGCTCTTTCTTTGGTGGTACCGATGTTAAGTTATTCGTACACCTCTATGCTTGTTTCCTTTTCCCTACTCGGTATAGGAAATACATTGATGCAAGTTTCGCTAAACCCTCTTTTATCTACTATTGTAAAAGGCGATAAACTTGCCAGTTCATTGACTTTTGGTCAGTTTGTGAAAGCCATAGCTTCATTTATAGCTCCTATCATAATGGCAAGAGCAGCGTTAATGTTCGATAATTGGCGATTGCTATTCCCTCTATTTATGGTGATAGCTATACTTGCTACCCTTTGGCTTGGATTTACGTCCATTCAGGAAGAAAAGAATGACAGCAAAAATGCTTCATTCAAAGAATGTTTTGCTTTATTGGGTAATAAGTTTATATTACTTTGTTTCTTAGGGATAATGTGCCATGTAGGGATAGATGTTGGTGTAAATGCGACAGCACCTAAAATCTTGATGGAAAGATTAGGTATGAGCCTGCAAGACGCTACATATTCTACCAGTGTTTATTTCTTGTTCCGCACTATAGGCTGTTTTGCCGGAGCATTTATTCTTGCTAGGTTTTCTTCTAAAAAGTTCTTTGCTATTAGTGTGGCTTGTATGATTTTATCTATGATCGGATTTTTTATCTTCGATGCAAAAATTGCATTATACATCGCTATTGCCTTAGTTGGGTTTGGAAATTCGAATGTCTTCTCTATCATTTTCTCTCAAGCACTGCTTCAAAATCCTGATAAGAAAAATGAAACTTCAGGGTTGATGATTATGGGACTTTTTGGTGGTACAATTTTCCCTTTCTTCATGGGATTGGCAACCGATTCTTTGTCATCACAAGTTGGAGCGTTGGCTGTAATGTGTATCGGTGTTGTTTATCTGCTTTTCATGTCCTTCAAATTGAAAGAGGATACAGTGGCATAATGAACTAAAGATCAATATAAATAATAAAATATAGAATGAAAAATATTGTTGTAGGACTAGGTGAAATTCTTTGGGATGTATTTCCCGAACGAAAAATTTTAGGAGGAGCACCGGCTAACTTTGCATATCATGTATCTCAATTTGGTTTTAACGGATATGCCGTAAGTGCTATTGGCGAAGATCTTTTAGGTAAAGAAATCTTATCCAGCCTGGAAGATAAGAAGCTTAATTACTTGATTGAAACAACTGATTTTCCGACAGGAACGGTTCAGGTAACCCTCGATAAATCGGGTGTACCTCAATATGAGATTTGTGAAAATGTAGCTTGGGATAATATACCATTTACTCCTCGCACCGAAAATCTTGCAAAAAATACGCAGACTGTTTGTTTTGGCTCTTTAGCTCAGCGAAGTCCTGTTTCTCGCGAAACTATTCGCAAATTTATTGCAGCCATGCCTGAAGATAGTTTGAAAATATTTGATATTAATCTACGTTTAGAATATTATACCAAAGAGATTATTGAAGAATCATTGCAGATGGCGAATATGATGAAAATCAATGATGAAGAAGTCTTAAAGGTAGCAACATTATTTGGATGGGATGGTGAAGAACAAGATATCTGCAAAAGACTATTAAGTGAATATAATCTTGATATTCTCATTCTCACTAAAGGCACAGAAGGTAGCTTTGTATTCACACCTCGCCAAACATCATATCAGCCTACTCCAAAGGTACATGTGGCTGATACCGTAGGTGCAGGCGACTCTTTTACTGCTGCTTTTGTAGCTGCCTATCTGCATGGAGAACGCATTGAGGACGCTCATCAATTGGCGGTAGAAGTTTCCGCTTATGTTTGCGTACAACATGGAGCTATGCCGAAGCTAGCGGATGCCTATCTTGAATTGTTTCGAAACAGAGGTTAGTCTCTGATTTTATACTGTTAAAAAGTACTATTATATATAAATACAATAGTACTTTTTGTATTTTTATTACCTTTGGATATGTCGGATAGCATGAAAATTAGATTTTTACTCTATTTACTTCCTCTTCTCTTATTGCTCTCTTGTCAACAAAATAAGAAGGCTCGTTATGTTATAGGCGTCTCACAATGTAGTGATGACTTATGGCGTACAACGATGAATTATGAAATGGAGCGTGAAGTTGGTTTTTATAAAGATGCTGATATCATCATTAAGAGTGTAAAAGACGATACTCAGAAACAGCTTCAGGATATAGAATCTCTCATCAACCAAGGAGTCGATCTTTTGATTATTTCGCCTAATGAGTCTGCTGCCTTTACTCCCATCATACAAAAAGCGTATAAAAATGGAATACCTGTAATCTTGGTGGATAGAAAAATAGATACTGATGATTATAGTGCCTACATAGGAGCTGATAACTACCAGATAGGAAAAGACGTAGGTTTCTATGCTGCCGGAGTGCTTGAAGGTAAAGGTAATATTGTAGAAATAAGAGGATGGAATGGATCTACTTCTGATGCCGAACGTCATGCCGGCTTCATAGATGGATTGAAGAATTATCCAAACATCCGCATAATTGCAGAAGCTCGTGGCGACTTTCTTAAGGAGGGAGCAAAAAAACAGATGGTCGATATTTTGCGCGAATATGATAATATTGATCTTGTATTTGCTATGAACGATCCTATGGCGGTAGGGGTATATGAAGCAACATTGCAATATACGGGACGATCTCCATTTATTATCGGAGTGGATGCGTTGACGGGCGAAGGTGGCGGTGTACAAAATATACAGAATAATATTCAAGATGCTTCTTTCATCTATCCTACCGGAGGTGATAAGGTGATTGATTTGGCAATGAAGATATTGACAGGAAAACCTTTTCAGAAAGAGAATATTCTGCATACGACTGTTGTAGATAAAAGTAATGTCAGAATGTTGCAATTGCAGACCGAGCAAATAGCCGAACAACAGCTAAAAGTAGATGCCATCAATACTTCTCTCGAAGATAGTTTGGTTAGATATGCCAATCAAAAGACACTTTTTTATATCTCTATCATTGCTATTGTACTGATTACTTTCTTTCTTTTCGTCTCCTTTAAGGCTTATAGAGCAAAAAGCCGAGCGAATCGTTTGTTGGAACATCAGAACGATGAAATAAAACGTCAGGCTGAGGAACTTCGGGAACAGAAAGAACAATTGATCTCAATATCGAAACAACTGGAAGAGGCAACTCATTCTAAACTTGTGTTTTTTACAAATATTTCGCATGAGTTTAAAACTCCTCTTTCCCTTATCCTTGGTCCGGTAGATTCATTGCTTTCAGAAGGTAATCTAACTAAAGAACAACAAGATCTGCTGATTCTGATTAAGAAAAATAGTAATCGGTTACTATATCTGATTTCAGAAATTATAGAATTTCGGAGTTATGAAAATGGTAAAATGAAAATGACATTTTCGGAAGATAATATAAAACACTTTCTTGAAGACATTAACCCTCTGTTTGAAGACTCGCTGAAACGCAAGCAGATAAATTTCAGATTCGAAGCAGAAGACGTATCCTTTAATATGATATTCGATAAGGAGAAGGTTGAAAAGATATATTTTAACCTTATTTCTAATGCACTCAAATTTGTGAATAAATCCGGCGAAATAAAGGTTTGCTTAGGCAGAAAAATACTTGCCGGTGCAGACTATGTCGAATTATCCGTTTTCAATAGTGGCTCGCATATTCCATCAGAGATGTTGAACAATGTTTTCGACCGTTTCTATAAAGTAGACCAAAGCGTTGAAGGTACAGGTATTGGGCTTTCTCTGACAGCGACTCTTGTCGATGCCCATAAAGGAAAGATAGATGTTGTGAGCAGCGAAAAATCCGGAACAACTTTTTATGTAACATTACCTTATTTTCAAGAAGATGCTCTTGATCAGGATTCCTATAACTCGGGATATATAGAAGCTCGGCTGGAACTCGAAAATGAATCTGTGGAACAAGATTTATTGACTCCTCTTTCCGGCGAAGAAGAAAAGCCATTGATACTTATTGTCGAAGATAATATAGATATGCAGAAGTTTATGATACATGTTCTGAATGAAGAATATAGTATCATAACAGCCGACAATGGTAATGATGGACTTATTAAAGCAAAAAAGTATGTTCCGGATATCATTATCAGTGATGTTATGATGCCCGAAATGGATGGGTTTGAGCTATGCCGAATATTAAAAGAAAATGTTTCGACCAATCATATACCTTTTATTATGTTGACAGCTTGCTCTCTTGACGAACAAAAATCGATAGGATTTGAAAGCGGGGCAGATGCTTATATCGCGAAACCTTTTAATGCACATCTACTAAAAATTCGCGTTCGTAAACTGATTGAGAATAGGCAAAAAATAAAGGAGGCTTTTAGTCACAATCTGATAGACGAAACCAAAAAAGAGACGTTGGGCGAAATAGAACAAAGTTTTATTAATGATTTTCAGGCTTATATAGAAAAGTATATTTCAAATCCCGATCTGAGTGTCGATGGATTGGCGGATCATCTCAGTTTGTCCCGTTCTCAGCTGTATCGGAAAATAAAATCGTTAACAAACTATTCTCCAAATGAATTGATTCGAATTATAAGATTGAAATATGCAAAACAATTGTTGAATAGTAAGACTAAATCAATATCAGAGGTTGCATACGAAACAGGTTTTTCGTCCCCTTCTTATTTTGCAAAATGCTTTAAAGATATATATGGAGAAAGCCCCACAGAGTATGTAGATCATTTGAAATAGAAGTTGGATAATAGCCAATATATTTTACTAACTTTGTTTCTTTGCAGATTGGAAATATGAAAAAGGCAGTTTTCTTCATTCTATTGTTATTTTGTATAAATGGGCTTTTTGCCAATATGTCACAAGATACCACTCTTTTGACTTTATACAAATTGATGGATCATAAGGATATTTATATGACCGAAAAGGAGGAGAGAATATCCGAAATGAAGAAAATGTTCAAAACTCCTAACATTACTTCCGAGCAGTCTTACGATATCAATCTTAAATTATATAATGAATATAAGACTTATATTTCGGATTCTGCAATTCATTATGCCCGCGAAAATACTAAAATAGCAGATAAATTACAACATCCGGTTTGGACTAAAGAATCCAGACTCGATCTGGTTTCTTTATATATTGTAGCCGGAATGTATATAGAAGCAGTAGATATTCTAAAAGCAATAAACAAGAAAGATCTGCCCGACTGGTTGTTGGTCAAATATTATGATTGTAACAAACAATTGTATAACTATTATTCGAGTAACAATCCCTATACACGTATATATATCGAAAAAAGCAGGCTGTACAGAGATTCTTTGTTGAATGTTTTAGATAAAAATACGAATCACTATAAGATAGTATATGCCGAAAAGCTTTATGATGAGAAACGACTAAACGAAGCCGAACAAATATTGTTAAAGCTTTTAAATCAGACAAAAGAGGATACTCATGAAAAAGCTGTTTTAGCCTATGCCTTAGCCAATATTTATAAAAAGGAAGGTAACATTGGTCTCGAAAAGCATTATTATGCAGTATCTGCAATATGTGATATAAAAAATGCGATCAAAGAAAATGCTTCTATGCAAGCTCTTGCCTCAGTTTTGTATGAGATTGGGGATGTGGATAAGGCTTATGTCTGTATAAAATCGTCGATGAAAGATGCCATGTTTTGCAATGCACGTTTAAGAACTTACGAAGTATCTCAGATATTTCCCATAATAGACTCTGCATATCAGGAAAATACTAATAGACAAAAGACCGAACTTCAACTCTTTCTCATATTAGTCAGTATATTATCTGTATTTCTGATAATAGCTATAATATACGTATACAGACAGATGAAAAGAGTAGCTCGTATACGAAAGAAACTCTATCAAACGAACTTGAAATTAAAAGATTTAAATAGTGATTTGCAATCTACCATCAATCAACTTAATGATGTGAATAGAGAATTGTCGACTGTCAATGTAGAGTTGTCTGAAGCAAATCAAATCAAAGAAGCCTATATTGGTCACTTTCTTGACTTATGCTCTACCTATATAGATAAGCTCGCTAAATATCAGAATACACTCAATAAAAAAGCTGTGGAGAAAAAGCTTGATGAATTGTATAAGATGCTTAAGTCTAATGACATGATTAATAATGAGCTGAAAGAACTTTACGAAAACTTTGACAATATATTTCTGCACTTATATCCCAACTTTGTAGAAGAACTTAACTCCTTGTTACAGAAAGAAGAGCGATTTGTTCTTAAGCCAAATGAATTACTAAACGTCGAACTTCGGATATTTGCTTTGATACGCCTTGGTATAACCGATAGTTCGAGAATTGCCAATTTCTTACATTATTCTGCTAATACGATTTATAGTTATCGTACCAGAGTGCGAAATAAAGCAGCCGTTCCTCGTGAAGAATTCGAGAATCTAGTGATGAAAATCGGCGCTATTAAGAAAAACTAACACATACACCATCTATATTTTTGAGTATATGTAAAATGTATAACTATTTGATTTCTAGTTGTACATTGGGTTTGTGTGCTCTATATTTTATCAATGCACATTTTTATAAAGCCTTTCTTGCATATATTTTTGTTTAAGGGAGTTAAAATCTCTTTTGACTCTATGTGTAAGCTAAGAATTATGTTAGCCATAATTAATAAGAATTAATTAACCATACAGACCATGAAAAAAAATCGAAAAAAGAAATGGGCTTACTTCGGCAGGATATGTCTGCTTATGTTATCTTTAACCCTTACGTTAAATCTATCAGCTCAAAGTCGGAAAACTATTACCGGAGTAGTCGTTGACGACCAAGGTGAAAGCACGATAGGAGCATCAGTTTCTATAAAAGGAACAACGATCGGCACGGTAACAGATGTAGATGGAAAGTTCTCTTTAGAAGTTGATGAAAATGCGACTATTTCTATCTCTTATCTTGGATTCTTAACTCAAGAAATTCCGGTTGCCGGAAAAACAAATTTTCATATTGTATTAAAAGAAAATGCCGAAATGCTCGATGAAATCGTAGTTGTCGGTTATGGAGTGATGCGTAAGAAAGACCTTACAGGATCGCTTTCTTCCATTGGAGCAAAGACTATTCAGGATAAGCCGGTGTCTAATATTGGAGAAGCTTTGCAAGGGCGCGCTGCCGGAGTGCAGATTGTTAATTCCGGAGCACCCGGTAGTAATGTGAGTATTCGCGTGAGAGGATTGGGATCTATTAATAATTCAGATCCATTATTAGTTATTGACGGTGTACCTACCGATATGCCTCTGAATGCAATCAATCAGAATGATGTAGAAACAATAGATATTCTTAAAGATGCATCTGCTACAGCTATTTATGGTTCGCGCGGAGCAAATGGAGTTGTTTTGATTTCTACCAAAAAAGGGAAGTCGGGAGATGGAGTCATATCTGTTGGAGCTAACTGGGGTATACAAAATGCAACCAGCGTACCTGACATGTTGAACGCTTCTCAATTTGCCTCGTTGCATAATGAGATGATGGCAAATAGTGGAAAAACACAACGCCCCGACTTTGCAGATCCATTGTCGTGGGGAAAAGGTACAGACTGGACTGATGCGTTATTGCGTACAGCCATGATGCAAAATTACTCTGTTTCATATTCGGGAGGAAATGACAAGAGTAATTATTACGTATCCGGAGGTGTGTTGGATCAGGAAGGTATTGTAATAAATACATCATATAGACGCTATACTGTTCAGTTTAATAATGAATCAAAAGTGCGTTCATGGTTGAAATTTGGAAATAATGTGACATTGAGCCACGATACTAAGAAGAAAGGCTCTTACAATGTGCTAAATACAATGTCAGCCTTGCCTACTCAACCGATATATAATGAAGATGGAACTTATTCGGGTCCGGGAACAGAAGCTGAGTACTATGGCGATGCCCGTAATCCTATTGGTACAGCACGATTGGAGAAGAATACGACTAAAGGTTATAATGTATTAGGAAATATATATGGAGAGGTATCTCTATTCGATAAGGTTACATATAAGATGACCGGGGGGATTGACTTCAAGTTTTGGGACGAAGAAACATTTTCTCCAAAATATGATTGGAAACCCATACCTGTACCTAATTCTTCAAGGAGAGAACAGTCTAATAAGAGTCTGACCTACTTGTGGGACAATACTGTTACATATATGGATACTTTCAACGAAAAGCATAGCCTTAACATTATGTTAGGTTCTAGTGCACAGAATAATGTGTATAATTATATGAATGCAAGCGTTAAAGAATTTCTATCAGATGGTAATAGCCAGTTAAATAATGGATTGTTAGACCCAACAGTTGGAGGTAGTAAGAATGAATGGGCTTTACTTTCGTTTTTCGGACGTGCAAACTATTCGTATGATAACAAATATTTATTTACTGCAACTGTCCGCCGCGATGGAACTTCTCGTATTCGTAAATCAAATCGTTGGGGTACTTTCCCTTCTTTTTCTGCTGCATGGCGCATGTCGGAAGAATCGTTTTTTAAGAAAAGTAATCTTCTTAGCGATTTAAAACTACGCTTAGGTTATGGAGTAACAGGTAATCAAGCTGTGCTTGATAATTATGCTGCAATTACCCGTCTTAAGATAGCTCAATATGTTTTCAATGGAACGCCGGTGTCTACATTATATCCTTTGGTTATGCCTAATCCGGATATTAAATGGGAAACAGTGAAACAAGGTAATATTGGGTTTGATGCAACATTATTGGATCAGCGAATCAATCTGACTTTCGATACTTATATTAAGAGAACTACAGATATGCTTGTAGCTATGGTTGTGCCAATCTCTTCAGGTTATTCAGATATTTATACACCAATGATCAATGCCGGAGAGGTGAAAAATACCGGTTGGGAGTTGTCAATATCATCTCAGAACACTAAAGGAGCTTTTGAATGGAATACGGATTTCAATATATCATATAATAAAAATAAGGTTGTAAAATTAAATAATGGCACTCCTATTTATTTTGGAACTCAATCTCATATCGAAGGACGTCCTGTTGGATCATTTTATGGATGGGTAACAAATGGTATATTCCAAAATTGGGATGAAGTAAACAACTATGCTTATCAATATCAAGGAGCAGATGCTGCAAACGGAACAGCACCCGGTGACATTAAATTTTTGGATATAAACAATGATGGTGTGGTTAATGATTATGACCGTACTTATATCGGAAACCCTACTCCGGCATGGAACTTCTCTATGAATAATAGTTTTGCATATCGCAATTTCGATTTACAAATATTTTTACAGGGAGTAGCAGGAAATAAAATTTATAACTCCAACAGAATATCTCTTGAGGGGATGTATACTATTAGAAATCAAACTGCAAAAGTTTTAGATCGTTGGACAGGTGAGGGTACAAGCAATTCGATACCTCGTGCTATCTATAGTGATCCAAACAAAAACACTCGTACTTCTAACCGTTTTGTTGAAGATGGAAAATATCTGCGCCTAAAGAATGTAACATTAGGGTACACTCTTCCTGCGTCGCTGCTAAAGAAAGCATACATAAGTAATTTACGTGTATATATGTCAGCACAGAATCTATTAACATTAACAAAATATTCAGGTTTTGATCCTGAAGTCGCAGCAGGCGCTGATGGTGAAACTAGTTTTGGAGTTGATAAGAGTACTTATCCTCTTACACGTACAATCAGTTTTGGAGTTGATTTCAAGTTCTAAACCTAAAAAGATATTACGATTATGAAAAAAATAATATATACAGGATTTCTTTTATTAGCTTGCCTGATTACTTCATGCTCCGATTTTTTAGACAAGGAGTCTTATGAAGATCCAAGTGCAGAATCTGTTAAAGATGAAGCTTCTGCCATAGCTATGACTAATGCTGCTTACCAGCCAATGCAGCGTCCTAAATTGTATAACATGCGTATGTGGGCACTCGATATTGTTGCCGGAAACAGTTTAGTCGGAGCCGGTGGGGGTGATGACGGTATAGAGACAATCCAAATGGCAAATTTTGTAACAGGACCCGACAATTTTGCGGCTGTTGATCTTTGGAGAGGACCTAATCCCGGTATCTTGTATTGTAACACAGTCTTGGCTAGTGTTCCTGATATGAATATAAGCGAAGCTATTAAAAATAGATGTATAGGAGAAGCAAAATTCTTACGTGCAAGCTACTACTTTATTCTTGTACAATTATTCGGAGATGTTCCTATGAGCCTTACGCCTACAAATCCGGGAGATGATCTTTTCCCTGAAAGAGTTAGCAAAGATAGGATCTACAACGAAGTTATTATTCCTGATTTACTCGATGCTATAAATAGACTTCCTCGTCGCGAAGACTATGGTAGTAAAGATCTTGGAAGAGCTACAAAAGGTGCTGCTGCCGGAATGTTAGCTAAAGTTTATCTGACAATAGGACAATATCAGAACAGTATAAATATGTGTAATCTGGTAGAAGATCTGGGCTATACATTAAACTCTGATTACAGTGACTGCTTTGGAGGAGAAGAAAAGAATAAGAATACAGCCGAATCATTATTCGAAATTCAATACTATGGTCTAACTAAAGCTGATTTTTGGAGTGACGAAAATCAAGCTTGTTGGTTAAGTACATACATGGGACCTCGTAACTCCGGATGGGTAGGAGGTGGATATGGATGGAATCAACCTACACAAGAGTTTGTAGAACAATATGAAGACGGAGATCTACGAAAGGATAAAACGATTCTTTATGAAGGATGTCCTTCTTTTGACGGTAAACAATATAAGAGTACCATGTCGTCTACCGGATACAATGTTCGTAAATTCTTAGTGCCTCTATCTATATCACCGGACTATAATACGAACTCTGCCAGCATCATTGTTTTACGTTATGCAGATGTTCTGTTGATGAAAGCTGAGGCTTTGAACGAGTTGGGGAGTACAACAGAAGCTCAAGAGCCATTATATCAGGTTCGTAAACGGGCTGGTCTTGCAGATAGAAGCGATGTTGAAGGTCTGACACAAGAGCAAATGAGAGAAAAAATAAGACACGAACGACGTATTGAACTGGCATTTGAAGGCCATCGTTGGTTCGATATGGTTCGTTGGGATAATGGACAGTATGCTTTGGACTTTTTACATTCAATAGGAAAAGTAAATGCTCAGAAAAAGCATCTGTTATTACCTATACCTCAAGATGAGATAGATTCTAATCCTAATCTTAAACAAAATCCGGGTTATTAACCTAAAGAAACATTTGTCGAAATGAAAAAAATATACAATATATTATTTGGAATACTATTGTTGTTTCCCTTTCTGATCTCTTCATGTAGTGACGATTATATGGAAACAAATCTGGGAAATCAAGCTTTGATTTTATCCGTTAGCGAAACAGCAATAAATTTGGATGTAACAGCACCTCAAAGTGAGGCTGTTACATATGAATGGACTCCCGGTTCTAACTTTAATACCAATGCAGCTATTTCTTATACCTTCGAATTAGGTTTAGCCGGAACAAATTTTGAAAAAAGTATTAAGGTTGAATTAGGAGAGGGGAAAAATTCGGTTTCTTATAAAACAGAAGAACTAAATGCCATACTATTAAATAATTTAGGAGTAACTCCTGATAATGAAATAGAGTTGGAGGCTCGTGTAACAGCAGAAGTTCATAGCGAAGGAGTTCAATCCCAAGTATCAGAAATAGTAAAAGTAAAAGTGACAAGCTACAAGCCTGTTTCGCCAACTCTCTACCTTATAGGTAGTGCAGCCCCTAATGGATGGAGTGCAGATGAGGCAACTAAGATGAATACAGTGTCGGGAGCTGCAGGAGGATTTGTATGGCAAGGAAAACTAAATGCCGGTAATCTGAAATTTATTACTACTCTTGGTCAATTCTTACCTTCATATAACAAAGGAAGTGATGATACAAAACTCTATTTGCGCGAGTTGGATGATGCGCCTGACGATCAATTTGTAATTCCGACAACAGGTATATACAAGATTTCTGTTAATATTATCAATCTGACTATTAAGATCGAAACATTGGATGCTCCTGAATATAGTGAATTATGGCTTGTGGGTAATCCTACCGATTGGAAGTTTATGCCAATGACTGTAGATCCTTCCGATCCGTTTGTCTTCTATTACAATGCGGATTTATCAGCCGGAGGTGAGTTTAAAATTGCAACAGCTACAAATTGGGATGCTGTATTCTTCCGCCCGGCTGAAGATCAGACTCCGGCAGGCTCCGGCTTGAGTGTTGTTAAGTGGGCAGGAAATCCGGATAATAAATGGAATATATCAGGTGGAGTTTATAAAATAAAGCTTGACACTCGTGATCTAAAAATAGATATTGTGCCTTTTACTCCATATGCAATGATTTATATGGTTGGTGATGCTGCTCCAAGTGGATGGAGCATAGATAATGCCACAGCAATGACAGCTACAAGCGATCCGTTCAAGCTCACATGGACAGGAACTTTGAATGCAGGTGAAATGAAATTTACTTGTGACAAGAAAAATGACTGGAGTGGAGCTTGGTTTTTAGCCAGCCAAAATGGTATAGAACCTTCAGGTAGTACAGAGCAAATGATATTTAGCCCTACTGGTTCAGATCCGGATAATAAATGGAAAATAACCAGTGCCGGTACATATCTTATTGAGTTAGATCAATTGCAACAAACAGTTTCAATCAAAAAGAAATAATCAAAATATTAGGTGACACTGTCTGACTAGACAACAGATAGTGTCACATTAAAAGATAACATATCATGAAAAAAATATATTTATTCGCTGCCTTATGCTTTGCCATATTGACTACTAGTTGCGAAGATTATTATGATACAGATCACGACCCTGTCGTATACGGAGAGACCTATTTTAAGTCAGATCTGAATACAGATAAAGCTTGTTATAAACCGGGTGAAAGTGTTCAGTTTTCATTAAAAGAAAAACCTTCTAATAACGCAAAGGTTCGTTATTCTCATTTAGGTAAAACCATTTCGGAAGAAGCCTTATCCTCTACCACATGGAGTTGGACTACACCGTCCGAAGATTATAAAGGTTATATGGTAGATATCTATGAGGTTGTAGATGGAAAAGAAAAGATATATCAAAGTATTGCTGTGGATGTGTCTTCCGATTGGAAGAAATTTCCTCGCTACGGTTTTCTTTCATCTTACGGAAAACTATCTGATAAAGTAATCGAAGACAATATAAACGACCTTAACAGATATCATATTAATGGTATTCAGTTTTATGATTGGATGTACGATCATCAACGTCCATTAGCAGGTACGGTCGAAAATCCCGCCGCCACATGGCTTGACCTGATCGGACGTACCAATTATTTACCTACTGTCAAAGGTTATATAGATGCCGCTCATAATAGAGGCATGAAAACTATGTTTTATAACCTTGCTTTTGGCGCACTGAATAATGCTGCTGCTGACGGAGTAAAGGAAGAATGGTATTTATTTAAAGATCAAAACCACGAAGAAAAAGATAATCACCATCTTGATGCACCTTTCCGTAGCAGCATCTATCTTACTAATCCGGCAAATACAGAATGGCAAGACTATTTGGCTGGCAGAAATAAAGATGTATACAGTGTTTTTGATTTTGATGGTTATCATATTGATCAGCTGGGTAATAGAGGCGATGTATATGATTATGAAGGAAACAAAGTGAATCTGGAAAATACTTACACTTCTTTTATCTCGGCAATGAAGAAAGCTAATCCTGATAAACGATTAGTGATGAATGCCGTTTCTCAGTATGGACAAGAAAAAAGTATATCTAAATCGGAAATTGATTTTCTATATACAGAAATATGGGATGAGAGCAAAACATTCGAAGCTTTGGCTCGTGTAATTACAGATAATAATAAATATAGTAATAATACTAAACAAACTGTATTAGCTGCTTATATGAATTATGCAAAATCAAACAATAGAGGCTTTGTAAATATGCCCGGGTTATTGCTGACCAATGCTGTTATATTTTCTTTTGGTGGAGCTCATCTCGAATTAGGAGAACATTATTTGACAAATGAATATTTCCCTAACTCTAATTTGCAGATGAAAGCTGAAGTAAAAAAGGCTCAGATGTATTATTACGATTTCTTGGTTGCATATCAAAACCTATTGAGAGATGGAGGTACTTTCTCAACTCCGACAGTGGCATCTGCTGATGGAAAACTATCTTTCCAGAGCTGGCCTGCATCACAAGGGAGTGTAGCCGTATTAGGTAAAAAAGTTGCCAATAGAGAAATCGTACATCTCATCAACTTCACAGATGCCAACTCTATGGAATGGAGAGACACTAATGCAACACAAAAAGAACCAAATCTGGTATCAGATATAAAGATAAAGATAACTGCTTCGCAAAGTGTCTCTAAGGCATGGATAGCTTCGCCGGATATAAATGGTGGAGTATCTAAAAATATTGAATTTACACAATTAGGCAATGAGGTTTCATTGACATTACCATCCTTGAAATATTGGGATATGGTAGTATTGGAGTACTAAGCTAAGAATCTTGAAGAGCAAATAAAATAATGATAAAAAAAGTTT
The DNA here is from genome assembly GCA_002409595.1 of Dysgonomonas sp. UBA5412. Taxonomy (GTDB): domain Bacteria; phylum Bacteroidota; class Bacteroidia; order Bacteroidales; family Dysgonomonadaceae; genus Dysgonomonas. Next base: position 65,453 of record DHNQ01000021.1, read on the forward strand.
GGTTGTTTATCATAGGAGTCATATTTTCTTCGGTCACATTGCTGGCCGGAGAATGTATCTCCTACACAAAAAAAGGTAATCAGGTAATATTTAATTGTAAAGATGGATCTAAACTCTCTTTGACAATCAATAGTAGTTCTGTTGTCAAAGTGTGGTTCGATCAGAAAGGCGAATTTATACGTCCTAATGAATCTTTTGCGGTAATAAATGAAGCTCTCGAAAATGTGGGTGAAATTAATGTGAATGATGAACCTGCTTGTTATGAAATATTTACATCTAAACTTCGGATACGAATTAATAAAAGTCCGATGCAATTACAAATATTTGATAAATGGCAGAAACTTGTTTTTAGCGACTATAAAGAAAAAGGACATACTACAGACTCTACTGCCGTAAAAGCATATAAGATATTGCGTAACGATGAACAGTTTTTTGGCTTAGGAGAAAAAACCGGACCTTTGAACAGACGCGGACGTTCTTACAAAATGTGGAATAGCGACCGCCCCTGTTATAGTGTAACCGAAGATCCTCTGGCTAAGAGTATTCCATTCTTTATGAGTAGTTATAGATATGGTGTATTTTTGGATAATACCTACAAGACTGAATTTAAATTTGGAACAGAATCTGACGAATATTATTCATTCGAAGCCCCGGATGGAGCTTTTGTTTATTACTTCATCTTTGGAAAAGACTATAAAGATATTCAAGAACAATATATTAATCTGACCGGTAAACCTATTATGCCTCCTAAATGGGCATTAGGATTTGCTCAAAGTCGGGGACTATATACCAGAGAGGATCAGGCTCTTGAAATAGCTGCCGAATTTCGTAAACGTCAGATACCTTGCGATATTATCTACCAGGATATAGGTTGGACGCAATGGCTTCAAGACTTTGAGTGGCGAAAAAATAACTATACCAATCCGAAGGGTATGCTTAAAACGCTCAAAGATAAAGGATTTAAAATGATTGTTTCGCAAGATCCTGTTATCTCACAAGCCAATAAAAAACAATGGCAGGAGGCAGATAAATTAGACTATCTGGTAAAAGATATTCGTAACGGAAAAGCATATGATATGCCTTGGCCTTGGGGCGGCAATTGTGGAGTGGTAGACTTTACTATCCCTGCCGTAGCCGATTGGTGGGGCAAGCTCCAACAGAAGCCTATTGATGATGGGATAAGTGGGTTTTGGACAGATATGGGAGAACCTGCATGGAGTAATGAAGAGGATGTAGATCGCCTTAATATGAAACATCATATCGGAATGCACGATGAGATTCATAATATATATGGGTTGACTTGGGATAAGGTTGTGAAAGAACAATTTGAAAAACATAATCCCAATCGCCGTATTTTTCAAATGACACGATCAGCCTACGCCGGACTTCAGCGTTACACCTTTGGGTGGACTAATGATAGTGGCAATGGCAATGATGTTCTTGAAGGATGGGGACAATTAGAAAATCAAGTTGCAGTAGGTATTTCTGCCGGTTTGGGAGGTATCCCGTTTTGGACTACAGATATTTCAGGATATTGTGGAGATATTACAGACTATAAAGCAATGGGTGAACTTTACACCCGATGGATGCAGTTTGGAGTGTTTTGCCCGCTAAGTCGTGCGCATCACGAAGGAGACAATGCAGTAGAACCTTGGTTGTTTGGCGATGTTGTCGAAAAAAACAGCAAAGCTGCTATTGAACTTAAGTATCAATTGTTCCCTTATTTATACACATACTCACGCAAAGCTCACGACACAGGGTTACCCATAACAAGAGGTTTGTTTATGGAATATCCTAACGATCTGGAAGCTGTAAAAATAGATAATCAATTTATATTCGGAGAAGAAATACTAGTTGCTCCCGTCTTAAAAAAAGGAGAACGAGTGAAGCGCGTATATCTACCCGATGGAGAATGGATAGACTTTAATGATAAGAAAACGGTCTATCTTGGCGGACAGACAATAGCTTATCGTGCACCTTTGGGCGTGATTCCTATCTTTGTTAAGAAAGGATCTATCATACCGATGATGCCCGTAATGCAATATATTCACGAAAACAAAGATTACCCTTTGTTTATTCATATTTTTCCTAACTATGAGGATGAAAGCGCATCTTTCGAATTATATGAAGACGACGGTGAAAATCTTGATTATTTAAAAGATATTTCCTCAAAGACAAAATTTACTTGCACAACACTTGCCGATGGTTATAATACTGTCATTGAGCCTGATGATAATAAGTTCTTGCAATCTGAGAAAAGAAGTATCATTCTGAAATATCATTTGGAAAACAAACCTAATACTGTTTCAATAGATAGTCAGTCTGTTAAGAATGTAGAAGAACAAGTTATTGCAAACGAAGTTGAAACAAACGTCATGTCTACTGCATGGTCGTGGAATGAAACTACTAAAGAATGTTGGGTGAAACTACCCGATAAAAGAAAAAACACAAACATTGTTATCAACTGAAAAATGAGAGAATCTCTCTTTTTCTAAAATTTAATCCCATGAAAAAGAAAAGTTTTATTAACCTTTTTGGACTCTTTAGTCTACTGCTGCTTACTTTGGGGAGTTATGCCCAGACAGATAAATCGCCATCTAAGGCTCCTTTATACTGGAGTCCTTACGAATATTGTTACATCGTCAGCAATAACGGTATGGATGGTTATATTCCTGAAGATGTATGGAAAGCTAACATTGACTGGTTGAACGATGATCTGAAGCTGTTCGGCTATAATATGGTTAGTATAGATGGATGGGGAGACGACTCTAATTTTAACGAAAATGGTTATCGTACCAAACATTCTAGTTATTGGAAGCACGACTACGCATGGTGGTCAGACTATTTGCAAAAGAGAGGAATGGAACTTGGCATTTATAACAACCCTTTGTGGGTCAACTTACGAGCTGCTTCGGAAGGGAAATTAATAAAAGGAACCAATATCCCGATAGAAAATATTGTAAATCGAAACGAACCAGCTAAATGGTTTTCTTGGGTACAAGTAGAGAAAGAAGGTGCAGAAGAATATGTAAAAGGCTATATACAGTATTATTCCGATATGGGTGTAAAATATATGCGAGTCGATTTTCTCTCATGGTTCGAAGACGGGATTGACCGAAATGGAGATTTCAGCGTTCCTTTCAACAGACCGAAAGAATATTATCAGACAGCCCTTCGTTGGATGAAAGAAGCTTGTGATGCAAACGGAATGACATTAAGCTTGGTGATGCCACATTTGTATAATCATGCCGAATCGGAACTAACTTATGCCGGAGGTAGCATGATCCGCATCAATGACGATATCTGCGATGCAGGCTGGTATCGCTTTAGCGATATGAGCCGAGGCAACTATCATCATATTTGGCCTACGTATGAAAATGCTTTTGATGGTTTTATTCATTGGTCTGATATTGCAGGTTTCGGAGCGAATAAATTAATTCCTGATGGTGATTTTACCCGTATTAATACATTTGCTAATGACGAAGAACGCAAATCTGCAATCTCCCTCCAATTGATAGCCGGAGGTCCAATTGCAGTAGCAGACCAGTATAATAGTATTGGAGACCATATATGGGCTTACCAGAATCTCGAACTACTTGATTTAAATTATAAAGGCTTTTCAGGAAAACCCTTGTCTCGCGATTTGTCGGATAGCAAGAGTCAGATATGGAAATGCCAAATGCCAAATGGCGAATGGATTGTAGGTCTGTTTAATAGAGAGAATACTGTTGAAACTCGCTCCATTGATTTTCAACGTGATTTGGGAATACAGCAAGGTCATGTAAGAGATTTGTGGCAACATAAAGATCTAGGATTAAGCACTTTTATTTCCGAAAATATACCACCTCACAGTTGTCGCATATATAGAATAACCCGTCATACTTATCAAGCCGAGAGTCCCGAGTTTAGTATTCGTGGAGGAAATTATGACCGAACAATAAGCTTGACTTTGACAACTCGAACCGAAGGTGCAGTGATTTATTACACCACCGATGGTAGCGATCCGTCTCCATCATCAATATTATATCAAGAACCTATCCGTATATCCGCCTCTACACAGATAAAAGCAATTGCTGTGAAATCAGGGATAGCCCATTCTTTTGTGGTAGGTGAAGGTTATAATGTTGCCCCCGTGCAAATAAACAATAGTATGTATGTTGCAGGAAGTTTCAGTAACTGGTCGCTCTCTCAGCATCCAATGTATTATTTAGGTAATAATGATTGGAAAAGTAATGAGATAAGCCTTGATAAAGGCAATTATGAATTTAAGTTTGCAAATACTCAAGATTGGTCGTCCGATGATTGGGGCAATGCTTCAGGCATACATGGTGTGGCTAAACTTACCACCGGAGGAGCTGCTAATGCAAGTTTCTCTATATCAGAATCAGGTAAGTATTATTTTCTATTCAATGAATCTACACTTCATTATTCGATCGAAAAAAGTAATACTTCTTTGAAACGTATAAGCAATAATATAATTACAGAAGCTGAAATAGGTATTATAGCTACGGGTGAAAAATCTTTTAAAATAGAAAATATAGAAAATGCTGTTGTATCAGTCTATAACAGACAAGGATTAAAAGTGTATTCTCAAAAAAATGTATCTAATAATCAGACGATAGATTTAGATAATCTGTCTGCCGGATTTTACATAATTAAAGCCAGTGAAGGAGAAAAAGAAAAGTCTCATAAAATAATTATAAAGTAAGTATATACTAATTTGTATATGGAACCCAGAAATTAAAGAATGCAATGATGAAAAAATTATTATTACTCTTAAGTTTTAGTTTAATAGCTATTACTATTATGTCGCAAACATTAAGGTCGCCCAATGGAAATCTGGTAGCGAATTTTGCTGTAACCGCAAAAGGTGAACCTACATATGATTTATCTTATAAAGGAAAAGTGGTAGTCAAAACCAGTAAGTTAGGACTTGAATCTTTTGGAGATAAACCGTCTTTCTATGACGAGTTTAGCATTTCCGAGATAAAGAATTCTTCAACCGACGAAACTTGGCAACCGGTATGGGGCGAAACTAAAAATATTCGTAACCATTATAATGAGATGGCAGTAACCCTGACTCAAAAAGGAACAGAAAGGATTATGGTTCTAAAGTTTCGCTTGTTTGACGACGGTTTAGGCTTTCGTTACGAATTCCCATTACAAAGCAAACTTGCATATTTTGCAATCAAAGAAGAATTGACTCAGTTTGCCATGACCGGAGATCATACAGCCTATTGGATTCCGGGCGATTATGATACTCAAGAGTATGATTACAATACATCAAAACTGTCGGAAATAAGAGAGATCAATTCGCAAGGCAGACAATCTAATCTCTCTCAGACAGGATTTTCTGATACTGGTGTGCAAACCTCGTTACAGATGAAAACAGCTGATGGTATTTACATCAATTTACACGAAGCAGCTTTGATCAATTACGCATGTATGCATCTTAATCTGGATGATAAGAATTTTGTTTTTCAATCATGGCTAACACCTGATGCAAATGGAACTAAAGGACATCTACAAGCTCCTTGCCACTCACCTTGGCGTACTATTATTGTGAGTGACGATGCTCGTGATATTTTAGCTTCAGACATTACTCTTAATCTGAATGATCCATCTAAGATAGAAGATACATCATGGATCAAGCCAATGAAATATGTGGGTGTATGGTGGGAAATGATAACAGGCAAAAGCGATTGGTCTTATACAAACGACTTGCCAAGTGTACAGATTGGGGTTACAGATTACTCTAAAGTAAAGCCTCATGGCCGCCATGGAGCTAATACTGCTAATGTGAAAAGATATATTGACTTTGCTGCACAACATGGCTTTGATGGAGTACTGGTTGAAGGTTGGAATATAGGATGGGAAGATTGGTTTGGTAACTCAAAAGATTTTGTATTTGATTTCCAAACTCCGTATCCTGATTTCGATATCGAAGGAATACATCGCTATGCAAAATCGAAAGGAGTGCAAATGATTATGCATCATGAAACTTCTGCCTCTATCAGAAACTATGAACGTTTTATTGATCAGGCTTATCAATTGATGAATAAATATGAATATCCTGCCGTAAAAAGTGGTTATGTAGGAAATATAGTTCCTCGTGGAGAGAATCATTATAGCCAATGGATCAACAATCATTATCAATATGCTATCGAAAAAGCAGCAGAATATAAAATAATGGTAAATGCACACGAAGCAGTTCGCCCAACAGGAGTTTGTCGTACATGGCCTAATCTGATTGGCAATGAATCGGCTCGTGGAACAGAATATCAAGCCTTTGGCGGAAGCAAGCCAAATCATGTTACCTTATTGCCATTTACCCGCCTTATAGGAGGCCCAATGGACTATACACCGGGTATATTTGAAATGGATATTGAAAAAATAAATCCGAATAACAAGTCACATGTAAATAGTACGTTGGCTAATCAATTGGCTCTTTATGTAACAATGAGTAGCCCTTTACAAATGGCTGCTGATTTTCCTGAAAATTATGAACGCTTTTTAGATGCATTCCAATTTATCAAAGATGTAGCTTTGGATTGGGACGAAAGTAAATATTTGGAAGCAGAACCGGGAGAATATATTACTGTAGCGCGTAAAGCTAAAGGTACAGATAAGTGGTTTGTAGGAAATACGGCAGGATATAATGCATTTACATCTAAAATATCATTTGATTTCTTAGATGCTAATAAGCAATATGTGGCTACAATCTATGCCGATGCTAAAGATGCAGATTATAAAACAAATCCTCAGGCATATACTATTCGTAAAGTGATTGTAACAAATAAGTCTAAGTTGTCTCAATTGTCTGTTTCCGGAGGAGGTTATGCAATCAGCATCTTCCCTGTTACAGATAAGAGCCAGACAAAAGGGCTTAAGAAACTTTAATCTTTTTATCTTTTATATAGCTAAGGTTTTCGGCCTTTTTATAAGTAGAAAAGATCACTGCAACTTGCAGTGATCTTTTTTTATTTTCTCATTAGCTTAATTTCTTATAAAAATGATTCTTCGGAGTAAAAAATATCTCTATTCGGTTTTCTGTCTCTTATATATTTTGTAATTTGCTATAAATTGCAATTTATGGCAGTAGATCAGATCAACTAAACTATTTTTATTCATTACAAATAATAATAGCAACAAACCTATTAGCTATATCAATTGTTAAGAATATATCGACTTTATAAGTTTACATAAAATATCAATAGAATGAGAATTGGACTATTTATCCCATGTTATATTGATGCAATATATCCCGAAGTTGGGATTGCAACATTAGAATTATTGGAAAAGTTAGGCGTAGAGGTTGAATTTCCGCTAGAACAAACTTGTTGCGGACAACCAATGACAAACGAAGGCGATTTCGAAAGTGCCAAAGCTGCCGAAGAATTGTTTGTCAAGAATTTTAAGGACTTTGATTATATCGTTGGACCTGCGGGTAGTTGTGTTAAGCAGATTCGTGTTCATTATGATAATCTGGAGCAAACGGAAGAAGTAAAACATGTTAGGGAAAGAACCTATGAATTGGTAGAATTTCTGCATGATGTGCTAAAAGTAGAATCGTTTCCTAATATAAAATTTCCACACAAGGTAGCATTACACAATAGTTGTAGCTCTATCAGAGGTTTAGGTATTGCAAAGCCTTCAGAAAACTTAGGTAAACCTTTCAACAAATCTGCTGACTTGTTGAATAAAATAGAAGGACTCGAAATTGTGCCACTGAACAGACCTGACGAATGTTGTGGGTTTGGAGGTACATTTTGTGTGACTGACGAAGCCGTTAGTGCCAAAATGGGACTGGATAAGGTTTCAGATTATGTTTCCAGCGGAGCCGAATACATTGTATCACCCGACATGTCTTGTCTGATGCACCAGCAAGGTATAGCACACAAAAATGGAATTACTCATATTCCGTTTCTACACATAGCACAAGTATTGAATGGCGGACCTTTTATAAATAAATAGTATGACAAATAGAGTAGATGTTGTTAAAAATGCGGCAAGGTTCATCCATAAAGACAATGTACATGAAAAGGAACATGACAAAAACTTATGGAATGCCAGAATCAAACGAGATAAAATAGCTGCAACTATTCCCGAATGGGAAGAATTGAGAGAAATAGCTTCAAAAATAAAAGAACATAGTCTGGCTAATCTGGATTATTATCTGGAAATGTTTGAAAAAAATGCTACGGCGCGAGGAGCTATTGTACATTGGGCTAGAGATGCACAAGAACATAATGAAATTGTATATAGCATACTTCAGACTAAAAAGGTAACAGAAGTCATAAAGAGTAAATCTATGCTGCAAGAAGAATGCGGTATGGTTTCTTTTCTCGAATCGAAAGGTATTGAAGTTACAGAATCAGATCTTGGTGAACGCATCCAGCAATTGAGCCACGAACCTCCGGCTCATATCGTGATGCCGGCAATAGAGAAGACAACGGAAGATGTAGCCCAACTTTTTGCTAAAACTATCGGAACTGATCCGAACGACACCGATCCCCATTCTTTATGTGAGGCGATGCGTAATAATGCTCGTCCACGCTTTTTGAGAGCAGGAGCCGGAATGACCGGAGCTAATTTTGCAATTGCCGAAACCGGTTCTTTTGTGGTCTGCACTAATGAAGGAAATGCTGATATAGGTGCTTCTGTACCTCCATTACATATTGCCAGTATAGGTATAGAAAAAATCTTGCCTAAAGTAGAAGATTTAGGTGTATTTATCCGCCTGTTATCCCGTAGTGCTTTGGGTACACCGGCAACTCAATATACATCGCACTTTACCGGACCTCACAAGGGAGGAGAGTTGCATATTATCCTTACCGATAATGGACGTAGTAAACGCCTTGGAGAAGCCGATTTTTGGCATTCGCTCAAATGTATACGATGTGGAGCGTGTATGAATACTTGTCCGGTATACAGACGAAGCGGAGGCTTGGCGTACGAGTCTACATATTCCGGTCCGATTGGAATTATTCTCAGTCCGACATTTGATGTGAAGAAGTATAGTGAACTTCCTTTTCATTCGTCATTGTGCGGTTCATGCTCGGAGGTATGTCCTGTTAAAATAGATATTGCAGATCAAATTTATAAATGGCGCAAGGTGGTTTATAAAGCTGGATATATGCCAGAAGGTCGTAAATTGGCATTCAAAGCTGCCGGTGAAGTCTTTGCACATCCAAGTTTGTTTAGAATGGCTGAAAATGTAGGAAAAAAGGTGTTACCCGTCGTTCCTGATTTTCTTATATATAGCAAGCTAAACCCTTGGACAAATAAGAATGATAGGGAAATGATCTCTTTATCGAAACAGACATTCAGAGAATGGTATTTAACAAATCGAAAAAAGAACACAAATGAATAGCACTAAAGACTATATATTATCATCCATTAAGGAGAATAAACCTAAGGAGGAACATGCATACCCCCATATTCCAACATTTGATAAAAGTACAAAGCCTCTTTTAGAAGAGTTTAAAGAAAATCTTCTTCTGGCGGCTGCTACTTATCATAATGTGAAAGATGCTGATGAGGCTCAAAAGCTTCTTTCTGAATTATATCCGGATGCAAAAGTTATATGTTCGGCTACGCCCGAAATAAAAGGGAATAAAAATATTTATCAGATCAGCGATCCTCACGATCTGGAAGATGTAGACGTTGGTATTATTCGAGCCGAATTTGGAGTTTCGGAGAATGGAATGGTATGGATGACAGAGAAAGATTTGGTTCTTGATGCTCTGGGTTTTTTATCACAACATTTAATTATATTATTAGACCCGACAAAGATCGTTCGTGATATGTACGAAGCATATAATTATGTTAATCTTGATAAAAACAATTATGGTTGTTTCATGCTTGGTCCTTCTGCAACAGCTGATATTGGCGCTGTTATGGTAAGAGGAGCTCAGGGAGCTAGAACTTTGACAGTATTCTTTATGTAAATGCTGTATATTCTGTTTAATAAAAAATAGACTTAAGAACAAAAGAATAGAAAAAGGCTTGCAATTATATATTGCAGGCCTTTTCCGTTGAAGTATAGGATAAATATAGAGATCATGTAAATACAGAAAGTGATGAAATATTAACCAAAATGCAACAAAATACAAATCTTAACGAAATTATTTGTTTCTTCTTTTGTAAGAATATAAAATAATAATTTGTATGAGACTCTATCCCTTTCGAATCTTATTAGCTCTTTTTTTTATTCTCTTTACACAGTCTTTATATTCTGCATATGACAAAGGTGATAATTATACTGTCATAGTCTCTTTAGATGGGTTTAGACAGGATTATCCTCAGATACATAACACTCCTAATTTGGATAAAATAAAGAAAAGCGGAGTATATGCAACTATGCGTCCGTCTTATCCTGCATCTACTTTTCCTAACCATTATACATTAATTACAGGTTTAGTTCCCGACCATCATGGTATAATTAACAACTCATTCTGGGATAGAGAGAATAACATACAGTATAATATGGGAGACTCCATAACCCGAAATAATCCTATGTACTATAAGGGTGAAACAATATGGGCTACTGCACAACGCCAAGGTGTCAAGACTGGTAGTGTATATTGGGTTGGATCGGATATTCCTATCAACAATACATTTCCCTATTTATATAAAGTATGGGCTGAGAAGCCTCGACTGAATTTTGCCCAAAGGGTTGATACAACATTAGCATGGCTGAACAGATCGGAACAAGAAAGACCGCGCTTGATTACTTTGTATCTGGACGAACCTGATGGAACGGGACATCGTGCCGGACCGAAAGGAGTAGAAACAGGGGATATGGTTTTGAAGATTGATAGTTTGATAGGTAAATTGATAGACGGAATTGCGATGCTTCCTTTTTCAGAAAAGGTTAATCTTATCATAACATCAGATCATGGCATGACTGATGTCTCTTCAGAACGATATTACAAAATAGATGATTCTCTGAAACCATCATGGTATGAGAGGGCTATTGGAGCAAATCCTACTTCTATTTATGCCCGGTCGCACAACGTTGATTCCATCGTTTTTGCTTTATCTAAATTAAAACATCTTAAGGTTTATAAGAAAAAAGATATACCTAAATCTTTAAATTATGGAACTAATAACGATGTCGGAGATGTGATTGTAGTAGCTGATTGTGGCTGGCAATTCGGATATAAAGCAGGTTCAGCAAAAGGTGCTCATGGCTATGATCCTAAGAATAAAGATATGTCAGTTATTTTTTATGCTTATGGTCCTGACTTCAAGAAAAACTATAAAGGCAAAACATTCGATAATACTGCTATATATCCTTTGCTCTGCCATTTGCTAGGAGTAAAACCGTCAGCAAATGATGGGAATGTTAGGCAATACGAACAATTTATTATAAAATAATCAGAGCTTATACTGTTATGAAAAGAATATTTTTAATTATATACATACTAATTCTGGGAGGACTTTTCTCAAGTATTTTTGCATGGGGGCCTACCGGACATCGCATAATAGCACAAATAGCACAATCTAATCTTACTAAGAAAACCAAAAAACAAGTTGACAAATTGCTGTCCGGCTATCCTATGGCATATTGGTCTACATGGGCAGATAATGTGAGATCTGATACGACAGGGCAATGGAAACATACTTATGTCTGGCATTATTTGAACGTGCCATCCGAATTATCGAAACAGGAATTATTAAATGTTGCCAACTCGGTGCAACAAGAAAATGTATATAGCGAAATACCCAAGTTGTGCGATTTGATAAAGAATAGTGCCACCCCTGAAGATGAAAGACGTATTGCATTATATTTTCTCATCCATTTAGTAGGCGATCTACACCAGCCGATGCATGTCGGACGATTGGAGGATCTCGGAGGAAATAAAATCCCAGTGTATTGGTTCAATACACCGACTAATATTCATGCTGTTTGGGATTCTGATCTGATAGACTATGAAAAATATAGTTATACTGAATATGCTAATATCTTAAATCTATTGACAAATAAAGAAAAGACGAAGCTACAGAATGGTACAGTTGGTGACTGGCTGTTTGAAACTTACCAGTTTACGAATGAGATATATTCATCGGTAAATATTAATGAAAGACTTTCTTATTATTACCCTTATAGATATAAATCTACGGTGGAATTGCAATTGCAGCGGGCCGGGTTGAGGTTAGCTTTTTTGCTGAATAAAATCTTTTCATAACTGATGTTACCTTATATAGTCTATGAATATTAAGATTCATCTTAAAACAATGTATTATCTCCAGTTTTTTATCTGGGGGTCATGGCTCACATCACTAGGTGTATATCTGGATAGGACTTTGCATTTTGATGGAAGCCAGATAGCGAGTGTTTTTGCAACTATGGGAATTGCAGCAATAATAATGCCTCCACTAATGGGTGTTATTGCTGATAAATGGGTTAATGCAGAGCGTTTACTATCGGTGTGTCATATAATAGGAGGTGTTTTTCTTTTTTTACAAACTTATATCACTTCCTTTTCGTCCTTTTTCTGGATTATGCTTCTTTATAATATGATGTACATGCCTACATTAAGTTTGGCTAGCAGTTTGTCTTATAATACTCTCAAGAATAAAGAGCTGGATGTTGTTACTGATTTTCCTCCTATAAGGATATGGGGAACTATTGGTTTTATAAGTGCAATGTGGTTAGTCGATCTGTGTGGGTGGACTAGTATGAAATATCAATTACATCTGGCTGCTGTATTTTCTGTTGCTTGCGGTTTGTTTGCTCTGACTTTACCTAAATATATGCCGATTAAATCTCTTGAAAAAACGTCGATCAGATCTTTTTTAGGTATAGATGCACTACAATTATTGAAGAATTACCGCATGTCGTTATTCTTTCTCTTCTCAATGTTGATCGGGGCTGCTCTCCAAATTACTAATACTTTTGGACAACCATTTCTTAGCGATTTTGCTAACAATCCATTATATAAAGACTCTTTTACCATTAAGCATCCGGGCATCTTAACCTCTATCTCACAAATATCAGAGGCGTTGTTCATTTTGGCTATACCCTTTTTTCTAAAACGATTTGGAATTAAAACGGTTATGCTAATGAGTATCGTTGGTTGGTTCTTCAGATTTGGATTGTTTGGAATTTCCAATCCCAATGAGAATTTTATATTCCTAATATTGTCAATGATTGTATATGGTATGGCATTTGATTTTTTCAATGTCTCCGGCTCCCTATTTATTGAACAAGAAACGTCTCCTCAAATAAGGGCAAGTGCTCAAGGAATGTTTATTTTTATGATAAATGGAGTTGGTACTATTATTGGAACTAAGGGAAGTGGATGGGTTGTCGATTATTTTACAGATCAAGATGGCATCAGAAACTGGCAAATGATTTGGTTTTCGTTTGCTCTCTATTCTCTAATATTAGCAATCTTATTCGCTTTTCTTTTCAGGGTTAAGAAGACTAAATTATAGTTTTTGTTTTTCTATAATCGTATATTGACCTTATTATCAGTATACTTCTGATATTACATTTTTCTTCATACAATCTTGTCTTTAGCGTAATCTATTTGTGAAAATAATACAAGAAATTAGCTCGAAATTAAAATATTTTAAGCCTTGTGTTATACTATTAATGAATAAAGATTATGTTAAAGAAAAGATTCTATTTATTACTTATCATGTCTATGTTGATAGCTACTGTCAACGCTCAGGTTACGACCTCCTCTATGAGTGGTAAGATAACAGATAGTAACAATGAAGTTATTATCGGAGCCACTATTCAGGCTATTCATGAACCTTCGGGCACATTTTATGGTGGAGTCACCAACACCGATGGACGCTATTCTATTCAAGGTCTCCGGGCGGGCGGACCATATAGTGTGAAGATAAGCTATATTGGATACGAAACATTGGTTTTTTCGAAAGTAACATTAGTATTAGGTCAAACAACGGATATTTCAGCAGTCTTAAAAGAATCTACGTCACAATTAGAAGAAGTTGTAATAGTAGGTAGAGCTCCATTTGATGCAAATAAGACCGGTGCAGCCGCGAGCATCAATTCGGAACAAATCTCTCGTATGCCATCCATCACTCATGGCATTGCAGATATTGTTCGACTAAACCCTCAGGTTAGCGTTAGCAATAGTGGAGCAATGTCTTTTGCCGGTGCTAACAATCGTTATAATAGCTTTCAAATAGATGGAGCTATGAATAATGACGTTTTTGGATTAACTTCTAATGGATCTAATGGAGGACAAGCCGGTTCTCAGCCTGTATCAATGGAAACAATAGAACAAATACAAGTTAATATTGCTCCATTCGATGTTCGTCAATCAGGATTTACAGGAGGAGGAATTAATGCGATAACAAAGTCGGGAACTAATGTTTTTCATGGTTCGGTCTATGGCTTTGGAAATAATCAAAATCTGATAGGACGGAAGTATACGCTAATGAATGGTAAAACCAGTGAGAAATATGAAGATCAGAAAGAGTATCAAGCCGGTATAACCATTGGCGGGCCTATTATAAAGAATAAATTGTTCTTTTTTGCTAATTATGAGAAGGCAAATAAAGAATATCCAAATGGATATGGACTTGGGTCTCCTGCTTCGAAAATAGATAAAACATTAGCTATGGAAGCTCTGAATAAAATCAAAGAAATGGCCGAAGCTCAGGGTGTAGCATATAATGGTCAATTTGATAATTCGGATGTATATACAAAATCGGATAAAGGCGGAATTAAATTAGACTGGAATATTAATAGTAAACACAACGCCTCGTTTAGATGGAGTCTTGTTTCTGCAAAGCAATTAAATAGTACCAGTGGTGCATCGTATCTGAATTCATCAGATTATAGTTATGACTTTATATCCAAAACAAATACATTTGTTGGAGAATTGCAAAGTAGACTCTCTAATAATCTAAGTAACGAATTTCGAGCATCTTATGTCCGTGTAAGAGATGAACGTGACCCCGGTGCTCCATTTCCAATGATTAGCATATCCAATGTGAAAGATGGAACTGTGAATATAGGAAATGAACGGTCTTCAATGGCCAACAAGCTGGATCAGGATATTTGGTCTTTTACCGATAATCTATCTTTATATAACGGTGATCACTCTTTCACATTTGGGACACATAACGAATTCTATAATTTCTCCAACCTGTTTATACAAGATAATTATGGTACTTACTATTATAATAATATGGATGACTTCAATGCAGGAAAAATAAATCGTTATCGTTTCTCTCAGGCTAATGTTGCTGTTACAGGAGATCCGCGTTGGGAAGCTGCTTTTGGAGCAGGACAAATAGGTCTTTATGCTCAAGATAAATGGAATGCAACTGATGATCTTGATATTACTCTGGGGCTTCGTATGGATATACCTCTGTTTTTTGATGAACCTGCCGAAAATGCAGGATTTAATGAATATGCTGCATCAAAAGGATGGAATTATAAGACTAATCAAAAATTAAGTAGTACACCATTATTTTCTCCACGCCTAGGATTTCGCTGGAATATGGATGAATCTAAGAAATCTGTGTTGCGAGGAGGAGTTGGTATATTTACAGGACGTATTCCTTTTGTTTGGTTAAGTAACAACTTCTCAAATACAGGGGTACAATTATCGACATATGATATTTCGGTTTCTCCATCTAATCCTACTGCGACAGATAATTTATCATTGATCTTAGATCCAAATAAACAAATCGAAAATGCAAACAAGTTGGCTGCATCAGGATCTCAAACCATAAATGTGTTTGATAAAGATTTTAAGTTTGCTCAAAATCTACGTATAAACTTAGGAGTTGATTTCTCTCTCGGAGGAATTGACTGGACAGCAGAAGCAATTTACTCAAAGACATTAAACGATATTCTCTACGAAAATCTAGCATATAATACAAATGGTGCAACATTAGGGCAAACAGTTTCCGGTCTTGAATTTGATCAACGTCCCATGTTCGAAAAAGTAACAACAGGTACAGACTATGCATACATATATGCTTTATCTAATTCCAGTAAAGGATATACCTATAATCTGTCTTTCAAGGGAGAAAAGAAATTCGATTTTGGTCTGGATGTAATGGCATCATATACCTTTACTAAATCTAAATCTTTGAATAGTGGAACTTCGTCTGTTGCTCAGTCCAACTGGAATTACAATTATACTAGAGCTAATTCGAATGATCCAGAATTGGGTTTCTCTGCATTCAATGTGCCTCATCGTATAAATGTTTCTGCTTTTTATCACAAAGATTATGCAGGTGCTTGGAGAACCACCCTGGGGCTTATATATACCGGATCATCAGGCGCGCCTTATTCAATAACTTATTCCGGAGACTTGAATGGAGATAGCTCTAATGGCAATGACTTGATATTTATTCCTACAGATGCCCAGATCGATCAAATGCCTTTTTTAGCAACTAAAGCTTATACTGCGGATCAACAAAAAGCCAATATGAAGGCATGGATAGCCAATGACTCTTATTTGAGTAAGAATAGGGGTAAATATTATGATCGCTATGCAGATAATGAAGACTTTGAACATCATTTTGATTTTCATTTTGCACAAAAGTATAGCTTTAATGTAGGGAATTCCATTCATTCGCTTGAATTCTCTTTCGATATAATCAATATTGGAAATATGTTTAATAAGAAATGGGGACGCTATTCTTCAGCTGGAGGCTCGGCTACCTATTATACTCCTATAACATATAACAGTAAGAGTTCGCAGTTCCAGTTTCTTCATGACGCTGATTACAATATGCGTTCATATAGTGATTATTACTCCCGTTGGAGAGGGCAGATTGGTTTGAAATATACTTTCTAATCTATTCTATTCAAGTTTTATGATATTTGCCTTTCTCAGATAAGTCCAAAATTCAGGATTATCTGAGAAAGGCTTTTTTATGGCTTATCTTTTATCGTTGAAGGATCTGATCAGGTCTTGATTATATGGTAGAAAGATGATAATTGAAATTAAATTATCTTATAAAAAAAAGCTTACAATATACATTGTAAGCTTTTTTTAGTGGTCCCACCTGGGCTTGAACCAGGGACCCCCTGATTATGAGTCAGATGCTCTAACCAACTGAGCTATAGGACCTGATTTTCGGCGGTTATCCCGAAATCGGTTGCAATATTACTGCTTTTTACTGAAACTCGCAAACATTTAGGTGAAAAAACATGTGAAATTTATCAACATGCGTTTCTACACCTTACGCTAGCTGTTTTTTGTTGTTAATAATGGATAGGGCAATATACAATAATATGCCTCCGGTGATGCCTAAGATACCAATATATGCTACTAGACCAATAGTAAAGATCAGCAAAAAATAACGGTATTCATTTCCTTTCAACTTGATACTTTTCACCTTTAAAGAGAACATTGGTATCTCTGATACCATAAGTAAAGAGAATAATAATATTCCCACCAATACGGTATATACAAGCAATGTTGTTATCATAGGAGCATCGTGTACTATGCCATAACAAAAACTAACCCAAAAAAGGGCATTTGCCGGCGTATTTAATCCGATGAAAGAATCTGACTGTCTTTCATCAATGTTGAATTTTGCTAATCGAAGAGCTGAAAATACGGCTAGTAGAAATGCAAAATAAGGAAGATATTCTATGATGATAGAGTTTGAAGAAATTCGGTATGTATTCTCTGTCAAAAAATGAAAGACTGTCATGCTTGGAGCAAGACCAAAGCTGATAAGATCAGCAAGAGAGTCTAGCTCTTTACCCAAAGGAGAATATGCTTTTAACAAACGGGCGGAGAATCCATCTGAAAAGTCGAATAAAGCTGCGATAAGAACCCACACCACAACCCAAAGATATTCACCATGAAAAGCCATAACTGTTGCAATACAGCCAGAGGAGAGATTGAGTGATGTAAATATGTTAGGTATATGTCTTTTCATTCTTATTTTATCCAAATTTAGCTATAATAGTTTCGTTACCCGTAACCTTTTGATCCATTTCTACTAATATTTTACTTCCTAATGGAAGATAAACATCCACACGAGATCCGAGTTTAATGAAACCGAGATGTTCATCAATATGAGCCATTTCTCCCTCCTGAGCGTATGTAACAATTCTTCGGGCCATAGCACCAGCTACCTGACGCAACAGAATTTGATGTTTACTGTCTTCTGTTTCCATTACAACAGTAGATCTTTCATTCTCCGTACTCGATTTTGGAAGATATGCGGCCATAAAGCGACCGTCATGATGTTTTGACATCAATATTCTTCCATTTATAGGATACCAATTAGCATGGACATTAAAAGGAGACATAAAGATAGAAACGATAATGCGTTTATCCTTAAAGTACTCTCCTTCATAGACCTCTTCTATTGCTACTATTTTTCCATCAGCAGATGCAACCACTGTACCATCTGTTTCACCTTTAAATTGGCGATAAGGGCTTCTGTAGAAATTTAATACTATAAGAAATAATATTAAAGATGCTCCACCTATAATGTATGAAAGAATCAAATGATGAAAAAAATACCATAATGCTCCGTTAAGTAGAACAAGTATGATGAAGTATGTTGTTAAAACGCCGCGTCCTTCGTGATGAACTTTCATTATCGTATTTTGTAAAACATATTAAATGTAGGTAGCAAAAGTATCTTTATTTGATGATATATACAAATTTGGATTCTGAATTTTACCGTAAACAAAAAGAGAGATTATCAAATCTCTCTTTTCTTATTTGATAATATATAATCAAATCTTGTTTGTATTATAGGATGTAAAGAGAACTAATAGACTCATTACAAAGCACTCTTCGTATAGCATTAGCAAACACATCTGCGATTGATAATACTACTACTTTTTCACATTTTTTTGAGTAAGGTATACTGTCTGTAAACACCATTTCGGTAAGACCCGATTGGTCGATACGTTCCGATGCCGGATCTGACATTACTGCATGGCTAGCCACAGCCCGTACCGAGCGCGCTCCACTGGCAATCATCAAATCTGCAGCTTTAGTTATTGTTCCGGCAGTGTCTACAATATCATCTACGAGTAAAACATCCATGCCTGCAACATCTCCAATGATTTGCATTTCAGAGATTTCATTCGCTTTCTTTCTTAGTTTATAGCAAATTACCATTGGTACTCCAAAATATTTTGCATACGAGCTGGCGCGTTTAGTCCCGCCAACATCCGGTGTAGCTATAACGATATTGTCTTTATCCAGAGACTTTATATATTCTACAAATATAGTAGAAGCATACAAGTGATCGACAGGGACATTAAAGAATCCTTGTATCTGATCCGCATGCAAGTCCATTGTGATAAGTCTATTGATGCCGGCAGCAGCAAGCATGTCTGCAATAAGCTTAGCCCCGATCGAAACTCTCGGCTTGTCTTTTCTGTCTTGTCTAGCCCAACCAAAATAAGGTATTACTGCTACAATAGAATGAGCAGAAGCCCTTTTAGCAGCATCTATCATTAATAATAACTCCATCAGATTGTCGGAAGAAGGAAATGTCGATTGTACCAAAAATACCTGACATCCTCTGATCGACTCTTCGTAAGATACCGAAAATTCGCCATCAGCAAATCGTTCGATATTCATTTTCCCGAGAGGGCAGCCTAGGCTTGTACATATTTTTTCAGCTAAATAACGGGAATTAGACCCCGAGAAAATCTTAAAAGGTACATTCGTATCCATTTCTTCGTTAATCTTTAAAGTGATTATAGTTATATATTTAGTTACAAGCCGTAAAATTAGCAAAAACAAATTACTATAGAGGTGCTTATTCCATAGAAAATTTGATGATTTTTGCAGAGTTTGCCTCTATTATAGTTTGTATAGACTTATTCCAATTAGGAGCTAAAGGGAAGATTCGGTTTCCAAGCAGCTCTTTCGCATTCTTTATCTTCGAAAGATCAATATTTATATAATCTAATGCTTCCTGCGGAATATTCACTACAACTTTAGCTTCCTGATCTGAGAAATTACTAACTACAATTATAAACTCTTTTTTAGCAGAACGAATGAACGCATATTGTTTTGTAGAATCAAACTCGGGATTTTCATAATTGGCATACATCAGGTCAAAAAACTTTCCGGCGTTGATACTTTCCTCTGTCTTAGCTATCTGGATCAACTTAATATAGAATTTGCGCAATTTGATCTGTTGCTCATTTAGTCCCGAGCCATTAAAAGCCCCTCCATTTCTCCAAGTGCGTATAGAATCGACAGACCAATAGTCAAAAATAGAAGTTCGTCCGTCAATTCCACTAAAACCTTCCTTGTCCATTCCTCGTTCTCCTAACTCTTGACCAAAATAGATCATTACAGGGTTCGTCTGCATAGTTGCCGTAGTTACCATTGCAGGGACTGCTTTGAATGGATCTCTGGCAAAAAAATTAGAAGCGATTCTTTGTTCGTCGTGATTTTCTAAAAAATTCAACATCTTAGGTTGTAAATCTCCGATTCGTTGCCAGCAAAAGGTGATTTCAGATGTTGGTTTTCTTCCACAAACTACATCTCTAAGGGTATCATAAAGATCTACTTTGTCGTATAGATAGTCAAATAGCCCCCAATGTACATAATTGTGGTATAAATCCGGATTATATACTTCGGCTATGAATAATAATGATCTATTTTTGTATTTTACTTTTGGTATAACCCAATTCCAAAACTCAACGGGGACCATTTCTGCCATGTCGCAGCGGAATCCATCAACACCTTTCCCAGCCCAGAAGAGTAAAATATCTTTCATCTTGAGCCAAGTATCGGGGATAGGAGTAAAACAATTGGTATTTCCATTTCCGTAGTCGACCCCATAATTCAGTTTAACTGTTTCGTACCAGTCATTGATGCCGGGTTTGTTAGAAAAGCAATCATTACCTGTTGCCTTTGCCGGAAATTCTATATATGGTTCACTCCCTTCTTCGGTAGAGAATTGAAGTTCTAATTTTTGGTTCGGTATATAATAAAAGTTATTATCGGGATCGAAAAAAACAGAATTGTTATCTCCTTCTCCAAAGTCTTTTGTTTTTGTAGGTTTAGAGTCAGAATGATACTGTCTGGCAACATGATTAGGAACGAAATCAATAATCACTTTCATGCCATTCTTGTGAGTCCTGTCTACCATTTCCTCAAACTCTTTCATCCGACCTTCCACATTATCTGCCAAATCGGGAGAGACGTCGTAATAATCTCGAATAGCATAAGGCGAACCTGCTTTTCCTTTTATTACATTCGGATTATCCTTTTGTATATTGTATGTCGAATAGTCTGTCTTTGAAGCATGTTCTAATACTCCTGTGTACCAAATATGGGTAAATCCCATTTTTTTTATTTCTTTCAATGCCTTGTCGTCAAAGGCTGAGAATTTCCCAACTCCGTTTTCTTCTAAAGAACCATTTTCTTTGTTGACATTTTTGTTATTTCCGAATAATCGGGGCAGAACTTGATAAATAAATATTTTCTCTTTCATTATATTATAATTAACAGAGTTAATACTAAAATACAGACAGATGTCAATTAAAAAGCAATGTGAGGAAAGTCTTTTTTCAAAGATTCTTTTTTGTCTTCAAAAAAATCTAACGTGAGGTTATATCCCGCCTGATATATATCCTGCACATGCTCCAAATCGAACATCGAGTATTGAGATAAAGATGAGGATTCGATAAGATAATCACATAAATTACGATCCAAGAGTGTATTGGAGCCGGACATATAATGAAACGACCTTTCGGCTATATACTTTATAGAACTTCTGAATTCAGACTTAGTGATAGGGCTTACATTTACTCCTATTATCTTTTCGCAGTCGCGGCGTATAGTTGATACCGGAAAGTTTTTGAATAGTCCTCCATCAACGTAGTAATGCTTGTTGATTTCTACGGGGCGAAAGATGATAGGTACAGAGCAAGATGCTATTACTGCCGAAATTAAAGGCCCGCTTTTGAAAGTATGACTTTCGCCATGCTCTATGTCAGTAGCTACAACATTTAATGGAACTTTCAGGTTCTCGAAAGTACGTGCTCTAAGATGTTTTTTTAAGAACGACTGAAATCCGTCACTTTTGAAAAATCCACCATGTGGTATTGTAAATTCGGCAAACTCTCTGAAAACTTTCTTTTTAAAAAACGAAATAATTTCTTCCGGTGTGTACCCGTCAGCATATAAAACTCCGGCAAATGCTCCGGCGCTCGTCCCTGAAATGACATCAGGATATAATCCTTTTTCGTTTAAGGCTTGCAAAACGCCTAGGTGCGCAAAACCTTTTGCTCCTCCTCCACTTAAAGAGATTCCTAGATTGTATATACTCTTGTTTGTACTCATCAAAAATGTAGGACTCAATAGCCTTTAATACAAAGGTAATAAAGTTTTCTGTCGATTCATTGCATCCCCAAATCTTTTATCGCTTAGGTTGTTATTTAATAAATGATAGTATATGAAAAAGAGAAGTTGTAATGTTTTCAACCTCTCTTTTTATTAGATTTTAAATAATGAACAAAAGCTTTCCATCTGGAATTATGTCTTTTGGAGCATTATCTATTTTATTTCAAAATCTTGTTTCATATCAATTTCTTCGCCGCTCTCATCGTAAAAATGATACTCAAGAAATGCCAGATTTTGGTTAGGTATAATATTAATTCCCATTCCATATCTCCATTTCCATTTCCATTTCAGAGAGACGAGTCCTTCATTGATAAATGCTGCAACATACGGATGTATATGCAAGGTAAATTTCTTTACTTTTAGATCTTTTACAAGATAACTGATCTTCATACGCAAAGTATCAGTAAATAATATTGATGGTCGTATTTCACCTTTCCCGAAACATGTTGGACAAATCTCGGTTGTTGTGATTTCCATTTCAGGACGAACGCGCTGGCGAGTTATTTGCATCAAGCCGAATTTGCTTAATGGAAGTATATTATGCTTTGCGCGGTCATTGGCCATCAGTTCCTGCATTCTGGATACCAGTTGATTGCGGTGCTCGCCTTCAGTCATATCTATAAAGTCGATTACGATTATGCCCCCCATGTCTCGTAATCTTAGCTGTCGTGTGATCTCTTCTGCTGCTGCGGAATTCACTTCCCAAGCATTGTTTTCTTGTCCGGCTTCCGGGTTTTTTGACCTATTGCCGCTGTTTACGTCTATCACGTGCAGGGCTTCGGTGTGTTCTATTATCAAATATGCTCCATTACGAAACGTTACGGTTTTTCCAAAAAGAGCTTTTATTTGTTTTGTGACATTAAAATTGTCAAATATTGGAAGTTCTCCGGTATATTGCTTTACAATATTCTTTTTTTCGGGTGCTATAAATGAGATATAGTCTTTGATTTGGTTTCCTGTATCCAGATCATTTGTATGTATCTCTTGGAAGGTAGAGTTGAAAACATCTCGTAGGAGAGCAACAATGCGTCCAGTTTCTTCAAAAACAAGTGTTGGTAATTTGTTTTTTTGTATTTTGGGGAGATTGTCTTCCCATCTTTTCACAAGAGTCTTCAGTTCTGTATCGAGGTCGGCTACTTTTTTTCCTTCCGCAACAGTTCTTACTATAACACCGAAATTTTTTGGCTTAATGCTCTGTATCAGTTGCCGTAAACGGGCTCTTTCTTCTTTCGATTTTATTTTTTGTGATACAGATACTTTATCATTGAATGGAATAACAACCAGAAACCGTCCTGCTAAGGATAGTTCTGACGTAAGGCGGGGGCCTTTTGTCGATATTGGCTCTTTTGCTATTTGTACAAGAATTTCTTGTCCCGGTTTTAGAATGTCGCTGATAGACCCGTTTTTGTTTATATCGGGCAACAGTTTCATTTTTGATATGTTCGGGAATTTTTTCTTGTCGAGTAGAGCCTGTTTGTAAAACTGATCGACTGAATTGAATTGAGCACCAAGATCTAAATAGTGAAGAAAAGCGTCTTTTTTGTATCCTATGTCTACAAATGCAGCGTTGAGTCCGGGCATCAGTTTTTTTACTTTGCCGGCATAGATATTCCCTACCGCATATGATGCGTCTCTTCCTTCTTTTTGCAGTTCGACAAGCTTTTTGTCTTCAAGTACTGCTATTGAGACTTCATTGGGTTGAACATCGACTACTAGTTCGCTATTCATAAAAATTATTTAGAGTTTGATTATTAAAGATTTAAATATGTTCTTTATTTAAACCTGAAAATAGAGTGAGCTTCTTTGATTACGGAAGCTTGTTGCATATAATACACAAAGAACAAACTTAAAATTAGACAATTTGTAAGTTTGTTCTCGTATATTTCCGTTAAAGAAAGAGTTTCGACTTATTTTTTCTTTTTATGTCTGTTTTTTCTCAATCTTTTTTTGCGCTTATGCGTAGACATTTTATGTCTTTTTCTTTTCTTTCCGCTTGGCATGTCGTTTATATTTAGTAATTAATAATTTTGAAAATACTTGTTTGTTACTTTCTTACCTGTATAACGAAAGTTTTAGCCGGTTTGAAGGCTGGTATTGAGTGAGCAGGGATAATTATAGTCGTGTTTTTAGAAATATTGCGAGCTGTTTTTTGAGCTCTTGTTTTCACGATAAAACTTCCGAAACCTCTTAAATATACATTTTCATTCTTGCTTAGAGAGTCTTTAACTACATCCATGAATGATTCAACTGTTTTTAATACAGTGGCCTTATCTATACCTGTATTTTTCGCAATTTCGTTTACGATGTCAGCTTTTGTCATTTTCTTATTTTTTTATTTTCGAAACAATTAATTTTTTGGACTGCAAATATATAGCTTTTT